>JAFWOP010000062.1 GCA_017545365.1 Bacteroidales bacterium
GACTGAAAATCCTTGTGTCACTGGTTCAATTCCAGTCAATGCCACAAAAAATGAAAAGGAGACAATAATATTTGTCTCCTTTTTGCGTTTATATGGCATAGAAACACATTCATACTTACCAACACCCCCTCCACTATGACAAGGATACTAGTTGTAGACGACGAACAGGACATGTGCGAGATATTGCGGTTCAACTTATGCAATGAAGGTTTTGAAGTGTATACTGCCAACAGTGCCGAAGATGCGCTGGAGCTGCTGACATCGCATCCCAAAGGAGACTTCGACCTCATATTGCTGGACGTGATGATGGACCGCATGTCGGGATTTGAGATGGCCAGCCACCTCCGGGCTGAAGGTGACAACACCCCCATCATATTCCTCACCGCCCGCGACCATCACGACGACCAGCTGGCCGGGTTCAAGAGCGGTGCTGACGACTACATCACCAAACCGTTCTCGTTCGACACCGTGCTAGCGCGCATCAAGGCTGTGCTCAAGCGCACCCAGCCCACCCCACCGCCTTCCACTCCTCACATCTTCTCTTTCGGCACTCTGAAAATCGACATGGACAATACACATGTGAGCATCCAGGGAAAGAACATCGAACTCACACGCCGCGAATACCTCATCCTTTGCCTATTGATACAACACCCCAACTACCATTTCACCCGCGAAGAAATCATGGTCCAAGTATGGCCAAACGACACATTGGTCAACGACCGCAGCGTCGACGTACACATTACCCGACTGCGCAAGAAACTAGGGCCTGAAAGCTGGCGGCTAATCAACCGTACCGGCTTCGGGTACGCATTCGTCAATAACGATTCCAACATAGCAGAATAGTATGGCTGTCGGATTGATTATAACTGTCTCGTTGCTCGGCATGGCACTGATGTTGCTGGTTTGGTTTGCCTTCAAGCTGAACAAGCAGGTGAAGAACGAGCAGCTCCTGAGGACAGAAGCCGAAAAGTCGAAACAACAAATCATTGTAGAACAGACACGCAATCGGCAGTTGAAGCAGGAAATGACCAACAACATCGCCCACGAGCTGAAGACCCCCGTCAGTTCCATACGCGGATACTTGGAAATATTATTGGGCGACAAGCCTGTGGATGAAGAGCAACGGCACTACTTTCTCGAACGCTGCTACAGTCAGACCCTCCGGCTGTCCGACCTCATCAACGACGTGGCCCTCATCAACAAGTTGGAAGAGTCGCACGACCTCTTCTCTAAAGAGCCTATCAATATCCGCAACGTGGCGGAAGAGGCCATACACGAACTGGCCCTTACTGCCGAGCAGCACCATATCACCATGCTCGACAAACTCCCTGAGAACTTGACCATCTCTGGCAACAACCTGCTTATCTACTCCATCTTCCGCAACTTGATAGAAAATGCCATCGTACACGCCGGCGACGGCATCACCATAGTCATCCAGTGCTATAAGCCCGAGGACGACAACCACTACTACATCCAGCTCTACGACACCGGCAAGGGGGTAAGCAACCAATATCTGCCTCGCCTGTTTGAGCGTTTCCTTCGTATCGACGAAGGCCGCAGCCGCAAAAACGGTGGCACCGGGCTCGGCCTCTCCATCGTGAAACACGCCGTCATGTTCCATGGTGGGGACATCTACGCCAAAAACCGCGACGAGGGCGGTCTCGAATTCTTCTTCTCCCTTAAGAAATAGCACACCTACCAACTATCGAATAAAGAAGCACATCAATATGAACACGCCAATTCAACTTCGTTTCAACGACATCGACCAGATGGGGCATGTGAACAACGCCGTCATCATGGAATTTTTCGACCTCGGCAAATCCATTTATTTCACAAACATCGGCCTACCCCCTGAGGATGGCGATTTCACCGTCATGGTGGTGCATGTCGAAGTGGACTTCCTCAACCAAATCCTTTTCCACGACAACATCCACGTCGTCACCCATGTAGACCATTTCGGCAACAAGAGCCTCTCGGTCAAACAACAGGTGGTCAACAGCGACACAGGAATGGTATGCGCCACCTGCCGCACCGTCATGTCGGGATATTGCCGCAGCACTCGCTCCAGCGCACCGATTCCTAATGCAATAAAAGAACTGATTCTCCGTTATGAGGAGAACGAAATCGACAATGAAAAGAAACCCGATGAAAAATAAAGTCCTTATTGTTTACACAGGCGGCACTATCGGCATGGTTCAGGACGCGAACGGCTCGCTGAAGCCTTTCCCCATGGACCACATTTACGATTTGGTGCCTGAGCTTAACAAGTGCTCCTACAAAATCGACACCTGCCAGATGTCGAACATCATCGATTCATCCAACATGACCCCTTCTTTCTGGGTGGACCTGGCTGAAATCATAGAACAGCAGTACGACAATTACGACGGCTTCGTCATCCTCCACGGCACCGACACTATGGCGTATACGGCATCTGCCCTGAGCTTCATGTTCAAGAATCTGTCCAAACCCATTGTGCTCACCGGCAGCCAGCTGCCCATGGGGGTACTGCGCAGTGATGGCCGCGAGAACATCATCTGCGCCCTCGAGTTGGCTTCTGGACAAGAGGTGTACATACCCGAAGTTTGTCTTTTCTTTGAGAACCACCTCTATCGTGGCAACCGCAGCACCAAGGTGAGTGCCGAAAACTTCGATGCCTTCTGTAGCTACAACTATCCCTCGCTGGCCAAGGCGGGCATCAAGTTCAGTTTCAAGCCCCACCTATTCCTCCCAAAGCCCGACAAGCCACTGGAGGTGAGGAAGAAATTCGACCGAAACATAGCTGTACTCAAGCTCTTCCCCGGCATCACCCTTGAGGTTGTCAATGCCGTCCTGCATGCCGAAGGCCTGCATGGAGTGATTATTGAGACCTTCGGCTCGGGCAACGCCCCCACAGAGCCGTGGTTTATCAACGCCATAGCCGATGCCATCCAACGAGGCATCATGGTGCTGAACGTGACTCAGTGCAAGGCTGGTGCGGTCATTATGGGGCAATATGAAGCCAGCTGCGAGCTGAGCCGCATTGGTGTTATCGGTGGCAGCGACATCACGCTGGAGGCAGCCGTGACGAAGATGATGTACCTGCTAGGCACCTACCCCGACAATCCCGTCCATGTGCGCGAGTGCTTACAGATGTCACTGCGCGGCGAAATCACAACTGAAAAGACTCCATGCTAAGATACTTGAACAAGTCTGCCCTGCTGATTCTCTGCCTGATATGCACGCAAGTACTGATGGCTCAGAACGCGCCGGTGCACTTAGGCAAATTTGACGATCGGAAGGTGCATTTTGGCATACAGGTGGGGTACACCCTCTCAAAGTTCGACTTGCATTATACTAACGACGACGCTGTGAGAGAGAGTATCTTAGGCACCACATCATATTACAGCCCAGGATTTCACATCAACGAGATTAACGACTTTCGTTTGGGCGACCACTTCAACCTGCGCCTGATGCCCGGCGTTACGCTCATCAGTCGCGATATGGCATACGTTTGGTCGGACGAGTACACTTCCACCCATTGGAAATATGACTCCAGGCGCACCGTAGAGTCGGTATATGGCGAACTGCCAGTGGAATTTAAGTTTCGAGCCATGCGGTACTCCGACTTCCGCCCATACCTTATAGCGGGTGGCTCTTTTGGATTTGACTTTGCCTCTTTTTTCAAGAATAGGAACAACAACGACGAATCCATCATCCGCCTCAACCCCTTCGACCTGCGCTACACGATGGGTATGGGGTTCGACTTCTTCCTCCCCTATGTGAAGTTCGCTATCGAGCTGAAAATGGCTTTCGGCCTTCTGGACCTAAGAGTGGCGGATGACGACTTATACACCCTTTCCTCCACCGACTTTCGGTCGCGCACCTTTATGCTCTCTTTTACCTTCCAAGGATAATTATTGAAGGAGAACAAGAATTGAAAAAGCAGTATACCATAGACCTCACCCCCCAAGAGTACAGCATTCCCGCCCTGCTCCATAAGGTTGTGACACGAAAAACGGGCATCCCTATGGCCGACATTGCCCATGTGGAGGTGCTGCGCCGCAGCCTCGATTCGCGGCGTGGACGTATCTGCTATCACACTACTGTAGAGATCTATTGCGGCGAGAATTATCTTGCCCCTTCGTATGAAGGCAACTACCAAGACTGCCACAACAAGCCTGCCATCATCATCGTAGGTGCAGGTCCTGCGGGTCTCTTCGCCGCGCTCAGAGCCTTGGAAATGGGCATCAAGCCCATCCTGCTAGAACGAGGAAAGCCTGTGGAAGAACGTCGCCTCGACATTGCCCAACTAGCCCGCACACAGGTGGTCAACCCCAACAGCAACTGGTGTTTCGGCGAAGGGGGTGCCGGCACCTATTCCGACGGCAAGTTATATACCCGCAGCACCAAACGAGGCAATGTCCAAGACATCATGCACCGTTTTATTGAGCACGGGGCCGACCCTTCCATCGCCATTGATGCCCATGCCCATATCGGCACCGACAAGCTGAGCGGCATTATTGCCAACATGCGCAAAACCATCCTCGACTATGGGGGTGAGTATCACTTCTCTACCCATGTCACCGACTTCATTCTAAAACAGGATGCTGGCGAAACCCTTGTTCAGGGCGTCCTCGATGCCCAAGGCAATGAGTATTTGGGGAAAGCCGTCATTTTGGCCACAGGACATTCGGCACGGGACATCTATTACCTCTTTGACCGGTGCGGCTGGCAGCTCGAAGCCAAGCCCTTTGCCCTCGGCATCCGCGTGGAACACCCTCAAAGCCTCATCAACGAAATACAATACCATATCAACGACCGCAACCGCTCCCAACTGCAATATCTGCCACCGGCTGCCTACAGCCTTACCACACAAGTGGATGGCCATGGGGTTTTCTCTTTCTGTATGTGCCCCGGCGGAGTCATCGTACCAGCCGCCACCGGCGAATGCCAGCAGGTAGTCAACGGCATGAGCAACGCCCGTCGCAACTCACCCTTTGCCAACAGCGGCATCGCTGTCACAGTTTCCTTAAACGACACTCCCCAGTACGCCGACCAAGGGGCTTTGGCCTTGCTAAAGTTCCAACAGGACGTGGAGCGGCGCATCTTCGACTCTGTGGGAGGCAGCATCACCGCCCCTATCCAGCGACTCACCGACTTCTGCCAGAACCGTCCAAGCCAGAGCAACAACAAGACTAACTATATGGGCAAGACACTCAACAGCCCGCTCTACGAAATTCTTCCCCCATTTGTGGTGAAGGGACTGCAACAAGGGCTGCTGGATTTCGACCGCAAAATGCATGGTTTCTACACCGACCAAGCCAGCGTTCTGGCAGTAGAAAGCCGAACCTCCTCGCCGGTGCGCATCCCCCGCGACGAAACGCTTCAGCACCCACAGCTTCGCCGTCTCTACCCCTGTGGCGAGGGAGCCGGATATGCGGGCGGCATAGTCTCCTCCGCCCTCGACGGCATCCGTGCCCTTGAGCAAATCAAATCCCTCCTATAATGTCTATACCCCCTATAATCTCTATCCCATCTCTATGAACTTCGAACTGACATCCGATTTCGCACCCACCGGCGACCAACCCGAGGCCATCCACCAGCTGGTTGAAGGCATACGCAGCGGCCAACGCGCTCAAGTGCTGCAAGGAGTCACCGGCAGCGGCAAAACCTTCACCGTGGCCAACGTCATCGCCCAACTCAACCGCCCCACCTTGGTCATGAGCCATAACAAGACGCTGGCCGCCCAGCTATATGGGGAGTTTAAACAGTTCTTCCCCAACAACGCTGTCGAATACTTCGTATCCTATTACGACTACTACCAACCCGAGGCCTATATTGCTTCTACCAACACCTATATCGAAAAAGACTTGGCCATCAACGACGACCTTGACAAACTCCGTCTTCGAGCCTCCTCTGCCCTGCTTAGCGGCAGACGTGATGTCATCGTAGTATGTTCTGTCAGCTGCATCTACGGCATCGGCAATCCCGCCGAGTTCAAACGCGGCACCATTCACGTCAATGTAGGCGACCGCCTGAGCCGCGACAACTTCCTGCTACAGCTGCTCGACGGACAGTATGTCCGCAACGAGATAGAATTTGTCAACGGCCGCTTCCGCGTCAAAGGTGACACGGTAGACGTGTTCCCCTCCTTTGCCGACTTCTGCTTCCGCATCTGTTTTTGGGACGATGAGATCGAGAGCCTCGAAAGCTTCGACCCCATCAGCGGGCAACGTCTGGAGACATTCTCCGACATCACCATCTATCCGGCCAGCAACTTCCTCACCTCAAAGGAGAACATGGCCGACGCGCTGCACCAGATACAGTCCGACATGTTTGAACGCCGCGACTACTTCTACTCGGTCGACCGCCCCCTCGAAGCCAAACGCCTCGAAGAGCGGGTCAACTACGATGTCGAGATGATTCAAGAACTGGGCTATTGCAGCGGTATTGAGAACTACTCACGCTACTTCGACGGGCGCAAAGAGGGGGAACGCCCCTTCTGCCTAATCGACTATTTCCCCGACGACTTCCTGCTCGTTATCGACGAGAGCCACGTCACCGTTCCCCAAATAGGGGCCATGTATGGCGGGGACCGTTCCCGCAAGAAGTCGCTCGTCGAATATGGGTTCCGGCTACCGTCGGCATTGGACAACCGTCCCCTCACCTATGAGGAGTTCTACAACATCACTGGCCAAACCATCTACATCAGTGCCACCCCTGCCCAATACGAACTGCAGGAGGCCGAAGGCGTAGTCGTCGAACAAATCATACGGCCCACAGGCCTGCTTGACCCCGTGGTGGAGGTACGTCCTGCCGTCACACAGGTCGACGACCTGCTTGACGAGATTGAGAAAACCGTCTACAAGAATGAGCGTGTACTCGTCACCACACTCACCAAACGCATGGCCGAGGAGCTGACCACCTACCTCCTCAACCTTGGCATACGCAGCAAGTACATACACAGCGATGTGGACACTCTGGAACGCGTAGAAATCATGCGCGACCTCCGCATGGGTGTCTTCGACGTGCTGGTCGGCGTCAACCTCTTGCGTGAAGGACTCGACCTGCCCGAGGTGTCGCTTGTCGCCATCCTCGACGCCGACAAGGAAGGCTTCCTCCGCAGCGACCGTGCCCTTATACAAACCATCGGCCGCGCAGCCCGCAACGTACACAGCAAGGCCATCCTCTACGGCGACATCATCACTGGCAGCATGCAGCGCGCCATAGACGAAACCAACCGCCACCGCGAAAAGCAGATACGCTACAACCTAGAACACGGCATCGTACCGCGCCAGATTGTCAAGAGCACCGAGTCAATCATCGGCTCCACCAGCGTCATTGAACGTGCTGCCGAAGAACACTACGAGGAAAAAGCTCCCGAAGGACCCAACATCCCCAATATCGCAGCCTCGCCCTACGCCTTGAACACCCCAGCCCACAGCAATAAAGGTGGACACAAACAGTATCTCACCGAAGCAGCCGAACCCGATATCCCCATCGCCAGCGAAGCCGAAGACAATTCTCAATTCTCAAATATCAAATCTCAATTAAGCAATAAGACCAAGGCCCAGCTCCGCAAAGACATCCGCGACACCCAACGCAAAATGCAGCAGGCAGCCAAGGAAATGGACTTCCTTGCCGCCGCCAAATACCGCGACCAAATCCATGCCATGCAACAAGCCCTCGACGGCGCTCGTGGCGACTAACCCCGCATTCCCATCAATTCAAATAATAAAAATTTACCACTATGAAAAAACTCAGTTTCCTCCTCATTGCACTGCTGCTCGTCGGCTCGCTTTCAGCTCAGCACCACGGCAACCACAATCCACACGGCTCTTTCCCTCCCCCACCGCAAGCACCCTCAATTCTGGTGCAGGCACAGAACCATGAGACCTTCCAAGTGTATGTCGACGGCGACCTCGTCAACAATGTCCCCAACTCAGAAATTCTCATCAACAACCTCGATACTCGACTTCACGAAGTCATCGTCGTCCTCACCCACCCTGCCCGTAAAGCTGCCGTCACCCAGCTCTATGCCGCCACACCCTCACCCATCATCACTGTCAGCTACGACATGCGCCGCCAACAGATGCTGCTCTACACCTCCCAGACTGACGGGAACCACCCCGGCACCGGACACGACCCTCATCATGGCGGCAACCATTGGCCTGGTCACGTAACTCCCCCTACACCACCCACCCCACCTTCAATTAATCCACCCGCAATCGAAGAACCCGCTACCGCCCCCGACCAATGGGTCGACGAGATGGTCGCCATCCTCAATGGACAAAGCTTCGACAGCGAAAAACTCTCCACGGCCAAAGATATACAAAACCATCGTCTACCCCTTACCACCTCACAGATTGCCCGCATTGCGCAAACCCTCGACTTCGCTTCCTCGCAAGTCGACTTCCTCAAAGCCGCCTATAGCCATTGCTACGACCCGCAGAACTACGAACGCGCCCTCTCCGTCCTCACCTTCAGTTCCGACCGCGAGGCCGTGCGCACCTTCATCCGCACCCAGCAATAGAGTCCATTTACCTCCTCTGACACTATGGGCATTCCCAAAGTCTTGATGAATTCGGGGACTGTAGTGCGTATATACCAAAGTCAGAGTGTCAAATGTTTTTTCAAAACCAATGCGTAATCCGAAAAAACAAGCAAGCATTCCGCTATTGTTCTGGCATTGCCTCGTTGACGATACCTAATTCAGTAGATTCAATTGAAAACGGTGCATTTTTTGATGTACGACATATTGTTTATTACGGTAGTGCGTCGGATTTAGGTGTTTATGGGCATACTCGATGGGGTGCGATGTCGATGAATGGCTATGTTGAAAATGGAATGGTGTACCTGGATAGTGCAAAAAACACCTTAATAGCTTATCTAGAGAGGTATCCCTGATTCAGTGACTATACCCAATACCGTCACTTCAATAGAATATCCAGGATTCTGTAGATGCGATGGCCCCCTTTCTGTTTCCATCCCCAATTCTGTCACCACTATTGGACGTCGGGCTTTCTCTCAATGCGAAGGCCTTATCGTTTATCATGGGACTGCGACGGGAAGTCCATGGGGTGCAAACTCAATGAATGGCATTATTGAGGATGGTTTTGTGTATTCGGACAGCACTAGAACGACCCAGTTGGCATATATTGGGAGTTCGGATTCGGTGACAATACCCAATACCGTTACCTCGATTGGGCATAATGCATTCCAATATTGTGCAGACATCACAGCTCTGACCATGCCCAATTCTGTCACCATAATTGGAGGGAGCGCATTCACTCATTGCACAAGCCTCACTTCGGTGACAATACCTAATTTGGTCAGCCAGATTGGGGGTAGTGCTTTTAGAAACTGTAGCGCATTAACCCGTGTATGCTATGAAGCGGATAGCTGTTTAACTATGCTGGCCCCATTTAGTAGTGATGATACGAACATTACCCAATTGGTGATAGTGATAGGGCGAAACGTGCGTTGGATACCTGAGCATGCTTTCGATTTTCGAGGGAGTTGGAGTATGTCGGTTAGCAGCATAGTATCAAAAAGCATGGATGCTCCCAGGCTGGGCACGGATTCAACGATGGGCGTGGCCGAAGTGCTGGAGAAACCCACATGTGCCTATGGAAGCAGCGCGACGATTGCCGCCACGGCCAACTACGGCTACCACTTCATGGCATGGAGCGATGGCGACACCGCCAATCCGAGAACGATAGCGTTGACGGGCGACACGGTACTGACGGCACTGTTTGAGCGGAACGAGTACCTACTGACCGTGGTGTGCGACTCGACGCAGGGCACAGTGACGGGTGCGGGAGCCTACCTGTTTGGCGACACAGCGCAGGTGGAGGCGGTTGCCAACGAGGGTTTTGTGTTCAGCCACTGGACAGAGACGGGTGGCACGGAGCCCGCATTGGACACAGTGATGAACGAGGATATAGTGCTGACGGCCATTTTTGTTGAAGCTGTCGGAATAGCGACAGTAGGCGAGAGCCTCGTCGCGATGTACCCCAACCCGACAACAGGTGTGCCAAATATCGAAGGCGAAAGAGTGCAATTTGCAGAGGTGTATGACCTTAGCGGAAGGATGGTGTGGCGCTCGGAGCAAACGAATACCCTTGACCTCGGACAATTATCGACAGGAGTGTATTATGTGAGGGCGGCCTGTCAGCAGGGTGCGTCAATTAGTAAAGTCGTGAAGAAATAGCGATGGCACTTATGCAATATATGATTAATTTTCAACAGCCTCGCACTCACGCCACCTTCCATACCCCGCACTCACGCACCAGATAGTAAGTTTTTGTAATCTATCATTTTCATTCCGACTACTCATGACCTACTCTTCTTTTAGCTTAGCCAAATAATGACCAAAATAAATGTAAAGAATAGGTGAAACAGCTGTAATACCTATGGTTAAATAGCAGCGAATTCGCAGCTATGGCTCTATGGCACAGACCGGTCGCTAATTATCGACCGATTATCTAAATAGACCTGACTAATTAGAGATGCCGTGTTAGTTGCATAAAACAGCAGGCTGCATAAGATAGCACTTTTTGTTTTACCAAACAAAAAAAACCGGCATCCGGTGTGCTTTGCACGGCTCGGATGCCAGTAGTTTTGTTAGTATTAATTGGTTTAGCGTTATTGGGTCAATGGACTAGTTAATAACACTTCCGCACGTTTTCACGCTCCCTATTATTTGGTGGAGATGACCAGGAAACGGGTCTGCTCCCAGAATTTGGCGGGGTTGAGGATGCGGAGGTAGGAAACCTTACGGCTGTCGCTCTCGTCCATCACCATCTCATAGCTGTTGTCGGGGTGGTTGGAAATGACAACCGCATTCTTCATGTTGACCGGGATGGTGGTCACCTTGGTGCGGTCGATTTGGGTGAAGCGGTCGAGGGGCATTTCGGAGCGGGTGCCCTGATGGCGGCCGATGCCGATAAATCCGCCCGATTTGTACACGATGCCGGCTTCGCTGAGGTCAGCATAGCTGCCCACCACGTAGTAGGCGCGGTTAGCCTCGTTGGTCTGACGCTGGATGAACTGGTCTTTCTCTTCATTGGAGGCAGTGAGGTCGCTGACATCCTGGTTGAGCTTCTTGATAAGGACCTTGTTGTTTTCCAGCTCGGTCAGCAGCTCGGCGATTTGCGACTCCTGTGCGGCGATGCGCTCTTCCTGACGGTTCACCAGCTCTTGCAGACGGGTGCTCTCCTTGCCTTCGCTGTTGATTTTGGCTTGGAGGTTGGCCAGTTTCTGCTTGTTGGCAGCCATGAGGTTCTCAATGCTCTTGATTTGCTCATTGATTTGGTTCTTCACGTTGGGCTGGCCTTCGATGTTGGCACGGCGCAGCTCCTGCACTGCATTGTAGCGGGAGTTGACGGCGGCCAGATTCTCCTCAATCTGGTTGAGGGTGGAGAACAGTGAATCCAGCTCTGCATCTTTGTTATTGATAATCAAAGTAAGAGAATCAGTCTTTTTAATGGCTGCATCTAGTTCTTCCTGATGGTTGTTGCACGATGCAAAAATCGTTGCTACCAAGGCCAATGATAAAAGTGATACAATTCTTCTCATGACGGTTCTTTTTTGTTAGTATTCTGATATTTTTTTATTATCCAAAACAATAAATCCGCATCTTTGCGTTATTGTTAAAAACGGAAATAGAACCATTTTATTGCACGGTTTTCCAGAAAGAATATTAATAAACCTTAAAAGAATGTTGAAACACGCTAAAATCCTACTCATGATGACCATCATAGGTGCAGTAGAGCCCGCCATGGGCCAATCAGGCAATCCTTTGTTACAAAAATGGGACACCCCACACCAAACCCCTCCGTTCAGCAAAATACGCAACGAGCACTACGCGCCCGCCGTGAAGGAGGCCATCCGTGTGGCCGAGGCCAATATACAGAGTATCATCAACCAAAAAGAAGCCCCCACCTTCGAGAACACCATCGTCGCCCTGCAGACGGCCAGTGAGCTGCTTGACCGCGTCAGCGGCGTGTTGTTCAACATCAACGAGTGCAACACCGACCCCGAGCTGCAGAATATAGTGCTGAAGCTCTCTCCCGAACTCACCCGGTTCAACAACAGTGTCAATATGAACGAGAATCTCTTTGCCCGAGTGAAGGCGGTGTACGAGCAGCGCGACAGGCTGAACCTCACCACCGAACAGCGCACCCTGCTGGAGGAGACATACAAGGGCTTCGTGCGCAACGGCGTGAACCTCACCGGCAAGGCCAAACGCACCTTTGCCAAGAACAGCGAACGCCTTTCGGAGCTTTCACAGAGAATGAACCAGAATGTGCTGGCCGACAACAACAGCTACATTTTGAACGTCACGCGCAAAGAGGATCTTGCCGGCCTGCCCGAGAACGTGGTGGCCGCCGCACGGCAGGAGGCTCAAGAGCGCAAGATGGACGGCTGGGTGTTCACCTTGGCCTACCCCTCCTACGGCCCCTTCATCACCTATGCCGACAACCGCGCGCTGCGCGAACAGATGTGGCGCGCCTACAACAGCCGTGGCAACCGCGGCAACAAGAACGACAATAACGAGGTAATCCGCGAGATGACACGGCTGCGCTGCGAGCAGGCAAAACTGCTGGGCTATGCCAACTACAGCGAGTACGTGCTCAGCAACCGCATGTGCGAGACCCCTCAACAGCTCAGCGAGTTCTTCACCCAGCTGATTAACGCCGCCCTGCCTTTCGCCAAACAAGACCTGGCCGACGTGAGCCGGTTTGCCGAAAGCCTTGGAGCTGAGTTGCCGCTGCAACGCTGGGACTTTTCGTATTACAGCGAGAAGCTGAAACAGAAGAGATACGACTTCGACGAAGAGCTGCTGCGCCCCTATTTCCAACTGGAGCGGGTGCGCCAAGGCATCTTCGACCTTTATGGCAGACTCTATGGTCTAAGCTTTGTGGAAGCCCCCAATATCGAAGTTTACCATCCCGATGTGAAAACCTACGAAGTGTATGACGGCAAACGTTTCATGGGCGTTCTCTATCTCGACATGCACCCACGGGCCAGCAAGCGCAGTGGCGCATGGATGACCTCCTTCCGCGAGCAAAGCAACATCGACGGAAAGCAGGTACGCCCTCTCATCCAGGTGGTCTGCAACTTCTCCAAACCCATTGGCGACAAGCCGGCACTGCTCAGTTTCAGCGAGGTGGAGACCTTCATGCACGAGTTTGGCCATGCCATGCACGGCATGCTCACCGACTGCACATACCCCTCAATCAGCGGCACCAGCGTGAAACGCGACTTCGTGGAACTCCCCTCCCAGGTGATGGAGAACTGGTGCTATGAGTCCCAATTCCTGAACACCTTCGCCCGCCACTACATCACTGGCGACACCGTGCCGGGCGAGTATATTCAAAAGATTAGGGCCTCCGAGAAATACTTGGCCGGATGGCTCTGTATCCGACAGCTGAGCCTTGGACTTGTCGATTTCAGCTTCCACACCATCACCGAGCCCATCTCTGGTCCCATCGAAGACTTCGAACGCCAGCACATGATTGAGCTTCTCCCCATCGTCAAGGGTGCCAACACCAGCACCGCCTTCACCCACATCTTCGCCGGTGGCTACGCCTCGGGCTACTATGGCTACAAATGGGCCGAAGTGCTGGATGCCGACGTCTTCTCCAAGTTCAAGCAAAACGGCATCTTCGACAAGGCGACAGCCGAGAGCTTCCGACGCGAAATACTCTCCAAAGGCGGCACACAGCATCCCGCTATCCTGTTCCGCAACTTCATGGGTCGCGACCCTTCCATCTACTCACTCATGCTCCGATGCGGATTTGTCGAAGAGATAAAGACAGCTTTCGAATAGTCCGACACGCCTCCCCTGCTCTGACCGCCACCGCCCATCAAACTACTAATTGAATACAACACACATCATGAATGACATTTACGCAAAACAGATACTAAAAATATTTGCCAACAACCCTTTCGACTCGTTCAACCACAAGCAGGTGGAGTCGCGCATAGGGGTTCACGACAAGGGCAGCCGACAGCTGGTGATGGCCACCATTCTGGAGTTGGCCGAGTCCAAGATACTGATTGAGGACGAGAACGCCCGCGGGAAATACAAGATTAATCCCAAGAACATCAACGACGACCTCCTGCCCAAGAACTACCTCATCGGCACCATCGACATGAAGCAGACGGGGAAAGCCTATGTCATACCCCAGGAAGAGGGGCGCGAGGACGTGCAGATTTCGCCCAACAACACCCACCACGCCCTCCATGGCGACACAGTCAAGGTGCTCATGTTTCCTCACCGCAAGATGCGCAAGCCCGAAGGACAGGTGGTTGAAATCCTGCAACGCGCCAAGACACGCTTCGTGGGCATCATACAGCGGCAGGACCGCTTCGCCTTCATGGTCAGCGACAGCCGCACCATGGTGGTCGACATCTTCATCCCGCTTAGCGACCTCGGCGGTGCCGAGGACGGCGAGAAGGTGCTGGTGGAAATGACCGACTGGCCAGAGCGAATGAACAACCCCGTAGGCCGCGTCATCAAACGGCTCGGCCGCCCCGGTGACAACAACGTGGAGATGCAGTCTATCCTGGCCGAATACGACTTCCCCCTCGACTTCCCTCCCGAAGCCGAGCATGAGGCCGAACAGATAGCCGAGCCTACCGACAAAGACCTTGAAGGACGCAAGGACTTCCGCAATGTCACCACCTTCACCATCGACCCGGCCGACGCCAAAGACTTCGACGACGCCCTTTCGTTCCGCCCCATGAGGAATGGCAACTACGAAATCGGAGTACACATAGCCGACGTATCCCACTATGTCAAGCCAGGTTCTCACATCGACCGCGAAGCCTACGAACGCGGCACCAGCGTTTACTTGGTGGACCGCACCATATCCATGCTCCCCGAACGGCTCTGCAACGGCGTCTGCTCGTTGCGCCCCCACGAGGACAAACTCTGCTTCAGCGTCGTCATGGAGATGAACGACAAGGCCGAGGTCCTCAAAGTGTGGTTCGGCAAAAGCATCATCAACTCCGACTCGCGCTACGCCTACGAAGAAGCTCAGGACATCATCGAAGGGAAGAAGAGCGAACCCCTGTCCAAGTCCGACACGGCCATCCTCGAACTCCACAAGCTCGCCACCATCCTGCGCGAGGGGCGTTACAAAGACGGAGCCATCAACTTCGAGACCCAGGAGGTGAAATTCCAGCTGGACGAAAACGCCAAGCCCATCGGCGTATACATTAAGGAATCCAAAGAGGCCAACTGGCTGATTGAGGAGTTTATGCTGCTGGCAAACAAGAAGGTGGCCGAGCGGATAGGTGCCCCTTCTAGTACTACTAGCGATACTAAAAGCACTAGTAAATCTAGTAGCACTAAGGCTCCCAAGACCTTCGTCTACCGCGTCCACGACGAGCCCAACATGGAGAAGCTCAACACCTTTGTGGAGTTTGTCGGGAAACTGGGCTACACCATTAAGACCTCCTCACGGCGGGCTTTGGCACACAGCTACAACAGCCTTTTCAAATCCATCGCCGGGCGGGGCGAGGAGTATATGATTGACAGCATCGCCATCCGCACTATGTCCAAGGCCTTCTACAGCACCCACAACATCGGGCACTACGGCCTCGGATTCAGCTACTACACCCACTTCACCTCCCCCATCCGCCGCTACCCCGACCTCATGGTGCACCGGCTGTTGGACCGCTACCTCCATGGCGGGGCCTCGGTCAGTGCCGACGAATATGAGGAATACTGCAACCACTGCTCCGTTATGGAGAAACGTGCCGCCGACGCCGAGCGCGCCAGCATCAAATACAAGCAGGCCGAATACCTCAGCGACAAACTCGGCCAGGTATTCCCCGCCCTCATCTCCGGAGTCAGCAAGTGGGGCATCTATGCCGAAATCGAAGGCAACAAGTGTGAGGGCATGATACCCATCGGAAACCTTCGGGGCGACTACTATATGCTCGACGAGGACAACTACCAAGTCATCGGCCGCCGCTATGGAAAATGCTACAAACTGGGCATGCCCGTCAACATACGTGTCAAAGGTGTGGATATGATGAAAAAGCTCATCGACTTCGACCTCGTAGAAGATGAGCCTGAGATGCCACGCCGCTCTGCCCCACACAGAGGCGAGCCACACTCCGACAGAGAAGAGCACCGCAAAGGAGGACGAGGCAAGAAATCATCCGCCACACCCAAGCAAGGCAAAGGCAGAGCCTCCCGAAAGTCCTCAACTTCAAAGAAGAAGTAACCAGCCACTACAACAAAATAATAGAGGGTGCCCATTTGAGCACCCTCTTGTTGTTGTATGAGAATTCAATTATTCAGCAACAATTTCTACGTTAATCTGAGCCTTGACCTCTTTGTAGAGGTTAACGGTGGCGGGGAAGGTACCGACCTCTTTGAGCTTGGCACCGTCGACGACGATTTTCTTACGGTCGACATCATAGTTGTGCTGCTCTTTCAGTGCATCGGCAATCTGCTCGGCGGTGATGGAGCCGAAGAGGTGGCCATTCTCACCCACCTTGGCGGTGAGGCGGACAGTCTTCTCATTCAATGCAGCCTGAAGCGTGGCGGCATCGGTGCGGAGCTTCTCTTCTTTGCGGGCGCGCTGACGCACATTCTCGTCACGCATTTTGCGGTTGGAGGGAGTAGCGATAATAGCCAGACCCTGAGGGAGAAGATAGTTGTTGGCGTATCCGTTCTTGACATTGACAATATCGTCCTTGTAACCCAGATTGGTCACATCTTGCAAAAGTATAATTTCCATTCTATTCTTCCTCCTATTTTATTTTAAACAATCGGCTACATAGGGCAGCAGAGCCAGATGGCGGGCGCGCTTGATGGCCTTGGACACTTTCTTCTGATACTTGTTGGAAGTACCGGTGATGCGGCGGGGCAGAATCTTACCCTGCTCGTTGACGAACTTCAGCAGGAAGTCTGCATCCTTATAATCGATATACTTGATGCCGAGTTTCTTGAAACGGCAATATTTCTTGCGCTGTGTTTCAACAGCAATCGGGGTTAGATATTTGATTTCGGTTTCGTTAGCCATAATACTGATTCGTTTGATGGTTTGTTTTTTAATTATTAACTGAACCCAACACTATGTTTATTTCTCCTCTTCAGCAACAGGAGCCTCTTCGGCAGCCTTCTTGGCGTTGCGTTTCTTCTCGTTGTATGCCACAGCATACTTGTCGAGCGAGACAGTGAGGAAGCGGAGCAGACGCTCGTCGCGCTTGTAAGCGATCTCCAGGTCGGCAATCACACTACCCTCGGCGTTGAACTCGATGAGGTAGTAAAATCCAGTGTTTTTCTTACGGATTGGATAGGCCAGCTTACGCATGCCCCAATTGTTGGTGTAGACAATCTCTGCACCGCGGTCTTTTAAGAAGTTGGTGTACTTCTCTACCGTTTCCTTCATCTGGTCTTCAGACAAAACGGGAGTTACAATGAAAACGGTTTCGTAACGGTTTACCATAAATGATTAATTTATAAAATGAATAATTTAATAAAGTGTCATTCAAAAAAAACTGAGCCACTTTGCGGACTCGAACCGCAGACCTACGCATTACGAATGCGTTGCTCTACCAACTGAGCTAAAGTGGC
>JAFWOP010000063.1 GCA_017545365.1 Bacteroidales bacterium
CCGTGAGTTAACTCAAAAGTCCCGTTGAGTTAACTCAAACGGCAAATCGAGTTAACTCACGGCAGAAAAGGAGCCCCACCGCCCGTCGTCCAGGCAGTGAGGCTGACTTTTTTGTGGGTTTTGCGACAGTTATGGCAAGGTTTGCCGTTTCTGTCGCAAATCTTGTATATGCGCCGCATGCTTCTCTGCCGGAAATCTTCTCTTTTGTTGGAAAGAGCAGGAAATCGTCGTAACTTTGCATCGTCAAACAGAACAAATAAGTATAACAATAAAAAATAAAGAGATTATGGCAAAGACAAGAATGATGGTAAAGCAGGTGCTCATGAGCATCGTTACCCTAGTGAGTTTCGTAATGGCACAGTATGAGGACTTCAACCGCGTGACAAGTATCGGTGGCGGGCTTGTGGGCATGGGCTACTACTCTTCTGAAGACAGGTGAGAGGTGAATGTTTGGAGGAAAAAGGAAAGAGGAAAGGGATTAGCGACTGTCGCAGAAGTAATCTCTTTCCTCTTTCCACTTTTCTCTTTCCTCTTACTTTAGCCGGAAGGTGGCGAAGAGGGGGAAGTGGTCGCCCAGCGGCTCCTCGTGGTCGGCAGCGAAGCCCGACGGCTTGAAGTAGTCGTGGCTGTTGGCGGCGTTGTCGTAGGTGCAACTGAGCAGTTCCACGCTGTGGCCTCCAGTGGGGTTGATGTAGAGGATCTTGTCGGGCATCTCACCTCGGATGGTCCATCCCAGGTAGTCGCCGTCATCCTTGATCTTCTTGTCATCTTCCAACTTCGGATATACGCCGTCACGGCACTTCTCTATCCATGCGTCGCCGCAGGTGGCACGGCCCGAGGCATTGATGTAGTCGATGAAGTTGGCCTTCATGTCGTCGCGGCAGTAGTAGGTATTGAAGTCGCCGATGACGAGTACGGGCCTCGTGTCGAGCTTCGACAGGATGTGCTCGCGGAGCTGTATCCACTGCTTCAGGCGGCATGCGCGGTCCTCATCGTCGGTACCGCCCACCTCGTCCTCGCGCTCGCTGGCCTCCATGTGCATGTTGTAGACCACCAGCTGGTAGCCCTCGCGGGTGGTGAGTTCATAGCGTCGGAATCCTTTGGTGGCAGCCTCGTCGAGACAGTGGTTGGCATAGCCGTAGCGGTCGTTCCAGCGCACGCTGTCGGTGCGCACCACGCTGTGATGGCTGCGCCACCAGGCCTTGCAGCCGTCGGTATGGAACACGGCCACGTGGATCCGGTCGTTGAACAGGTTGCCGAGCGTCATGCCGCCGGCCCAGTTGTCGTGGTCGTAGTTGGCCGTGAGGCAGCGTCCCAGTTCCTTGTCGAAGTCGAAGTTCTCCTGCACGCCGATGAAGTCGAAGGCCTTGTCGGCCAGGTAGCGGCTGATGACGGTGGTGAACTCCTTGTCGGGCCCGTCGTTATTGACAAAGTCGAATGCCGGCAGGCCGTCCACGTTGAGCGTGCAGACGCTGAACAGCGAGCCGTCGACGGTGCCCGGCGTGCGGAAGTTCTGGTTGATGAGTGCCTCGATGAGCTGCAGGCCAGAGGCGTCATAGACAGTGTTGCTGTTATAGCCCGGTGTCTGGTCCATGCCGGCATAGTCCATCATGATGATGCCCGTGGCGGCGTTGTGGAGCGGGTTCTTCAGATAGTCGATGACGAGCCGGTTGGTGCGTGCGGCATTCTCGCGGTAGTGGTCGGAGCATGCCAGTCCCACGTAGCCTGAGGTGTAGTTGAGCACCCAGGCGGGGGTCTGCGATGTCATGTCGCGGGCGGCAGTGGCATCCAGCATCTTGCGGATGACCTCGTCCTTGCCGGTCAGGTCGGAGCCTGGGTCGTAGTAGTCCTGAGTCCAGAGGGGTGTCGACTGGCCATTGACACCCTTGATGGTGCCGTTCTGCTGGCGGTCGAAGTGCGCGTTGCTGCTCCAGCCTTTCAGGAATCCGCCGGCGGTCAGGCCGTCGCAGGCGTCACGCAGGAGCAGCAGCACGCGGCCGCGCAATTCGCCGACCGTGATGTTGGGCTTGAAGTCGGCGAAGAGTCCGCTCAGGTCGCTGCTGTTAGTCAGTGCGGCGAACTCCTCTGCCCAGGCGTTCTTATCGCGCGTTGCATCCACACTGGAGGTCACGATGCACAGTTCCGTGGGGTTCTCGGCGAGGAATGCCTTGAGCTTCAGGAAGAAGTCACGGACCAGCAGGTTGGTCTGCACGATGCCGTGACAGCAGCGCAGGTCGTAGCCCATCGTGGCGGCGTTGTAGACACGCTCCGGGCGCAGGTCGAACACGCGCACACCGGCCTTCAGCTGCTCGTCGATGGTCAGGTCCTGGGTCTTGGCGGTGCTTTCCGATATCAACTGTTCCACATGCCAGCCCTCACCGGTGCAGGCATCGTGGGTGCCGGGCAGCGAGAGGTCGGCCACCATTCGGCTGTCATTCAGCGGGGCCATCCAGCGGCTGTGGTCTGCCTTGGGCTTGTAGGCATCGGCAGCAGAGGGGGTGGATGTGCCGCCACCTTGTCCCCACAGATGGTTCAGGTAGTCGGTCATCGTTTCGTCGGCGGCTGTCAGGCTGATCTCCTGGCCGTTCTGTCCGCTGGCGGTGATGCTGCCGTTGTCATAGTAGAGCGTGGCGCTTGTCGGCGCATTCTCTCTCCATGGCCATGTGTTGTCTTCAATAGGAGTCATGGCTACCTGCCCTTTGACGATACCGTATTTCTCGTAGGCTGGCGATTGTTCCAGTGTCGATGTGTAGTCGAAATGGATGATGTTGAAGGCCGTGGGCACCAGATTGCCGTCGGCATAGTAGTAGCGTATCAGGGTGCCATACGACTCGTCTCCCAGGTCGCCGAAGTAGTAACTGTCCATCACCTGGGTGTAGTCGACGGTGGTTTCCGCCGTCATGTCATCCTTCTTCCAAGCCTTTGTGGTGCCAGTGGCGCTATAGACGGCATACCAGTCGCCCGCGATCAGTTCGCCCAGCGGATTCTGGCCTGCGGGGATGGGTACTGCATTGTCGTCGTTGCCGACGCATGCTGTGAGCGACAGTCCCATGACCATCGCCACGAGGCAGGCGAGGATGCTGCTCATCCTCCTGCCACTGATTGATTTGAAATTCACCATATTCATTTTACAATTTTCTTTCCAAATCCTACAGTCCTTTCGGCACGGCCTTCAGCTTGGGGCATCCGGAGAACACCGTCTCGTCGATCTTGGAGTAGAACTGGCCAGGTGTCACGGTGAGCAGGCTGGTGCAGTTGGCAAAGGCATACTTGCCGAACTTCAGGTTGTCGTTATGGCAGGTGAGCGTGATCAGGCTGGTGCAGCCCTCGAAGGCATAGTCGCCTACGCTTGCCAATTTCTTGGGCAGAATCAGCGGGTTGAAGCCAGCACAGTTGCGGAAGGCCTCAGCCTCGATGTCGACCACGCAGTCGGGAATCTCTAACGACATCAGCCCTCGGCAGCCGTAGAAGGCGCGACGGGGGATGGTCACCAGACCCTCGCGGCTGAGCGACACCGTGGTCATGCTGGGGCAGTTCTCAAAGCAGCTCTCGCCCATCTCATTCACGCCGGGCATGTTGGCCGTCTTCAGGTTTGTGCAGTTCATGTAGACCTCCTTGCCCAGTACGGTGCAACTGGCGGGGACGGTGGCCGTCACCAGACTCTTGCAGCCCTTGAAGGCCTCGTCGCCGATTTTCTGTATGCCGCAGTCGGTCAGGTTGATGCTGCGCAGATGCTTCAGGCCGCGGAAGGCTCCCGGGCCGATCCTGCTGATGAGGTACACCTGTGCGGTGCTGATAAACGAGGTGTTGTGATAGCTGTCCACGCTGATATCGGTGAGATTGTAGTCTGTGACACCAATGATGGCCGCGCGCTTGTTGGCCTCCAAGAGGTAGCACAGGCCGTGCCAGTCGAGGGTGGCGATGCCTTCGAGGCTGATGATGCCTGCTCCGGCGGCAGCGGCTCCGGCACCTGCGGCCTCATCCTCCGGGCCACCCCATTCCACGATGATTTTACTCAGCTCATCACTGGCGGGCAGCAGTATGATGTCATTTCCGTTGATACCTTTGCCGGCGATGTTGTCGTCGTCGTAGAGCAGCGTCACGTCTTCAGGCGTTTCCCCGTAGAAAGTGTCTTCCTTGAAATCGATAATCACACGGCCACTGCCCAGGTCTTCGTCGCCGGCCTGCGGTCTTTCCTCCGTTGTACTGTAATAGAATTCGTTGGTTCGCACACCATGAGGCTTGAACTCGGTGTCGCTGAAGTAGAAGCGTCTTCTATAACCCGTCTTTCGTCCAGTAAAATTGTACACATCCATGACGTGTGAATACTCTACCGTCGCCCTGTGGACGGCATCGCCGTTTTCGTCCCACGTCTTGGCTACCACCGTGCCCTCGGCATCGTAGATGGAATACCACAACTCACCATAGAGTCGGTCAAGCAGCGGATTGTCGTCAGTGGGGAGAACGGTTGGCTCACTGACCGGGGAGTCGGGCACGCTACAAGCCGTGAGGAACGCTGCACCACTGCACACCAGCATGGCGGTGAACAGCCATTGTCTGAGATTTTTCTTCATAACGATCATTTTTTTATACGTGTATTTCAGATATTTGCGGCTTTTTATCGCATTTTACTGATTCAGCGGGGTTCACCGTCGGTGACGGCTACCGCCTATCACAGCTTAATTAATAGCATTTGGGTAGATGAGTTTCATCTTGTCCAGCATGCGCTGCTTGTGGAGTTCGTATGTGGGATTGTAGTCGGGGTATTTCTGGTAATAGCTGGGGCCTTTTTTTACCCTGTTCCACAGCGCTACCCATTCGTCGGCTTTCAACTGCCATGCCAGGAACTCGATTTCGGGCAGGAACTCGCCGCTGTACATGAACTTCTTGCCGTTGCTCTTGAGTTTGACGGTGACAACGACATTGACCACGACAGGTGGAGCAGTGCAGCATTTGCTCTCGTCTTTAGTGGACATCATCGGCTCGATGATGAATTTGGGCGTGCCGAATATTGACAAGTTATCGGTCATACCAGCTCCCCATATGCCCATATTCAGGTCTTCATTGCTTGACTTGTGCATTATCGAAATCGGGAAACAGACGTCCTCAGGCATACGATCGTAGAGATTCTCCCTAGAGTAGAAGTTTCCAATTGTATTCCAAGCCTGAAGGTCGGAAAGATCGATCTTCGTCTGGATATTGCTATTTGTGTAGTTGCTCTGGTAAATCTTACGGTCCTTCAGTCCCAGGGCCGAGCGGTACTTGTCGATGCTTGACCACGAAGTGCCGTCACGTACCAGACAGACGGCATCGACCCGCAACGAGTCCACATCGTCGCCGAACACTTCGGGATTCAGATCCACTTCAATGCTGCTGGGATCGAAGAACCATACGCATCCATAGGGCCGGGTTGCGAGAGATTCTGTTGTCATGACGTTGGTCATATAGATCTTGGGGCTGGACTTGAGGCTCCATACGCCCTTGCCGAGACCGGTGCCCTTCAGTTTGAAATTCTTGCCGATGCTCATCTCGGACGATACGATTTCATCGACTTTGGTGTACGCCTTGATGGTGCCTTCGGTAGAGGCATTGGCAGTGAGTGCCAGATTGATGGTGGCGTTCATGGTGCCTTTGAAACCCGTCAGTTTGTCTTGTCCGTATTCGGTGCAGATGTCGCCAATGGTACCCAAAGCATTACCGATGTTGGCTATGCCGCCAGCAGGATCTTTCCCGATAAAACTGGCTATGCCGGCCCCAATATCGGCGGCGCCCTTGAGGGCCTTGAAGACGGTGCCGCATACCTTGGCGGCCTTATTGCCCTTCTGGAATTGTGCCTGTAGGTTGATATCGCCTTTCAGTGAACCGTCGAGTGAGCCTTGTATGGCGGTGACCAGCGTCACGTTGGACGTCGTGGTCTCGTCGACCCACATCTTGATTAAATTGTCGGTGAGGTCCACGTCGGGGCGGTAGGTCGACAAGTCCAGGTCGAAGGCCCACCATCCCTGCCTGGGAACGATGCCGTCAGTGGTGAGGTCGACCTCCGTCCATGGTGTGATACTCATGTAGAGTTTGTCGCTCTGCGACACACCTTCCAGTCCGAATGTCTCAGGCTTGGTAATGGTCACGTCCTGCGGAATGGAGTATATCATGGGCGAGCGGTACACCATGTCGCCATTTAAGCGTACGCACCAGTAGTGGTCGTTGCCATCGCCACTTTTTGCCGGCATGTAGTAGAACATGCGCAGGATGCCTAAGTACTTGTTGTACAGGGCAAAAAAGTTCTCATTGGCAATAGCACTGTTGCCACAGCGGTTCATCACCAGTTCCCAGCCGTTCTCTGGGGTGATGTCGTCGCAGAAATTCATGGGGAGGTTGCTCTGTCTGTCGCTATCGTTCCAGGGCAGGGGCACCTTAATATATCCCCGGTATATGACATCGGCTACGTCATAGTCCTTGCCGGTGTAGAGATAGATGTCCTGCTTCGCGCGCCAGGACGAGGCGTTGAAGCCTGTTAAGCCTAAACCATTGTTGGGGTTTAAGCCATTGGCTCCGTCGGGCAGCCATGCTTCCAGTTGGGCCTTCTGTGCATCGGTGGCCGGCGACAGGCTGAAGTCGGCATTGCTCGTGACGAGCTTGCCGTCCTGGTATCTGAACTCCCTGACCAGGTCGGCGGTCTCATCGTTGAGGACGTCCTTGCGTGTAGTGCGTACCACGCCGTCGTTGTTGGTATAGGTGAACTCGGCGCCCAGCAGGCCGTCGGCATCGTCACGGAGTTCATTGTCGGCGCCGACATAGAACGAGTATTCCCGTCCCGTGCCGTCCTCGTCGAAGTCGAGGGCGGTGACCTGCTTCAACTGCTCCTGTCTGCCGTCGGCGAAGGTGTAGTTCTTTGTGGCCTCTGCGTACCACATCTTGCTGAGTTGTTCTGCACTGATCGGTGTACCCTTAGGGCCGTCATCGCTGTCCTTGCACGAGGTGAGCGCAGTGGAGAGGCCGCAGAGTATCAGGATGGCGGCCATCATCCAAAGATTAAACTTTCTCATTGTCCTATATTAAAATAACTGAACAAAAATAATTTATGACAATTCGTGTTCAATTCGTGATAATTATATGATATAAACACGCGCCCGAGATCAGCGTCCAATCGTCAGCACCGTGTTGAGGTCGTCAGTCCTACTGCTCCTCAACGGCTCATTCATCTGGTTGATATCGGAAAGCATACTCCTGAGTCCGGGTTTAAGATGATTGTCGAACACGGTTCCGACGAGTGATTCGAGGAATGCTGTTGTGAGTTCCCACTGTTCTACATATTCCGACCGTTCGCGGAACATCTTCTGTAGGTTGGTCTTCAGCCGTTCTATCAGTGCTTCGGGGTCCTCGTGTTGCCACTCATTGCCCTCGTTGTGAATCATATACACCTTGGTGAGGTCGTCGATGAGGTAATCGGTTATAAGCTTAGTCAGATCTGCAGGATTGTCGGGTAGGAACTGATCATTGCAGCCCAACACTGTCAGATAGGGTTTTTTCTTGTAAATTTCATCCCATGCGTATTCGATGTGCCACTTCAGTCCGCCGCTGATATTATCGGCGAGACGCTTGTAGCACGTTCCCTGCACGTCGGCCAGCGAGGGTATCGACTTAATATATTCCGTGGCGATCTCCCACCGGGTGAAGTCGCCCGAGACCCTGATAGTGCGCCAGGGGTTGGGATAGGAGATGGTGGAACCCGTCGACACGTCGACGATACTGTCATTTCTCACCTTCAGGGCGTCGTAGTAATGGTAGGCGGCAATATCCTGCAGGTGGGTATGTCCGGTGAAGGCCAGGTGAACGCCGTGCCTAGCCATCTGTTGACTCACGCTCGTATAATCCTCGATGATGTATTCGCTCTGTATCTTGGCCTGGGCATCGTGGTGCTGCACGATGTTGTGGTGCTCCATCAGCACTACCTGCTTGCCAGCGGCGCGGGCCTTGTCGGCCTCAGCCAGGGCCCAGGTGATTGTAGCGGGGCGTAAGCGGCCGGCAGTCTGGTTGTAGTCTCTCTTGCCACCCCTGTCTAAGTACTCATTGAACTCATACATATTCGTGTCGAGGCACAGCAGCACCAGTCCTTCGAGCGGTTCGCAGACGAACGACAGCGAGGCAGGGTCGGTGGCGGTGGCCTGGTTATAGCCGAAGTCGGCATACAGTTGCTTGAACTGCTCGGGCGAGGTGCGCTCGGCGGAGCGTTTCTCGTCGCCGTCGAAGTAATAGCCCTCAGGATTGTCGATGTCGTGATTGCCCGGCACTACGATCACCGGTATGCCTGCAGTGCGCAGAGGGGTGAGGATGCTCACTACCAGCTGGTGGCTCACCAGCTCGCCGTCTTTGGTCAGGTCGCCGGGTATGAGTACGAGGTCGGGCTTGCGCTTCACGGCCTCGGCGACAAGTTGTTCCAGCACCTCACCACTGTATTCCAGCAGCTTGGGGTCGGAATTCAGATAACTGCTGAAGGCCGAACCCTCTTTCACCAGCAACTGCGGCGACATCACGTGGATGTCGCTCATCACGAGGATGTTCTTGTAGTCCGTATTCGCGTTGCCACCTTCGGGCAGCCACGCTTCCAACTGGGCCTTCTGGGCATCCGTAGCAGGCAGCAGACTGACGTTGTCGCCGCTGACGACGAGCGTGCCGCCCTGGTACTTCGCCTCGCGCACAAGATTCCGCGTGGCATCGGTGCCCAGCAGGTCCTTGCGCGAAATGTGGATGATGCCCGACAGGTTGGTATAGGCAAAGTCCACTCCCAGCAGCTTGGGCATATTCTCCTTCAGTTTATTGTCGGCGTCAACATAGAAGAAATACTCCTTGCCTTCGCCGTCATCGTCGAAGTCGAAGGCACGGATCTGCCTCAGCGTCTCCTTGGTACCGTCGGCGGAGGTGTTGTCCACCGTGGTTTCGGCATACCACATCTTGTAGAGTTCAGAGCCAATCGGCGTGGCCTGCGGAATGTCGTCGTCGCTGCTGCTGCACGAGGTGAGCGCAGTGGTGAGGCCGCAGAGTGTCAGAATGGCGGCCAGCATCCATAAATTCAACTTTTTCATTTTCTAATTTGTTTAATTAATATAATAATGTGTATTTACTTTCTTCAATTCTTCACGTAGTTGATGAACTCGCCGGGGTCGGCTGCCGAGAGATTGCCGAAGTGGCTGGCATTGACAATCCTGGCGTGCGAGGCGATGGTGTGCTCGGCCAGGTATAGGAACAGGTCGTGGTAGTTCGTACGGGGATTGTCGGAGAGGCAGTTGTAGAAGTTCAGCGAGAAGCGGTCGCAGAGGTATCCCTCCGTGGCGCTCCAGTTGTCGCCAAACGACTGCTCGTAGCGGTTGGCTCCGCTCAGCCCCAAGGCACCGTTGATGCCTTCGAGTGCACTGATGACGCTCTCGCCGTAGCACGGCTCTGCCACCACGAGCAGTTTGCGGCAGGTGGGTGCATCGCTGCTGAGCATGGTCTGGGCGGTGCTCTGCATTAGCGTGGTGGTTAACCCGTTGAAAAAGGGCGCGTCGCGCCATTCAAACGAACTGGAAGTACCGTGTCCGCTCCAGAAGAGGAGCACGTTCTGTCCGGCATCGCGGGGCAGCACCGTTGGAGTGCGACTGGTCTGGATGCCTAAGAGGATGTTGCTGATGTCGTCGGCACTCAGGTCGGCATTGTCGTAGTCGATGACGGCGGCGGGCAGTTGGTCGGTGCCTCCCATCAGGTCGGGGCCGTCGGCGTCGGCACGTATGACGTACTTTTTGTTGGCGGCCGTGGCCTTGTCTACGACGAGGATGATGTGGTCATCGTCGAACCCGCCCTTGCGCAACAGCTGGTACATCATCATCACGTCGCCCATGTGGCGCTGGTTCTTCTCCTCATGGCTGCCCTGCACGAGCACGGCATACTGGTCGGTGAGCGCGGGGTAGGTGATGTTAGAGCCCTGGCCCGACTGCTTGGCGAAGTCGGCCTCGGCCTGGTTCTGGTCGTAGAGGTATTTCCATGCCTGCAGGTTGTTGACAAGGCGCTGGCTGCTGCTGTCGTCGAAATAGCCCAGGGGGATGAAACGTCCCCCCTGCCCCTCACCATACTTGCGGATCTGCCATTGCAGGTAGGTGGTGTGCGACGCAGGGGCGAAGGATGCCGGGTCGAAGGCGATGTCGCCGGAGGCTCCCCTGAAGGCGGGCAGCTGGCCGTTCTCCATGCTCTTCAGATAATTGGCCATCTCGATGTCGTCCCACACGGCAGGGTCCAGATGGCTACCGTTGCCCTTGGTGATGGCGATGATGGCATCGTTGATGCTGCCCACGGCGGGATAGTGCGCCTGGTAGCAGGCGGCGAAGGCGGCCAGCAGCAGCCCGTCGTAGAACTTACTTTCGGCAAAGGTGGGCAGATTAGTGAAGCGCCGCTGGAAGCTCTCCTGGAAACCGGTGGTGGGGTCGGCGTATGGCGAGTAGCCGATGAGGTTGTTCAGCACGTATTTCCCGTTGTCGTCAAAGGCATAGAGTTCCTGTTCGTTGATGTTGGGAACGGCGAAAAAGGTGTTGGCGGCTATGAGCGCGGTCTGCCAGTAACCATCATTCACATCGAAGATGTCTGGATGGTCAGGATCAACCTGCTGGCGGAGCAGGGGAATCAGATCGTGCAGTTGCTGAAGGCTCTCCACCACGCAGAACATGGCCTTCCCATAATATTGATTGTAGCCTCGGTCTTTGATAATCTTGGCCATCGCCGAGGCCAGCTCGTCATTGCTCTGGTACTGCGTGTTGGCCAGCAAGTCGATGCCGTAGTTCTCGGCGAAGAAGGGTGCCCAGTATTCAAAGGTCTGCCCGTAGGTGCCGGCAGGCGAGAAGAAGTAGCATGACTTGTTGTTGGTTATGCCCAGGATAGAGCTCCAGTGTTGGCTGAAGGCGGCAAACGAACTCATCATGGTCTCTGCAAACGTGGCATCGCTCTCGGTGAGCGTCCAGAGGAAGGGGTCGTCGCTCTTGTTGCCTTTCACTTTCTTGACAGCGTAGAGGCGCTGTAGCTCCTCGTTGGTGGCGGTGGGCACGATGAGCGGCTTCCGGGCCTCCTGGCAGGCCGGGGCGAAGACTGCCACGGCATCGTCGGCGAAGGGGCCGATAATGGCCGTGATGTCATCGCGCCCTGCCAGCGTCTTGCTCAGGGCGGTCAGGTCTTCCGTGTCCTCGTTGTACCACTCTATCTTCAGCGTGATGGCCAGCGTGTCCTGGCGCTGGGCTTCGGTCAGGTTCTCCGTGAACCAGCCCGCTATGATCTCCAGTTGTCCCTTCTTGGCAGCATCGCTCAGGGGAGCCACCACAGCTACGGTCTTCTCCACCCAGTGGCGGGCGGGCACAATCTCTGTCACAGGGTCGCTGTCCCCTTTGCAGGAAGTGAATAGTGAACAGTGAATAGTGAATAGTGCTGCGCACAGTATCGCCACCCAGTCTATTCTCTTACCTCTCACCTCTTGGCTCTTACCTCTGAATTCACTTCTCATATTCCGCCTCCTTTCTTATTGCTTCTTCACGTATCTGCCGGAGCAGCTCTGCACTCGGCTCCCCACTTGTTGAGGAAGGTACGAACCAGTAGGGATGGGCATTGACTATCAAGTCGGTGTAGCCAGAGGCCAGGCCCAGCGATTGGTGCTTGGGAATGCCCTCGCCTACAAGCCACTGGCGGATGCTCGTCTCAACGGCCATGTCGATGCGCTTTACGACAGAGTACTGGCAGTTGGCTGCGGTATTCATGACATCGATGCCCATAACGATGAACTGGTTGAGAACTGTGGACAGACGCAGGAACACAGCACTTGCACCGCCACAGACGGGTATGATTGCCGATGACTTGCCGAGCCAGTCTTCGCTCTGCTCCCCATAATCCCGCATCATTTTCAGTGCCAGCGTGTCGGCAATGCTGTACCCCTGGCCCGCGTGCTGGCCGATGTACATGGTCGTGAGACTTTTCTCCTCGCTTGTGGCTACCCAGTCGGTGGCAAAGCCGTCCTTGAAGCCCTGCATGGCCTCGCCGACGTACTCGTCCTCGGGGTTGGCGCCTATCAGCAGGGCTTTCGGCTGGAAGAAGGGTGCGATGGCCCCCGTCTCGTACATGGCACCATAGTAGGGCATGTAGAACGTGGAGCCCTTGCCGTCGAGCGGCGTAGAGGTCTCGAAGTAGAGCAGGTCGGCGCGGGGGTTGCCCTCCAGCCGCTTGTTGTTCTGGCGAAGCCACGTGTCGTAGTCCGAGCTGGCCACGATGAGCAGGCGGCGAATGGTGTCGCCCGCCGTTTCCGTCTGCCGAAAGATGTCCTCCAAGTAGGCCAGCCCCTCCTCTCGCGTTGCCGGCGACAGGTGCAGGGAGCGCAGGCCGTTCCTGTTTGAGACATTCTCAACGCTTGAGTATATCAGGTCGTTATACGACCGGTCGCCCAAGGCATCGGGGCTATATACCACCGTCACCAGCGGACTGGTGCGGGGTGCGTCAGTCGGGTCGGGCACGTAAATCGTCTCGTCCTTGCTACACGATGTCAGCACACTTGCACTGCCCAGAAGCAGCAGGACGACGGAGAGCATCGCAGCACGGCTGACACCCTGCTGCACGGCGCGGTCGATGAGCGTCTGGTTGCGACGCACCTCGCGCACGATGACGTCGTTCTTCTCCTTCAGTTCTTCGTTCTTGTGAATCAGGCGCACCACCAGTGCACCCACCACTACCGCCATCACCACCAGGGCAACGGCCATCAGAACGATTAATGTTGTAGTTTCCACCATAGTTTATTTTGTTCTCTTGATTTTTTCTATTTCTCTTTACTTTTGAGTAATTCGTTGGCAAAATTACAAATAAAAGTCCGTACTCACTAGAGTACAGACAAATGGTCGGGTGGTTTTAGACAAATAATCGGGTGGTTTCAGCGATATTTCGACGAAAACGACAATCCGTCGGACAAAAAAGGACAGAACGTCAGAGGGGGAAAAGCTATCCTTTCGTCTGCTTGTAGGTGGTAGGTGTCATGCCGTACTTGGCGCGGAAGTTGCGGGTGAAGGTGTCGGCACTGGTGAAGCCGCTGGCCTGACTGACCTGCTCGACAGTGAGGTCGGGCTGGTCGTTCAGCAAGCGGATGGCATAGTCGAGGCGCAGTTCGCGGACG
>JAFWOP010000064.1 GCA_017545365.1 Bacteroidales bacterium
CATCAACAACAAAATCAAAACCCTCAAGCGCATGGCTTACGGTTTCCGTGACGAACACTATTTCAAACTTCGGCTACTCGCCTTACATGACTTCAAGGTCGCTTGATGGCTTGGTCCACCTAAGCAAAAATCGGATGAACCCAAAATTAATCATTATGAATCTTTGTTCTTTTGCCTTGCGAACTATCATCACATCACTCCTATCCTAATTAGACATCCCCTCATAAGAGAGTTCAAAAATCTGTCCTTCTCAAAAACCGACCTATTAGTATATGTTCCCCATTCAAACCAAAATATTTCACTCAAAATGTTAAAGAAAATTAGTATTTCAGGATGTATCCCCATTCCTGTAATCGTCTGTATCATTTTAATCACACTACACTAATCGTGATGGCGAATTACAAAATGGAGAGCAACGAAACCCAGCCGGAACCATTCCGAGCATCATTAGGCAAAGATATTTCTACAAACTGTAAAGGTCTAAAAATACAATGAGATATTTTTTTCAATTCATATAATATGTGTATTTTTTTTTGTATATTTGTAATTTGAAAGATAACCACACATCCATCATAATTACTTAACATACAGAATCTTAATACATGGCAGACACAAAAAAGAAATCCTGGAAAACAAGCTCGAACAAATGGGTATATTTAAAATTGGCACTTTTATACTTTACAACACCCAGTAAAGTGTACGATATAGCGCATAAATCAAGAGGGTCTAGTATGCGCGAACGTATAATTCGTGGTCGCCTTGTTGAAGAGGGAATCCTTGCAAAAGAGAGTAAAAACAATTTAAGCAATATAGATTTAGAGAATGGCCATATTTAATTCTATGCTATAATTCAACCCAATTAAAATATTAACAAACAAGAACTATCAATAATATATAACATCATGAAAAAGTCAATTGTAGCTGTCTGCATCGTTATGCTTTTCGCAATGGTCGCTGCCTCATGCACGCATCACACATGCCCTGCATATCGTGGCTCTATCGCTGAAGTTGTCGAATAACGAATACAGACTTTATTCACAGAACAAGCCGTTAGCTATTACTAATGGCTTGTTTTTTTCATATATACAATTGATTACACTATACAATATAATCTATCACATTAAAACATTAACCCAGCCTTCTGCTATTTTTAGGTACACACATATTCCTTCATTCATAATATTGCCTCTAAGTAGACCCAAGTAATTTTGACAGACTGGTATTTTTCTATTTTAGCCTCATAAGAGATACTCCACATTCCATACTATTGCCTTCAAATAACGCTCCTGCATTTTTATTTAATATGCTTGTAATACAGATAATATTATATATTTATTTAAAGTGAACATTTAGCTAATCTCTTATTTTTTATCGACACCTTGAATATCTTTAACTGCCCCTTGAACCATGTATAGCAAATGCACGAACTTGTGACCTGAAGTCAAACAATCGAATCCACCCTTATTGTAATTGTAATCATGTCCCACTTTGTGCCACTTTTTTTTCTAAAAGGTGCACCCTGCTTCTCTCCTTTTTGGGTATAATTATATCAGACGGGCGAAAACACCTCATCATCAATATACACCTTGCCTTCGTCGTGACTTCGCTCTGGGTTCGCTTCCGAAGGCGGAGAAAAGATGAAGACAGGTACAAAACACAGCTCCTCCAACACTAACAAACCCATTAATGATCAGGCGGTGGAAAGTATCATAGGTCTATGAAAACATCTAAAAGGTATCGTTCCAGAATAAATGGTTACTTTTGCTTACATTCTCTCATTCTTGTATACTGCACTGCGCCACTTTGTTGTACCACGTTATCGAACAGTCTCACCATAGACGCTGAGTTGTGGTTCACTCTCGTTGCAATCGCTTCGCGAACTCCTCTATTCAAGATACCGCCAAGTAAAGAAGTGTATGAGTTAAGGTGGGTTCCATTAATTCGTTTTCATTGTCGTTGTGTTTCTCCGCTTCGTTTTGCTCCACTATCGCAAATCCACCGGTTTAGCATCACTACGAGACGTGGTTTTGTTAGGTTTTGACCATCCCCGCACTGCGCCTTGCTGCTTGTACAGTGTTATTAATGGTCTCACCTCTCCGTGGTGATTTATAAAGTGATTTACTACTACTAAGCGTTACAAAGACGCGATATTGAGACAATCTGGCAATAGGCTTATACAAAACTGTAACCCGCCGATAGCATCCAGGATAGTAAGAACTGAAAGCAGTAGCCAAGTCGACAATGATGTCGGGCTTTTAAGGATTGGTGACACCGGCAAAGCTATGAGCCACTCGGTCGGCATAAGACTTTGACACGGGAATGGTCTTACTGCTTTGAGTCAGCTCGATTACCAGGCCGTCTTTCTCTTTACGTATCAGCTTCACGTTTTCCAAATTGACAAGATAGCCTCTATGACAACGCATCATGCCCATCTTGGCATAAGCACCTTCTACATTCTTCATCGAGTTGTGGAGGATAAAGCAATCCTCATGGCCTTCATTAATATAATGGATATTGGTATAGTTATCCGATGCTTCGATATACAGTACATTGCTCTTTTTAGTTGCAAATACCAGGCGCCCACCCCTATCATAAAAGTTAATGGTGTCCGACGATACGAGACCTTCTTCTGAAGACTTGTCAGAAATCATGGCATGCAGGGCACGAATTTCCTGCCGTTTTTCATTGATGATATAAAGCAAAATGGCAATGATGTATGGGACGATGAGGATACCTATCACATCGAGGAATATGCGCGACATAAGGCGAAGGAACGACACCTCAGTACGGATATTAAGGTAATAGGCAAGAACAGTCAGCGATAAGGTGAAAAAGGCCACTTCAGCAATGAGCCATATAGAATAGCCCAGAAGACGCATCGCATGCTTTTTCTGGTAATGGTACAAGATTATTCTGCTTATGATAAGTGTGACAAATCCAGCCCCAACCACAATGATTGTATAAAGGGGTAATTTCCAGTGAACAATACTCACCTCAGCACGTATTCTCCCTAAAGGATAGTATATTAGAATAAAAAGAAAAGCAAAGATGCTCACAGTAGCCAAAAAGAGCAGAATACTGCGCTTTTGGGTGAGAAAATTGGGTGCGTGAAGTTCGGTTTTAGCCAAAGTACCCATAGTTAATTTTCGTTTTTCGTCCATTTTAGTCTTTTTTCACCCAAAATAACGTCATTTCGCCCATGATATTATATTAAATATCATTTTTTTTTTGCCAGTTCAGTATTTCTGTGTTTCTTTGCAACCGCAAAATTAAATTTTAATAAGCATGAAAATTATTGGAACAGGAAGTGCAGTTCCCGAAAAAAGCGTCAGTAACGAGATGCTGACTGGCTTCCTAAACACTAGTGATGAATGGATTTCCACCCGCACGGGAATTCGCACACGCAGAATACTCACCAACGAACGTCTTGAAGACTTGGCCGTCGATGCCACACGTGCGGCACTTGAATCCGCTAAAATTTCCCCGGAGGATGTAGACTTTTTTATTTGTTCAAATGTATCTAACAATTACGTCACACCCTCTCTGAGTGCCATCGTGCAGGAGGCTGTGGGCAGCCACGCTCCTTGCATCGACCTCAATGGCGCATGCGCCGGTTTCATCTATTCGCTTGATTTTGCCGACGCCTATCTTCAAACCAACCGCGCCAACAACATCCTTATTCTTTGCGCCGAGGAACCGACCCGCTTCTGCGACTGGCATCAGCGCGAGACCAGCGTCCTTTTCGGCGACGGTGCCGGTGCCGTGGTGGTCACCAAGGGTGACGGCTTGCAATCTCTGCACCTGACCGCCTCACCCGACAAAGACGTCATTTATTACAAACGTCGTCTGGAAAACACCCCCTATGAGCATCGGGGCGTTGACGTTGACGAGCCCCTCGTGATGCAGGGACGAGAAGTGTTCCGCATGGCTGTCGAGTCTTCTCAGAAAGACCTTGACATCGTGATGACCAAGGCTGGTGTCACCCCCGAACAGGTCGACTACTTCCTGCTTCACCAGGCCAACATGCGAATCATCAAGGCCATTCGTGAGCAAATCAAACAGCCTGTCGAGAAGTTCCCCACCAACATTGAGCGCTACGGAAACACCTCTTCCGCCAGCATCCCCATCCTGCTTGACGAGTTGTCGCGAGAAGGCAAATTCAAACAGGACTCCATTCTGGCCCTCAGTGCATTTGGAGCTGGCTTTGTCACAGGTGCTGCTGTTCTGAAATGGAGCACCATCAACTATTAAGAAATACTTGAGATTAAAAACACAATCATTTAGAGATGAAACGAGTAGTTATAACAGGATTAGGGTGTATCACTCCCCTTGGAAATGATATTGATACCCTCTGGGAAAGACTCCTTAAAGGTGAATGCGCTATTGATACTATTAAAAGTATTCCTACTGATAACCTCCCCGTCAAATTGGCCGCCGAGGTAAAAGACTTCGACCCCATTGCCGCCGGTATTGACAAGGCCACCGTCCGTCACAACGACAAATATGCCCTTTATGCTATTGCTGCCGCACGTCAGGCTATGGCCGATTCAGGCCTTGAGGTCGGACGCGACGTTGACCCCAGCCGCTTTGGCTGCGCCATCGGCTCTGGCATCGGTGGCATACAAACCTTCCTCCACGACCACTGTGTCCTTCTCAACGAAGGTCCTCGCCGTGTCTCTCCCCATTTCATTCCCATGATGATTGCCAACATCGCCTCTGCCGACGTGGCCATCATGTTCCATGCCGAAGGCCCAAACCTCCCTGTCGTAACAGCTTGCGCCACCGGTACCCATTCTGTGGGAGAATCATTCCGTATGGTTCGCGAAGGGCTGGCCGACGTCATGATCACAGGTGGTAGCGAAGCTGCCATTACCGACATATCCGTCAGCGGTTTTGCCAACAGCAAGGCCCTCGCCACCAGCACCGACCCTGCTGCCGCCTCCCTGCCTTTCGACATTCGCCGCAAAGGATTCGTCATGGGCGAAGGTGCAGGCGTCCTGATTCTTGAGGAGTATGAGCATGCCGTTGCCCGTGGTGCCAAAATCTATGCCGAAGTCTGTGGCTATGGCAACACCTGCGATGCCTTCCACTACACGGCCCCCCGTCCCGACGGCAAATGTGCAGCCAACGCCATTTCCCTGGCCCTTCAAGGTGCCCAATTCAGTGCCTCCGACAAATTATATGTGAATGCCCATGGCACAGGCACACCCCTCAACGACAAAACCGAGACCATGGCCCTGAAACTTGCTATGGGCGAAGAGGAAGCCCGCAGAGCCGTCATCAGCTCCACCAAATCGATGGTAGGCCACATGCTGGGTGCCGCCGGTGCAGTAGAGATGGTCATCTCCACCCTCGTGCTCAAACATGGCGCAGTGCCTCCCACCATCAATCTCAACGAACCCGACCCCGTCTGCGACCTCGACTACACGCCCAACATAGCCCGTGACTATAAGGCCAACGTAGCCATCTCCAACTCCTTCGGATTCGGAGGCCAGAACGCCTGTGTTGCCATAAGAACCATTTAATACAACTATTATACTATGCAAAGAGACGAAATAAAGACATTTCTCCCCCATCGCGAACCCATGCTGCTTGTCGACGATGTGGTAAAGGAGGGCGAATACGCCATCGGTCACTATCAGGTGAAAGGCGACGAATTCTTCCTTCAGGGACATTTCCCTGGCTACCCCGTTGTGCCGGGAGTCATTTTATGCGAAATCATGGCCCAGTCGTGCTGCATCCTCATCCGTGAGGAACTGGAGAAAGGATGCACGCCATTCTATAGCGGAATCGATAATGTCCGCTTCAAACGGCAGGTGCGCCCGGGTGACACCATCACCATCCAAGGCCGCATCACCAATCATCGCGGACTCACTTTCTTCGTCGAGGCCAAATCCACCATCGAAGGTCAACTGTGCTGCAAGGGTGACCTCATCTTCACGCTCGTCCCCAACAACAAATAAACACCACTAACGGTCTACAAAACAACAATTAATCACTGCATCTGTTGTGCTCGTCATTCGGCGGCACATCTATATAAAAATAATAACAATATGAAACTACTTGAAAACAAGACAGCGCTGATTACTGGAGCCTCCCGCGGTATCGGACGCAAACATGCTTTGCTTTTTGCCGAAAACGGCGCAAATATCATCTTCACCGACCTGCGCGAAGACGACAACAGCCGCTCGCTTGTCGAGGAGCTGACTTCCAAAGGAACCAAATGCCGCTTTGTTGCAGCTGACGTGTCCGACTACCAGCAAACCACCGATATTGTAAAAATTGTCGAGCAAGAGTTTGGTCGTCTTGATGTGCTGGTCAACAATGCCGGCATCACCCGCGACAACCTCATTCTCCGTATGTCTCCCAACGACTGGGATGCCGTCATCATGACCAACCTGAAATCGGTCTATAACTACTGCAAAGCTTTCACCCCCATGATGCTCAAACAGCGTAGCGGCTCCATCATCAACATCAGTTCCATCGTTGCCATCAACGGCAATGCGGGTCAGTGCAACTATGCCGCCGCCAAGGCCGGCATCCTTGGTTTCACCCGTTCCCTCGCTAAAGAGTTGGGCAGCCGCAATGTGCGTTGCAACGCCGTTGCTCCTGGCTTCATCGAAACACCTATGACCCAGAAGTTAAGCCCCGAAGCTCGTCAGCATTGGATGGATCAAATTCCCCTGCACCGTGGCGGCACCGACCAGGATGTGGCCCGCGTCAGTCTCTTCCTCGCTTCCGAGCTTGCCGAGTATGTCACCGGACAAGTCATCTGCTGCGACGGAGGCTTGGTTCTCTAAGTCCTCATACCTTTATACAATTAGTTTAAATAGCAATAATCAAAAAACTGGAATGCAATATGAAAACGTTCGAACTAATATCCGATGAAGTTATCGAGCTTGTCACCGACCGTATTGGTTGTGACCGTGCCATCACACTTGACGACAACCTCACCAATGACCTGGGTGCCGACTCGCTCGACATCGTCGAACTCATCGTGGATGTCGAACGCAAATACGATGTCCACCTCTCTGACGACGATACTGCCAAGATAAAGACAGTCCGCGATATTGCAAACCTTATATTTAATACGATAAACCAATAACAACATGTCTGAATTGAAGATAGTGGTTCTGGCCAAACAGGTACCCGACACCCACAATGTCGGAGGTGATGCCATGAACCCCGACGGCACCGTCAACCGGGCCGCACTCCCTACGGTCTTCAATCCCGAAGACCTCAAAGCCCTCGAAATGGCATTGCAGGTGAAGGATAAGATTCCTGGCTCTCACATCACTGTCGTAACCATGGGACCCCAGCGGGCTGCCCAAATCATCAAGGACTCCTGCTCCCGTGGTGCTGACGACGGCTTCGTCCTCAGCGATGCTCGTTTCGCCGGTTCCGACACCTTGGCCACCTCCTATGCCCTTTCGCAAGCCATTCGCAAACTGGGTCATGTCGACCTCGTCTTCTGTGGCCGCCAGGCCATTGATGGCGACACCGCTCAGGTAGGCCCTCAGGTGGCTGAAAAACTCAACCTTCCGCAAATCACCTATGCCGAAACGCTCTGCGATGTCAACGACAAGACCATCGTCCTCAACCGCCGTCTCGCCGACGGTGTCGAACAGGTGTGTGGCAACCTGCCCCTCCTGGTCACCGTTACTGCTTCGGCCCCCGACTGTCGCTATCCTCATGCCCATCGCCTGCTCAAGCTCGCCAACAAAGAGGTTCGCTTCCTCAATGCCGACGATGTCGACCCCGACCTCTCGCGTCTCGGTTTGAAAGGCTCACCCACCAAAGTGAAGAAAATCGACAACATCGTTCTTTCCCACAAGGAAAGCCAGCAGGTTGCCGCCACACCCAAGGCGCTCTCGCAGCTCATGTCCACTCTTTCCAAGGAACACATCATCTCGTAGCCATAGAACACTAACACTAAATTGCCTATTATGAATAATGTACTAGTATATTGCGAGCTGACCCGCAGCAACCATATCGCCGATGTCAGTCTTGAAATCTGCACCAAGGGCCGCCAACTGGCCTCCGAGATGCACGGCAGACTACAGGCTGTTGTGGCAGGCGACAATGTTGAGCAAGCCGCCAAAGAGCTGTTCCCCTATGGTGTAGACGAAATCTTTGTCGCCAACGACAGCCGCCTTGCCTCCTATCGCACCCTGCCCCATTTCATCGTATTGAGCAAGGTTCTTGAACAGCAACAGCCCGATGTCGTCCTCTTCGGTGCCACCACCGTCGGCCGCGACCTCGCACCCCGCATCGCCTCTTACCTTCGTTGTGGCCTCACCGCCGACTGCACCGCTCTCGAGCTTGGCTCTCACGACGATATCAAGACCGGCAAACACTACGACCAGCTCCTCCATCAGATTCGTCCCGCCTTCGGCGGCAACATCATAGCCACCATCGTCTCACCTGAGACACGCCCTCAGATGGCCACCATCCGCGAAGGTGTAATGAAAAAGGAGGTCTTCGATGCCAACTACAAAGGCACCATCACAACCCTCGATCTTGGCAACTCACTTGATACCGTCGACGGGGCTGTCAAAATCCTCCACAGCGACATCGTCGAGCAGCGCATCAACATCAAAGGTGCGCCCATCATCGTCGCGGGCGGCTATGGCATGGGCAGCAAAGAGAACTTCCAGATGCTCCACAAACTCGCACACCTCCTTGGTGGCGAAGTGGGAGCCACCCGTGCAGCCGTCGATGCGGGCTTTGCCGAGAACGACCGCCAGATTGGCCAAACAGGTGTCACCGTACGTCCCCGCCTCTACATCGCCTGCGGCATCTCTGGTGCCGTACAGCACCGCGCCGGCATGGACCAGTCTTCCAAAATCATCTCCATCAACACCGACCCCCAAGCACCCATCAACGCCATTGCCGACTACACCATCATTGGCGATGTCAACAACGTGCTTCCGATGCTGATAGAAAGTTGCAACAATATCTTGAAATAACATGAACTTCTATTCTGATAATCAAAGTCTTTCTTTACACCTCCACCATCCTGACATGGTGCGTGTAACCGAAGCCGCCGAAAAAGGCTTCGCCGAAAAGGGCGAGGGTATTCCCGCCAATAGTGAGGAAGCCGTCAATCAATATGAAATGGTGCTGGACCTTCTGGGCAGCATCGCTGCCGAAGTCATCGCTCCCAATGCCGAAAGTGTTGACCAGGAAGGTCCCCATCTGGTCGACGGCCGCGTCCACTATGCCGCCGGCACCCGCCAAAACCTTGACACCCTCATCCAGTCAGGCCTCTATGGCATGACCCTCGAACGTCGTTTCGGTGGCCTCAACATGCCCCGCGTCGTTGCCGTCATGGCTGCCGAAATCATCGCCCGAGCCGATGTCGGCTTCGCCACCATTTGGGGCCTTCAGGATTGTGCTGACACCATCCAGCAGTTTGCTTCTGAAGAGCTTAAGCAGAAGTTCCTGCCCCGCATCCAGGACGGTGCCACCTGCTCCATGGACCTCACCGAACCCGATGCCGGCAGCGACCTCCAATCCGTCCGTCTGAGGGCCACCTTTGACGAAGCAGCCAACTGCTGGCGTCTCAATGGCGTGAAACGTTTCATCACCAACGGCGATGCCGATATTCATCTGGTTCTCGCCCGCAGTGAGGAAGGCACTACCGACGGCCGTGGCCTCTCCTACTTTGTCTTCGACCGTGCCGACGGCGGTATGACCGTCCGCCGCATCGAGAACAAGATGGGCATCAAAGGCTCTCCCACCGCCGAACTGGTGTTCAACAACGCACCCGCTCAGCTGGTCGGCGAACGCCGTCTGGGGCTTATCAAATATGTCATGTCGCTCATGAATGGTGCCCGTCTGGGTGTTGGTGCCCAGTCAATCGGCCTTTGCGAGGCCGCCTGCCACGAAGCCGACGAATATGCCGCCACCCGTGAGCAATTCGGCCACGCCATCGGCAACTTCATCCAAGTGCAGGACATCCTGCGTGCCATGCATTCGCGCACCCTGGCCGCCCGTACCCTCATGTACGAGACCGCCCGCTATGTCGACCTCTCCGCCACCTCCAAACCCGCCTCCCGCATCGCCGACATGCTCACCCCGCTTGTCAAGCTCATGGCCAGCGAATATGCCAATCGTTGCGCTTACGACTGCATCCAAATCCATGGCGGCAGCGGCTTCATGAAGGAATACGCCTGCGAACGCCTCTATCGCGACGCCCGCATCCTCACCATCTACGAAGGCACTAGCCAGCTCCAGGTGGTCGCAGCCCTCAAGGGTATCGTCAGCGGTGGCTATCTGAAGATTGTAGCCGACTACGACACTAAGGCCGCAGAACTCTCCCTCACTCCCGAACTCAACGAATGCCTCAACATGTTGCGCGAAGGTGTAAAACACTATAACGCCATGTACGACAACGCTGCCACTGAAGGTACTTCGGCACCCCGTTTCGAGCATCACGCCCGCAAACTCACCGAGTATGTAGCCCTCATCATCATGGGCTACCTGCTCCTCTTCGACAGCGTCCGCGACAACATCTACACCGATGCTTGTCGTTGGGTCACAGAACAATTGTAGTTTTCATCTTATTTTGAAAAAGTAGACCTGACTAAGCTTAGTCAGGTCTCTTTTTTGTTCATACTCTATAGGTGTAGGTCTGCCATGACAGGGAAAATGCTTCACAGCATCTGTTCCAACTCGGCGATGCGGGCACGAATCTTGTCGGCTTGGCCTTGAAGGAAGTCTTCGCTGTATTTGGCATCACAGAAACCGTTACCACGGGCTATGTAGGCAGCATCGTCCTCCATGTCCACTTCCAGCTCTTCATAGTTGCTCAGCAACTTGCGTTGCTGTTCTAGTTCTTTCAAAATTTCTTCCCTTGTCATATTCAAGCAAAAGTGATAACAAGGAATTGAGAATTGAAAATCAGTCTACTGTAGCAGCCAATCCTCAATTCTCAATCCTCAAATCTCATTATCAGAGTCCTATTTTCTCGTTGACAATCTTGATAATCTCTGCTTCTTCCTTGATGGCACGGGCCTCCAAGTTGGCAGCCTTGGCCAGGATGTCGTTCTTGAAAGACTCGTCCTTCAGCGAACTGGCGTTGATTTTCACGTTCAGGTGGGCACCCATCACGGCACTGCGGGCTGCCAATGCGCCCACGCCGCCGTCGGTTACGCTGGCGGGATTGCCCCACTCCACCATGGCGCGGCACACCTCGAAGGCCTCAAAACTCTTCTGCATGGTGTGGAACGGCACCTCGGTGGCAAACTTGGTGGCCTCCTGTATGGCAGCCGTACGGGCAGCCTTCTCCTCGTCGGTCTTCTTAGGCAGACCGAAAGCGTTCATTATCTTGTTGAAAGCGTTGGTGTCCTCGTCCACCAAGTGCAACAGCTCGGTCTTCAACGCCTGACCCTTCACGGCCACGTCGCTGAACTTCTCCCATTCGTCGTCGTAGGCGGCTTTGCCACCCGTCAGGTTGGCAACCATGGTGCCAAGCGAAGCGGCCAAAGCACCCATGTAGGCACTCACGCTGCCACCGCCGGGGGCGGGACTCTCGCTGGCTGTCTCATCGCAGAAACCGGAGCAGGTCAAGTCCACCAGCTTCTTCTGGCTGTGATCCTCAATAAGGAACTCGATGACTTTCTCCTTGGGGTCGAAAGGCTTCAGGTCGTCCAAGCCCATGCTCTTGATGGCCACCTTCATAATCTCATCCTCGCTCACGCCGAGGCTGCGCTGCTGCTTGGCAAGGTAGTATTTACCGGCATCAATCAGCACGCTCTTAGGAATCAGACCCACTATCTCGCAACCCGTCACACGCAAGCCTCGGTTAGCTGCGCAGCGGCACACCTCGTCGAAGCACTTGTGCACAGGAGCCACCTTGATGCTGGTGATGTTCATCGACACCTGGGCGATGCCGTAGTCCTCGATATACCAGCCGATAGCCTTGGTACCCTTCAACGTGCCGGGAATCATGATGGTGTTGCCCTTCTCGTCCTTCATAATCTTACCGCTGGGCTTGCCACCCTCGCGCTGGGGACGGCCCTTCTCGCGCACGTCAAAAGCCACGGCGTTGGCACGGCGGGTGCTGGTGGTGTTCAGGTTGTAGTTAATGGCCACCAGGAAGTCGCGGGCACCCACCTGGGTGGCACCTGTCTGGGACACATGGTCGTTCCACTCGTTGGGACCGAAGTCGGGCTTCCATTCCTCGCTGCCCAGGCGGCTGCTGAGGCTCTCGTATTCGCCCGTGCGGCAGTATGCCAAGTTGCGACGTTTGGGCTGGAAGGCGGCGTTCTCGTAGCAGTAGATGGGGATATTCAACTCCTCACCCAGACGCTTGCCCAGTTTGTGGGCATATTCCACCACCTCTTCCATCGTGATGTTGCTCACCGGGATGAGGGGACACACGTCCGTAGCACCCTGACGGGGATGGGTGCCATGGTGGTTACGCATATCGATGAGCTCGGCAGCCTTCTGCACCACGCGGAAAGCGGCCTCGCAAGCCTGTTCGGGCTCACCAACGAAGGTGATGACAGTACGGTTGGTCGTCTGGCCGGGATCCACATCCAGAAGCTTCACACCTTCCACCTTCTCTATTTCGGCGGTCACCTGGTTAATGATATTCATGTCGCGGCCCTCGCTGATATTGGGCACGCACTCGATAAGTTGTTTCATTTATATATATATATTTACGTTATTATTTTTATCTATTCTATTACATGTCAACCCCTTGGAGATAACACCTCCTATGGGTTTACAATGCAAATATACGAAATTATTCCGTTATCCCAACATAGAAAGTTAAAAATGGGGAATTGAGTTTCCCAATTCCCCATTTCCAATACTCAATTCATCCCTGTGGCTAGTGCTTGACGACACGGCGCACGGTGCTTCCCTTTTGGAGGGTGATACGCAGTGCGTAGGTGCCGGAAGGCAGCTGTGAGATGTCGAGCTGGTTGGTGTTGACAAAGGTTGCAGCCAGACGGCCGGCATAGTCAAACACCTCCACCTTCGTCACTCCGTCTGCCTCGATGGTAAGCTGGCCGGTGGTGGGGACTGGATAGATGTTCATATCTTCTGAGTCGAGGACATCGGCAATGCCCACGTGGTCGATGGTGAGTTTCAGCGTAACGATGCTGTCGCATCCCGCCTCGGTCTGTCCTTCGTAGACATATTCGCCGGTCTCAGTCAGCACCTGGCCGTTCCACTCATAGCTGTTGACAGCTCTTTCATGAATGGTGTCGTAGATGCTGTAGTTGATGGTGAGGTGGAGGGTCACCGTACTGTCACACCCTGCGGCGTTGGTAAGGGTGATAGAGTCGATAGCAGAGGTAGTATAGACAGAATCATGCCAGGTATAGCTGTCGCAGGCGGTGACTTCTTCTATAGCAGCAGTGCTGTAGTTGATGGTGAGGTGGAGGGTGGTGGTGCTGTCGCAGCCGGCGGCGTTCAAGCTAGTATAACTAGTGGTACTAGTTGAACTAGTATAGGTGGTGCCGTGCCAGGTGTAGCTATCACAGGCGGTGACGGTCTCGGTAGCAGTGGTGCTGAGGTTGATAGTGAGGTGGAGGGTGGTGGTGCTATCGCAGCCGGCGGCATTCAAACTAGTATAACTAGCGGTACTAGTTGAACTAGTATAGGTGGTGCCGTGCCAGGTGTAGTAGTCACAGGCGGTGACGGTCTCCGTGCACGAGTTGCTGGTGCCGATGGTCAAATGCAGTGTAACAGTGCTGTCGCAGCCCGCGGCATTAGTGCTAGTGTAACTAGGACTACTAGTAGAACTAGTATATGTGGTGCCGTGCCAAGTGTAGCTGTCGCAAGCGGTAATGTTTTCTATGGCAGTTGTACTGTGGTTGATGGTGAGGTGGAGTGTTACTGTGCTGTCGCAGCCTACTGAGTTGGTGCTAGTATAACTAGGACTACTAGTTGAACTAGTGTATGTGGTGCCGTGCCAAGTGTAGCTGTCGCAAGCGCTTGCTGTCTCAATGCTGTTGCTGCTGTGGTTGATGGTCATGTGCATCACGGTCACGCTATCGCAGCCGCCGGTGGAGGTAAAGACAAATTCAGGCACAGTGGCAGAGGCGGTGTAGGTGATTCCCTTCCACGTGTAGCTGTCGCAAGCCTCGGCGTAGAGGGGTGTCAGGGCGCGGCAGCGGGTATTCCATTCGCCCATGGTCCAGCGGTCGCCGCAGTCGCTCTTGATGGCGTAGTAGCAGATGATGCCCGACGGCATATTGGTGAACCAATAGAGGGTGTCGGTCAGCGTCACGCGGTTGTGTCCGACATTGGGGTCGTTGATAGGCACGGTGTCGTACACCAGTGTGTAGGTCTGCGGGCGGTTGTAGTCCCAATGCAGCCGTGCTCCCGAGTCGGTCACGTGGTCGGCTGTAGCAAACAGCGGTGCCAGGCAGCAGTTCGAGTCCATCATCACAAACTCATGCGCCATGACAGGCGAGGTGTTGCCCAGGCTGTCGCTTGCCATTAGGAAAATCTTCCCTTGAGCTCCGCAATCCATCTGTGGCACGTCGAGCAGGTGCATCCCGCCGAGGGGCGAAACATGGTGCATTACCCCCTCGCCCTCGTACCAGTATGCTAGGTCGGTGTAATTTTCGGCAAGGGCCTTAGGCGGTATAAAGAACGTGTGGCGTTCCAGACGTGCCGTGGTGCCGCTGCCCAGCCGCATATTGAGGATGTGGAATCCCTCGCTGAGGCTGTCGCAGTTGATAAGCATCTGCCCGCCTGAAAGCGTGCCCTCGTAGGTCTGGGCCATGTCTTGGTCGAACCAATAGGTATAGTGCTGGTCGAATGTGTCGGCGGGACGAGTCGGCGGTGTCTTGTAGAAGATGTGGTTTTCCAACCGTGTCGTGGTGCCACTGCCCAAAAGAATGTGCAGGCTGTGGAACCCGTAGTCGAGGCTGTTGCAGTTGATGAACATCTGCCCGCCGGTGAGGGTGCCCTCGAAGGTCTGGGTCATGTCTTGGTCCAGCCAATAGGTATAGTGCTGGTCGAACGTGTCGGGTGGCAGGAGGGGTGGCGTGATGAAGAACGTAGAGCTCTCCATCCGCAAGGCACTATCGCTCCCTATCAGCATATACAGGGTGTGGAAGCCAACGGCCAGGTGGCTTGCCCCTATCTGCAGTTGGCTTGTGGCGGAGAGGCTATCGGTGATGTGTGCATCGTAGTCGTCGTCGAACCAATATACGTATCGACCCGACTGTGCCGATAGCGACAACCCCAACAAACATCCTGCCACAATCAATAGTAATCGTTTCATGGCATAGAGGTCTAAGGGGTTACTACTCGTTAATCACCTCTATGTTCACCTCCAGATTGCCTTGTGTGTTGGTGCGGCGTGCGGCGGAGAAATGGCCAATCAGGGGGTTGCTCACCTTGTCGTCCCAAGGGTACTGCCCGCCGTAGATGCCAACCTGTGTGCCATCGTCACCCAATATGGTGGTAGCGATATCGTCGTTCAGTGCCATCGACATGCCGTCGCTGTAGTTGTTGTTGAAAGTTTGGAATATTTGGGCGTAGCCCGTATAGTTATGCAGATTATGCGTCGCCATGTCGGTCAAGTCGAAGTAAATACGGTATCCGTGACTACTAGTCCAATAAGTATTGATACCAATAGTGTTATAACTTGTATAGCCGTTGCCGGTTTGATTTGTCATTATACTACAGTACAATTGACAACAAGTACAAAAAATCATCCTGCAAAATGACCTATACGCCGCAAATTGACCTATTGACGCTTTTTATTTGTTAAAATGTCCACCAAGCACCTTGATTGACAAAATCGCCAGTAAAATCAAGCGTTCCGAAAGTTTTTATCCTGCAAAATGACCTATAGACCAAAAAATCTCATTCCGCATGACAAAATATGATTCATGCATCCACACACTGCCAACTAAGGCATACTATCACATTAAATAGCAACAACATACGAACACTAAAAGACTTTTCTAGGAATCAGAATCCTAGAATGAACTTAAACCAAAGCTAAAACGAAGCAAAAACGGGCGAAGTCACTTCTTACTCTGCACCCAGCGGTCGCAGGCGGCGAGGCAACCGGGCAGGACGAAGAGTATGAGCATGATGGCGGAGAGGCCTCCGACGGCCAGACAGCCTACGATGGAGGCGATGGTGTGGTCGGTGACCAGCAGCGACATGATGCCGGGAGCCAGCACGATGATGAGGCCGGAGGTCATGATGGTGCGTATCGACCCCCGGTAGGCGGCCTTGAGCGACTCCCCTACCCCTTGCGTGCGGCGCCCCTCGCGGTAATAGTTGGTGAAGAGGATGGCATAGTCGATGGTGGCACCCATAAGGATGCTTTGTACGATGAGGTAGGCGAGGTACAGTAGGCTGCGGCCTCCCAACCCACTGATGAAGACATTGAGGTAGACTCCCGTAAGCACGGTGAGGAGCAGCATCACTGGCACCACGAGGGAGCGGAAGGTGAGGGTCACTATCACCAGGATGGCCAGGATGGTGAGCAGGGTGAGCAACAGCAGCTCGCGGCCAAAGCCTTGCTGCATTTCGTCGAACATTACCGACTCGCCCACCAGCTTGTAGTCGCCCGACAGATGACTGCCGCACACTTCGCGCACGCGGTGGAGGAACTGCTGCACCTCTTCCCCTTCGTCGGGATAGCTGGTGACGATGGCGGCCATGGACCACCGGTCGCCTTTCAGCTGTCCGACACCCTGCGCCATCATGCTGCGGATGCTGCTCAGATGGTTGCGCATGCTGTCGTCGATGAAGGTGGCAAAGGCAGGGTCATTGACCAGTTCTTCGGTGAGGAAGGTTACCAGCTGCTCCAAGGAGCAGGTGGTCGTGGCAAGACCGCTGTCCTCAGCCATGGGGGTGCGGTCGTCGCCAGCCATGGGCAACACGACCTCCTCCGGCGCGACGGCAGCATCGGCCGTCCGTGTGGTGTCTTTCGTCTCCATGGTGTCGGCCATCTGGGCGGTCAATGCGGTGTCGGCAGCTGCCAACGTGTCGGAAGACGGCAAGGTCTCCCCTACTGCCACTTCGTCCACTGGCTCGGCCGGGGTCTGCAGGGCTGCCTCCATCCGATTGCGGAGGGTTGTAAGCTGGCGCGTTTGTTCTTTGCTGATGAAAGAGGCATAGAGCTTGTTGGGCAGCACCTTGTCGTTCACATAGCGCACAAACTCCAGAGGCGACATGGTGCCTTTGGCACGTCCTGCCATGCGGTAGAGGGTGGCAGCCTGCTTGCTGTCGAACCCCAAATAGGCCGACAGGGTGGCTGCGGTCATGGGGGTGAGTATGGTGTCGCGATAGGTGGGTTTGGGTGCAATGGTTTCGGCCTGTTCCACGGGGGTAATGTCGGCTGGTGGCTCGGACAGCGAGTCGGCCGACGGCACTGGTGCTACCGACACTACGGGTGCCACGGCACCCGTCGACTGGCCGGCGGTGATGGTGACCATGGGCACCTTGTGGCCGCTTTCGACGATGGCGGCAATCTCGCCGATGCCGCCCACTTCGGCAGCTACCACCGAGTCCTCAAGAGCGTCGTGCTGCTGCAGCATGTATACCATGTCGAGCATCTCGGGGGTGAGCACCGAGTCAATCATCTTCGACGCCTGGGGGTCAAGCATGGCGGAAAGGCCTTTGAGGCTGGCGTACATCTCGTGGGAGGTGAGTTGCCGCCGCATGAGTGTGGGGTACGACACCACAGTGTCCACCTTGGTGTCGAGGCTGAGGGTCTCCACGAGGTCGAGCAGGTGGTCCTCGTCTTTGTTTTCATACAGAAGCACCACGGTGTTCTTGCGTGGGAAGACCTCGCTGATAGTGGTGGGCCAGTTGGTGGAGAACGATATGGTGGTGAGGTTGTGCAGGTAGAGTGAGGCGAAGAAGACAGCCACCGCCACCAATGCCAGCGGGAGGCGGAAGCGCAGTTCGAAGCGTGCCAGTCTGTCGGTATTGGGCACGGGCACCCGCTTGCTGCTGCGCCAGATGGCGTTGTGGAAAAGGAGCACCAGGGCGGGCAAGACGGTATAGATGCAAAGGACGCTGCAGAGCACCCCCTTGGCCAAGACGATGCCGAGGTCCATGCCGATACGGAACTTCATGAAGCAGAGCATGAGCAGTCCCGCCATGGTGGTGAAGGCACTGCTGAGAACCGATGGCGATGCCGCCGTCAGGGCACGTCGCATTGCTGCCTCGCGGTCGTCGCCAGCCGCAGCCAACTCCTGGCGGTAGCGGTTCATGAGGATGATGGAATAGTCCATCGAGAGCACCAGCTGCAGGATGGCCACGATGGCATGGGTGGTCATAGAGACACTGGGGAGCAGCACATTGCTGCCCATATTGAGGAGCACGGCGGCTCCGATGGTGGCGAGGAAGAGCAGCGGCTCGACCCACGACTCGCACATGAGGAAGAGGATGGCGAAGACCAGCAGTGCTGCCACGATGAACACAATGGGGTCGGGCATATTGCCGTCGATGCTCGTCTCCACCACAACGTCGAGGTCCCCTCCCCTAATCTTTGAGGCCACGGCCTTGGGGTTGCCGTCGGCGGCGATGGTGAGGTCGTAAAGCACATAGCCGTCCTTTTCCTGCACGGCGGTGAGTGCCTTGACCCCCTCCATCTGGCGGAAGACATCGGCGAGGCTGTCGCGCACCTCGTGGTCCAACCCGCGGTACATGGCACGCACACTGAGCATGCTGACGGCATCGTCGCCCAAAGCCACGGACATGGTGTCCAAGGCTGCTTTCATCTCAGAGTCGGCCGGGAGGTAACGGGTCATGTCGGTGTTGACATTCACGCGTGGAACCATCAGGCCGCAGAACACTGCCGCTGCCAGCACGATGGCAAGCAGGTGGTTGCGGCGCTGAACCAGGAAGGACGAGAGGGGTTTCATTCTTTGAAGGTGCTAGTTGCTAGAATTACTAGATTTACTAGTACTACTAGTATTACTAGTATCACTAGTTTTGCAGGTGAGGGCTTCGAGTCTTTGTTTGAGGGATTGGATTTCGGCTTTCAGATTGCGGTTTTCTTCTTCTAGCTCTTGGAGACGTAGGTCTTGCTCTTGGCGGTAGCCGGTGCGGGCAGCATGCATCCTTTCTTTGACTCCGCCTTGGGTGACGAACTGCTTCTCCAAATGCTGCAAGTAGGAGTCGAGCATCTTGTCAGTGATGCGGCAGAGGGTGATGGCCATATTGCAGAACTCCTCTGCGGGGAGGGTTTCCGCCAGATGGCGGTAATCGGCATAGTCGTTGCGGGAGCGGCAAAAGGCCAGCATATTATCAAATCGGGGATGACCTTTGTCCCAGAGGGGCAGGGTGTGTTTCTTCAGATAGTCTTCATAATCTTCCCTCAGTTCCTGTAGGCTTGCCCGCCCCACATTCACCAGCTTCACTTCGGTCTCGCTGCTCGTGAGGGCTGCCTCGCTGCCTTCGACAATATTTTGCTTGCCGCTGCGAGCCGCCTGGTTCATCTGGTCGACCGTGCGGTCGCCATGGGCTGGAAGGAACCGTCTGCAAAACACGTCCGTCAGCAGCACCAAGACCTCGCTCTTTTGATAGAGGTGGAGGTTTTTGTAATCTGGCACTGGACGGAAGATGCTTTTTGGTTGGAAGGACATGGAGGAAGGCTTTTTTTAAAACTAGTATTTCTAGTATGACTAGTGGGACTAGTGATACTAGAAATACTAGATACTTAATCAGTTACTACCACAGCTGGGCGCGGCACTCTGGTGCCAGATACATGGCGCAGCCAGGCTGGATGCCGAAGGCTTCGAGGAACTCGGTGACGTGCGGCAGGGTGGCGTTGACACGGTTCTCGGCAAGGCTATGCACATCGCTGGCGGTGAGCTGCAGCTTGGCCTCTTCGCGGATGTTGCTGGCCCAGACACCGGCGTAGGCGAGGAAGAAGCGCTGGGCGGGCGTGAAGCCGTCCATCGCTTTCTCGTTGACCTGACGTTTGGCAATGGCGTTCTGCAGTGCCTGATAGCTGATGTGCAGACCGCCGTTGTCGGCAATGTTCTCACCCAGGGTGAGCTTGCCGTTGGCATAGACCTCGGGGTCGTCGCTGATTTTGACCTTGTTGAACCAGTCAACCAGCACCTGTGCGTTCTGCTGGAAGCGGGCGGTATCCTCGTCCTCCCACCAGTCGTTGAGGTTGCCGTCCTTGTCATAGTGGCGGCCCTGGTCGTCGAATCCGTGGGTCATCTCATGCCCGATGACCACGCCAATGGCACCATAGTTGAAGGCATCGTCGGCATTCATGTCGAAGAAAGGTTTCTGAAGGATACCGGCGGGGAAGCAAATCTCGTTGGTGGTGGGGTTGTAGTAGGCGTTGACGGTCTGAGGAGTCATACCCCACTCGGTCTTGTCGACGGGCTTGTCAATCTTGGAAACCATGTAGGCGATGTCGAACTGGTTGGAACGGATGACGTTGGCGAAGTAGCTGTCCTTCTTAATTTCCAGACCGCTATAGTCGCGCCACTTGTCGGGATAGCCCACCTTGACCATGATGGTGGAGAGCTTTTCGATGGCGCGCTTCTTGGTGGCATCACACATCCAGGTGGCCTCGTGGATGCGCTGGGCAAAGGCCTCCTTCAGGTTGCCCACCATCTCCACCATGCGGTGCTTGGCGGCAGCGGGGAAGTATTTCTCGACATACAGCTTTCCGAGGGCCTCACCCATGGCACCGTCGACGGTGCTGGTGACGCGTTTCCAACGGGGGCGCAGTTGCTCGGCACCGCTGAGGGTACGGCCGTAGAACTCGAAGTTGGCGTTGACGAAGTTGCTGCTGAGGTAGCCGGCGGCGGAGTTGATGACGTTCCAGGCGTAGTAGGCCTTGATGGCGTCGAGGTTCTTAGCTTCGTTGAGGATTTTGCCCACCTCGGCCATGTACTCGGGCTGGCACATGTTGAAGCTGGTGAGCTTGGGCAGACCAATTTCGGCGAAATAGCTCTTGAGGTCGATACCGGCGGCGCAGAGGGCGGCGGTGTCGAAGTTCATCTTATTGTAAGTCTTGAAGGGGTCGCGGTTGTCCTCGTTGGAGTACTGAGCCTTGGCGAGGCGGGTTTCGAGGTCCATGACCATCTTGGCGAGTTGGGCGGGGGTCTTGCCGCTGAGTTTGTCGTAGCCAGCGTTGGCAAACTGGGTCTCCATCAATTTGACGTATGCCTTGCGCAGCTCGGGCTCACGGCCTTTGTTCTCGAGGTAGTAGTCGCGCTCGCCCATGCCGATGCCGGTCTGGTAGAGCCAAGCGATGCACTGGTTGGCATCAGCTGCGTCGGCCTCGTTGAAGAGGGCGAAGAAGGGGTTGATGCCGATGCCGTGGAGTTTGCGCATCTCGGCTTGGAGCTCGTCCACCTTCTTGATGGCGGCAATCTCATTCAGATAGGGCATGATGGGTTCGGCACCCTGCTGCTCGATGGTGGCAGTGTCCATACCGACGGTGTAGAGGGTGGCAATCTTGTCGCCATAGCTGCCGGGCTCGTTAGAGTTGTTAATCAGAGAGTCGATAAGAGTGCGGAGCTGCTCCTGGTTGGTCTCGGCCAACACGTCGAAGGCGCCATAGCGGCTGTGCTCGGCATCCAGCGGGTGGGCTTTGAGCCAGCCGCCGCAGGCATAGTGATAGAAGTCCTCGGCAGGGTTGACGGTGGTGTCAAGATTGTCGAGATTGACCCCAGAGGAGAGTTCGGGGCCTTTGTGACAAGACGTCGCAGCAAAAAGCGATACTGTCATGATTGCTAATACGGTTTTTTTCATTTGTTGTTATTTGAATTAGAAATTTGTCTGAGCCTTATGCGTGATTTTTATAGAAGTCCTATGGATTCGGATTGTCGAAAACGGCCACATTGTTGAAATATTGGTATTCTTCAAGGAGCGACCAGTAGTCGTCATCCATGAAGTTTTGTAGCATTTCCTTATCTAATGGAGGGCAATGGGGGCGGAAACTGTCAATGACCATTCTCCTTTGAGCGTTGGTGAGCCGGCAGTCCATCTGGTTTAATGCCAGATAGTACCATAGCATACGAATCATTCGAAGAATAGCATCATTCAGGTTCAATCTCTGATTAACCACACTCATTCTTTCTCTAGAGGACACATGAGGATTATCCTTCCAAACGACATAGCCTGTTGTCGGTCTGTACTTAAACTCCTGATGGATATTCTTCATAAAGATGAAGGGTGGCATATACTCATCACCTCGAGGGTTGTTGCAACAAAGGTGGTTTTTGCTGCCTTTGGGCAAACTGCCGTCGCAAGAGGCCACCAAATTCTCGTAAGCCACGTTGTGAGGGAATGGCGGAGAGGTTTTCTTGTGTCGTCTGATGAACACCTCTTTAAATACCATTACATTCTCATCCTTCACCAGTTCTGATGGGACATCGTAATAAGTACTATAGGTTTTCGCATCAGGAGTCTTGTTGGGGATGACATGTTCTAAGGTGGAATGGGTATCATTGGCTTTAATAGTGCGCATACAGTAACAACAGCAGCCCTCACCCGAAGGCAGGGTCAGTCCGTTATGAGACTCATCGAGTATGCCGATTAGAAGCCTCTTATATGTTGTTTCCTGTTTTGGATTGGCCGTCATGTCTGTGTCGACATCTGCTTTCATGGCATCGTATAGATTCGAGGGATAGGGGTCGCACTGGGAACATCTGTCCAAAAAGGATTTAAGCAACGGATGCGCCCATTTCACACCAATCTTCTTATCTACAAATTCCATAACGTCTATTTTAGGCTGTCTAATATTTTGCTGTCTTCACCCACCAGATTGACGATTTCGGAGTAAGTGGTCTTCTCCATTTCATTTTCCCCGGCCTCCTTCCAATAGCGATAAGACTCTATCAATTGTCGCAATAAAGAGTTTCTCACCTTTGTTCCCATGAGGTCGATGAGCAAACTGTTGTAGTCTATGCCGTAGGAATGTCTGACTCTTTGAATGGCGGCGGTGTGATTGTCCTGAAGATTTAAACTATAGACAACACAGTCTTCGCCCGATTGCTTGAAGTTAGAGAGTACTACGGGGGAATGGGTGGAGACGACAAACTGCATCCTAGGGAAGGCTCTATGCATTCTCTCCAGTATTTCTTGAGCAAGGGAGGGATGAAGATGAAGGTCGATTTCGTCGATAAAAGAGATGCCCGAAGGATTGCAGTCCCTATTGAGGATGAAGGCACGGTTTGCCAAATCAAAAGCCATAGAAAAAGCCCTTCGATAACCGGCAGGGAGTGTTTCGAAATCAGACTCCATACCATTCTTGAACCTCATCACTACCACTTCGCTTTTCCCACGAGCCACTAACGCCATCTCTGCCAATTCGAAGCCGTCGTTTCCTTCGGCATCTGCCAATGGTTCGGAAAAGCCCACCATACATTTGTTGATGGCTTCGAGATATTCTTTCTCCTGTATTCTGGTATTGTCGTATTTGTAGTTTTTCCACTGCATTGCAAAGTATTGCTGCCACACGTTACAGCAATCACGAGGGTCATCCCAATTATAGTATGCATCAGACTGACTAATGCCAAACTGAGAGTCGAGTTTGTCCTGTATCTTCTTTCCCACCCTGACTTTCTCATGAGGGAAGGCATCGGAATAGAAGGCCAATACAGGCAGGTCTTTCAATTCTTGGTACCTGTTCCAAAAACGAATAGACTGAGAACTGTATATTTCCCTCATGCCCTCTGACAGGTTTCTTCTTTCAAAGACCACCACCAAGGGAGAGGTTTCTTCAATGTCAACCTCTGCCTCTATTTTAACTGGCCATGTGCCCCCTTGAGTCTGCGACCCATCGGGGTTCATCGGCCGCATGGCGTCTGTAGTGTCAAAGCTTTGCACCTTTTGCCCCGATTCAGCGACAAAACTATATTGTGATATTCTTGAGTTTTTGGAAAAAATGAAACTCAGCGACTGCTTGAGGGCACCTATCAAATTCGTCTTTCCCGAACCGTTTTTACCAATCAACAGGGTGATTTCCTTACCCAAATCAAGGTCAAGATGTTCGTAATTACGATAATTCGTCAGCTTAATATTCCTTATATACATTGAACAACTATTTGAATTATTGCTTGAATGCTTGATTGTGTAAATGCCTGAGTGGCTGGCAACTTATGAATTAAGAATTGAGAATTTGCTGCCGCCCCCTCTAACCTCTAACCTCTAACCCCTAACCAATTATTCAAGCAATCAAACAATCAGACAATGCTTGCAATATAATTTGCAAAGGTACATCTTTTTTTTGGAATAGCGACAAAAATGTTTGTTCCAACACCGCTGTTAAATATAGATGATTAGAAGATAGATAGTTACCCATATAGAAAACGCAAGAGGGCATTCCGTAAGGGAACGCCCTCCTGCTTACCTTGGATGCTTGATTGTGTAAATGCTTGAGTGGCTGGCGCAGTCAAACTACTCAAACAATCAAACAATCAGACAATCCTTTTTGTGTACCGAGCAACTAGTGTTTTATTACACGTCGCACGGTGCTGCCCTTCTGGAGTGAGATACGCAGTGCGTAGGTGCCGGAAGGCAGCTGGGAGATGTCGAGCTGGTTGGTGTTGACAAAGGTTGCAGCCAGACGGCCGGCATAGTCAAACACCTCCACCTTGACCACCCCTTCGGCCTCGATGGTAAGCTTGCCTGTGGTGGGGTTAGGATAGATGTTCAGACCTTCAAAGTCGGCGACATCGGCGATGCCCACGTGGTTGATGGTGAGCTTGAGGGTGACGATGCTGTCGCAGCCCGCCTCGGTCTGTCCTTCGTAGATGTATTCTCCGCTCTCGGTCAGCACGTCGCCGTTCCACTCGTAGCTATTTTCGGCAGTGTCCACGATGGTGGTGTGGCTGCTGTAGTTGATGGTGAGGTGGAGCGTAACTGTACTGTCGCAACCGTAGATGTTTTGCAGCGTCACTGTCGGCTCGTCGGTCGATTCGGTGTAAGTGGTGCCATCAACCCATTCATAGCTGTCACAGGCCGACTCTTCAACCACTGTGTTGTCGCTGTAGTTGATGGTCAGATGCAGGGTTGTCACACTGTCGCAGCCAGCGGCATTCAAGCTAGTATAGCTAGGAGTGCTGGTGGAACTAGTATAGGTCTCGCCATGCCAGGTATAGGTGTCGCAGGCGGAGACTGTTTCGGTACCCGTGGTGCTGTAGTTGATGGTGAGGTTCAGGGTGATAACACTGTCGCAACCGACGGCGTTGGTGACAGTATAGCTGGGAGTGTTAGTGGAGCTGGTGTAGGTGGTGCCATGCCAAGTGTAGGTGTCGCAGGCGGTGGCCGTCTCGGTAGCTGTGGTACTGTGGTTGATGGTGAGGTTCAGGGTGATGACACTGTCGCAACCAGCGGCGTTGGTGGTAGTATAACTAGCGGTGGTAGTAGAACTAGTATAGGCGGTGCCATGCCAAGTGTAGGTGTCGCAGGCGGTGGCAGTCTCAGTGGCTGTGGTGCTGCTGTTGATGGTCAGGTGCAGGGTTGTCACGCTGTCGCATCCGGCGGCATTCAAGCTAGTATAGCTAGGAGTGCTAGTGGAAGTAGTGTAGGTGGTGCCATGCCAGGTGTAGGTGTCACAGGCGGTGACGGTCTCGGTGCCAGTGTTGCTATAGTTGACAGTCAGGTGCAGGGTTGTCACACTGTCACAGCCGGCGGCGTTGGTGCTAGTATAGCTAGGAGTGCTAGTGGAGGTGGTGTAGGTGGTGCCATGCCAGGTGTAGGTGTCGCAGGCGGTGACGGTTTCAGTAGCCGTGTTGCTGTGGTTGACTGTCAGGTGGAGGGTTGTCACACTGTCGCAGCCGGCAGCGTTGGTGCTAGTATAGCTAGGAGTGGTAGTGGAGCTGGTGTAGGTGGTGCCGTGCCAGGTGTAGCTGTCACAAGCCGTGGCGGTTTCGGTGACAGCGGTGCTGTAGTTGATGGTCAGATGCAGGGTCACCGTGCTGTCGCAGCCACCAATTGCCGTGGTGGTGTAGGTAGGCGTATTGGTAGAGGCGGTGTAGGCGGTGCCGTGCCAAGTGTAGGTGTCGCAAGCAGTGACAGACTCAGTGGTGAAAAGGCTCTGGCTGATGGTCAGGTGCAGGGTGGTGACGCTGTCGCAGCCAGCAGCATTGAGACTATTATAGGTGGGAGTGCTAGTAGAGCTGGTGTAGGTAGTGCCATGCCAGGTGTAGCTGTTGCAAGCGTTCACCACTTCGATGCCAGTGTTGCTATAGTTGATGGTAAGGTTCAGCGTTGTCACACTGTCGCAGCCGACGGTGTTGGTGCTAGTATAGCTAGGAGTGCTAGTGGAGCTGGTGTAGGTGGTGCCGTGCCAGGTGTAGCTGTCGCAGGCGGTGACGGCTTCGGTGAATGTGCTGCTGTTGTTGATGGTCAAGTGCAGGGTGGTCACACTGTCGCAGCCAAGGGAATTGAGAGTTAAGAATTGAGAATTGAGAGTTGATTGGGTGTAGGTGCTGTCGTGCCAGGTATAGCTGTCACAGGCGGTGGCCGACACGATGGCAGAGCTGCTGCTGTTGACGGTCAGATGCAGGGTGGTGACGCTGTCGCAACCGGCGGCATTGGTGCTAGTATAGCTCGGAGTGCTAGTAGAGCTAGTGTAAGTGGTGCCATGCCAGGTGTAGGTGTCACAGGCGGTGACAGTCTCAACAGCGGAGTTGCTGTTGTTGACAGTCAGATGCAGGGTAGTGACACTGTCGCAGCCGACGGCGTTAGTGCTAGCATAGCTAGGAGTGCTAGTGGAACTAGTGTAAGTGGTGCCGTGCCAGGTGTAGCTGTCGCAGGCGGTGACAGTCTCGATGGCTGAGTTGCTGTAGTTGATAGTCAGGTGCAGGGTTGTCACACTGTCGCAGCCGACGGCATTGATGCTAGTATAACTAGCGGTGCTAGTGGAACTGGTATAGGTGGTGCCGTGCCAGGTGTAGGTGTCACAGGCGGTAGCCGTCACCGTGCTGCTGCTGGTGGGACGCACCGTGAGGTCCAGCATAAAGACGCTGTCGCAGCCGTATGAGGTCTGCAGGCTGTCCCACAGGGTGTAGGCTCCTGCAGTGCTGCTGATGGGCTGTACGCTGTGGCCGGTCCATGCGTAGGTGGCGTTATCGCAGATGTCGGCAGTGGCCTCACTATAATAGGTGGGGCGCACATTCAGGGTAAGGCCGAAGGTGCTGTCGCAGCCCATCTGGGTGTGCATGGTGTCATAATAATACAACGTGCCTACACTGAGGGAGTCGAGCGTGAGCGGGTGGCCCGTCCAGGCAAAACTCTGGTCGGCGCACACATTCTCCACCTGAGTGGCATGGTAGACAGGGTTGACCGTAAGGTTCACCGTGATGACGCTGTCGCATCCGCGGACGGTGAGCAGCGAGTCGGTATAAGTGCCGGAGACCGTCAGCTGGCGGTTGCCGAAGGTGTAGGGGCTTCCCTGACAGACGTTCTGATTGTAGGAACGGCTGTAGGGGTAGTTCTCCTGCATGCTGGTGAGGGCAAACTCCTTCTCGAACGACAGCCCGGTAATATCCGTAGTGCGGATGCGCACCGAGTAGTCGAACAGCCCCGTGCAGCTGAAACTGGCGTTGGTGAAGAGCTTGTTGCCTTGGATGTAGAAGAGGCTGTTGCCCGCGTCGCCGCTGCCGCTGACCAGTTCGTAGACGAAAGGCAGCGTGATGTCGTTGTCGATAGACGAGAGGGTGCCGACAAGCGTACCCACGGCCGCATTCTCCATAAAGGAAGCGTTGCTGAGCAGAATGTCCACCGGGGCGGTGTTGTTGTTGATGACGGTGTCGGGAACCGTCTTGATGGCTTCCTGGTTGCCCACGTTGTCGGTGGCACGGGAGATGAAGCGGTAAACATTGCCGTCGACCAGCGTATAGTGTGCCGTATCAGTGGGGGCATAATAGCCCACGGTGGTGTAGACACCGTCGTTGAGGGACACCATCAGCTCCACATTGTCCACGCCGCTGCCCTGCGGGTCGTCGGTGGCAGTGAAGGTGAAGTTGCACACCATCGAGTCGGCGGCCAGCGTCTGGGCAGTGAGGTGCGAGGTGGGAGGCACCGCGTCGAAGGTGTTCTTCCACACGTTGGTAGCGATGGCGGTGTTCTCATCGAAGATGATGGAGGCCTCCACCGACACCGTGTCGCCCGATGCGAGGTTGTTCTTGGGTAGGACGGAGAAGGTCACATAGCCCTCGCCGTGGTGTAGGCTGTCGTTCACCAGCAGGAAGCCCATTTGCGCATTGGCAGGCTCAAATCCCGTAGCGGGGTCGACACTCTGGAGATACCAGAATATCTGGTTGTTTGCCATGTCGATACCGGCCGTCACATCCACCCACACGCCCAGCGAGTCGGAGACATCCAAACGTTTGGTGTAGGAGGTGGTGTTACTAGGCACCGCAAAGACAAAGCTGCCGAAGCCGAAGTCGCCCAAGCGGACGCTGGCTATGTTCTGCTGCGGGGGGATGGGATAGGTGACCTCCACGCGCGATGCGGGAGCGGTGGCGAAGTCGGGGTCGTTTTCGAAGAGGATGGTGTACTGCATACGGTCGGCGGTGCTCACATAGCGGTCGTCACCATAGCCGTCGGGGCCGTCCAACTCATTGGGGTCGTGGGGGCAGTCCTCCTCTTTGAGTTCAATACGCACCTTGGCACTACCCACAAAGCCGTTGGAGTCGGTGACGGTGACACCATAGGTGCCGCTGCCCGACACTGTTTTGACATTCGAGCCCCACGAGTAGCGGTAGGGCGGGGTACCGCCGGAGGCACTGGCGGTGAGGGTGGCGGTGGGTGTCTGGTCACACTCCACTGGGTTGGTTGTAACAGAGATGGCTGCATTGATGCGGCAGGCCTCCTCACGCTCAATAATCACCACGTCTTGGTAGATAACTTTGTTGCATGCGGTTGCCTTCACGGCGACGCTATAGGCGCCGGCCTTCAGACCTGTGACATAGCGGCCATTGAGATGTCCACCTGAAGGTGTGGTCCATTCCACCGAGGTGTAGCTGGTGAGACTGGTGGGCATCCTCACAATGGCGGCGCCGTCGTTGCCAGGATTGCACGACTCTGCCCGATCCTGCTCGCAAGTAATCACGGACTGGGCATTGGCCGTTACCGAGAAGAGGGCCATTACCGCCATAATCATTATTATTATATACTTTTTCATCGTTTTATCAGATTAAGGGTTTCACTTAGTTTTCCTGACCGGGGTTGAACAGCGTGGGGTTGTTGTCCTGAGCATTGGGTACGTTGTCGCCGTCGATGTCGGGGTCGCACACGTCGCCTATGCCGTCGCAGTCGATGTCGCTCTGGTCGGGGTTATACGCCTCGGGGCAATTGTCCACCTCGTCGGGCACACCGTCGCCGTCGCGGTCATCATCGCACAGGTCGCCCAAGCCGTCGCCATCGGCATCCTCCTGGTCGGGGTTGGCCATCAGAGGGCAGTTGTCGCACATGTCGCCGATGCCGTCGCCGTCGCTATCGGCCTGTGAGGGATTGAAGTGGATAGGACAGTTGTCCACGCTGTCGGCCACGCCGTCACCGTCGCGGTCGGGGTCCATTTCGTTGAGAATGCTGTCGCCGTCGATGTCGGGGTCGCACTCGTCGCCGATGCTGTCGAGGTCGAAGTCGTACTGGCGGGGGTTGACCACGGTGGGACAGTTGTCGCAGCTATCGCCGATGTGGTCGCCGTCGGCATCTTCCTGCAAGGGGTTGTAGTGTCTGGGACAGTTGTCGCAGCCATCGCCGATGCCGTCACCGTCGGTATCCTCCTGCAGGGGGTTATACCGAATGGGGCAGTTGTCGCACGCGTCGCCGAGACCGTCATGGTCGCTATCAGTCTGATCCACATTGGCGATGCAGGGGCAGTTGTCGGTGGCATTGGGGATGCCGTCGCCGTCCAAGTCGTTGCCCGTGGTGAGAGCCGAGGGTGGGTAGCTGTTGAGGAAAATAGTTAGGTTGTTGACCATAGCACCTCCCAGCGAGGCAGCAGCAAACTTCCATTGTCCGCTCACCTGTGTCATCATATAGGTCATCAACACACTATTTGTGTCGAAATACAGGCGGGTGATGACCACCGTATAGGGGTCGTCGTTATAACTGAGCAGATACTCGATGCTGTCGATTGCGCTTACGAAAGCAAGGAAGGAGAGACGGACGCTGTCCACTGAGAAAATGGAAGTGAAGGTGGACGCATCCTGTGTGCGGTATAACGATTGAATGCCCGACAATGTGCCGTTCTGATAGGCCTGCAACAAACGGCAGAGCATAGCCGGAGGGGTGTTGATAGTGCTGGCATTCTGGCTGCCGCCCGTAAGGGCAATCGTTCTGTCGCCAGTGGCGATGGTGCCGTTGAAGGTGTAGAAAACCACATTGCCACAAAGGGTGTGGTTGGCATCGTTCACCAACAATACTGTCGTGTCGTCGGCGAGATTCAGTGTTACTGCTTGAGGCTGTTCGTTATACTGAGGAAAACGATTCACCTGGGCCACGGAGGCGGCACACAACGCCACCATACATATTACTATTGAAACAATCTTTTTCATAAGGCACGTTAGAATTGATAAGTGAACACTGGTTTTTCAACCGAAAAGTTGACGATACTGACCAACTGCAGCTGACCGATAATCGACACGGTACCGCCCAACTTGCAATCGATGCCGTTGCCTCCCACAGGGCACCACTGGCATGAAGCCGTGGAGGAGCCTTGTAGCAGCAGGTCGGCCTGTAGCAGGTCGCCCCCAATGGAGAGACCCACACCGCCGCTCACCGCAAAGGAGAGCGATGCCGGGATGCAAAGTGTGCAGCACTGTGTCTGGAACGACAGCTCGCCTGTCATGGGACCCACCGCCAATGTCAGGCCCAGATTAAGCAGCACATCGGCCGAAGCAACATGCGGTATGCCGTAAAATGGGAAACGGCACTGGTAGGCAGCACTTACCGAAGCCGACGGGAAGGAAATATACAGGATGTCGTAAGCCGTATGGTCAGAACAGCACTTGTTGCGTATCGTTACATAGGGAACACCATAGTTCGCATCGAAACTCCATTTGCACGGAGCCAGTCGTTCCAACTCCTTCAAACCGTTCACTGCGGCTTTGAAATCGTCCAGCTTATTCTTTAGTTCCTGACTGTTCTCCATAGCGTTCTTTAGGTTTACGATGTTCATTGAGGCCCCCACGGTAGCTTCTAAGTCGCTATTAACAACCGTGATATACGCCTTCTTGGTTGAGGTGTGGTTGTTATGGGTAAGGTAAAAAGTGACCTCCATCTGACCACGGGAGTAGCCCGCCGACTTTTGCGCCGTTACGGGTGACACCATCACCAGGTGCTCGTAGCCTGAGGGGTAGGTCTCAATCTCGAACTGGTTCGCCGCGATTTCGTCGCCATCGTTGTAACAGCCGTATTTGGGTTTGACATATCGAATTTCGATGGAGTCATCCACGAACACCCAAGCCTCGTCCTCCTCCACCCCATTCTGGGAGATACGTTTCACGTGATAGTCCTCCGCCTCGCCGCGGGGGTTGACGGTGATGACCGCCTGATTGGCATTGCCAACGATATGGGAACCCGTCCAAATGTAGCACACATCCGGCGACGCGTCGGGAACGCCGAGTGTCACCGTCTGCGAATTATCCACATTCCTTGCCACATGCTTGTCGGGTCCGGCAAACTGTGCCTGTGCGGCCCACGCACTGGCCAGCATCAGCAGGATTAAATATATTCGTTTCATATTATTGGGTATTTTATTCATATTTGTATGTTTTTATAGATTGCTTGATTGTCTGATTGCTTTATCGTTTGAATATTTGTACTCAAGCATTTACGCAATCAAGCAATCAAGCAATTATTGCACTTCTCTGATAGCAAACACCAGCGAACCTGCTGTAAAGCCGTAGATGGTCACAGTGCCGTAGCTGCCTGGTCGTAGCAGACCCTCTGGCTCGCCATCTATCGTCAGCGGTATGCGCAGCACCGTACTTTGAGTCCGCAGGTCTTCGGGCGTCAGGGCTATGTAGGTACCGCCTACCGACTGCACTTCCAATACAGCACCCACAATATCGGTGTTGCCCGTGTTGCCGAACTCCAGCATCATGCTGATGGTGCGGTTGTAACGTGGCGAGGTGGGGAACACCATGTGGTAGCTTAGACCATCGGGGCTGCCTTCCGTCACATGGAACACGTCGGTCAGCATGGCTTCGCCCTCGCAGTAGTTGAGTACGCCCATGCTGTAATAGCCGGTGTCGACCCCCTTCAGGTTGAAGCGGGCAAATGCCTGGTAATAGCTGCTGTATATCAGTGTGTCGGCAAACAGCGTGTCGCCACCATGTAGCATCCACACCTTCATGTCGGGACGGAAACGCGAACCGGTCATCTCTATGGTCACGTTGCCCGTGTTGCCGCCTTCGGTGGGATTGATGCTGCGCAACTCGAAGGGCAGGATGTCGGCCGTGACGGTCACCACCTGCATCGAGCTGGAAGGTGTCGAGCCGTAGAGGCTCACTCCGTAACTGCCCGCACGTGTCGAGGGGATGTACAGTTCGGGGTTGGCGGTGTACTGCCCGATGGTAGAGAGGTTGTAGCTTAGATTGTCGCCTACACGGTTGTGGGAGACATACACCATGTTGACGGCACCTTGCACCGAGTCGCCGCTCTCCACATGGATGCGCACCGTCTCATTGCGGTGGGTGCCCACATTAATCTTGTAGTCGTTGGGCTGGCCGTTGTAGAGGGTGTCCACAAGGGGTGTGTTGAACGGCAGCTCACGCACCTTGACGAAGAACGGCAAAGTGGTGACGGTGCTGTTGTTGTCCTCATTGTCCTCATAGAAGGCGTTGCGCACGTCGGTCTTGACGATGAGGTAATAGTTACCTTCTGACACACCACTGATGCGGGCTGCCACCTGTTGTACCAGCGAATCGCCAGACTGGAGGTTAACCTGTTCCATGTTGACGCGGCCCAACAGACGGTCGTTAGAGCCAAACACATCGTCGCTCGACAGGTACAGCAACGAACCGAGTCCCCTGCCGCTGATGGTGTTGGCGCCGATATTGGCAACCGTCCACTGGAAGGTGGTTCTTATGCCGCTGACCACAGTGTCGGGTTTTGCAATGCGCGACACCACCAGGTCACCTGGCGGCGGCAAGGTGATATTGACCACTGTGGCAAGCATATTGTTCTCCTGTGTGGTTTCGTAGAAGTTGAGTTGGGCATTGGTCTGTACCAGCAGGTATCTCGTGCCCGAGTTGGGCAGAGGCACCGTTACTTCCACCGTGTCGCGGTAGCTTTCGCCAGAGGCGAGTGCCATCTCCTTCGGAGTCAGAAGCAACTGCTGGCTGGTGCTGTTCAGCGTAGAGACATACGACAGCGACACCCTGTCAGACCAGCGTTGTGATGCCACAGGCGTTTCGCTGACATTGGTCACCGTATAGGCCAGCTGGAAAGGCTGCCCGCTCACTATGTCGCCCAGCACTGCCACATCGCTGACCTGCAGGTCGGGTGTGGGAACAGGGTTGACGGTGATGGGTTTGACCAACTGGTTGTTCACCACGTTGATGTCGGGATTTTTCCTGTTGAAGTCGCAGATGCCTACCAGATAGAGAGTGCTGGGCGAACCGAAGGGTATGGTCACTTCGAAGTCCACCTGATAGCTCTCTCCGGGCAGGAGGGTCGTCGTGTGGTTCACATCCACATGCGACATATTGGCCTGCAGGGCACCATCATGAGTTATATAGAGGCGGTCAACCCACTGCTGTGCCGAGGTTGGCACCGTAGTGTTGTTGGTGACAGTCATGGTGTAGGTGACAGGCTGTCCCCAGTCCACCAATGTCGGCCCGCTGATAGAGTCTATCTGAAGGTCGAGCGGATAGAGTTGGACAAAGGACAGCGCACTGCGTACCGTGTTGTTGTCCTCGCCAGTATGTTCGTAGAAGGCGTTGGTGTAATCGGTCGCCGCATAGAAGTAGTAGAAGCCGGCATTGGCGTTGGTGGGTATCATGCCCGTGGCGACAACCGGCACGGTGTCGCCTACGGCGATGTCCACTGTCTGCTGTAGCGTAGCCACCTCAATGAGGGGTGCGCTGTTGTAAGTGGCACCCAACGACATGAATATCTTTGTCGTCAGGTTGCCCTGTGCCGCTGCTATACCCTGGTTGACAAGGCTGAAGTCGAACGTCACCGTCTGTCCCACGCTGAGCGTGTCGGGTACATTCAAGTTACGGACAATGAGGTCGGGATAGGGGCTCAGGTTCACATGCAACGGGGCACTGGCATGAATCACGTTGTTCAACTCATTGGATTCGCATACGCTGTTGGCAGCGTCTATCACCAAATGCAGATAGTAGTTACCCTCTATGCCGTTGGGCAGAGTGGCATACGTAGTAAGGAGCAAAGTGCTATCTGGTGCCAGCTGGACGAGGTCGCGGCTGCTCAGCACACGGTTGGCGGCATTGGCCGTGTAGGTGCCCGAGTTGGTGCTGATATACAGTGCCAACTCCACGGTGTCATTCACCGCCACAGTACCCATATTGCTCAATGCTATGGTCACGGGTGTTGTGGTGCCTGACCAGCCAGTATCGGCATGGGTCAGGGTTGTCGCTGTCAGGTCGGGGCGTATTACCGAGTAGGACACCGCCAACGTGTTGTTGGTCGTAGCAGTGCCTTCATAGAGGTTGTTGTTCCAGTTGGTGTGGATGGTCAGCTGACCCTGTGTCGTGCTGACGCAAGGCTGCGTCATGAGGCAGGCGACCAGCATGCTGTCGCCTGGGGCTAGGTTGCACACGACACCCTTGTTCACATAGCCGCCACCCACATTGAAACGGGTGTCTACATGAGCGTAGGCCGTGCCTTGGCCGATATTTTTGATGTAGGCCTGTACGTTGAGTGAGGCCCCCACCGATACCAGTGTGTCGAAATTGACGCTGGACACTATCAGGTCGGGCAGCAGCACCTGCGCGGGCGACGTGCTGACACCTGTATTGTTGTCCTCATTGGTATACTCAAAAACATCATCATGGCTGTCCGTCCTCACTATCAGATAGTAGGAACCCGACAGTGTGGCAGGAATCGTTATTTGTGAACTCGCCACATAGTTGCTGTCTATGCCGATAACCCCGTTATGGAGCTCTTCTTTCAAGAGGATTGCCGTAGAGGCGTCGTATGTGGCAGTGGGCGACAGGTAGAGGGCATCGCGCCAACGGGCCGTCTCCGTTGCCGAAGCTCCCGCATTGGTCACCGTCCAGCTGACAGGATAGGTGCAGCGGGGTGATACTGTGGCGGGCATGGCGATACTCGTCACCGTGAGGTCGGCGAGGGGCGACATCACCACATCTATCGTCTGCTGCGAAGCTCTCTCATTGTTGTCCTCATATATACTCTCATAGATGGCATCGTTGGCATCGGTGACCACAAAGATGGTATAGGTGCCGGAATACTGGATGGGGATATGCACTGTGGCTGATGCCGAGTAGGAGCTGTCGGTTGCGAGCGGGGTGCCTAACACGATGGGGACATTCACCATGCCGCCGCCATGGCCGTCAGACGAACCAGGCACATATTCCATCCTCACGGTATCGAAGCCGGCATAGTGTGGAACGGTGGCAAGGAGATGTGCCTCAGCGAGGTTGAGCTCGTCACCCATCTGGATGTATACCTTGTCGTACCACTTGGGTGAGGCAATGGCCTGGCCTGCGTTGGTCACCGTCCAACCCACGGTGATGTCGGAGTTGGAGAAGGCGTTGATGGGGTGTGAAATATGCGTTACAATCAAGTCGGGTGAGGGTGGCGGCAGGATGTTGATGACTTTGAAGAAGAAGTTGTCGTTCTCATTGGTCTCCGGCAGTTGGCCACCGTGGTGCACAGAAGCTGTCAGGTAGGGGTACGGATTGCCCGTCACACTGGGCGTATACGGGTCGGGGGCCACGCCGCCTGTGTGCTGGCTGAAGTTGATGTTGTATGCATCCACCTGGTCGGTGAACACGAAGAGGTAGTAGTTGCCGATGAAGTCTTCGGGGATGGTCACTGCCACGCTGTTGGTGTAACTTTCACCCGGAGCCAGACCTTGTAGGTTCTCCACCGTGGCCAAATGTCCACGCAGGTCGTTGGGGTCGTACAGGCGCACGTCGGCATCGGAAACAATCCAGATGTAGTCATTCCAAGTGGCACCCTGCGGGGTGGCTCCCTCGCCGTCGTTCTGCACGGTCCATGTGATGGTCACCGGCTGGTTGGCAACAGGTGCCGAATGGGTCACGCTGGTGACATGCAGGTCGGGCAGCGGGTTGATGCGCAACGTGTGGATGGGGCTGGTGCGGCTGATGCACTCGTTCCATGCCACCACCTTCCAGTGGTAGTATGCGCCACGTTCGAAGTTGGGCAGCGAGTAGCCGCTGAGCACCGTGGTGGTCATACCTGCCACAGTGGGCGTCGTGGGCATGGCGTTCCCTTTCCACAGATAGAAGTCGTAGGACGTAGCCTCGGGCAGTACCGACCACGAGAAGTCGACACCGTTGTTATATACCACGGTGCTGTCTAATGGCAAGTATGAGGTGAATGCCGAAAGCGGTGCCAGCGTCGAAGAGTCGCACAGCGTGGTGATGGTCAGTAACGGCGAACGTATGCTGTATTCGCTGCCGCAGTTGGCACGCACAAAGCAGGTGTAGTTCCTGTTCAGGCTCAGGCCGCTCACCGTCACCGTGGTGTCATCCAGCGTGATGCTGCTGTCCAACGTGCCGTCGGCACCCTGGATGGTGAACAGCCACTGGTTTTCCGTCCCCTGTGGCGACCATGCGAAGGTGGCGCTGGTTCCAGTAATGGACAGGCTGCGCAAGTTCAGCGGCGACGGGCAGGTGGTGCTGCTCTCGCTCTCGTAAGCACCCAAGTCGATGTTGCCACCCACAATACGCGGGTTGCCGTCGAGGTCGGTGGCGAGGTGGCTGTAAGTGCTGTCGCCATAGTCCAGACAGTGCGATGCCGGATGCAGACGGTAGTTCCGCTGGTTCGGGTCCATAAAGCGGACATAGTTGTCCATTCCGCTGGTACCGTCGTTGGTGGCAGCAAGGTCTATGACGTTGGTGCCGTTCGCATAGCCACCCTCCACTGCCGAGTTGTAAATATTGGTGGGAGAGCCCGAGATATTATTGGGCAGGTAGTTCACTTTGTTGCCCCAGATGATGGAGTTGTAGATATATGACGAGTTGCTGCAATTCACGCCGCCATAGTTGTTGGAGGCCGTGTTGTTGGCCACCACGCAGTTGTACATACGGGTGTAGTACAGATGGACTCCGGCAGACTGGTAGGCCTGATTGCCGCTGACAACAGTGTTATAAATACGTGTGTCATTACCATATATTCCACCATACCTGTAGCTGCTGTTTCCATACACCTCGCAGTTGGTGATAACGGAATAGTTCGAAGCGTATATTCCGCCGCCACTGACGTATGCGGCGTAGTTGTTTGTGCGCAAATTCTGGTAACTGTTGTTGCGTATCACGCAGTGGTCTAGAACAGTGTCGGAACTTGACGTACCAGTGACGTATACGCCGATACCGTAGTAGTTGCTGGAATTGTTGACCAGCATTATGTTGTTCTGCACAATGCAGTTGCGCAGTCGTCCGCCCTTACGGATTATCACGCCGGCACCCGACTGGTTGGTCACCAGTCCGTTCTGGATGACAAATCCGTCGACCACCGTGGACGTGCTGAAGTTATATGTCTGGTTCAACACACGGTTGGCATGGCCACCGTCGAGGATGGTGGCATGTGCCGTCAGGTCGCGCTGGCTGAGGTCGTAGGTCGGAGCCTCGTTACCCACGAAGCCGCCATACATGTTCACGCCTTCGCGGAGACAGAATGCTCCCGATGCTGCCGTGTCGCCATGGTAAGTGCCTTCTGCCACCCAGATGCTCGGATGCCCACTCATGATTGAGTAGGTGATGGCCGTGTTGATGTCGCTCATGGCGTTGGCCCACGAGGTGCCGTCATGCAGACCGGCTCCCGTGGTGGTCACATAGATAATGCTGTCCGGGTACTCTGGCAGCGTGATGCCACTGTAGGGCGACTCGTAGCAGCCGATGTCGCTCCTGCCGTTCTGTAGGCGGGGGTTGCCCGCGAGGTCGGTGACAGACCCATAACCCGAATTGGTGTAGATGGTGCTGTCGGTCGAACCCCGGTCAATCAGTATGGAACCCTCTTGTATTGTCCAGTCGCAGCCGTTGGCATGCTCGTGGCCTGCCCCATAGGCGGGCTGCACGAACTGCGGGCTGGTCATGTTCCCGGTGTTGGCGGAACTAAGTATGATGGCTTCATTGTTGTGTCCACCGCTTGGAAACTCTGATTCAAAGGCGCAATTGTAGTAATAGGCATAACTGCTGGAGGTCATCTGCTGTAGCGAGGCTGCACTCGTCTCGCTGCGGTTGCCCCAGAACAGCGAGTTGTAGATGGCACTGTTGTAGTTGTAGTTGAGGTCTGAACTATTGATTGAGAGGTTGGCGACAACATGGCAGTTGTACATAGTGCCGCCGCTTAAATATACACCGCCGTATGAGTAGTTAGACGTATTGTTTGCAATCAGGCAGTTGGACACGGCTCCATTGCTGTTGTATAGTGCGCCGTAGCTGTTGGCAGCGCGGTTAGCCGTGATGATGCAGTGGTCGATTGTGCCGTAGTTGTACACGCCGCCGCCATATGAAGCACTGTCGGCTGTGATAGTACAGCCCCGCAGTGTGCCATAATTGTTATACACGCCGCCGCCGTAGTAGTTGGAACGGCAGTTGGTCACCGTGCTGTTGGCCAGTATGCCGCCCTGACGGAGGTAGACACCGCCGCCATACTCATTGCCAGTGACACGTCCGCCAGTGATGACGAAGCCATCCCAAATGGAACTGTCGGAGGTCAGGGCGGAGGGTTGGTAGAGCACACGTCGTGCACCCTGTCCGTCTAAAATGGTCTGATGCGTCTCCATGTCGCGTGCCAATAGGCTGAACGTGGCCGGCTCGTTGCCTTGGAATCCGCCATACACATGCACCCCACCCTCCATGGTGAAGGCATTGTCGGCAGCAATGTCGCCATAATAGGTGCCTTCGGCCACCCACACCTGCGGATGACCACAGAGGGTTGAGTAAATCACGGCCATGTTGATGTCGCTCATGGCGTTGGCCCACGAGGTGCCATCCTGCACCCCGGCACCGGTGGGGGTGACGTAGATGATGCCGCCTGTGTATTCGGGCAGTATCAGCCCGAGGTTGGACGACTCGTAGCAGCCAATGTCCACCCGTCCATTCTGTACACGGCTGTTGCCAGCCAGGTCGGTGGCGGGCTGTACGAGAGTGCTGTCCGTGTAGCCACGGTCTATCAGTATGGAGCCTTCCTGTGCAGTCCAGTCGGTGCCGAGGGCATAATCCATACCGGCACCCGCTGCGGGCTGCACGAACTGCGGACTGGTGAGGTCGCCCATGTTCTGCGAGCTGAGGAGGAGGCATTCTGCCATTGTCCCTTGGTTGGGATAGACAGCCTCGAAGGCGCAGCCATAGTAGTTGCCGTTACCATTACTCTGCTGTCGCGACAAGGTGTCGCCGCCATAGCGGTTGCCCCAGAAGAGGGTGTTGTATAGATTAGCACCATAGCTGACAGTGTTGATGGAGGAGGTGTAGTTGGAGAGGTTGGACACCACATGGCAGCCGTACATGTTGCCGCCCTGCTTGTTGATGCCACCCCGATAGTTGGCGGTGTTGTTGGCCACGAGGCAACCTACCTCGGTGCCATAGTATGAATAGAGACCGCCGTCATAGTAAGCCTGGTTGGCAACGATGGAGCAGTTCTCCACCCAGCCATAGTAGTTGTATATGGCGCCGCCCGTATTGGCACTGTCGGCTGTGAAGATGCATCCCAGCACCTTGCCGTGATTGCTGTACAAACCGCCGCCGGAGGATTCGGTGCGGCAGTTGGTAATGGTGCTGTTGGCCAGTATGCCGCCCTGTTGCAGGTAGACACCGCCGCCGTTATTGCCGCCTATGGCCCTGCCACCGGTGATGACAAAGCCGTCCCAGATAGAGCTGTCGCCACTGAAACTGCCAGACTGGTAGAGCACTCGTCTGGCACCCTGCCCGTCCAAAATGGTCTGGTGAGCCGCCACATCGCGGGCCGTGAGGCTGTAGTTGGCGGGCTCGTTGCCTTGGAAGCCGCCGTAGACGTCCACGCCTTGCATCATGGTGAAAGCGTTTTCGGCCGTGGTGTCGCCATAATAGGTGCCTTCGGCCACCCACACCTGTGGGCGGTTGCCAAACTGCTGGCGGATGGCACCGGCGGTGTTCACCGCCCAGTCAAAGTCGGCGGTGGCGTTCTCCCACGAAGTGCCGTTCTGTACGCCGGCCCCACCGGCTCTGACATAGAGACGGTCAAGCTCCATTAACGGGGTGGTGAAGCTGATGCTCCGCCACACCGAGGTGTCGCCCACACCGCAGATGGTACGGATACGAACCTCGTAGGTGGTATTCTGCAACAGGCCGGTGATGGTCACCGTGTCGGCTGCTGCAACTTCGGTATACTCGCCGCTGCCCGCCTTGCGGTACTGCATCTGCACCGGACCCAACGAGAGGGTGCGGAGCGTGGCCGTCGAGGGGGTGACCCCTACCGTGGCCACGAAAGGCTGCGGACAGGTGGCCGCCTCGCAATTCGACGGGATGCGCAGGTTGGGGCGGTAGGTCGTGCTGCTGAACGAGTAGCTTCCTTCCACATTGTATGACGTGCCGTCGGAATAGATGTATAAGGACTTGTAGCCGTCGGTCTGATGGGTGGCAAACCGATAGCCCGAAGTGATGTAGCTGCCCGTCTGGTCAACAACAGCAATAACCAGATTGTTAGCACCGCTGTAGCTGAACGTCTGCTGCAGCGGGATGGCGAACCACGTGTTATCATTGTTGAACGTCACCGAACCGGAGAAGACGTTGGTCAGGTCGCTGGCCGGCACGGCATCGGTGGTGGAGGCAAAGGCGGTCTTGTCGGTCTCGCCAAGGTATATCTGCAATGAGCGCGTGTCGGGGGTACTATATATATATTGATAATAGAGGGTATCGATATTCATGGCAGTCCCGCCCAACTCGGCTGCGCCTACCAACGACTGGGTGTAGCTGTAGCAGTAGTATGCGTTGGTGGGGAGGTGGTTGCCCTCGGTGGTCAGGTAATTGTCGGGGTCGCCCAGTGTGAAGCCGTGAGCACCCGCGCCACAGGCAGTCTTGAACGAGAGGATGTCGCTGTAGGCACTATACTGATTGCCGCAGACGCTCTTGATACGCACCAGGTAGCGGGTGTCGGCGTTGAGAGGCATCAGCTGCTTCTGATGGCCCACCACGGTGACGCTGGTCCACTGCGAGTCGGCTTCCAGCGCATATTCGAACACCACCGTGTCGCGCTCGCCCTCCCAGCTCACCAAGGCCGAGAAGGCGGTCACCTCGCTCACGGCCACATGCACAGGCCGTAGGCAGAAATGCTCGCCATGATACTCATAGCAGCCCATGTCAGTGGCAGTGCCATAGAGACGGGCCAGACCGCTCAGGTCATTGCTGCTGGTCGTCGTGGCCGTACCCATGTCGATACAGGCCGAGCCTTCCATCAGGCGGTAGTCGCGGTCGTCGGGGCTGGCGAAGCGCACATGCAGGCTGTCGTCGGTGCCGAGGTTGGCATGTGCGAGCTGTAGAATGGTGCTGTCGCCGCTGATATAGATGTCGGCAGCGCAATGGTGCATGGTCATGGAGCCTAATGTAACCTGGTCGGCCTGGCCGCTGGTGCGTCTGTTGCCCCAGATGATGGTGTTGGTCAGGTTGCCATAGCCGGAGCAGTAGAGGCCGGCCTGGGAGTAGGCGGAGTTGTCCACAATGTCGCAATGGTCAATGCTCGTGGAGTAGGCATACAGGCCGCCGCCGTAGCTGCTGCAGTTGTTGCCGTAGAACAGGCAGTTGCTCACTGTGCTGTAGTACAAGTATGCGCCGCCGCCATAGGAACTCGTGGTGGCGTTGTTGCGCAGGATGCAGTATTCTAAATCCAGACGGTAGGCAAACACACCACCGCCATTGTTGACGGTAGCGCCGTTCTTGATGGTCACGCCATTGATTGCGGCGTTGTGCTGGCGCTGCGTGCTGTTGTTGAGGTTCACCACCTGACGCTGACCACGGCCGTCGAGGACGGTGTGGTGGGCGGCAAGGTCGCGCTGGCTCAGGTCGTAGTTCTCAGGCTCGTTGCCCACAAAACCGCCATACACACGCACCCCCGGCACCATGCCGAAGGCGTAGGTGCGTGTGGTGTCGCCATAGTAGGTACCTTCCGCCACCCAGATGTCGCACAGCGTGCCGTAGGTGGCATAGCAGTTGTCGGCCATTTGCAGGGCCTCGTCAATGTCGCCCATGGCATCGGCCCAGCTGGTACCCATGCCGCTGCCGCTGGCTGTCGGCTTGACATAGAGGCGGCTCACGTTGGGGGGCAAAGTGGTAAAGGTGCGGCTGACCCAGCGGCTGGTGTCGCCCGCACCACAGATGTTGCGCATGCGCACCTCGTAGCCCGTGACGGGTGTCAGCCCGGTTAGCACGGTCGCGCCGCTGCCGAGGGCCACAGCCGTATAGTCGGTGGCACCTGCCATGCGGTACTGCATCTCAGCCGTGCCGCTGGCCGCCCAGTCGATGGTGGCGTCGGTCACTCCGGCCACCACGTCGAACACCGGGATGGCACAGGCGTTCAGGTCGCACTCGCCCGGCATGTGCAGCACGTTGCAGTAGCTGCCCATGTTGAACGTCACGTTGCCGAAGTTCACTGGGCTGCCATCCCTGTAGTAATAGAGCGAGCGGTTGGGGGCCGAGAAGGTGAGGAACTTGTTGGCACTATACTGGTAGCTGCCGGTCGAGTCAACGACCGCCACCACCAGGTTGTCGGTGCCATTGTAGGTGAAGGGGGTGGTCAGCATGATGCTGTTCATCCTCGGCGAATTGCTGAAGTTATAGTAATCATCGTACACCAGAGTCAGCTGGCTTTCGGGTATCACGTCGGAGACACTGCCGAACGAGTTCATCGAGGTGTGTCCCAGATAAACCTTCAGCCGACGGTTGGTGGAGCTGGAGTAGGTGTAGAAGAAATCGAGCTGGGTGATGGTGGTGGCGCCGTCCAATTCTGCGGCCAGGTATATTTGCTGTGTGGCAGAATAGTTATAGAAGGTCTGCGTGGGGAAGTAGTTGCCCTGGTCGTTGATGTTGGCCGTGGTGTCGCCCACCAGCACATAGCCCACCACGTCGGGACAGGCAGTCATGAACGACAGCTCGTAGTCCTCGCTCACGCTACCTGAGCATACGCTGCGCAGCCGCACCTCGTAGTTCGTCAGACCCGTCAGGCCCGTCAGGCGCACGCTGCAAAGCATCATGCCGCTCGCGCTGTCCAAATAAGAGTTGGTGGTGGCACTCACCGTCATCGAATCCCATGTGGAGGCGTTCTGCTCCTTATAATATATAATGTATGAAGGGTGGGAAGCGTCCCAGACCACGCGGGCCGAATAACTGGTCACCTCGTTCACCTGGGCATAGATTACCGAGCCGCAGACATCCACGCCTTGGTACTCATAGCATCCGATGTCGGAAGCGGAGCCGTAGACGCGGGGGTTGCCCTCGATGTCGGTGGCAGTAGCAGGGGTGCCCACAGCGGCATCAATGCAGGCCGAGCCGCCATTGAGCTGCAGGTTGGTGGGTGGAGCCACAAACTTGGGGTAGTTGGCATTTGCCACCGAGCCGACATTGTGCGCATCGAGGTTGATATTGCCAGTGCCGGTGATGCCGCCTTCCACCGCCGAATGGTACCCTTCTACCAGGCCGCTGATTTGAGCAAACGGGTAGGTGCTATTATAATTATATTTGTTGCCCCACACAATGCTGTTCTCCAGACGGCTGGTGTATCCCGTGCTGTACGAGCCACCGCTCACGGCTGCATAACTGCTATTGTTGGAGAGGTTGCCCACCACGTCGCAATGGCTCAGCACACTGCTGTCGCGCAGCGTCACCACATTGCAGCGCACCGTGTTGCGGGCTATGAGGCAGTTCTCGGCACGGGCGTTGGTCATGCGTATCATCTCCGTGCTGTACGACGAGGTATTCGCGTTGTCAACAATGGAGCAGTTTTCCAGCGACACCCACGAATTGTCGGGGGCATTGGAGCAGTCAATCGACAGTATGTAGCTCGACGAAACCGTATTGTTCGTGATGACACAGTTCCGCAATGCTGCGTACTCCCTCAGGTTGGCCACCGTGTAGGAGAGGCCTGTGAAGGTGAAGCCATCGACCCAGCAGGCTGTGCTGTCGGTTGCATCATTATACTGATATATGCCGTTGCTGTATTGCGGGTTAATTACCGTGGGATGGGATGCCAGGTCGCGCAACGACATGTCGTAGTTCGCCGGCTCGTTGCCCACCAGGCCGCCATAGACGTGCATGCCGGGATAGAGGTAGATGGTGGATGCGTATTCGCCCTGCGCCACCCACACCTCGGGAGCCGTGCCATACTGCCAGTAGAGCGTGTAGGCCAGGTTGCAGGCATCGTTTGTCGAGGCCATGGCATTGACCCAGCTGCGTCCCGTATACTCGCCACCACCTGTGGTGGTGACATAGATGATGGGCATCCAAGCGGCATGGGTGTTGAACCAGAATTCGTTCCAGCCGCTGGTGTCGGTGCCGCACAGCGACGCCACCTCCACCCGGTATTCGGTGTTGGGCATGAGGGAGGAGAAGGTGTAGAAAGTGTCAGTGGTTGTCGCTATATATAATAAGGAATCCCAATTATAATAAAGCTTCAACACATAGCCGGGCGCACCCGTCAACGGCCACCTGATGGTGGCATGCGCGGTGTCAATATTAGTCACGTCCGTCCATGCGGGATAAGGGCAGGCGTTGCAGTTGTTCATCACCGAGGCCAGGGTGTCGCCGTCGTAGATGTCCCATCCCTCGCCCTCCGCAATAAGGCGGTGGCTGAGGTCGTAGACCGCAAACTGGTTGTCGTAGTCCTCGTTCACCTGATGCCAGATGAGCGTCACGCTGTCGTGGCACAGCGGCACATTCAGCTCCTCGTAATACGGGGAGGTCAGCGTCACGTAGTCCACCGTGTCGCCACGCTGTACCACATAGATGCCGTTGCCGCCCCAACCATTGTGGTTGTAGTTGCGCACCATGAAAATCATGTCGCAGGTGTTCACACCGCAGAGGGTGGCGTAATGGCCCATGCGGGAGGAGGCGGTCTCACTGCCGCAGGTGGCGGTGACATACACATCATACCAATGTGCCGAATCCAGACCCGTGAGGGTTGCTGCGGGCGTGGTCACGGTAAGCGTCGTGCCGCCGCCGGGCGTGAAGCCCTCCGGCCCGTACTCCACCTGCCACGAAGAGCTGTTCCCGCTGGCGTTCCATGCCAGCGACAACATGTTGTGGGTCCGCGACACCAGCTGCAGGCCGCTCACACGCGGACAGGTGGCGCACTGATTCATCGCCACACCCATCGTGTCGCCCGTGTCGTACTCCGAAGCATCCGGGACATACAGCAGTGTGTCGTCGTCTTCGGTGGTCACCACGAAGGAGATTTCATCATCGTAGTAGCCCGATGACCAAACGAACGTTACCGAGTCCGAACAGACCGATACCGCACTCTCGCCGGCCGAGCCACTATTGAGGGTCACTGTCCCCCTCAACGTGGTGCCTTGGTAAACATACAGTTGACCGTTGTTCCAGCCGTCGCCGTAGCCATCGTGCATCTCGACCAGAATCTGGCACTGCGGCATTCCGCCGGCACATTGTGCCCCGGCCCGCACTGCCACTGTCAACATTACCAAAAATGTCAGCAGATAGTAGATTTTTTTCATAAGTGATACTTTTTATTAATAACTACAATTATTTGCTTAAATGATATACGTACAACTCACCCAATAGGTTATAAACAACCTTCGGTTGAAAATTGCACGAAATAATCATTGCAAATATACAAAAAAAAAAAAAAAAACAGAGGTCTTTTTTGCAAAAAAATTATTAACCGCCCACAAGCGCACCCTTGGAAGTACGAAATAAGAGCCACGAACAACGGAGCATCCCGCTGCCGCGCCCTTCAAAAGTGAAAAGCAAAAAGCAGAAAATGGAATGGGCTGCCGCCCCGCCTTCGCATAACAAACTCACCCCAGGCACTTTCTAGGCATCTGACACTTAAGACAAACTTAACGAAAGCCTATAGTGAAGATAAAAAGGGCGAAGTTGGCGCGTTGTGGCGGGTTTTCCGGATATGACGGAATTCCCGGTTCGGTTGTGGCGGATTCGGTTGTGGCGGATTTGTAATCCGCCACCTCGGCACTTCTGCATTTTTCTCCTATCGGGGGGTGCAAAAAAAAGGGTGCCCACAAGGGCACCCTCAATCATGATGAGACAATATTTATCTTTCGGTTTAGTACATGCCGCCCATGCCGCCCATGCCGGGGTTGGCAGGCATCGGGGGTTCGGGTTCCTTGATGTCGCACATGACACACTCGGTGGTCAGCAGCATGCCGGCGATGGAGGCAGCATTCTGCAGAGCCACACGGGCCACCTTGACGGGGTCGATGACACCGCTCTTGAAGAGGTTCTCGTACTTCTCGGAGCGGGCGTTGTAGCCGTAGTCGCCCTTGCCGTTCTTCACTTCGTTGACGATAACGGAGCCTTCGAGGCCGGCATTCTCGACGATGATGCGGATGGGCTCTTCGATGGCACGACGGATGATTTCGACACCCAGTTTCTCGTCCTCGTTGACAGTCTCGACCTTGCCGAGGTGCTGTGCGGCACGGATGAAGGCGGTACCACCACCGGGGATGATGCCCTCTTCGACAGCTGCACGGGTGGCGTGCAGGGCGTCGTCGAAGCGGTCTTTCTTCTCTTTCATCTCCACCTCGCTGGCTGCGCCGACGTAGATGACTGCCACACCGCCGGAGAGTTTGGCAAGACGCTCTTGGAGCTTCTCGCGGTCGTAGTCGCTGGTGGTCTTCTCAATCTGGGCCTTGATTTGGTTGACACGAGCTTTGATCATCTCGCTGTTGCCAGCACCGTTGACGATGGTGGTGTTGTCCTTGTCGATGGTAATCTTCTCGCAGGAGCCGAGCATGTCCATGGTGGCATCTTCGAGTTTGTAGCCTTTCTCTTCGCTGATGACGGTGCCGCCGGTGAGGATGGCGATGTCTTCGAGCATTTCTTTACGACGGTCGCCAAAGCCGGGGGCCTTGACGGCGACGACCTTCAGGCCGCCACGCAGACGGTTGACCACGAGGGTGGCCATGGCCTCGGTTTCGACGTCCTCAGCAATGATGAGGAGCGGACGGCCGTTCTTGGCGACGGGTTCGAGGATGGGCAGGAGGGTCTGGAGGGTGCTGATTTTCTTGTCATAAATGAGGATGAGGGGGCTGTCGTAGGTACACTCCATCTTGTCGGTGTCGGTGACGAAGTAGGGGCTGATGTAGCCGCGGTCGAACTGCATGCCTTCGACCACCTTGACGCTGGTCTCGATGCCCTTGGCTTCCTCGATAGTGATGACGCCGTCCTTAGAGACTTTCTCCATAGCCTCGGCGATGATGTCGCCAATTTGGCTGTCGTTGTTGGCGGAGATGGTGGCCACCTGACGGATTTTCTCGATGTCGCCGCCGACTTCCTCGGCTTGGGCCTTGAGGTCGTCAACGATGCAGGCCACGGCCTTGTCGATGCCGCGCTTGAGGTCCATGGGGTTGGCACCGGCGGTGACGTTCTTCAGACCCGTGTTGACGATGGACTGAGCGAGGACGGTGGCGGTGGTGGTGCCGTCGCCAGCCTGGTCGTTGGTCTTGGAGGCCACTTCCTTCACCATCTGGGCACCCATGTTCTCGATGCCGTTCTCCAGTTCGATTTCCTTTGCCACAGTGACACCGTCTTTGGTGATGTGGGGCGCGCCGAATTTCTTATCGATAACCACGTTGCGACCTTTGGGGCCGAGGGTCACCTTCACTGCGTTGGCCAGAGCGTCAACGCCTTTGCGCAGCTGTTCGCGTGCGTCATTATTGAAAACTATTTCTTTTGCCATGATGTTTGTTCCTTTCTTGTTTCTTTTCTAGGAGGTTCTAGGGTTCTCTAGGACAATCTAGAGTTGCCTAGGACTGCCTAGGTTTTCTGGTTTTTTTAGATGATTGCGTAGATGTCGCTTTCTTTCATTATCATATACTTGGTGCCATCGAGGTCGATTTCGGTGCCACTATACTTGCCATAGAGGACGTTGTCGCCGACCTTGACGGTCATCTCGTGGTCCTTGGTGCCTTTGCCGACGGCAAGGACTTTGCCTCTTTGGGGTTTTTCTTTTGCGGTGTCGGGGATGATGATTCCCGAAGCGGTTCTCTGTTCGGCCTCGGCGGGCTGAATCAGAACGCGGTCTGCTAATGGTTGAATGTTCATATTCGTTATTTTTAATTGTTGTTATTTACTTTGCTCTTGTCGTTTTGCGCGACGATTGTCTATATAGCATATTGCGTGCCAAAGGGGGCACATCGTCATGACAGGGTGACAAATTGTCACGCCGCACAATAAAAAACGCCGTTCCACGTTACAAGGGGACAGAAAAAAGAAGACATGATGACTATTTCGACAATTATAGATTACCTTGACACCGAACTACATCCCGAATATCAGGAAGATTACGACAACGCCGGCTTCCTCTTGGGCAACCCCCAGGAGGAGTGCCGTGGTGCGTTGGTGGCCGTTGACTTGACCGACAATGTGATTGACGAGGCCCTGGAGCGGGGTGCCAACCTGATAGTGACGCACCACCCTATGATATTTGGAGGTGTGAGGCGCATCACTCCGCACGATGCCGTCGGACGCCATATCATCAGGCTGATAAAGAACGACATCGCCGTTTATGCCGCCCACACCAATCTGGACAATTTGAAGCAGGGGGTCAACGGCATCCTTGCCGAGGTGCTGGGGCTGACAGATTGTCACATCCTACGTCCCATGGCGGGCCAGCCGTCGTCCGACATCGGAGCCGGCATGATAGGAGTGCTCCCCTACCCCCTCCCTACCCATGCCTTCCTCGAACAGGTGAAGGCATGTCTGAACCTCCCCTTGCTGAGGGTCAGCGACATTACCAGCCCAGCTGTTTCGCGTGTGGCCATCTGCGGCGGCGCGGGCAGCTTCCTCATCGACGACGCCATACGCCAGCAGGCCGACATCTACCTGACGGGCGATATGAAATATCATGACTTCCAGCGTGCCGAAGGGCGCATCACGCTCGTGGACATAGGCCATTTCGAGAGCGAACAATTCACCAAACAATTAATTTATTCTATTATATCAAAAAAATTTAGTACTTTTGCATGCTTTATCAGCGAGCGCGGAAGAAGCTTCGTCAACTATATGTGACTATAACATAGCAAAATACACAATTAGATATATATATTAATATGCCGAAGAAACTCACTACAACCGAAGTCGAAGAGCTGGCCAACGTGGAGCCTGCTCGCCAAACGTTAGATGTGGACATCGCCATTGAGCGTCGTCTTGTCGCCCTCCACACCTTGCAGCTAGTCGATTCGGAAATCGACAAAATCAAAATCATCCGTGGCGAACTGCCACAAGCCATCCGTGACCTGGAAGACGAGATTGCCGGACTGCAGACCCGCATAGACAATTTCAAGACCAGCATTGCCGAGCAGAACAGCAATAACGCCAAACGCAACAACGATATTGCCAACCACCAGGCCATGATTAAGAAATACGAGAAGCAGCAGGACAACGTGCGCAACAACCGTGAGTTCGAGGCCATCAACAAGGAAATCGAATTCCAGAACCTCGAAATCCAGCTCTGCGAACGCCGCAACCGTGATGCCAACAACAAGATTAAAGAGCTGGAACAGCACATCGAGGCTGCCGAGCTGCTCATCAAGGGCCGTCAGGAAGAGCTCGACTCGAAGAAGGCCGAACTCGACGGCATCATCGAGGAGACCAAGAAAGACGAGGTGCGCCTTCTGGAGAAATCCAAAGAGATGGAGCAGTATATCGACGAACGCTACCTCACCGCCTACAAGCGCATCCGCCAACAGGCCCGCAACGGTCTTGCCGTCGTCACCATCGACCGCGACGCCTGCGGTGGCTGCTTCAGCAAGATTCCGCCCCAGCGTCAGAGCGAAATCAAGATGCACAAGAAAGTCATCGTCTGTGAGCACTGCGGCCGCATCCTGGTCGACGACGACATCGCCGAGAAGGCCCACGCCCAAATCGAAAAGTAAGCCCCATCAACTCCCAACCCTTAATCATTCAATCCGACCATGATTTATTACATCAACCCCAACGAACGCCTCACCATCGCCAAGGTGAAGGAAATCGTGGACAACAATATGACCCTCGCCTTGAGCGACGAGGCCAAGGCCCACATACAGAAATGCCGCGACTATCTGAACAAGAAGATGGAAACCCAGAAGGAGCCCATCTACGGTGTCACCACCGGCTTCGGCTCGCTCTGCAACATCTCCATCAGCAAGGAGCAGCTGAGCCAGTTACAGAAGAACCTCGTCATGAGCCACGCCTGCGGCGTGGGTGACGAAGTGCCCCAAGAGGTAGTGCGCCTGATGCTCCTCCTGAAGGCTCAGAACTTCTGCTTCGGCTACAGCGGCGCACAGCTGCAGACCGTCCAGCGTCTTATCGACTGCTACAATGAGGACATCCTGCCCATCGTATACCAGCAGGGCAGCCTCGGTGCCAGCGGCGACCTCTGCCCTCTGGCCAACTTGATGCTCCCCGCCATCCTCGGCATGGGCGAAGTGTATTATAAAGGCCGTCGCTGCGATGTAAAAGAGGTCTACGCCGAAAAGGGCTGGCAGCCCATCAAGCTGCAAAGCAAGGAAGGTCTCGCCCTCCTCAACGGCACCCAGTTTATGAGCAGTTATGCCACCTGGTGCGTCATCAAAGCCCAGCGACTGAGCCTACAGTCCGACATGCTGTTGTCGCTCAGCCTTGACGCTTTCGACGGCCGCATTGAGCCTTTCTACGAGAGCCTCCATATGGTGCGCCCCCACAAGGGACAGCTCGAGACTGCCGCCAACGTGCGCCGTTTCACCGAAGGCAGCCAGATTATCGCCCGCCACAAGGAGCACGTCCAAGACCCCTACAGCTTCCGCTGCGCCCCGCAGGTACACGGTGCTGCAAAGGACACTATACGTTATGTTGCCTCAGTCGTTGAGACCGAAATCAACTCCACCACCGACAATCCCATCGTCCTTCCAGACGAGGACATGGTCATCTCCGGCGGTCATTTCCATGGCGAACCTATGGCCATGGTGCTCGACTTCCTAGCCATCGCCGTGGCAGAACTGGGCAGCATCAGCGAACGCCGTACCTACCAGCTCATCGATGCCAAACGCGGCCTGCCGAGCTTCCTCGTGGCCAAACCCGGCCTCAACAGCGGATTCATGATTCCTCAGTATGCCGCAGCCTCCATCGTCAGCCAGAGCAAGCAACTCTGCTCTCCCTGCAGCGTCGACAGCATCCCCAGCAGTCAGAACCAGGAAGACCTCGTAAGCATGGGCGGCAACGCTGCCACCAAGTGCTACAAGGTGATGGAGAACACCGAGCGGGTTCTCGCCATCGAGCTCTTCAACGCAGCCCAAGCCCTCGACTTCCGCCATCAGGAAGGCCTCAAGAGCAGCCCCTTCATCGAACAACTGGTTACCGACTACCGCAAGAGCGTGAACTTTGTGGACATCGACCAAATCATGTACCTTCTCATCCACGCCAGCGTGCGATTCCTGCAAGAAATGAAACTCGAAAAATAACAATATACCTTTTCATAATCGAAAGGCACCCTCCTTTTCTGGGGTGCCTTTTTTTTTCCTTATTTCGCAAAATGCGTTACGCATTTTGCGAAATAAGATTATTTGCGTATCTTTGCAACATAAGATTGTAGACGGCAAGACGCTCTACAGTCTCAACGACGTGTTCCTCTCCCGGTATCTGGCAGAAAAATACTAATTCCTTTCCTGCACCAGCCGCACCTGCATGCCGGCGGCGGGATTGGTAATAGGTATGGGCAATAGATTTTCGAAGTTGGCAATGAAATAGATGTAGTATGCGTCATTCTCGTCATATTGGGTGGACAGCCAATAGTTGCCATAACTCAACCCCCAACGGTCTTGAACGAACACCTTCGCCCCCAAACGGTAGCCTCCTACCCGCAGAAAGACCGCCCCAGCCTCTTCCATCTTTTGCCACTGACGCATTGAATATTGGTTGCGCACATACGCATACATGCCGGGCCAGAACTCGCAGCTGTCGGGCAAAGACCAACTATCAGGCAAAAGAATCAGTCCGTCCATGGTATCTTTCACCCCTATGATTAAGCCTACGGCAACCTTTAGCCTGGCAGAGTCCCTCTCAAAGATAATATAATGCCACTCGTCTGAGGTCAGCGTACGCCACCCGCCCTCGATATGGTTGCCCCAATCGTCGAAGGTGATATAGTCATGGTAGTCAACCGACGTGTCGCCGGGATGGTCGCCCGACCCCCAGCCGAAGTAACCACCAAGGTTCCACTGGTTTGGGACAAAACTACGACCACCCTCAGCAAGGTTGCCTGAGGCAAAGGTCACTTGAAGGGAATCACTAACAGAGAATAATCCTATGCCGATAGGGTTTTCCTCCTCGTTGTAATTCTGGGGTTTGAGTTCCTTTTCACAACTAACTAGCACCACTGAGAGTAACAATACCATCAGTGTGAAGAGTCCTCTCCGTGTTAACTTTATCATGTTGAAAGAGCATCACATCGCCTGGATGGTATACTGTCCCCAGATGTAAGAAGCCTTGTAGGCAGCGAAATGCTTATTCATGACGGTGATGGGTATCTCGCGACCGAAAGCCGGCTCGCAGTCGGGTGTGGGTGGCACGGGGCCGAAGAAGGTGACACTCTTGAGGCTCTTGTAACCGTCGAAAGCATGACAACCGATAGTGGTGACAGCACCGGGGATGAGGTAGTCGGTTACGGAACTGCAATTCATGAAAGTACCTTCTGGTATTTCCTCCAAGCCATGGGATATGACAAAATGGCGCACATTAGAGCAATCTTTAAAGACATACTCCCCCATCTCGGTGACGGAGTTGGGCATCACCACATCCAGCAAGGCAGTACAACCCTCGAAGGCTCTAGCACCAATGTAGGTGAGCGTCTTGGGCATGAAAATGAAGCGGAGGTCGGTGCAACGATAGAAGGCACGCTCGCCGATGAAGAACATGGTGGTGGGCAGCTCAATACCCTGTATGCGGATGCAGTTGGCAAACGCCTCGTCAGCAATGCCGGTGACCACATAATTCTGACCGTCGTGCTTCACCGCGCGGGGGATGACCACAAAACCGCCCAACACTTCGGGGTAGTCGTTGTTGTACCATACGTTCACCTCGCCATAGTCGACAATCTTATAGTAAATAACCTGGCCCGAAGAGCATACCGCAGAGAAATCGGGTTTGGTGTCGGTTTGGGCAAAGAGGCTTACGGCAGCAATTGCCGAGAAGAAGAATAGGGCAAATACTTTTTTCATTTTTTGAGAGTGTTTATTATTTCGGATTTTAAGTTTATCAAGTAGGGCTAGTGAAATACTAGGGGTTTATGCGTTATTTCTAGTGAGCGGTGAGCCAGTCGGGGCCGGCATCGATGCTCACCTCGACAGGTATGGACAGCGGCAGCGCGTTCAGCATAGCCTCCTCCACAATAGCACGCACCTGCTGTTCCTCGGGCTTGTAGCAGTCGAAAACCAATTCATCGTGCACCTGAAGAATCATCTTCGACTTCAGGCCAAGGTGTTGGAACTCGCGGTAAATGCGTATCATGGCTATTTTAATCATATCGGCCGACGTGCCTTGGATGGGCATGTTGACGGCATTGCGCTCGGCGAAGTTGCGTGCCGAAGCGTTGCGCGAGTTGATGTCGGTGAGATAGCGACGACGCCCCAGAAGCGTCTGTGCATAGCCGTGTTCGTGTGCAAAGGCAATATTGGTGTCGATGTAATGCTTGATGTCGGGATACTGTGCGAAATACTCGTCAATCAGTTCGGCGGCCTCCTTGCGCGAGATGCCCAGCTGTTCGCTGAGACCGAACGAGCTGATGCCGTATATGATGCCGAAATTGACCGACTTGGCATTGCGGCGCAAGTCCTTGCTCACCTCCTCCATAGGGATACCGTAGATTTTGGCAGCGGTGGCAGCGTGAATATCGTAGTGATTGGCGAAAGCGTCAATCATGTGGCGGTCATGGGCGAGGGAGGCGATGATGCGCAGCTCGATTTGCGAATAGTCGGCAGCCAACAGGACATAATCGTCATTGCGAGCCACAAAGGCACGGCGGATTTCTCGTCCCCGTTCGGTGCGGATGGGGATATTCTGTAAGTTGGGGTTGCTGCTTGAAAGGCGGCCGGTGGCGGTGACGGTCTGGTTGTAGACGGTATGAAGCCTGTGAGTGACCGGGTTGATAAGTTTTGGAAAACTGTCGAGATAGGTGCCGATGAGCTTGGTCAGTGAACGGTATTCGAGTATCTGCTCGATGATGGGGTGGCGTTCTTTGAGCTTGAGAAGCACATCTTCGGCGGTAGAATACTGCTTGGTGGCTGTGCGGGGAGGCTTGTCAGTGACTTTCAGTTTCTCATAAAGCACCTCGCCCAACTGTTTCGGGGAAGATATGTTGAACGCTCCCCCGGCCATCTCGTAGATGGACTTCTCCAGCTGGCCGCGCTCGATGGAAAGTCTGTTGGAATAATCTTTCAACGCATCCACATCGATACGCACCCCCTCCACCTCCATACCGATAAGCACATCCACCAGCGGCAGCTCTACCTCGGAATAGAGCTTGTTGAGACCCGCATCGGAGAGCTGTGCCGCCATGAGGGGATACAGCTGCCACATAATGGCGGCAGACTCGACGGGTGTGGCAGGTTCAGAGCCCAATATGCCCATAGATATATTTTCGAGCGTGTGGCGTGCCTCCGCATCAATCAGGTAGTGAACCAGCTGTATGTCGAAGGGCGAGCCCTCCAGCTGGATACCTAGTTCCTGAAGGATATATTTGAGTGCCTTGAGGTCGTAGCAGAGCTTGAGGCTGTCGGGCTGGCTGAGAAGCCGGCGCAGACGTGGAATGTCGATGTCGCCCACCAGCGAGGAATATACCTCGTCGGCACTGAAAGCCAACGCGATGGTAGCACCAGAAACAAAAATGGCCACATCGCCCCTGTCGGGGAAGGTGTCGAGATGACGGATGTCGAGTGCCCGCTGGGTGTCGACGACAGGCTGGTCGAACAGCGACGGCTGGTCGGGCTGTGGCGCGAACATATCCAGTTGTGCTGTCTGCGGTGCCGCCTCTTTTTCTGGTTTGGAGGCAGCAAACCGTTGTGCCTCTGAGGGGTCTGCGACCGAGAGGTCGGTGTAGATACGCTTGGCCAGATTGCGGAACTCCAGCTCCGAAAAGAGAGCCTGGAGCTCGGCATAGTTCGGCTTCTGCACCCGCAGACCTTCTTCGCTCAGCTCCAACGGCGCATCGAACACGATGGTGGCCAGTTTTTTGCTGAAGATGGCCTGCTCGCCATACTGTTCCACAAGCCTACGCACCTTGTCGTTCTTTATCTCCTCGGCGTGTGCCACCATCTCCTCCACGCTGCCGAACTGGTCGATAAGCTTTTTGGCAGTCTTCTCTCCCACCCCGGGGATTCCGGGTATGTTGTCCGAAGCGTCGCCCCAAAGGCCAAGGAGATCCTTCACCTGACCACAGTTGTCCACACAAAACTTCTCCTTCACCTCGTCGACACCCATTATCTGGTCTGGTTTCCCCATGCGGCCAAACCGATACATGCGCACATGGTTGGTGACCAACTGTGCAAAGTCCTTGTCGGGTGTCACCATCACCACCTCGTCGAACCCCTGCTGCTCGGCCCAGTGGGATGCCGTACCGATGACATCGTCCGCTTCAAATCCCTCGCAGGTGAGGATGGGTATATTGAAAGCGGCAATAATCTTGCGTATATAGGGCAAACCAGCCTCTATGGCTTCAGGCATAGCTTCACGGTTGGCCTTATATTCGGCATACATCTCATGGCGGAAAGTGGGTTTGCGCAGGTCAAAGGCGACAGCCATGTGGGTAGGTCGGAGCTTCTTGATGAGGTCATACATAGTCATCGTAAAGCCCAACACAGCACCCGTGTTCATACCCTTGGAGTTCACACGGTTGGAGCTGCTGAGGGCATAAAAGGCCCTATAGGTGATGGCCATGCCGTCGAGAAGCACCAAACGGGTAGGTCTGGAGGCGGAAGCGGGAGTGTGTGACAGTGATGCGGTCATTTTGAATGCGTTAATGTGGTATTCCGATAATGCGTTAGTCTAAGAATCTCAATGCTCAATTCTTTAGGGCAGCGGGTCGGCCGTTAGCAGGTCATACTCCTTGCGGTTGCGATGGATGTTGCACGCCAGATAGACCGCGCTACGGAACGACTGCTCGCTAGCCTTATCCTTACCGGCGATGTCGAAAGCGGTGCCGTGGGCAGGAGACGTACGCACATAGGGCAACCCGGCGGTGTAGTTGACCCCTTCGGTGAAGGACATCAGTTTGAAGGGGATGAGGCCTTGGTCGTGATAGAGTGCCAGCACACCGTCGAACTTATTAAACTCGTTGCTGCCGAAGAATCCGTCGGAAGGATAAGGACCATAGGCAAGGACACCCTTGTTCTGCATCTCCTCTATGACGGGCTTAATCACCTTCATGTCAAAGTCGCCGATTACCCCGTTGTCGCCCGCATGAGGGTCAAGGGCCAGGACTGCTATCTTCGGCATGGGGACACCAAAGTCGCGTTTCAACGACTCGTTCATAAGCATCAACTTATCATACAACAGGTTGTGCGTGATAGCCGAAGGAACGTCCTTGAGAGCCAAATGGTTGGTCACGATGCCGATACGGATTCTGTCGCATACCATCATCATCAAACTGCTGCACCCGAACTGGTGTGAGAGATATTCGGTATGGCCGGGGAAATCAAAATCGGGAGCCTGTATGTTCTTTTTGCTGATAGGCGCGGTTACCAGCACGTCAACGAGCCCCTTCTTGAGGTCCTCGCAAGCACGGTTTAGCGACAGGCGCGACTGCACGCCGGCCACCTCCGTCAGCTTGCCCACATCAATCTTTATCTCCTCCTGCGTAAGGTTCACCACGTTGAACTTGCGGTCTATCGCCTCCGAGGCATCGTGGATAGCATTGAACGGCAGGTCCTGATGCATAGACAACAGCTTCTTATGATATGAGGCCACCTTAGAGGAGCCATAGAGAACAGGGGTGCAGATGTCGAACATACGGTTGTCGCTGAAAGTCTTGAGGATAACCTCATAACCCACGCCGTTGATATCGCCCTGCGATATGGCCAGCCGTATGCGTGTCTTTTCTTTCTTTTCTTCCATATTATAGTTGTATTAGAATGCGTTAATGTATTTATGTGTTAATGCGTCAGTCAAAGAATCTCAATTCTCAAACTATTTATTAAGCATTTCGTAAGTCTGCATGAAGGCGTAGAGCAGTCGGATGCCGTAGCCCGTAGCACCGGCGCAGTGGTACTTCTCGCCCTTGGAGTAGAAGGCCACGCCCGCAATGTCGAGGTGTATGTAGGGGGTCGTCTTGGCGAAATGGGCAAGGAAACGGCCTGCTGTGATGGCTCCCGCCTGTGCGATGCCGCAGTTCTTGAGGTCGGCGACATCCGACTTGAGCAACTCGTCATACTCGTCCCAGAAGGGGAACTCGGCGATGCGCTCATACACCTGGTTGCCCATAATCTTCAGAAGACTGAAGGGATTGTCGGCGTTCTGTTGCATGGCGGCGATGCCCATTGTGCCGATGGCACGGACGGCAGCACCTGTTAGCGTGGCAGCATCGATTATCAGCTCGGGGTGATAGTTGGCTTCGGCGTATGCTATGGCATCAGCCAGGATAAGACGGCCTTCAGCATCGGTATTCACCACCTCCACCGTTGTGCCGTCGTACATCGTCAGCACATCGTCGGCAGCGTACGCATTGAAACCGGGTCGGTTGTCGGTGAGGGGAAGAAAAGCCACAAGATGCACTGGCAGCGCGTTCTCGGCAGCGGCAAAAAGCACCGACGCCATCGTGGCAGCACCCGCCATGTCCGACTTCATTTCGCGCATATAGTCGTCAGGTTTGATATTCAACCCGCCGGTGTCATACATCACACCCTTGCCCACCAACGCCACCGGAGCAGCGTTGACAGGATGGTCGGGACGGTATTCCAGCACCACAAAGCGGGGCTCGTCAACGCTGCCCCGGTTCACAGCCAGCAACCCGCCCATCCGCAGGGCCTCAATCTTCTTTTTGTCAAAGACGGTACAGCCGACACCCAGGTCGCGGGCAATAGACTCCAACTCCGAGGCAAACTCGTCGGCACCCAGGTCTGCCACTGGCAGGTTCACCCACTCGCGGCACCAAAAGATACGGTTCCAAAGGCGTTGGTTGCGTTCCAACTCCTCAGAGGTGAGGAAAGCCGAGTCGATAGTCACACGCTCCACATGCTCCGGAGTCTTACTCTTATAGCGGTCGAAGCTGTAGTCGGCCAGCACCATTCCTTCCAGAAAAGCCACCAGTTCCTCGGTAATCACGCCCTCGCCAGTAACTGCCACCTCGCTCTGTTTCTCCTTTTTGAGCATCTCTACCAAGCTGCCCGCACTGCGGCGCAGGTTCTCCTGGCAAAGGTTGGCGGGTTTCTCGCTGTCGAAATTGACGATGTAGATATGGTAAGGAATGCGGTCGAACACCACAATACCCGAAGGCTCGGCCTCGCGGCGTGTTTTGAGCCATTCCAGCTCCTTCTTACTTAACGGCAGGCTGCGGTCAGCCACCTCGCTGCCATAGAGGAACACCACGTTCCCCTCATACTCTTTGGCATTTATGTTATCTAGTTTGAACATCATATTTTATTAGAATTCGTTAATTCGTTAATTCGTAAATTCGTGAGTCATTTTACCGCGCCAAGGGACTAACACATTTTGAATTCGTTAATTCGTTAATTCGTAAATTCGTGAGTCATTTTACCGCGCCAAGGACTAACACATTAACACATTAACACGTTAACACATTCATTAGACATGTTTAATCAGGATAATCACCTTGCCTTGCTCTTTCAGCATCTCAAGTGTGTCGTAGAAACGCTCACGCGAAGGCACATCCATCCATGCCGTAGGCTCGTCGAAAACCAACACCGGCGCATTGCCATACAGCTGACGTGCCAATGCCACACGCTGCCACTGACCCATACTCAGCTCCTCGCCGCCGTCGAACATGCGGCCCAAAGGTGTGTCATAGCCTTTGGGCAGCCGATCGATGATGCGGTCGGCACCGGCCAAACGGGCGGCATAACGCACCCGCTCGTGGTCGTAATGTTCCACATCGCCGAAGGCTATATTCTCCTCGGCAGTGCAGAAGAAGCGCACATAATCCTGGAATATGGCGCCGATGCCGTGGCGCAGCCCCTTGAGGTCGTATTTCCTCACATCCACCCCGTTGACCAACACCGCACCGCTGTCGGTGTCGTAAAGGCGCAGGAGCAGCTTGAGGAGGGTAGTCTTGCCGAAGCCGTTCTCCCCTTCAATCTGCGTCACCTCCCCCGCCCTAGCGGTAAGCGAGAAGTGGCTCAGCACGTCACGCTCCATCTTGGGGTAACGGAAGGTGATGTCGCGGAACTCCACCTTCTCCACCTTGGTGGGGAACGGCAGCGCGTCGGGCGCATTCACTATCCTAGGCTTAAGGTCGAGGAACTCGAACAAGTTGCCCACAAACAAGCGGTTGTCGTACAGCCCCGAAATAGAGCCCACGAGGCCGTTCAGCTGGGTCTGCCCACGACGGAAAGCCTCGAACAAAATGACGAACGTACCCACCGTGATACTGCCGCTGGTGGCACTGGCTATGAGGAACATCGTGACGAAGAACAGGGCCGCCGTCTCGGCCAAAGCACAGATAGAGTCGTACACCCCCAGTCGGCGCGAGATGCTCAGCAAATTCTTCACCAACACCTTGCGTATCTCCACAAAACGCTGGCGGAAATAAGGTGTGAGGCCGAAGGTACGCATCTCCTTGGCATAGTCACGACGGCCGAGAAGGGCCGTGTAATAACTTGTGCGACGGTAATTCTGAGTGTTATTGCGGCGGAACTCGTATATCTTCCTCGCCTTGACGACACGGACGATGAACGACGGAATCACCGCCACCACCATCACCACAATAATCCAAGGCGAAGCCGTGGAAAGCATCGAGATGATGATGGTAATAGAAATCAGTGAGCCGAAGAGCCCCATAAACTCGTTGAGCACCCGCAGGGGGCGGAAGCTGGACTCCTGCTGCGCCCGGTGGTAAGTGTCGTGATACTCCGGGTTGTCGAAATAGGCCATATCCAATGCCGCCGACTGCCGCTGCATGATGTCGCTGACATAGTCCTGCAGACGCTGGTTCATCACATCGTTGTTCACCCCGTTGCATACGCTCACCAGACGGTTCAACAGAAAGATGGCGCAGAACACGCCCAGCAGCAGGTACATGTTCAACTCGATGCCGTGCCACACCGGCACCACGCCCGTGGTCACCGCATCCACCAGATACTTCAAGATATACAAGTTCATCAGCGGCAGCACGCTCAGCACCACCACATAAAAGATGCGCCAGTAGAACGACCTCTTGTGGCAGAGGCGTATCATATTCAATGCTTTAAACAATTGTCTCATACAAATACTATTTTATGAACCACCTGACGGCCCAGAGAATCATTTATTTTTTCAGCCAGCGACGAGCGCCTATAGAACAGCTCCTGTTTCAATGCCGCCGAAGCCAGCTTGAGCGTCAGCGTACCCTTGTCGTACTTGGCCGAGACGGTGAGTTTGGAGAGCCAGTCGCCCACCACGGCCTTATAAGCAGAGCGCACCTCCACCTCCGTAGCCCACTCGTCCATATCCAGACGATGGTAAGCCTTGCTTAGCAGTTCTTGAAGCGTATGCTCGTTGCTGTACATATTACCTTAATTGAATGCGTTAATTCTTAGTTCTTAGCTCTTACTTCCTACTTAATCTCAAATACCTTATGTTCCACATTGGGCAGGTCTGCCATCAGCATCTGCACCCTGCCGGGCTGTGTGTCGGACAGGAACACCTGCCCGAAACGGTCGCCGCCCACCAGCCGGAGCAACTGCGACACCCGGTCCATATCCAACTTGTCAAACACATCGTCCAACAGCAGGATGGGCTTCACCCCTCCGCGACGGAAGATATATTCGAACTGCGCCAGCTTGAGGGCCAGCACAAAGGTCTTCTGCTGCCCCTGCGAGCCGAAACGCTTCGCCTGACGTTCGCCGATGCGGAGCTCCCAGTCGTCCTTGTGGGGACCCACGGTAGTGAACGTAGCATAACGGTCGTTGGGCCTGGCCTGCTCCAACTGCTGCAGCAGCGGCACATCGGCATGGCCTACATACTCCATGATGCCCTCTTCGGAGCCGTCGGTGAGCCAGGCAAAATATTCGGCAAACAGCGGACGGAACTCCTCCATAAACATCTTACGGCCTTCATAAAGCACCTGTCCGTGCCTTACCAGCTGCTCGTCCCACACGGCGATGGACGGCTCGTCCCACTGACGATCCTCATAAAACTGCTTCAGCAGACGGTTCCTCTGCTCCACAGCCTTCTGATACTGCAACAGATGCGTCAGATAGCCCCTGTCGGTCTGACTCACCACCCCGTCCACAAACTTGCGCCTCACCTCGCTGCCCCCTTGAATGAGCTGCTGGTCGTAGGGCGACACCATCACCAGGGGCACACGTCCGATATGCTCGCCCAGAGTCTTGTATGCCTTCTTGTTCCACTTGAGCTGTTTGGGCTGGCCTTTGCGCTGGATGCACGACACCATCACCCGTTCCCCATCCATCTGGTAGCTGCCGTGGATGGCGAAAAAATCCTCACCCTGACGGATGTTCTGCGAATCAATGGGGTTGAGGCAGCTCTTGCCAAACGAGAGGTAGTAGATGGCGTCAAGCAGATTGGTCTTCCCCACTCCGTTGTTGCCCACCACGCAGTTCACATTACTACAGAACTCCTCCTCCCATTGGGCATAGTTCTTAAAATTGCTGATATTGATATTGGCGAGATACATGGCGGCTGGTGTTTACAGATTAGAAATTGCTTTACCCACAGCCTCCATCAGCCATCGGGGCGTGCTGGTGGCACCTGTGATGCCCACGCTCTGCACCCCTTCGAACCATCTGGCCTGCAGCTCGTCGGCATTGGAGACCAGATAGGTGTTGGGCTGCACCTGTCGGCAATAAAGATAGAGATAATGGCCGTTGGAGCTGCCCTTGCCGCTGACGAATACCACCACGTCCACACTGCGGGCGAAAGCCTCCAGCTCCACGGCGCGGTTGGCCACACGGCTACAGATGGTGTCGAACGCCACAAAATGGTCCTCCGGCACAGGGTGTCCGAGGGCTTCGATACGGCGACGTATGTTGGCAGTCAGCTGCGCATACTCCTCCTTACTCTTGGTCGTCTGGGAATAGAGACGGATGGGACGTGTGAAATCCACCGCCGCGAGGTCGTCGGGATGGCTGGCCACGACGGCCGTGTTGTCAGTCTGGCCGCAAAGACCTATCACCTCGGCATGGCCGGGCTTGCCGAATATCACTATCTGTCCCACGGGGCGACGCTGCTGCATCTCCTCGTAGCCCTTGCGGATACGCTGCTGCAAGGCCAGGACAATGGGGCATGTGGCATCCACCAGGCGGATGCCCAAATCCTGGGCCATCTGATAGGTCGATGGAGGCTCGCCATGGGCGCGTATCAGCACCCGCTTGCCTGCCAGGGACGGCAGCTGGCGGTGTTCAATCACCTGCAGACCTTGACGTGCCAGACGCTGCACCTCGGCATTGTTATGCACGATGTCGCCCAAACAATAAAGCGTCCCCTCGCGCGACAACTCGGCCTCGGCAGTGCCTATAGCCTTCACCACCCCAAAACAGAAACCCGCATTATCGTCAATCCTAATCAGCATCCCTTAATCTATAAAGTCTATATTGTCCCACAATCTAGCTCAAGCATTGGTTGTCAATATTGGAAGCGTCAATCACCTCGTCATATTCGGCGGGTGTCAGGTCGTTGAAGAAGAAGTAGACGGGATTCACCTTGTTGCCATTCTGAATGACTTCGTAGTGGAGGTGATAACCCTGTGCCAGCCCAGTACGGCCCACATTGCCTATCAGCTCGCCACGCTTCACGCGCTGGCCTTGATTCACTTTCACATCCGAGAGATGTGCATAGAGTGTCTGGAAGCCATAGCCGTGGTTGATGACGATACACACCCCGTAGCCGCCGAGGTTCGCGCCGCGGCCCGCCACGGTCACTGTCCCGTCGCCGGTGGCGTATACCGGCGTGCCAGGCTGGGCTGTGAGGTCTATACCCGTGTGCATCCGACGGTAGTGGAGGATGGGATGGTAGCGCATACCAAAACCCGACACAATGCGGCATTGGGTCTTCTTAATGGGCATGATGGCAGGCATAGTGGCCATGCGCTGCTGCTTGGTGCCAGCCATCTTGTATATCTCATCCAACGACAGCGACTGGGCATAAAGCCTGTACTCCAAAGAGTCCACCCTCTGGCTGGTGCTGATGATGAGGCTGCTGCTGCCCTTGCCCTCCAGCCGGCTGTAGTCCTTGGGTACAGGTGTGCGTCTGCTTTCGGGCACTGGGGAGGCCCCAAAGATGGTGCGGTACACTGCGCTGTCGCGCTCCTCAATGTCGGCCAGCACCTTGTTGCAGCGGTTCACACTGCGCTCCAGCATGGCCAGCTCGCGACGGTATTGCACAATGTCCTCTTTCAGCATGCGCTCTTTGGGTGAATCGACAAGCTTGTATGCCGCCACCGCAAACACCACACCCAGCACCACGCCCAGCAACAGCGTGGTGGAGATGCGCTTAAGCCTGTCGGCCAAGGTCACCTCCACCTTCTCGTATGCCAGCGTGTGCGGGTTCAGCCGGTATGTGTACCTTTTCTTCATTCAACAGTCTGCGGGGCCACTAATGGCCCCACTTTTGCCTCACTTCTCGTTCTTATACTTGTTGAGCATGTTCACAAAATTCTTCAAACTCTTCACCTCACGCACATAGTAGCGCAACTTAATCTCGGGGATGTACATCTCGCCCACCACGCGCTCGCGCAGCTTGTTTTCCTTCTCCATCTCGGTGCTGGCCACCGTGTCCTTACTCACCAGCAGACCGCTGCCGTACTGATCATAGTTGCGGTGGTGGTGATGGGTGGAGGTACTCTCGTCCAAGCCGGCGTAGCTGCTCAACACCATGTTCGATATCATGTCGTATGGCACCTCGCGGAAGAGGAACGTCAGCTGGTCCAGAGGATGCACTTCAAAGTCGGTCGAGCTGGTGGAGGAAACCAGGAAGTCGGGATAGAGGAAATGATAGCGCCCCTCGGAGTCGCGCATCAGCGGGGTCATCAGCGGTGCTTGGATAAAGTCGAATATCCCCAAATCGAAATAGACCTGCTCGAAAGCCCCGTCCAACGACTCGTAGGAGTCCTTCGAATGCCAGATACGATGGCTGGCAGCGACCTGGGTGAAAGCAATCACCACATCGGCAAACTTCTGATACTGCTCTTCGCTACAGAGCTTGGGAATGGAGAGCTGAATATCGCGCACGTCGTGACCCAGACGGGCAATACGCGACTTATAGTTCGACATCACATGGGTCTGGTATGAAGTCAGCTTATGACGTTTATGACCAAGGCTCTTGATGCCTTCGATGATACGCTCGCCCTCTTCGGCTTCTTTGGCCATAGGAAGCACGTTGACATAAGCCTCCAAAATGCGGGCACGCGTCTCATCCTGTGTTTCGCGGAGGGCGTCGTTGGCTTTGGAAATCTCCTTGTCAAAAGAAAACTCGTTACCTTTCAACAGGTCCCAGTAGGTGGTCTTAAGCTTCGCCTTCTCGGCATTACAGAAATTCTTGTACGAATGGCTCGTACTGGTGCGGATAAAGAAACCCGTCCCCGGCGTGCCACACTCCACATACTGCCCCGACTTGTATGACGACTCGTAATGGCCTCTGATGCCAAAAAGCGTGGGAGTGTAGTGGTTGGACACCCACACCGTAAGCCCTTTGGCGACCGTCATGCGTTTTTTCGCAAAGATGTTCATAATAAAAAGGTGTTATATTGAAAAAACTTCTCAGTTCTTAATACTTACTTCCTACTTCAACCATGGATGGCGCATCCATAGGCACTCTCTATAGCCTCCATCACAGCCTCACTCATGGTGGGATGGGGGTGTATGGCCCCGGCCACCTGCTTGGCTGTCAGCCCGTTCTCGCGTGCCGCGACTATGCCGGCAATCATCTCGGTCACATTGTCACCGCACATGTGGCAGCCCAAGATTTCGTCGGTGTTCTTGTCGACAATCATCTTGATGAAGCCGTCGGTGTTGCCGGCTGCGGTGGCTTTGCCGCTGGCTTTGAAGAAGAACTTGCCCACCAGGATTTCCTTGCCGGCCTCAAGGGCTTTCTTTTCAGTCAAGCCCACGCTGGCCACTTCAGGCGTGGTGTAGGTGCAGCCGGGGATGTTGGCATAGTTGACCAATTTGGGCTGATGACCGGCAATATGCTCAATGCAGCAGATGGCTTCGGCACTGGCCACATGCGCCAAGGCGGGGCCATGCACCACATCGCCGATGGCATAGTAGCCGGGGACGTTGGTCTGGTAGTAGTCGTCGACCGCTATCTTGCCACGCTCGAAAGCGATGCCGGTCTCCTCCAATCCCAGGTTCTCCAAGTTGGTCACCACGCCCACGGCACTCAGCACCACGTCGCAGTCGACTACCGTTTCGGCGTTTTTCTTCATATCCTTAATGGTCACGTGGCACACGTCGCCATCAATGTCCACCTTCTCCACACTGGCGCTTGCCATCACCTTCATGCCCATCTTGCGGAAACTGCGGCTTACCTGGCTGGCGGTGTCCTCGTCCTCGTTGGGAAGAATCTGAGGCATAAACTCCACCAGTGTCACCTGCACCCCTATGCTTTGGTAGAAGAAGGCAAACTCGCTGCCTATGGCACCGCTGCCGCAGACCACCATGCTCTTGGGTTTGAACGGCAGGGTCATGGCCTCGCGGTAGCCGATGATGTGCTTGCCGTCCTGCGGCATGCTGGGCATCACCTTGCTGCGTGCGCCTGTGGCAATGACTATATGGTCGGCCTCGTATTCGGTCGTGTTGCCTTCGGCATCCACCACGTCAATCTTATGATTGGGTTTCACCTTGGCAGTGCCCATGATGACATCCACATTGTTCTTTTTCAAGAGGAACTGGACACCTTTGCTCATAGTCTCGGCCACGCCGCGGCTGCGCTGAACCATGGCCGAAAGGTCAGCCTCGGCCGGTTGGGATGCAACGCCATAATTGGAAGCATGGGCAATATAGTTATACACTTGCGCACTCTTTAACAGAGCCTTAGTGGGGATACAGCCCCAATTCAAGCAGATGCCGCCGAGGTTTTCACGTTCCACAACAGCGGTCTTCATTCCCAGCTGCGAAGCCTTCACTGCAGCCACATAGCCGCCAGGGCCACTTCCGATAACTACCAAGTCGTATTTCATATCTTGCAGTATTTGTTTTTATTATATTTAATTTATCTATATTTCTACTGTTCAAACAATTTGCAAAGATACGTTTTTTTTTTGAATTGATGCCTGAAAAGCAAACATCGCTGTAAAAAATTAAGACTCATCCATTACGGCAAAACCCGGTTTTTCTCATCCTTTTCCGCCCTATAACATTGTCCGTGACACTCCGCCGCACCGCAGGGTCTAGACTGTCCCACAGCGACTTCGCTCCTTTTCCCATAGTTATAACTCTACAACCCGACTATTTCAGGATGCAGAATCTAACACTTTGCTTACGGTTGCCCTATAAAAAACGGATTAAAGGCGAAGCCGCACACTACCTGCTGTGGGACTGCAAGGGGTGGCGCATGGGGGAAAAACGGGTGCGGAGGTGAAAAAAAACACGTCATGACGCAAATTTTTCGTATTTTTGCATTTTGCATAGCAGCACACTCATCATGTCAAAGAACTGGATTATAACGTTACTCCTACTGTCGTCGATATACGCTGGGGCTCAAAGCATCCGACTGTCCAAGTACGATGCCCCGAACGCCCTATACTTCGACGCCGACCGCCTCTACGACTTCAACATGTACGAGCGTTCGCGCCTCAATTTGTCGGTGATTTGGGTGTCGCCCAACCAAACGGCGGCGCAACAACGGACTGTCTTCGGGCAATGGATGCTGTGGCCCTACGTCGGTTATGGCTTCGGCGACCACGCCTGGAAGTACGGTCTCGGAACCCAGCTGCGGCTGCCAGGGAGGAGGGATGTGCGGATGCTATTGTGGGTGTACAACGATGTGGAACGCGCCGCCACACGCCGCCTCGACGACTACACTACGCTCACCCCGTCGCTCAACTCGGGCATTGTCACTTCGCGCTATTCGGGGGTCAGGGGCGGCACTTTCGACTTAATCTTCTCACCCAGCAGGGATTGGTCGGTTACTTTAGGTGTGCTACAGACTTGGGAGGACTACCGTTTCGACAGCACGGGTTTCTTCTACCCCTCTGCAGAGCCCATGCGCGTGCAGCCCTTGCGGGCTTTTAGCGAGTTACGGGCACGCCTGGGTGGGAAAGCGGGGGTCACACTCCTTCTCGTCGGAGGCCGCGTAGCGGACACCTCTGCCCGCTATTACGCCCGCGCGCTGGCACAGTATAACGCCGACCTCGGCACCGGCGGGCTCCACCTTTACGCCCAATTGGGGTTCGCCACCGAGGGGACGCCCTACAGCCGCATGTTCGACTTGTCGGGCACGGCCTTCTCCACTTACTTTTTCAAGAACTCGTTCCTCACCGTCCGCCCCAATACTTTCACGGCCAACGTCTTCACACACATCTGCCTCAACTACACCGCACCCCTGCCCCTCTGGAAGCTGTCGTGGTCGGAGCCGCACCCGTTCCTTCAGCTGAATGCGCTGTGGGGCCACCTGTTCGGACAGGACGGTGAAGGCCGCCTCTGTTGGGAGGGACTGCCCCTGCAGTCGCCCTACCTGGGGCTCCTGGAGCCTGCCACGGGTTTTAAAGGCTTGGTCCATTGGGGCCTGACGGACATCGGATTCGGAGTGGCGTACCAAGTGTGCCCCCGCAAGGCCTCCTACTTCCCTCAGAAGATGGAAGACAACTTGGCCTTCACTTTGGTGGCGGACTTTATTTTGGACAATATAAAATGATATTTTGCGTTAATTAGACAATAAAAAAACACACACGACATGTCTCGTATTCTCTCTTTCACCCTGTTGCTGCTGACGCTGACGACCACGGCGTCGGCCCAGAGGTATCGGATGGCGTTCGAACTGCCCAAGGACGGCAGCCATGACAGTATCCTCTTCATCGCCCAGCATTACCGCGACCAGCTGGTTGTCCTCGACAGCACGACCCGCGACAATGGCGACGCCTTTGTCTTTTCAGGCAGCCGCCACTGGAACACCGGGACTTACGCCCTGGTGGGCAGCGACCGCAAAAAGTCGCTGATGGACTTCACCATCGACGGCAGCACCCGCTTCACCATCCGGGTCAATGCCGCCTTCGGGGTGTCGGACCCTCAGCACGACATTACCGGCTCGGTCGCCAACCAAGTGATGTACACCTACATCAACCGCGTCACGGAGGCCAAACGCCGTGTGAAAGACATCGAACAGCGCAAACGCTCCCCCCAGCCCGCCACCCGCGAGGCGGCCGAGAAGGAGATGACGCAGCTGACCGAAGAGATGACCGGGTTTGAGAAGGAGTTCTTCAAGCAGAACGGCAAGTACCGCTTTGTGCAGCTGGTGGACATGTTCAACGGCCCCGAAGTGCCGGACGAGGTGGTTGACAAGACCACATACTATATCACCCACTACTGGGACGAGGTGGATTTGAAGGACCACAGCCTGGTGTACACCCCCGACCTCTTCAACAAGATGAGCCTGTACTTCTTCAACGTGCTCTATCATGCCGACAAGGACACGATATGCAAGTATGCCGACATGGTGTTGCAACGTATTGAAGATGACACTTTGATGCTGCGTTACTTTATGGACTACATCATGCCCCGCTACTACCGTTCCACCAAGAATATCGGGTGGGATGCCACGTGGTGCTACCTGGTGCGCAAATACTACCTGACGGGCAAATGCGCGTGGGCGTCGCCAAGCGAAATCAGCAATAAGAGGCAGAGCGTGGAATTCCTTGAGAAGTCGCTCATCGGGGCCAAAGGTGCGGAGCTGTGGATGGCCGACACCAACCAGTCGGCAGACCCGAAGGACTGGATTTCGTCGCACCGCTTCCCGCAGAAGTATGTCATCCTCTGGTTCTGGGACCCCGACTGCCACCACTGCCAGGAGCAGACCGCCGAACTGAAACGGCTCTACGACTCCCTGACCGTGGCCGGCAACAAGATATTCGAGGTGTACGCCATAGGCTATGAGGCCGATGTGGAAAAGTGGAAACGGTATGTCCGTGAGCACCAGCTGCCCTTCGTCAATGTGGGCGGGAGCAACGTGAACATCGACTATCAGGAGGCTTACAACGTACACGGCGCCCCCACGATGATTATCCTCAACGAGGAGCGGCGCATCATCATGAACAAGGTGATTCCCGCCAAAAACATCCTCACCTTCCTTGAACGGTATGAAAAGACCCGGAACAAGCAATAGTTTCTATTTTACCACTATTTTATTTCTATTTCATTTGATTATTGTTTCAAACCTTTAAATAAAAAAAATATGAGAAAACACATTGTAGCAGGAAACTGGAAAATGAACAAGACCTTCAGCGAGGCCGACGAACTCATCAGTGCCATCATGGACAAGGTGGAGGAGGTAACACTGGACAAGAACACGCAGCTTATCATCTGCCCCCCGTTCCCCTATCTGGAGATGGCCAGCGACTACGGCGACGATAGTTATTTCACTGTCGGCGCACAGGATGTGAGTAGCCAGGAGTCGGGAGCATATACCGGCGAGGTTTCTGCCGCCATGCTGGAGTCGATGGATTTGGAATACTGCATCGTGGGCCACAGCGAGCGCCGGGCCTACCATCATGAGACCGACGCCATTGTGGCTGCGAAGGTCAACCAGCTGCTGGCACACGGCATCCGCCCCATCGTCTGCTGCGGCGAGGTGCTGGAAGAGCGCGAGGGCGACAAGCAGTTTGACGTGGTGAAGCGTCAGATTGCCGACGGCCTGTTCCATCTCACTGCCGAACAGTTCGGCAATATCGTCATCGCCTACGAGCCTGTGTGGGCCATCGGCACTGGCAAGACCGCCACGCCCGAACAGGCACAGGAGATGCACGCCTTCATCCGCGGCCTTATCCGTGAGAAATATGGCGAGGAGGTGGCCGACAACACCTCTATCCTCTACGGCGGAAGCTGCAAGCCATCCAACGCCAAGGAGCTCTTCGCCAACCCCGATGTGGACGGCGGGCTGATTGGCGGTGCCTCATTGAAGGCTGACGACTTTGTGGCCATCGCTATGGCTTTTTGATGAATGCTTGATTGTTTGACGCTCTAATATAACAAATGACTGATTTTTGCCAAACTGTCTCAATGTCGCGTCCCTTCGGGACGCTGAGTAGTAGGGTTATCCCTGACCCCACACTGCGAAACCTATCGGTTTCTTGTATGGGGTTATTGAAATTCAGCCTCTTCGAGGCTGTTGAAAAATCAGTCAGATATAGCATAAGAGCGTTGTTTGAATATTATCACTCAAGCATCAACGTTGTACAAGGTGAGAGCAGAGGGAGCTTGCTCACTATGCCGAGCCAAAACAACGTCACGAAGTAACACAATCGAGCAATCAGACAAACTATCTTTGAATGACTTTTGAGCGCTTCATAGCCAAGAAGTTCCTTCCGAGGGGGCGCGACTCTTATTCCGCCCCGTTGACCACTATCGCCACCTGCAGCATCGCGCTGGGGGTGGCGGTGATGGTGGTGGCGGTGTGCATCCTGCGCGGCTTCCAAGGGGAGATACGGCAGAAGGTGGTCGGGTTCGGCTCCCACATCGTGGTGCAGCCCTACGCCATGGGCAACACCTACGAGCTGACGCCCCTTGACTTCTCCCGTCCCGAAACGGAGCGCATCCGCCACACGGAGGGTGTGTTGCGCGCCGACCCCTTCGCCATTCAGGGTGGGATGATTAAGACCGACGACCAGATACACGGCATCCTCTTCAAGGGGGTGGCTAGGGGTTACGACACGACGTTCTTTGCCGGGAGCCTGGTGTGCGGGCGGACACCCGACCTTACGACCGACAGCCCGTCCAACGAGGTGATGATCTCGCAGCGGGTGGCCGACCAGCTGGAACTGACACTCGGCGACCGATTGCGCACCTATTTCTGGCAAGGCGATGGCTACAGGGCGCGTGCCTTCGAGGTCTGCGGCATATACAACACCGACTTGGCCGACTTCGACGAGCATTATGTGGTGGGCGACCTGCGGCAGGTGCAGCGGCTGAACGGTTGGGACAGTGTGCAGGCTGGGGGGCTGGAGGTGATGACCGACGACTTCGGCAGGCTGCAACGCACCGCCAACGCCATCTTGGGGCAGCTGGGCTACGACCTGACCCTCACCACCATTGTGGAGCAGAACCCCGCCCTCTTCTCGTGGCTTGATTTGCTGGACAGCAACATCGTGCTCATCATCATCATCATGTCGGTGGTCTGTTCGGTGTCGGTGGTGTCGGCCTTGCTTATCATGATTTTCGAGAAGTCGTCCACTATCGGCATCCTTAAGGCACTGGGTGAGGACAATGGGGGCATCCGTCGTATTTTCATGCACAAGACGCTCAGCATCGTAGTCAAAGGCATCCTGCTGGGCGACGCTGCGGCATGGCTGCTCTGCTGGCTGCAGAGCCGTCTGCAGATGGTGCGGCTGGACAGCGCAAGCTATATGATGGACTATGTGCCCGTGGAACTAAGCGCATGGACTTTCGTGGCCATCAGCCTGGGCAGTCTGGCCATCGGGCTGCTGGCCATGCTGGTGCCCACAGCATATATCTCACACATCACACCTGCAAAATCTATCAAGTTCGAATAAACGATGAAGAAAGCGAAATGGATTATATTGGCCATCACGGTACTGCTTGCCGGGTTTGCGCTCTTTGAGATTTATGCCCTCTCGAATCAGATACGCCGCACGGAGCAGGAGAAGGTGAAGCTATGGGCCAACGCCATCAGCCAGAAGGCGCAGCTGGTGAACTATTCCGAGCAGTTTTTTGCGAGTGTGGCCCGCGACGAGCACCTGAAGATGGAGATGTACACCAACATCCTGCGTTCGTTCGACAACAAGGATATGGGCGCCGATGTGGATTTCAGCCTCGACTATGTGCGTTATATCGTCGACAGCAGCGAGACGGCTATCATTATCACCGACAAGGACTCGCTCATCACAGTCCCCAGCGAACTGGCGGGGCAGAAGTTGGAGGGCGAACTGCTACAGGAGTTTTCGCATAACGAGCCATTCCACTACCGCATCTGGGGGATGCCTATGACGCTGTACTACAAAGAGTCGAGGGTATACACCGAGCTGAGGCACGTGCTGGACGAATTCAACGAGTCGTTTCTTTCGGAGATTACCAACAACTCGGTGTTCGTCCCGGTGCTGATAGTGGACAGCCTGCAGGGCGAGGTGCTGGGGAGCGGCAACATGTCGTCGCGCGAATATGCCACACCCGACCGGCTGTCGGACAAGCTCTGCGAGATGGCGGAGGAGAACGAGCCTATCGAGTTCCGCCTCCCCAACGGACAACGGGCATACCTCTTTTATGAAAGTACCCCCGTACTGAAGGTATTGCGGTGGGTGCCGCTGCTATACCTCTTTGTGCTGGTGGTGCTGCTGGCCGTGACATACAATCTGTTCCGCACGGCGCGGACTATGGAGCAAAACACCATCTGGGTGGGCATGGCCAAAGAGACGGCCCACCAGCTGGGCACCCCTATCTCTTCGCTGATGGCATGGACACAGTACCTTGAAGGCAAGACTTTCGACGCCAGCTATGCTGCCGAAGTGAACAAGGACCTCCATCGGCTGGAGACCGTCACTCACCGATTCTCGAAGATTGGCTCGGTGCCGGAACTGAAAAATGAGAATGTGTGCCAAGCCATACAGAACGCTATCAACTACTTGCAGACCCGCAGCTCGCGCAAGGTGAAGTTCGTGACCAGTTTCCCCGAAGAAGAGCTCATAGTGCCGCTGAACAGCTACCTCTTCGAATGGGTGATAGAGAATGTGTGCAAGAACGCCATCGACGCAATGGACGGTGCTGGCACCTTTACCACCGTGGTGTCCGCCGACAGCCGACATGTGTATATCGACCTTGGCGACACAGGCAAAGGGATGCCGCCATCTGTTCAGAAACGAGTGTTCGACAGCGGCTTCACTACCAAACAGCGAGGATGGGGGCTTGGGCTTTCGCTTGCCAAGCGCATCATCAAAGACTACCACCGCGGCCGCATATTTGTGAAATACAGCGTAGAGGGGCAGGGCACAGTGTTCAGGATTGTGCTTAATAGGAACTAGGCTTACTAGAGTGCTCTAGTAAGCCTAGTATTTCTAGTATGACTAGTATTACTAGTAATTCTAGCTATAGCTTTAGTCTTGCTTTCAGGGCTTCTACGAAGTGGGCGATGTCCTCTTCGGTGGTGTCGAAAGAGCACATCCAGCGTACCACGTCGTTTGCCTCGTCCCAATCGTAGAAGAAATAGTCGTTCTGCAAGCCTGTCCACACCTCATGGGGCAGCTGGACGAACACGCTGTTCACTTGCACGGGATACATGACCCGCACACCAGGAATGTCTTTGACCGCTTGGTAGAGCATCAGGGCCATACGGTTGCTGTGCTCGGCATTACGCCGCCAGAGGCCGGTGGTGAGATAAGCTTCGAACTGGACTGCCACGAAGCGCATCTTGCTACAGAGCTGCGACATCTGCTTGCGGCGATACTTCATGTCGACATCTAACTTGGGGTTGAGGATGACGCAGCTTTCGCCCATCAGCAGCCCATTCTTAGTTCCTCCAAACGAAAGGCAGTCGACGCCGCAGTCGGTAGTCATCTCCTTAAACGAGCAGCCCAAACGGACAGCAGCGTTGGCCAAACGCGCACCATCGACATGGAGATACATGTCGTAAGAATGAGCCAAGTCGGCCAGCGCGCGTATCTCGTCGAGGGTGTAGAGGGTGCCTAGCTCGGTCGACTGTGCGATGCTGATGGCGCGGGGTTGGGAATGATGTTCAAAGCCGAACCCATGCAATTGGGTCTTCACCAGTTCGGGGGTGAGTTTTCCATCGGGGGTAGGCACAGTGAGCAGCTTGCAGCCCACTATCCTTTGCGGTGCGCCGCACTCGTCGACATGGATGTGTGCCGTGTCAGAACAGACCACCGCGTGGTGCGAACGGCACATGGCGTCGATGCACAGGACATTCGCCCCCGTGCCGTTAAAAACAAGATATACGCTGGCCTGTGAGCCGAAGGTCTGTCTGAAGAGGTCGGCCGTACGTTGGGTGTATTCATCATCGCCATAGGCCAGGGCATGCTCCGTATTGGCGGAAGCTATTGCTTCCAAAATCTCAGGGCTTATGCCCGAGTGATTATCGCTTCCAAAACCGCGCTTCATGTAAAGTAAGAAGTATAAATTAAGAACTAAGATGTGAGAAGTAAGAGTCAAGACCTCTTAGCTCTTACTTCTTACATCATTAATTATTTGTCCATCGTGAAGAGGAACTCCTCGTTGCTCTTGGTGTTGGCCATGTTCTTCTGAAGGAACTCCATGGCTTCCAGTGCCGTCATGTCGGTGAGGATATTGCGGAGCGCCAGGATGCGGGTGAGCATGTTCTTGGGCAGCAGCAGGTCGTCGCGGCGAGTGCTGGAGGCGGCCAGGTCGATGGCGGGATAGATGCGCTTGTTGGAGAGCTTGCGGTCGAGCTGCAGCTCCATATTGCCGGTGCCTTTGAACTCTTCAAAAATCACGTCGTCCATCTTGCTGCCGGTCTCTGTAAGAGCGGTGGCTATGATGGTGAGGGAGCCGCCGTCCTCAATGTTACGGGCAGCACCGAAGAAGCGTTTGGGTTTCTGCAAGGCATTGGCTTCCACGCCGCCCGAAAGCACCTTGCCGCTGGCGGGCTGCACCGTGTTGTAGGCACGTGCCAGACGGGTGATGGAGTCGAGGACGATGACCACGTCGTGCCCGCATTCGGTAAGGCGTTTGGCCTTCTCCAGCACTATATTTGCAATACGCACATGGCGGTCGGCGGGCTCGTCGAAAGTGGAGGCTATCACCTCGGCCTTGACGCTGCGCTGCATATCGGTCACCTCTTCGGGACGTTCGTCGATAAGAAGCACCATGAGGTAGACCTCGGGATGGTTATAGGCGATGGCATTGGCCACCTCCTTCAGCAGGGTGGTTTTACCGGTCTTGGGTTGCGCCACTATCAGGCCACGCTGACCCTTTCCGATGGGGGTGAACATGTCGATGATACGGGTCGACTTCGACTCGCCAGGATGGCCGGTGAGCTTGAACTTCTCCTCAGGGAAGAGGGGGGTCAGCGACTCGAACGGCACACGGTCGCGGATGCGCTCGGGCGAAAGACCGTTGATTTCGGTGATGCGGACCAGGCAGAAGTACTTGTCGCCATCCTTCGGGGGACGGACGGTGCCACGGACGGTGTCGCCCGACTTAAGACCCACGGATGCCACCAGCTGCAACGACACATACACATCGTCGGGCGATGCCAAATAGTTATAGTCCGACGAGCGCAGGAATCCGAAACCGTCGGGGGCCAGCTCCAATACGCCTTCCACCTCAATGACGCCCTCCATCTCGAACGGGTAGGGCTTCTTTTCTGGCTTCGATTCTACATTCTCGCCCAAGAAAGTCTCCTTAGTGAAGCGGGGCTTTTTACCGTTCCAGCGATGACGGAGCTCTGCCTTCTCCTCGCCTTGTGCCTCGTCCTCCGGCACTTCGGCAGAGGCATTCTCTGGCTGCTCGGCGGCGGGGGAAACCGTATTCCCTTGCGATTGCGGAGCGGCAGCCCGCTCGGCCTGCATTTTCTCGTCTGCCTCGTCAGAAGAGGTCTCTACTGTTTCGGTCGGCTTCTCCGCTGCCACTTCGGCATCTGACTTTGCAGCAGCCTTAGGCGCAGCCTTCTTGGGGCGCCCACGACGTTTGGGGGCAGCCGCGGCCTTCTCTTCCTCCTTCGAGGCCTCATCCTTCGTCTCCTCGGCAGGGGCCTCGGACGGTGCGGGGGTGGGATTAGCCGTGTCAGGCTTGCGACGTATCAGATGGCCTGAAAGCGACACCACATCGGGTATCGAAGGGACTGTGGGGAGCACGAAGTCCGGAATGTCAATCCCCGAAGTCACTATCTCAATAGGCGACAACAAGTCCTTGTTAGAAATCATAGCACTTTGTGGCTTCTCAGCCTCTTTCTGCGAGGCGCTTGCACGCTTATGAAGACTGGGGTTCCTCATTGACGACTCAGCCACCGGCATGGGCTTGATGCGGGCCCGTTTGGCACGGGGAGCCGGGGCTTTCTTCTGTTGTTCCTCCTGTTCCTTGGTGACAGCCTGAGGGTTCTCTGACTGGAGGGAGATGATTTTGTAAATTAAATCCTGAGCATTGAGGCGTGTGGCACGGGGAATGCCCAATTCTTTGGCAATATTAATTAGTTCGATATGTGCCTTCGCTTCTAATTCTGCTTTACTATACATAATAATACGATAACTGCTTTAGAGATTCTTGAGGGGAAAAGTGAAACATTAAAAACAATGGAAAGTCGTAATCGCCAGTTGCTTACAGAAGCAAAAAGGGTACTTGACAGACCTATTTTGACGGCACAAAAATATAAAAAAAAATCGACATTGCGAATTTTTTTTTGTGAAACGGCCGAAAATGTGTATTTTTGCAGAAAATTTTGAACTTAATTTATAACACACAAAACAATCAAACAATGAACATTCCTCAGAATTTAAAGTACACCCAGGACGACGAATGGGTAAGAGTTGAAGGTGAATTTGCATACGTGGGCATCACTGACTATGCGCAGCACGAACTGGGCGACATCGTCTTTGTCGACGTCGACTGCGTGGGCGACACCGTCGAAGGCGGAGCCGCTTTTGGCAGCCTTGAAGCCGTGAAGACCGTTGCCGACCTGCTGATGCCCGTCACCGGCGAAGTGGTAGAGTTCAACGAAGCCCTCGAAGAAGCTTCCGCCATCAACAACGACCCCTACGGCGAAGGCTGGATTATCAAAATCAAACCCGCCAATATCGCCGACATCGACGGTCTGCTTGATGCTGCCGCCTACACCTCCAAGATTGGTGCCTAACATCTGCTTGATGCCACCAACCTGAAAAGCAAAGGAAAGAGGCAAAGCCGCATGGCTCTGCCTCTTTCCTTTTTTCACCGTACCGGCCATTCGGGGTTAAAAAAACAAACACAAGCCAACTTATTCATTAATTATTTAAAAAAAATCAGTATCTTTGCAGCGTCAAATTAATGCTTGAATGTGTAAATGCTTGAGTGCTGACGCAGTCAATATACTAAAACAATAAAGCAATCAAACAATCAGACAATCAAGCAATATTAACAGACCCAGAAAGAATGGCACGACGATTCAACATAAACAAGTTCATCAAGTCTGTCTTCAACGACGACTACGCCCTGGTAATAGGCCCGGAGATAATCCTCAACACCGAAGTAGAGCCTTCTGGCGACATACATAAGTACCTGCTCCAAAAGGTGAACGAAAACTATGGTACCGACTACTCCAAATACCACGAAATAGCCCTAGACAAAAGCGAACGCATCAATCCCGTGCGCGAGCTGATCGAATCAGGCGAGATAACCCTTACCCCCGACAACCTATCCCATGAGCTCAAAGGCCTCTTGGAGACAAAGATGTTCACCACCATCCTCACCACCACCACCGACGGACTGCTGGAAGACCTCATGCGCAAGATATGGGGCAGCCAGCTGCGGGTAGTGAACATTTATGACAAGGAGACCGTCGACGAACTACAGAATGTGCGACGCAAATGCCGCCGCAACCAGGAATACAAGCAGCCCACCCTCATCTATGTCTTCGGAAAGATGGACCCCGACGACCTCTCCAAGAAATACATCCGCACCGACGACGACGCCATACGCCTCATCGAGAAATGGATGCGCATGGACCTGGAGGAAAACAACGAGCTGCTCCAGTTCATCCGCAGCAAACGGCTCCTCTCCCTAGGGTGCAAATATAACGACTGGTACTTTCGTTTCTTCTGGTACGTCCTCACCGGCGACCTCTCCTCCAACGACAACTTCCAAGGAAAAGGCGAAGTAGCCTTCACCCTCAGCGTGGACGACCACTCCGAATACAGCCTCCAGCAGTTCCTCGACCGCAACAACATCTGCGTCCTCGGTGATGCGCGCTCCTTTGCCTCCGACATCACCAAAACCCTCACTCAGGAATCCGGAAACGGCCTTTTCCGCAATCAAATCATACAGTCGCGCCACACCGGCGGCCTCTTCATCTCCTACTGTAGCAGCGATGCCCTCACCGCCAGCCAGCTCTTCTTCCGCCTGTCGGAAAAACGCTACGACGTATGGCTCGACAGCACCCGCCTCTATGGTGGCGACAACTACGAGAAAGAGATTGCCGATGCCATCCACGCCTCCAAAATCTTCATCGCCCTCCTCTCCCCTCAGATTGCCGACGACCTGAAGAACAACAGCATCGACAACTACTATAACAAGGAATGGCGTATAGCGCAACAATTCCACGACAAGGCCATCATCCCGCTAGCCGTCAACGGCTACGACCTCCGCAGGGAGTACCATCAAATCTTCGAAGCCATAGCCGGAACCCACACAGGCTACAACCTGATGGACTCCGACGGCTTCTTCCAACTCATCACCGCCATCAACCAACTCATCTCATAACCCCATGCCGACCTACAACCCTTGGGCAGGACTTGCCTCATACGAAGACCCCGCCACAGCTCAACACCCGCTGCAGTTCTGTGGCCGCGACGACGAAAGCTATGACGTCGCCAAACTAATCGGTGCCCATATCGTAGTCACCCTCTACGGCAAAAGCGGCGTGGGAAAGACCTCGCTGCTCAACGCTGGCGTATTCCCCGAGTTGAGGGAAGACGACTACCTGCCCATCAGCTGCCGACTGGGCATCCGCAACGAAAACGACCAGAAATCCTATCAGGACATCATCATCGCAGCCATCGAGCTTGCCGCTGCCCGCACCGAGACCATCAACGTCATAGACCCTCAGACCAAGATACAGGCCGACGACTTCCTGTGGAACTACTTCGCACGCCACCGCTTCTACAGCAACAACGGCGACGAGGTGACCCCCGTCATCGTCCTTGACCAATTCGAGGAACTGTTCCGCTACAAGCACGACTGGGTTGAAACCCTCCTGCGCCAACTCCACTACCTCACCGACAAGGACCACACGCTCGACAGCTGCGAAATCGGCGGCTATGACTATCGTTACAAGACCAACTTCCGCTTCGTCATCTCCATCCGCGAGGACGACCTCTACCGGCTGGAAGACAGCATCGACAACTGCTACCTTTCCGCCCTCAAACGCTGCCGCTACAGGCTTCGCGGCCTCTCCGACCAAAGTGCCTCCGATGCCATCCTTATCCCCGGCAAAGGCCTTTTCCGCGAAAACGAATGCCACCCCATTGCCGACACCATCATCTCCATAGCCCGCAATCAGGACGACAACACCGTCAGCACCAACATCCTCTCCCTCATCTGCAACCGCATCTTCGCCGAAGCACAGCGCATGGGCCTGGACTACATACCCACCTCGCTCGTCAACACCTTCGTACAAGGCAACCCCTTCGAAAAGTTCTACAACGAAGCCACCGCCGGATTCTCCAACCGCGAGAAGAGCTACATCGAAGACCACCTGGTCGACAGCACCGGCCGCCGCAACTCCGTCCCCGAAACCGACTTCCTCCTCCATGTGCCCGGCGGTGCCGCACTGCTCAAAGGCGACAACCGCATCCTCCAACGTACCTCCACCTCCTCCGACGGCAGCTCCTACCGCGTCGAACTCATCCACGACTCCTTCTGCGCACCCCTCTCCCTCCAAAAAGAAAAACGCACCAAACGCCGCAGGGCCATCGCCTTGGCACTGGCAACCATCTTTGCCGTCATCAGCACAGGTGTCATACTCGTCATCTTGGACCAGAAAAAGGAATTGAAGATAGAAAAAGAAAAAGGTGAGCTGGAAGCCCGAGCGAGAATCCAAGAGCAAGACGCACATGCTCATGAAATGGAGACAGCCATCACTAAGCTGAGAAAAGACAGCATCAGAATTGACAGTCTCAACCAATCTCTCGGCCAAATCAACTACGATTTAGGAGAGAAAGAACGCTATTTGAGCAACCTGCTGACCCTACGAAATGCCGACAAAGATTCCTTGACAAAATTAAACTCAAGGCTGACCCTAAGAGAGATAGAACTAAAAGACAAGAATGCCGCCCTAGTCAGCAACCAATGCCGTATGTTGGCCGAGAAGGCTGTCAGTCTTGTTAATGATGGTGACTACTACCTAGCTCGCCTACTGGCTCTTGAGGCTCTCGACCGTCCGATACATCGTCACACCACCGAAGCCGAAAATGCGCTCCGCCAAGCCTGTTTCCTCAACTCCGCCATACTGCACAATCACACTGGCCAAGTCTACTCTGCTGCCATCAGTCCCGACGGCAAACACCTCGTCTCCTCCTCCGAGGACGGCACCCTGCGCTTCTGGGATGCCTCCACCGGACGCTGCCTGCACACCGTCGAAGTGCCTGGCGGCATCTCTAAAACCCCCATCACCTACAGCCCCGACGGACGCTTTGTCCTCACAACAACCGCCGACACACTACGTCTATGGAATGCCTCAAACGCCAGCCTTAGCCTCACCCTCAAGGTGGGCGCCACAGGCATCACCTCCGCACTGTTCAGCCCCGACGGGAAACTTATCGCCACCATCTCCTCCCCCGACAGCAGCCTGCGCCTCTGGCAAACATCAGGCAGCGGCGACCCCATCATCCTACGAGGACATGACGGCCAGCTCTATGCTGCCGCCTTTAGCCCTGACGGCACAAAGCTGGTGACCGCCTCAGCCGACAAGACCCTGCGTCTTTGGGATGCATCCGACGGCAAATGCCTACAAACAATGAAGGGCCACACCCGCAACGTCATGTCTGCATCATTCAGCCACGACGGCAAGTACATAGCCTCAGCATCCAACGATGCAACAGTGAAGATATGGAATACTGCAGGTGGCAGATGTCTGCTCACCATCGAACGCCATGGCCCCCGCTTCACATCCGCACTCTTCTCCCCCGACGACCACCATATCCTCACCTCTTCCACCGACGACACCATACGGCTGTTCGACATCAAAAACGCGCTTCAAGACAGGAGTAAAATATGCCAATGCCTCTACTCCTTGAGAGGCAGTTCTGCCTTCTTTAGTGGTGACGGGAAATATATCATATCCACCTCCAAAGACCATTACCTAAAGGACTACAGCATACGTATCTGGAACACACGCAGCGGGGTCTGCACACAGACCCTCTCGGGCCACACCGACCTAATCACCTCCGTCGGACTGTCGGGCGATGGCAAGACCCTTGTCTCCTCCTCCAAAGACCGCACCATCCACCTCTGGGACATCAGCGAAAAATCCATCCGAACTATCAATGCCTCCAACTGCGTCACCATCGCATACAGCCCCGACGGCAAAAGAATCATATCGCGTGGTAACAAACAAACAGAAGGCTACCCTGTTGAAATATGGGATGCAACCAAACGCCAACACAGGATTAACGCCTATCACGCACCCTACATTCAGATTTACAGCCAGGACAGCAGTTGGACATTATCGTATCGCAGTCCCAAAACAATATTTCTAAATCAGGATGGGAGCAAAAACACAATCAAGCTCGAAGGACACAAACAGAAAATCAACTCAGCAGTCTTCAGCCCCGACGGCAGATTGATAGCCACAGCCTCCGACGACAAGTCCATACGCCTCTGGGACTTCGCCGGACACTGCATCCGCACCCTCAACGGACACACCTCGTCCGTCAACACCGTCGTCTTCAGCCCCAATAGCCGACACCTCCTCTCCACCTCCTGCGATAACACCCTGCGCCTGTGGGACATCGCCACCGGCAGCTGCCTCCTCACCCTCAAAGGACACACCAACTGGGTCAACGACGCACAATTCAGCCCCGATGGCAAATACATCGTCTCCGGCTCAAGCGACAAGACCCTCCGCCTGTGGGATGTCGCCACCGGCCGCCTGATATACACGATACCCGCCCACGACGGCAACGTCGTCTCCGTCGCCTTCAGCCCCGACGGCAGACACTTCGCCTCCGCATCCAACGATGGCACCATCAAGATATGGTACTTCCCCACCCTCCAGGAACTCATCGACCAAAACCGCGAACGCTTTAAAAACCGTCCCCTGACAGCCGAAGAAAAACGACAATACTTCTTTGAATAACAAAGAATGAACAAGCTTCCTTGCACGAACAGTCATGAAACGCAAACAATACGACATATTCATCAGCTACCGCCGCAAAGACACTGGCGACAAAGCCGAGCTGCTGAAAGAACTTCTTGAAAAAGAATACCCCGGACGCGTCAGCTTCGACCGCGAGAACCTCGCCGGGCTTTTCGATGTGGAACTAATCCGACGCATCGACAAGTGCAAAGACTTCCTAATCGTCGTAGGCCGCGACACTTTCAACTTTACCAGAGACGACCCCTCGGGCACACCCGCCCTCCTGGACGATGTGGCAAATCCCGAACAGGTGGAATTGTACAAATACCTCGGAACATGCTCCCAGCAGGAATTCGAAGACAAGATTGCCCAGCTAGGCCCTTACGCGAACCTCGACTTCATGCGTATCGAATTAGCCCGCGCACTCAACCGCAAAGGGCTGAACATCGTCCCCGTCGTCCCCGAAACATCCTCCTCCTACGAATTCAGCAAAATCATCCTGCCCCCCGACATAGCAGGTGTCCACCGCTATGAATCCGTATTCTATAGCGACAGCCACAACTCCCTTTTCAAAGACATGCTGCCAAAGCTCAAAAAGCACCTTCACAGCAAACCCTCCTCGTTCAGATGGCTATTCTCCCTCATCGTCCTACTGCTGATTGTTCTGGCAACTCTCGGCGCATTACGCCACACCTGGCAAAAGAACGTCAACCAACTGAAGACCGAAATTGAAGCAATGGACATCGTGAAAGACCTCGACCTGCGATGGAATGACCACATCACGCTGAATGAGCTGACAAGCGTCTACCACATACTGAACCTTATGGAAGTCGTCGACGGGGACACCTTCACCCTCGGCGCATGGAAAAACCCAGATGGCACCTACGACCCCGATGTAGATGAATTTTTCGAAACCCCCGGACTCCCAACCACAGTAGAGACATTCTGGATGAGCCGTTTCGAACTGAACCTGCAAGACTGGCACGGCATCATGGGTGGTCGCTACAATGCCAACGACTCGCTGCTGCCCATGACCAACATCTCATACGACGACTGCGCCCGATTTGTCGAACGCCTGACTGTCCTCACCCAGCTACCCTTTGCCATACCCACCGAAGCCGAATGGGAATTTGCCGCCCGTGCCGGACGCAGACACCAGACCTGCAAATACGCCGGCAGCGACGACCCCGCAGCCGTAGCCTGGTTCACGGCAAACTCCGGCGGCATGCCCCACAACTGCGACGGCAACCTACTCTCCAACGGCGGCAACCTCTTCGACATGAGCGGCAACGTATACGAATGGTGCTGCGACCCCTTCCGCCCCCTGGGTGCAGCCCCTGGCGACATAGTCCCCGGCGACAATCCCCGGGTGGTCAAAGGCGGTTGCTTCCGCTCCGCACCCTGCGACCTGCGTGTCACCCACCGCGACACCCGCGAAGCCAACTCGCGCTCCGACGACCTGGGCCTTCGCCTTATACTCCGTAAATACCACAATCTATGAAAAAAGCAACACTTCTATTCCTAGTCACCCTCATCGGTGGATGTGTTTTCGGACAGGTGCGGCAATTCCCCCCTGAAATGAAAGCCGCCTATAACACCTATATGGACATACAACGGGCATTCAAAAGCGGCAGCAAGTCACACCTGGCGGCCGCCAATCTCAAACTCAAAGCACACACCCCAAACCACTATGGCACCATCCGCATAAAGAGTGGCGACACCGTCTCCCTCAACCATCACTACATCTATGACCCCCATTTCATCGACAGCCTCATCCAAAACAGGCTGGTCTACTCCAAGGCTCAGGAATACACGCTTCGAGACTCTGAGCGTGGCCTAAACTCAAGCACCAAGGTGTTGGCCCGGAACTTCGCACTCGATGCCAAGGGCAAAGTCCGCTTCTCCACCGTGGCCAATGGCAAGACCTGCTTTGCCGTCATCGGCGAGCCCTACGCCCTGCTGACCCTCCGTGTGACCGACAAACAAACCAACAAGGTGTATGGCGGCCGCGAACAAGCCGACACCGGCAAACCCCATCGCGAGGCCGTAGTCCCCGTACCGCAAGGCGAGTCGCACTCCCTCATCATTGAAGTCATCAACTGTACCAACCATCCCGTCAGTTTTGTAATTATTAAAGGATAATCAACAAACCTTCAATACCATGAAGAAAATCATCTTACTCTTTCTGCTGTCCGCCACCACAAACCTGCTGTGGGCGCAGACAAACCCCGACACCCTCATCGCACAAGCCTCGCGGCTGGAAAAACAGGACCAATGGGCCGCTGCCGCCGCCTTATACGGCCAGGCCTTCGACCTCATGCCCAACCATCAGACACCCCAAGCTGCCAACTGCCTGCACCTATGGGGCAGGGCACTGCTGAACTCCGAAAACAACACCGAGGGCAGAAAACGCACCCTCCAAGCAATGGAACTCCGCAAACAACTGTTTGGTGAAGTGAACGAGGACTACATCAACTCACTCAACAACTACGCTCAATCCTTCTCTTACGGCGAAGGAAAGGACCTGTCCAAAGCCATCGGCCTACAGCAGCAGGTGATGCAGCTCTGCCAAAAGCTCCAACACCCGCACCCTAACATCGGACTATACACATTCAACATGGGGAAACTCTACTTTACTATCGACGATACGGCAAACATCATAAAGTATTGGGAACAGGCCCTGCCCCTAGTCGAAAAACACGGTAGGATGTACGAAATAATACTCGAAGCCCTCGGTTTAATCTACCTCGACCAAAACGACTTTCCCAACAGCAAACGAATGATGAAACTGACCGTGGAACACAACGAGCAAGAACTAAAAAAGGAATGCCCCGACGTGAACTGCCTGCTCGAAAGAGCAGATATGTACACCGAAATGGGCGACAATGTGGAAGCCGACCGCCACTTCCTGAAAGCACTGGAACTCGCCAAGTCCTACAAAGACCGTATTGAGGCCAACAAACGGTACGCCAAGCACAAAGCCATGATACTGAAAGACTACAAAACCGGTGCCGAATACCAGCTGGCCGCCGTCAAACTAATCGAAGACACTTTAGGCCATAACGATATGTATGCCAAATATATCAACCAAGCCGGCCTCTACTACTACTTCAGCAAAGACTACCCCCGCTCTATCGACTGCTACCAAAAAGCACTGCGCCACTATACCGTACTATCCTCTGATGCCGCCCTGGACAATGCCGTTCAGCTGTGGATGCGCATCGGCAACTCCTACAGCGCAATGAAAGACTACCCCAATGCCATCAAATACCTCTCAATGACAGTAACCCAACTCGAACAGTCAGCCCGCACCGATGATGAACAATACCCCAAGGCCCTTGAACGCCTTGCTTCCGCACAAAAGTCTAACAAAGACTATGACTCGGCCATCCTCAACTACAACAAAGCACTACAACACTACAAACTACAAGGAAACGTAAAAGAATACTCCAGCACAATGACCAGTTTGGAACTCTGCTATGCACGTGCGGGTCGGTACGACGAGTTCAACTCGCTCCTTTCCAAAGAAGCCCAAGACCCCTTACTACAACAGTATGAAGCAGACAGCCGCGCCGAATCGGAGCAGATTATTGCCCAAAGCAAAGGCCTTCTCGACCTCGACCGGCAATATATGGGACATCTGGCATGCGCCACCACCCTCTCGACTATAGCCGGATTTTACCACAACCTCGACCAATACGACAGCTGCGTACACTACTACGAGCTCTACATGTCCGCGCTGCGCGAAGGCCTCCGCGAACAATTCCGCTTCCAAAACGAGACCGAACGCCTCATCCTGTGGAACCAGCACGCCTCCAACATTCAGGAAATCTACGAGCTGCTGGTCTCCCTGCCCCAGGGACAAGAGCACCTCTTCCCCCGTCTCTCCGCCCTCGCCTACGATGCCGCACTCCTCTCCAAAGGCATACTCCTCAACTCCTCCGTCTCCATCAGCAAAGTGCTGCAGGAAAACGGCGACACCCGCCTGATTGAAATATACGAGCAATCAAAAGCCAACCTTCGGGAAATTGAACGTTTGCGCAATGAGGCCACAACCGACGACGACCTCGACAAAATCCTCGACCTCGACAAAAAGAATAAGCAGCTGGAATCCACCCTCTACCGCAAAAGCAGCGATTTCGCCCATTTCACCGACTACATCGCCTACACCTGGAAGGATGTGCAGAAGGCATTGAAACCCACCGACGTGGCCATCGAATTCCTAGCCATCAAGACTTCGGTAATCGACACCGAAAACTACATGGCCGCACTCATTCTCACCTCCGATGCCACATACCCCATAGCACTTCCCATATGTAACCTGATAGAGGTAAAAGTGATGGAACAGTTTGAACCCCTGTTCGACATAGACTACTTCTTATGGGGCAACATACACCAGATACTCGAAGGCAAGAAACGTATATTCTTCTCCGCCGACGGCGGCTTCCACCGTGTGGCTGTCGAATACCTCAAATACGACGGCGCACCCCTGTCCGAGAAATTCGAAGTCTACCGCCTCTCATCCACCAAGGCCATCTGTTCGCCACGCCAGAAGTTGACGCACGACAACGCAGTCCTCTTCGGCAACATCAACTATTTCGAGCAGGGCATCAACCGCCAAAGTGCCGCCCAACTAGCTGAAGCCCTCCGCACGAGCGGCGGAAGGCTCACCGAAAACACCCAATTCGCCGAACTCCCTTCCACCAAAAAAGAAGTCGAAGGCATCAAAAAGATGCTCCAACAAATCAAAGCCAAGAATGTGCAGCTCTACGATGACACCATAGCGGGGAAGAACGCATTTCTAGCCACCAGCGGTTCACAAGTGGACATACTCCACTTGGCCACCCATGGCGGCTTCGACCCCAGCGAGTCCGCCACTGAGCTGGACGCTATGAAAGCCAGCTACCTAGTCTTTTCCGGAGCCAGCCTGACGGACAAAGAGAACAGCATCGCCACCGCCGACGAGGTAGCACGCATGAACCTCCGCCGATGCCGTCTGGCCGTCCTCTCGGCCTGTGAGACCGGACTGGCCATATCGGGCGGCGACGGCCCCTTCGGCCTGCAGCGCGGCTTCAAAAACGCCGGAGTAGGCACCCTACTGATGAGCCTCAAACCCGTCCACGACGAGACCACCGCAAAGCTGATGCTCCACTTCTACCGCCACCTCTTGGTGGAAAACCAGTCACCCCGCAAGGCTCTGGTGGGCGCCCAGCGCGACCTCCGCGCCGAAGGCTACACCGACAGCAAGTACTGGACCCCCTTCATCCTGCTCGACGCGAATTTCGAATAGCCATGCGGTTAGGACAGATACAGCCGGGGCGGATTTGCATTCCGCCCCGGCAGAGTTATGGATTTGTAATTCATAAGCAACACATACCCATGTTCGCTGTGAGTTACAAACCCACCATTCAATTGGGTATTATTCTATTTTATCACACAGCATTTTATAAGTTATCGCCCCTCCCAATATAGTAGAATTACCTGTAGCCCATATTACCATATTACTTTCGGTTATTGAAATAATTGTGCTACTATAATCAAAAGTAGAACCATAATTTATTTCCCCATTTGGATATTCTGAATCACCATCAGTACCACCTATTGATTCTAGTATCAGGTAATTCGGAATAAGCATGTCCAAATGATGCTTATACAATGCGAACGACCCTTCTCCAGACCATGATTTGTCAACATATCTAACATAACTTGCTCCATATGGGTCGTGATGCAAATCCCTATGCCATACACCACTTCCAATTAATTCTCCCGAATCCTTGAATTCCAAGGTCCCTTTCCAATGTAAGTCACCTGTTCCTGTAATTTCATCCATCTGTACACTCCATTTCCCAATAAGAAGGTTGTAGATTTCGTTGTCGTTGGAAGGTATAGAATACCCACCATCTTCTTTTGTACAGGAACTGAAGATTCCAACCAGCGCAACGCAGAGCAGCATCGCAAATACTTTTAATTTGTTTGTCATTGTATTGTGTTTTTAAGTTCTGCACCGCGAGGCTCGTCGGAGTGCCAGACAATAAAGAAAGTGGAGCCATCCATTGAAACCCTATTTTCACATAGTGGGGCTGGACTCCCTGAATAACAAAAATAAAGTTCGGTGAATTGCTCCACCATGGATGTATCGTAATAGTTACGAATACTCGCCACAGCGGACATTCATCTTCTCTTTATTCCTTGTTATTCATTGCGAAATGTCCAGTTTCACTATGTTAGGAATAAGGCGAAAATGCGCTTTCTTTGCAAACCATATACTATCGGTTTGCAAATGCAAAAATACACTTTTTTTCTGACATAACAACAAAAAAACAACAGAATAAGGAAAAAGCTGCCGCACCTTTTTAGTTTTTACCTCCTACCTTTTTACTTTCATCAACCAGATTACAATTCCGCCCAACTGGATCTGTGCCACTCAACTGTCCCCCATTAGGACCAGCAACTAGTTGATTAAGCAAAATATAAAATAAGTATAAGTTCTTTTTAGGGGCTTCATTCCTAAAAAGAATTTACACTTATCTTACATCTGCCTTACAACGAGCGAAGGCGATGGGTATAGTCGGCTAGTAGGCGCGGGCGAAGATGACGCGGCGGTGGGAGGGCTGCCCGTGCAAGTCGCAAACAACAGAAATACAAGTATGCCGGCAGCGACGACCCCGCATCAGTCGCATGGTTCGCGGCAAACTCTAGTGGAAAACCCCACAACTGCGACGGCACCCTGAGCTCCAATGGAGGCAACCTCTTCGACATGAGCGGCAACGTGTATGAATGGTGTAGCGATGCTTTCCGACCCTTTGGAGCCGCCCCCGATGAGGTGGTCCCTGGCGTCAATCCATGAGTGGTCAAAGGCGGCTGCTACCCCTCCGCCCCCTGCGACCTGCGCGTCACCCACCGCGACACCCATGAGAGCAACTCTCGTTCCGACGACATTGACCTTCGATTAATACTCTGAAAATTTAGCAGTCTATGAAAAAAGCAACCCTTTTAATTCTTATCACTCTCTTATGCGGAAGCGCATTCGGACAAGTAAGAGAATTCCCTCCCGACATGAGAGCCGCTTACAAATTATACGCCTTTCTTCATAAACATATTTACCCTGCCCACTGAGTATATTTTTTTTGCACCTCATGTAAGAAATTGGGCTGTTTTGCGTCTATAAATAAGGACAAACACAATTTTACCATGAAATTCTCAGCCTTGAACTTTTCTCTAATTCTTTCGCTTCTGGCCGCTGGCTGCGGAGTCTATACCCCTCAAGGGTCCGATATCCCCCTTATCGACCATCGTGACATGGTGAACCTGGGCGGCAGCATCTCGCTTGCCCACGCCCAAGGCAATCTCTCAGTCGGCATCACCGACCGTCTGGCCACAGCCATTTCCTGCTCTTACGGGTTCGACCACAAATACTATGCCCAAGGCATGGCAGGATGGTACCGTCCCATCGGGAGTGGTGTGCTGGAACTCTACGGCGGTTTTGGCTGGGGACACGGCAAACAATACCACGACCCCGACCCTGGCGAAGGTGCCATAGGCAACTACCAGCTATATTACGCTCAGGCCGACTATGGCTGGAACAACCTTGCTAACAAACACCTCGACATTGGCTTCGCCCTGAAGGCAGGACTGCTCCACAGCGACCTACAGCGAATTGACCCCTCTATCATTTACCTCCCAGGACTAATGCCATCCAACCACCTCCTGCTCGAACCTACTGCTCAAGTTCGAGTAGGATGGGAGCACTTTAAGTTCAGCATTGCACTTGCCTTCTGTTATTTGGCCCCTCGGAACAGATGGGACAGCCCTGCTCTCTTTCCTTACGACCCCCTCAACCTCACCCTCGGCCTGACGATTAAACTAAAGAAGTAAATAGATTAGAGGTTAGGGGTTAGAGGTTAGCGTTGGCTGCCGCCTTACCTCTAAACGTTAGTAGGCGCGGGCGAAGATGACGCGGCGGTGGGAGGGCTGGCCGGTGAGGATGCAGCGGCCTTCCTCTTCGGGTGCGTCGTAGGGGATGCAGCGGATGGTGGCCTTGGTGAGCTCTTTGATGCGTTCTTCGGTCTCGGTGGTGCCGTCCCAGTGGCAGAGGAGGAAGCCGCCCTTTTCGATTTCTTCTTGGAACTGTTCCCAGGTGTCGACACGGCGGGTATTGGCTTGGCGGAAGTCGGCGGCACGCTGCAGGAGGCTGCGCTGGATGTCGTCCATGAGCTGCGCCACGTGGTCGGCGATGCCTTCGATGGGCATGGTGATTTTCTCCAAGGTGTCGCGACGGCATACTTCGCAGGTGCCGTTCTCGAGGTCGCGGGGGCCGATGGCGAGGCGCACGGGGACGCCTTTGAATTCGTATTCGGTGAACTTCCAGCCGGGCTTGTACTCGGTGCGGTTGTCGTAGCGGACGGTGAGGCCTTTGGCTTTGAGGGAGTCGATAAGGGGTGCGATGTGGGCGTCGAGCTCGGCCATCTGCTCGCTGGTCTTGCAGATGGGGACGATGGCGACCTGTATGGGGGCGAGCTTGGGGGGCAGGACGAGGCCGTTGTCGTCGCTGTGGGTCATGATGAGGGCACCCATGAGGCGGGTGGAGACGCCCCAGGAGGTGGCCCATACGTATTCGAGCTGGTTCTCTTTGTTGAGGAATTGCACTTCGAAGGCCTTGGCGAAGTTCTGACCGAGGAAGTGGGAGGTGCCGGCCTGGAGTGCTTTGCCGTCCTGCATCATGGCTTCGATGCAGAAGGTGTCGAGGGCTCCGGCGAAGCGTTCGTTGGGCGACTTGACGCCTTTGATGACGGGCACGGCCATCCAGTTTTCGGCAAAGTCGGCATAGACATCGAGCATGCGGCGGGCTTCTTCTTCGGCCTCCTCACGGGTGGCGTGGGCGGTGTGGCCTTCCTGCCAGAGGAACTCGGCGGTGCGGAGGAACATGCGGGTGCGCATCTCCCAGCGGACCACGTTGGCCCATTGGTTGCAGAGGATGGGGAGGTCGCGGTAGGACTTAATCCAGTTTTTGTAGGTGCTCCAGATGATGGTTTCGGAGGTGGGGCGTACGATGAGCTCCTCTTCGAGACGTGCGGCGGGGTCGACGACGACGCCGGTGCCGTCGGGGTTGTTCATGAGGCGGTGGTGGGTGACGACGGCGCATTCTTTGGCGAAGCCTTCGACATGCTCGGCCTCACGGCTGAGGAACGACTTGGGGATGAAGAGGGGGAAGTAGGCGTTTTGGTGGCCGGTGGCCTTGAACATGTCGTCGAGGGCGCGCTGCATTTTCTCCCAGATGGCATAGCCATAGGGTTTGATGACCATGCATCCGCGGACGGCGGAGTTCTCGGCCAGGTCGGCCCGCACGACCAGTTCGTTATACCATTCGGAGTAGTTCTCGGAGCGTTTTACAAAATCTTTTGCCATAGGTGTTTTGCGGTTTTATGTATTTTTTTTTGTTGTAATCAAATAAATTGCGTAATTTTGCAGTTTGAAATCTGCCGCAGTTTTGCGGATGCAAAATTACGAAATAATATCATATTTAATGAATATCAGAGAAAAAATATTTCGCCGTCTGCTGCCCGCCGTCGCCCTGATGGTGGTGGCAAACGTGCCCGCGAAGGCTCAAATGGACTTGACGCTGGACACGCTGGAGTGTGCCATCATCGGGTTCAACGTGGGGGCTAAACACCCGTCGTCGTCCCTCTCATTCGCCACCGCACCCGACGGCAGCACGAGCCAGGATGCCACCATGGCCGCTCTCTACCGCCCGCCCTATATGGACTATGGCATCAACGCTTTCTACAAGTTCAAGACGAACTGGCTGCTTTCGGCCGACGCCAACCTGTGGTTTGGCAGCAACAACCTGAAATACCGCCGCGAGCGTATGGGGTCGGTATTCACGCACGACAGCATCGTCATCGGCGAGAGCGGCACGGATGCCACCATCACCTGCTACAACCGCGGCCTCAGCTTCCAGGGGGGCGTGGGCAGGGTGTTCCCGCTCAGCTATGAAAAGAACCCCAATTCGGGCATCATGGCACGCCTGTGTGCCGGATACCTGCGGCAGCAGACCATCTTCATGGCTCATAAGGAACACGCGCCCCAGATTGAGGGCGACTACGCCTTGCTCTACGACCACCAGCGGCACGGGCTGCTGCTGACCGAGGGGCTGGGGTTCTGGTTTATGAGCAACCACAGCAACCTGCTCAACTTCTACGTGGCCTTCGAGGTGTCGGAGAGTTGGAGCTGGTCGACCCGCGACTATACGATTGACACCTATCTGGGGCTGAACGGTAAGGACACGGGCCGCTATTTCGACCTCATCTACAGCATCAAGCTCTGCTGGATGTTCCCCCTCAGAGGCAAAACCACTCACGACTACTATTTTTATTAATATAAAAGGTTAAAGGGATGTGTGAATTCGTTAATTCGTGAGTCTTTTAACCGCGCCAGCGACTAACGCATTTTGAATTCGTTAATTCGTTAATTCGTAAATTCGTGAGTCATTTTACCGCGCCAAGGACTAACACATTAACACATTAACACGTTAACACATTCAAAAACACATTCTCAATTCTCAAACATGCGACTATTATATTCTTTAGGCATCAGGTGTTACGTGCTGGCAGTGAGGCTGGCCTCCCCTTTCAATCCCAAAGCCAAGCAGATGCTCCAGGGGTGGAAGGAGGTGTTCGGCCATGTCGCCGTCTCGCCTGTGGGCAAGGGTAAGACGGCATGGTTCCATGCCTCGTCGTTAGGCGAATTCGAACAGGCGCGCCCCGTCTTGGAAGCATTCCGCAAGGCGCATCCTGAGTACAAGGTATGCGTTACTTTCTTCTCTCCCTCGGGCTATGAGGTGCGCAAAAACTACCCGGAGGCCGACTTTGTCTGCTACCTGCCCCCCGACACCCGCGCCAACGCCATACGGTTCCTCAACATGCTGCGCCCGACGGTGGCGTTCTTTGTGAAATACGACTTCTGGTTCAACTACCTCGAGCAGCTGCGGAGGCGCGACGTGCCCACGTATCTTTTCTCCGCCATCTTCCGCCCACGGCAGTATTTCTTCCAGTGGTACGGCACTTGGTTCTTCCGCCACCTGCGCGACTGCTTCACCCACCTGTTTGTGCAGAACGAGGAATCTTGCCGCCTGCTGCAGGAGCATGGCATAGGGCATGTGTCCATTGCCGGTGACACCCGTTTCGACCGTGTGAACGCCATCGCCGAGGCCGCACGCCGTTTCCCCGAAGTGGAGCGGATGCTGGCATTCCATCCCGACTGGCCGGTGCTGCTGGCTGGCAGCTCGTGGGAGCCCGACGAGCGGATGCTGGCCCAATACCTACGGCAGCGGCAGAGTCCCTGCTACCTCATCGTCGCCCCCCATGTGGTAAGCGACAGCCATCTGGACATGATTGAGAACGAGCTGTTCAAAGGCGAACGCTGCACCCACTACTCGCGGTTGGCCGAAGCCGACAGCAATTCGCGGGTGCTGATAATAGACAATGTGGGGCTGCTCTCCGCCCTCTACCGCTACGCCCATGTGGCATATATCGGCGGCGGATTTGGCAAAGGCATCCACAACATACTCGAGGCCCTGGCTTTCGGCAAACCCGTGGTCTTCGGTCCCAACTACCACAAATTCCAAGAGGCGCACGACATCATTGGGCTCGGAGGCGGCTTCTCCTTCCAGCACTTCGCCCAGATGAAAGAGTGCCTCGACCGCCTGTTGGACGACCCAGACCACTACAGCCGCACCTCGCAGACCTGCCGCGACTACCTGGAGCGTCACACCGGCTCCACCTCTGCAATTCTCTCCGTCGTCAGCCAGCGCATCATCAATCTATAGCATCTTGAAAAAGTACCTCCACATATTGCCCCTTCTGCTCGTTGCCGCCAGCCTTGCCTCCTGCAGCGTCGACAAATACCTGCAGCCCGGTCAGACGATGCTCAAACGCAACACCCTGCACGTGGCCATGACCGACAGCTCGGCGGTGCCGCCCGAAGTGGAGCAGGCGCTCGTCGACGCCTCCCGCTACTACTACCAAACGCCCAACAAAAAGATACTCGTGCCATGGAAGATGAGGCTCTACTGCCTCACCAACCCCAACCGCACCGACTGGCTGAACAACTTCATCCGCGCCCAAGGCGAGCCGCCAGTGGTGTACGACCGCAGTGCCGCCGTGCGCACCGCCGCACAGCTGGAAAAACTGATGAAGACCAAAGGCTGCTTCAACTCCAAGGTGACCACCGACACCACACACCTCTCCCCCTCGGCGGTGGCTGTCAACTACCGCATCATGGCCACCCACCGCCGACGCATCGACGAGCTGAGGTTCTCCTGTCGCCAGCAGCCCGACATCGACAGCCTGCTGCAACGCTGGAAAGGCGAGTCGCTGCTGAAAGTGGGCGACTACTATGACCAGGACAAGATGACCGCCGAACAGGCACGTATAACCACGCACCTGAAAAACTCAGGCTACTACTACGCCAGCAACGACCTGGTGAGGTTCTACGTCGACACATCATACGACAGCCTCACACTCAGCATTCACGTGGTAGTGCGCCAGCCGGGCAGCCGCGACGCCGGCTTCAAACCCCTCCGAAAATACCGCATCGACAACATATACATCTACCCCAACATTTCCACCGCCCTCAACGAGCAGCTGACGGCCTTCGACACCCTGGTCTACCCTTACATCACCAAGCGGGGAGCGAACAACTACCAGTTCATCTACAACACACACATCAGACCCTCCCCCCAGACCATCAGCCGCTCGATGTTCATCTTTAACCGCATGACCTACAGCCCCCGCATCGTCGCCAGCACCACCTCCGCACTGCTGGGGCTGCACAACTTCAAGTATGTGGACATCGGCTTTGAGGAGTCGCCCAACAGCACCGACACCACCCCCTTGCTCGACGCCCGCATACGCCTGCTCAACAGCACCCGCCGCAAGCTGAGCCTCTCCTTCGAACTCACCAACTCCACCAACTTCAACAGCGGCAGCAACTATTTCACCAGCGGCAACCTCGGACTGGGCACCACCGTGGGCTATCAGAACTGCAACCTCTTCGGCGGTGCCGAAATGCTGAATGTGGAGGGCGACCTGATATTCGACCTCCCGAAAAACATCTTTGGCACCCACCAGCACGACTTCCACAACACTTTCTCATCCTTCGAGTTCGACTACAGCATGTCGCTCGACCTCCCCAGCTTCCTCATCCCATTCGGCGAAAGCATCATCTGGCAGACCAGCAAACCCCATACCCTCTTCGAAATCAGCTCTAACTACCTGTTCCGCAACTTGGCCCTGCCCGACTCTTCTGGCTACAGGGACATCACGCTGGAGCGTTTTAGAATCGGAGGCTCGTTCGGCTACACCTGGTTCCAAGGCCGCAACATCAGACACAAGCTCCTGCCGGTCAACCTCTCCTACTCCCACCTCATCTCAGGCGGCGACTACTACACCCATCTCTTCGACCTTACCTCGGACCGCCAGTTCATCTTCCAAGCCTTCGACTATGTGCTGCTCAACACTCATTATGAATTCACCTTTTCCGACCAGCACATCGGCTCGCGCAACAACTTTAACTACCTGCGTTTTTCGGTCGAAACGGCGGGCAACCTGCTTACCGGCCTGAACAGCCTGTTCAACAAAGACGGCAACCCGAACAGGGATAACGTCATCTACTATCAGTACTTCCGTTTCGACAGCGAGTTCAAGCGGTATATCTATGTGGGCAAAAAGAGCACACTGGTGCTCCGCGCACTGACCGGCATCGGACTCCCCTACGGCCACAGCGAATTCATCCCCTACGACAAAATGTTCGTCGGGGGCGGCCCCACCACAATGAGAGGATGGCAGCTGCGGCGGCTGGGCTACGGCCAGTTCCAGTCCAGCACCTCCAACATACCCATGGGGACGGGCGACATCCAGCTCATCGCCAATATTGAGCACCGCTTCCCCATCCTCGGCATCTTCGAGGGCGCCCTCTTTGCCGATGCCGGCAACGTGTGGATGTGCTCCGACTGGGGCATCAACACCGTACAACCCTTTGAGCCGGGCGAGATAGTGCGCGGCATTGCCCTGGATGCCGGCATCGGCATTCGCGCCAACATATCTATTGTCACCCTCCGCGTCGACATCGCGCTGCCCCTCTACGACCCCGGCTACCAAGCCGGGCAGCGCTGGATTGGTTCCCACTGGGCATGGGACAAGGCAGCCGTCAACTTCGGAATCAACTACCCTTTTTAATAATACCCCTCAACAAATTATTTTATGCAGACCCTTCTCACCCAAGTCAACGACATCTTCGCCAACGAAACTTTCGTCCACGAGCCGACCCACCTATACGAGCCCATCGAATACACCCTGCGGCTGGGCGGCAAACGCATACGGCCGCTGCTGCTCCTTGCCGCTAACCAGATGATGGGCGGCGAACCCGACGAAGTGCGCAATGCCGCCATCGGCATCGAGCTGTTTCACAATTTCACCCTCCTGCACGACGACCTCATGGACAAATCGCCCCTCCGCCGCGGGCAGCCCACCGTATACACCAAATGGGACGAGAACACCGCCATCCTCTCCGGCGACACCATGTTCGCCCTCGCCTGGCGCTACTTCCTCGTCCGACCCACCCCCCGTCTGCAGCCCATACTCCAATGCTTCAACGACACCGCCATCGAAGTGTGCGAAGGCCAGCAATACGACATGAACTTCGAAACCGCCGACCAAGTGACCCTTGACGAATACATGGAGATGATACGCCTCAAGACCGCCGTCCTCCTTGCCGGAGCACTCAAAATCGGAGCACTCTATGCCGACGCACCCGAAACCGACATCCAGCACATCTACCAGTTCGGCATTCACCTCGGCCTCGCCTTCCAACTGCAGGACGACCTGCTCGACGCCTACGGCGATGTGGCCACCTTCGGCAAACAAAACTACCAGGACATCCGCGACAACAAAAAGACCTACCTCTATCTGAAAGCCCTCGAAATGTCCGCCCCCGACCAAAACGCCGAACTCCGCCGCCTGTTTGCCGAAACACCCGCCGACCCATCGGCCAAAGTGGGCCGTGTGCTTGAAATATACAACCAGCTGAACATACAGGACAACGTCGTCCAAGCCGTCAGCACCCAATTCCAACTTGCGCGCCTCCATCTGGACGCCATTCAAGTCCACGAAGCGAAAAAAGCCCCCCTACGGCAAATCATGGAGACCCTCCTGAATCGCAAAAAATAGAAAAAAACAACGATTTTTTCACCGAACAAGAAAAAAAGTGTATATTTGCAGAAAGAATGCAGCAACGACAAAATACATTAACAAACTAAATATTAATTCATTAAACTAAATCATGAAAAAAGTAATTGCTTTGATGTCAATCTTTGGATTATTGACATTCACCAATTTCAATGGTATCATGGCCCAGAACCAGCCTGCCGAGGCTGAGCAGCCCGCAACCGAACAAGTCGACGAGCAAACCACCGACAGCACCGTCGCTGAAGCCCCCGTCGCCGAAGAACCCGAACAGGTCGTCGCCCCCGCCGAGGAGACCAAATCCTTCCACCAAGTCCTGAAAGAGAAGTACATTCAGGGTGGTGCTGGCTGGATGACCCCTGTGCTCCTCTGCCTTATCTTTGGTATGGCTCTGGTTATCGAGCGTATCCTCTACCTCAACATGGCCACCACCAACGTGCAGAAACTCCTCGAAGGCATTGAAAGCCATGTTCAGAAGGGCGACTACAACGGTGCCAAGGAACTCTGCCGCGACACCCGTGGCCCTGTGGCTTCCATCTTCTACCAAGGCCTCGACCGCATCGACGAAGGTCTTGACAACGTCGAAAAAGCCGTCACATCCTACGGCGGTGTCCAAATGGCTCGTCTTGAAAACAACATGACCTGGATTGGCCTGTTCATCGCATTGGCTCCCTCCTTCGGATTCCTTGGCACCGTCGTCGGTATGGTCCAGGCATTCGATGACATCGAAGTTGCCGGTGATATCAGCCCCACCGTTGTGGCTGGCGGTATGAAGGTCGCTCTGTTGACCACCATCTTCGGCCTTATCGTCGCTATCATCCTTCAGATTTTCTATAACTACATCCTCACCAAAATCGAGAGCCTCGTTGCCCAGATGGAAGATGGTTCTATCTCCTTCATGGACATCCTCGTCAAGAACAAGAAATAATAGTTATAAGGAATCATATTTAATCATTTAAAAACTAAAATCCTTAAACTGTTATGAAAGAGAAAACTGATAAAATATTAACCTTGGTGCTCTTGGGTGTCAGCGTCATTGCGACCATCTTCGCAATCATGTTCGCACTCCAATCCGACCCCAAGCACATTATGGACGGAATACGCGAAGTGGGCAACGGCTTCTCCGGCATGTTCGACATCGCCTTCTGGATGCTCGCCATCTTCATCGCCATCGCCTTGTGTGCAATCCTTGTATTCCTCATCAAAAAACTGGCCTCCCGCTTCAAAGACGAACCCGGCTACCTTAAGAAGTTCCTTGTCCTCGTGTGTGTCATCCTCGCTGTCCTCGTGGTCTCCTTCCTGCTGTCCAGAGGCAACGATGTCAACCCCGCACTGCTCGACAAGCACGGCCTCACTGAGGGTGCCTCCAAATTCATTGGTGCTGCCTGCATCCTTGTCTATATCATCGTCATCGGCGCAGCCCTTTCCATCGTCGTCACTGAAGTGATGCCCAAATCTAACAAGAAAAAATAACTACTATGGGAAGAAAAACACCTGGCTTAAACACCAGTTCAATGTCCGACATCTCGTTCCTGTTGTTGGCCTTCTTCCTATTGGTCTCCAACATCAACACTGATCAGGGTATTGCACGTCGTTTGCCGCCACCTCTGCCCCCCAACCAGGACAAACCACCAGAGATTAAGGAGCGTAATATCTTCGTAGTAAAAATCAACAGCAAGGACCGTCTGCTCTTCAACGGCGAAGTCGGCGACATCTCCGACCTCAAGGATCGTGCCAAGGAATTCCTCGGAAACCCCAACAACGACCCCAACCTGCCTGAGAAGATCGACATGGATATCCCCCTGCTGGGAAACATGAAAGTCTCCAAAGGTATTATCTCCCTGCAAAACGACCGCGGTACCTCGTATGACATGTATGTCGCAGTACAGAACGAACTGACTGTTGCCATCAACGAAATGCGAAACGAACTCTCGCAAGAGAAGTTCGGCAGAAAATATGCTGACCTTAACGACCCACAGGCCGAAGCCATCGACCAGGCAATCCCCATTGCCATCTCCGAGGCTGAGCCTACAAAGATAGGAGAGAAAAAATAATGGCAAGATTTACTGGTAAAAAAGCAAAAGAGACACCCGCCCTCAACATGGGCTCCATGTCCGACATTATTTTCATGCTCCTGTTCTTCTTCATGACCATCACCACGATGCGCGAAAGCTCGCTCTACGTCACCATCAAAGTGCCTAAAGCAAGCGAAACCGTCAAGCTGGAAAAGAAAAGCCTCGTCAGCTACATCAACGTGGGTACCCCCATGCAAGGCGAGATGCAGAAGAAATACGGTACTGAGTCCCGTATCCAGCTCAACGACATGATTTCCGAAGTCTCCGACATCCCCATGTTTGTCGAAACCGAAATCAACGACCGCGTCGAGGCCGACCGTCCCTTCGTAACCTTCTCCATTAAGGCCGACAAGGACACGAAAATGGGTCTTATCAGCGACATCAAACAGGAGCTCCGTAACTCCGGCGCATTCAAAATCTTCTACAATGCCGCCAAAGGCGAACGCAAATAGCCCCCTGTCTGCTAAGCCAACTCTATACAAAGCTGCCCTCACATCGGGGGCAGCTTTCTTTGTCCCCCCGCACAATCCCACCCTCCCTTGTGGGAAAAATAGGCAGCACAAAGGGTTTTTACCTCTGAAAAATGTCGTATATTTGCGCTCGGAAACGATTAGGCACCAACCCATACAAACAATTGATGCCCACCATATTGAACAAAGAACACATCAAACTAAGCTGACATAACATGAAGAAAATAGCACTACTGACGACAGCCCTTCTGCTGTCAACCCTGACTTTTGGACAAACAACCCTCCTACTCGGACAGTCTAACCTCCGTCCTTGGGACCGCGGCCCGCTCACCTGGAGCGACTTCAGCGTCGTAGACCAAAGCATCGGCCAAGAACACTCCTATCTGGAATACCTCCTCGACATCGAAAGCCGCACACAGGAAATCGAAGGCAACCAAATACCCGTCCGCATGGCCGTGGCCTACATGGACAAGCACCTCTCTTGGGTCGACAGCAGTCACCGCACACCCCAAGAGCTGCGCTACAACCGGGTACTGTTCAACATCGTCGAGCTGCACCGCCGCCGCCTGCAGATAGCCATCGACACCGGCAACAACATCAATATGGACTACCACATGCGCCTCCTCACCCACGTCGCCGACAGCTTCTGCCACTCCACAGCCTATGGCAGCGACACCCTGGCCGTGGCCTGGTGGGAATACGACATCCGCCGACAGCTCGACTCCATCAACCCCATCCTAGTGGCCAAGCATACCGAAGCCACACGCGTCACGGAGTTCAAGCCCACCCTCTCCTTCTCCATGTCCATGGGATTAGGGACCAAATTCTTCACAGGCGACCTCCACAACCTCTTCGCACCTAGCGCCGGATTCTATCTTGACGTGGACGGAGGCCTGTATCGCAACATCTTCACCTTTGGTCTCTACTTCGGAGGCGGACGTTGCAAACCCGACTCCATCATAACCGTGAAAGAAAAGAACAAACTATACTGGAACGATGACCTTAGCACCATTGACATCCATATCGACTACGGCTACAACATCCTCGACCGCACAAAATATACCCTCACCCCCTTCGTGGGCTACGGCCTCCAGGCCTTCCTTTACGACGAAGGCGATGACACCTACTCCAACGGCCCGGACGAAGGCTGCTGGCGCCTCGGCCTCGACTTCAAATACGACTGCGGGCAAGAAGGCTTCACCGTCGGCTCCACCCACACACTCATGGCCTTCGCGCTGCACAGCAAGGTATACCTCTCCTTCGACCGCCTCCGCAGCATCGTAGGCACCCCCCAAGGCACCACCATCAACGCCCAAGTGGGCATCTCCTTCCGCATCCGCAACCGCCAAATCATCCGCGCCTCCAAACAATAGCCACTATTTAGTTTCGTTTTAGTTTAGGTTTCGTTCCGCATACCTAAAATGGAAACCAAGTGAAAGTGCAATAATAAGATGATACTTCCGAGAATTAGCCCCAAACCGCACTATGGCAAAGGGGTGATAATCCATGCTTTACATATTATTTTTATAAAATTGTGTATATGTCATGGAAAAAGCGTATCTTTGCAAAAAAATACAACTGCCATGAAAAGAGTTTTATTGTTCTTGGCTGTGCTGGCAATTATAGCAGGAAACGCATTTGCTCAACATGAAAAAGATACCATCAGTTATCCCAATTGGAGGTATTTCTATCCACCTTTAGACACAGCGACCGCCAGTGTTTTTAATAACCCTGGGTCTTTTGTAATTGGAGCACCCGGGTATGAGGGTTACTTGCAATACAAGGTGTTGCAACCGCTCACCATATATGGGATTGCCGTCACACCTTGGTCGAACGGACCTATCTTTTGCCGAACACTTCGTGGCGATTCCAGATATGTACCTGACCCTCCTAATGTAGATTCAAGCGCCCTCGACCTATATGCAGTTCTTATTCAACAAGAAGGCGACCAGTTTGTTCGGATGGACTCGAGCAAATGGCATCAACGAGAACCCGACCGGTATTTCAAATACCAAAGTACATATGTCTATTGGGATGGTATTCATGAACATGTTGCGCCTGTCTTCGAATTCTTTTTCAACAATCCAATAGTCGTTCACGACTCTTTTTATTGTGGCTTTAGGTCAGACTATGTGATGTCCCCTAATTTTGATACTTCCTTGTTTATTGGAAGCTCATGGCAAAACCATTATCCACAACAATGGGTATGGGATTATGCTGGTATGGGCAATCGTAGTATAGGTTCGCTTACTCAGCATGATTTCGAAACATATCTAAGGACATGGTACATTGAAGCCTGGGGAAGAAAAAGACTAGGCGGACAACCACTTTTCCGGCGTGATTTACATTGGGGTGGCATATTCCCCATTATAGTACCGCCTGATACCCACGCTGTTGAAGGCCTCCCTGTGGTAGGGTTTCACCGAGATGAGGATTTTGAAGGATGCCCGACATTCCTATGGAACAGACTAGAGCAGCAAAACCTGTATGAGGTGGCATACGGTCCTGCCGACCAAAACCCCGACGATTACAGGAGCATCACCACCATATTCGGCCGACTGGTAATACGTGATACACTGGTCCCCACAACAATCTATGCGGCACGCTGCCGGGCAAGAATCCACCATGTGTGTGCCATACATGACACCATGGTATGGAGCGCCTGGACTGATACCATACAGTTCAGCCTCAACACCCCAGACACCACCGGAACTGAAGGAATCAAGCCCAATGCAGGAGAACACCTTGGCCTTAACCTCCTTCCCAACCCGGCCAGCGGGTCGGTGACCGTCTCTTCGGCCTACAGTCTGGAACGCATAGCAGTCTATGACCTACAGGGGCACCTACTCATCGAGCAGCCCGCCAAAGGCGAGTCCGCCACCCTCGACGTGAGCCATCTCCCACAAGGCGTGTACGTGCTCACCATCCATACCACAGTAGGCATAGCCACCAAACGCCTACTGGTGGAATGATAAGAAATGCACACAACGGCTCGTGGTGAAATAGACCAAACGGCAAATACCCATGCAAGAAAAAAGTGAAAGACAAATCCTTTCACTTTTTTTTTGCACAAGTGAGAAAAAAGTCGTATCTTTGCAGCCGGAAATCAAAAGTAGTTCCCTATAATAATATGAAGAAGTTTTTCATCCATACATTTCAACCAGGAATAGCAGTCCTGATTCTAACACTGCTGAACCTAATTCCATGCGCAGACCTGTCAGCACAAGGCTACCAAACAGAACAATACCTGTTCCCATCCCAAGTGGGAAATAATGTCATTATTCGAGAAAACTTCACTGGTGTACCCTTGATAAGCTACCGTTCGACTAAAAAGGCTAATTTTGTGTATGGTGACATATACACCAACAACACAAAGAAGTTCGAAATTAATGATTCAATGGATATGACTGGCAGCTGCATCAGCTACAAGATAAACGACATGCGTGTAATTGGCAATATGTGTTACTTTTGTGGGGTGCGTTGGGATTTACACGAAGACCCTGAATCTGGCGCATACGTAACGGACAGCACCGGCGTTCTTGGACGTTTTCCATTGGACCCGTTAGGATTTGGGCAGTCTGTCAAATTCCATTTGAAGCTTATTAGAGAGACGAAGTCTCTCGACCGCATGGCAACTTACGCGCAGGATCGTGACACTGTAATTGCCATGATTGGCATAGTGGACGAACCTGCTTCTCAATCATGTCTGGCTGTGGCAAGAGTTGATAATTCAAATCAATGGAAATATATTGTCAAATATACAAACAATAACCCTTCAGAAGAAGTTTTTACAGATATAGCTATTACAAATCTTACGACATACATTGCTGCGCATTATCGGAGTAATACTGACAAGTATTATATCCACATAAGAATGAACGATAATGCTTCCTTAAGTGGAGGCAGTTATTCAAGATTTGACACAATGAATAGCTATCTTCTAGCCTCTTATTCGTTGTCTGACACCCTATATGAACTTATCCGCCCCGACTATTCAGCCGTGCAATTATGTTCCACACCATGGGATGTCGTGTGCGTCGCATTCCCCTGTCTCAAAAGAAGTCCAACTCTCACATACCCAACTGCCGTATGTAATATCAGGACTGTTGGTAAGGTTATGGCAAACATGCAGATTGTGAAGTATGCCCATAGCAATCCTCACACTTTAGTAGATATGGACTACATATACCAAACAACTGGTGGTGCATTAGGTTCCATGATAGCATTGTTACATAACACCTCTGGCTCATACAAGACTGTTGTAGAATATCCCAGTGGAACTATCTACTACAATACTTGGGCACCTGTGCATCGGTTGGTCGACAATCAAATGCAATCCATCAGTGTTTACAATGGCGATGATATACGATTGGGTGGCATCTGGAGTTCTTCTTCTCAGAATCTGACATACCTGCAAGAAGAACAACCAACGTTAAATGAAAAGAACCAATGTATAGATGTTAGCCAAACTGAAATCTTACCTGTTGAGGGAGCCCTTCAACCGACGGCATTAGAGAGAACACTACATTTTAAAACTACGTATGAATTAGATTTCGAGTGGGGTAAAAAAAGCACTCCTACAATAGCTGTAGATGTCGAAAACGTCTGCATACAACGATCCGAAGAATAATCACAGATAAAAAAGCCCCATTATGAAGAGAACACTTATTATCCTTATTTTATGTGCAGTGCTGCTGCCATGGGCTGAGGCTCAGACGGACACGGTGCCGTGGAAATACAGCAATTATCACTACTCGGTGTGGTACGATACCCTGCCAGAGTTCTTTAGCACTCAGGATGGAATGGGTTATACACCTGCCCTTTTTCTTTTTCCTTGGTATTGCAATAGTATTGGACATGTGACGGCATATCCCCAGCATGTGGACCGCCCGACATTGGTGCAGGGGGTGGCAGTGACAGAGCGCCTAAACTACAATAGCGACCTATCCATCATCCAACACCACCAATATACGGAGGAGTATGTGTATCTGTTCCAAAAGGTGGGCGACACAGTGGAGCTGCTTGACTCGGTGCGGTGGGACACCATCACCCCGAAAGTGATGAAGATAGCTCTCAATGCAGACACCGGAAAATTTGGGTTCAGTCTGATAAAGGTGTACGAGGCGATGTTTTCGGAGCCGATAATGGTGGACTCGGTGTTCTATACCCTGTCATCAAACAACGGAGGAAACGCCTATTGTGGGTCTATGCATTACGAGTTCGTATATTATCCTGCGGAACCGATGGTAGTTTATGCTAATCGTATGGGGAGTGACCCAGCATGGTGTCCAAAACCGTCGTGGTTCGTACTGAAGCAATGGGCCTTATATAGAGGACGACAATGGGTAGACTTCCATTCGGCTTGCAACTCGCCATTTTTCGGGATGTATTTCCCAATCGTGGATTATGTGAATCTGATAGTGACCTCGGCGGACACGACAATGGGCACGGCAGAACCTGATATACGCGTGTCGCGCAATACGTGGCAGAGCATCCAAGCGATACCAAAACGTGGCTACAAGTTTTCTCATTGGCAGGAGGACAGCTGCACCCTGGCGACGCAAAGCGTGTATATAACACAGGACACGACACACTACACTGCTGTGTTCGAACCGATAACGAAAAAGTATCGTTTGGACGTTAGAAGCAACGATGAAAGGATGGGCTACGTAACGGGCGACAGTACCTACTACGAGGGAGACACTGCCACGATAGAGGCCTTTGCCTCCTATGGGTACGTGTTCGACCGATGGAGTACGGGCGATACGGCAAACCCGCTGCACCTGACAATGGAAAGCGACACGGTGATAACGGCATACTTCTCTGCCAGACAATTGGACATAGATACAACCCACAGGGAAGAAACCTTCTTTACACTCACCCCCAACCCCGCACACAATACCGTCACCGTCTGCACCACTGACTGTCCGCCCAATGCCACACTCACCCTCCACAATGCCGCGGGCCGCAAATCGCTCACCATTCCGTTCACCATGCCCTGCCTCACAATCCCCCTGCACGATTTCCCTGCCGGCATCTACCTCGTCACCCTGACCACAAACGAGGGGTCCGGCACACAACGGCTCGTGGTAAAATAAGCCAAACGGCAGGATTGCTTGATTGTTTGATTGCTTTATTGTTTTAGTATATTGACCGCGCCAGCACTCAAGCATTAACACATTCAAGCATTGGCAGGATTGTCAGGGCAAACGCATCAAATATAGGAGACTTCTATTAATCACCCCGAAAGGGGTGAGATATGAATAACACCGTACGTAGTGCGGTGATCTTCAGAGGTAAACAAAATGCGTCCCGATAGGGACGCGACACGAAAACAAATAAATAGAACCCTCCTATAACGATTCTTGGGGTTCTAGAAAGACGTTGCAATTAATCAAGCTCCGTGGTTTGATGTCGCAGTGTGCCTGAAAGGCACAGACAGATATAGCGTATGGCACCGCCATACGGGGACAACGACGGCAGCGACCAGCAGCCTGCAGGGCTGCTGGCTGCGAATTTTGGCACGGGCGTAATGTTGCAGCCCTGTAGGCTGCATCTGTCGGCATGGGGACTGATTCCTAGGGCGTTGCCTTAGGCTATATCTGTTCCAGCCCTTTGGGCTGGGGCCGGAGCCGCATTGCCGCACATCGTATATGAACTTTCGGCATACCTGACAACTGTTTTTGATGCGTTTGCCCTGACAGGATTGTTTTTTTTCTTGCACGGGTGAGAAAAAAGTCGTATCTTTGCAGTTTGAAATAAAAAACCGCAAACGAATGTAGAATACTGACCACCAGGTGATCGCAAAAAGAAAGGGGGACTCCCATGATTGAGACCATACAATACCAGTCCTTGAAATGGCTGCAAATAACCAATCCGTCGGAAGAAGAATACCGCTTTCTGCTCGACGAATACCAGTTCCACCCCCTCGACATCGAAGACTGCCGCGGCAGCAACCAGCGACCCAAAATCGATGAGTATGACGACTACTACTTCCTCATTCTGCATTTCCCCTATTTCGACAAAGGCAACAAGTTCATCCGCATCCGCGAAGTGAAAATCTTCTGGGGCCGCGACTACATCATCACCATAGGCAAGTCACACTGGGTGGTGCAGAAACTGTTCGAGGAGATGCAGGAAGACCTGCGCGACGACGATGACGACGTGAAGGAACAACTCTCCTCCAGCGACCTGCTGCTCTACCACATCCTCAACCGCCTGATGCTCGAAACCTACACCCTCATCATGCGTGTGGGATCCGAAGTGGACCTCATCAACTACGACATCTTCAACAAACGTGCCCGCAGCATCATCGAACTCATCTCCATCACCCGCCGCAACATCATCCTGCTCAACACCACCTTCAAGCCCCAGCTGCGAGTGCTACACATGTTCGAAGGCGGCACCATCAAAGGCTTCGTCGACCCCGAAGCAATGGACATGGAAGACTACTGGGGCAACATCCTGGACCAATACCAGAAGATGTTCGACTCCATCGAGGACTACGGCGAGTTAATCGAAGGCCTCTCCAAGACCTTCGACTCCTTACAGGCTAACCGCACCAACGAGATTATGAAGGTGCTCACCTACTTCTCCACCACCATGATGCCGCTGACCGTGGTCACCGGCCTCTTCGGCATGAACGTCGACTTCCCCTTCATCACCAACACCACCGCCTTCTGGGTCATCATCGGAGTGATGGTCGTCATCACCTCGTTCCTTATCCTCTACTTCTACCGCCGCACCAGCCGCTGACGCCGACAGGGACGCCCAGCCCCGTCCTTCCCCGCCTATCCTTACGGACAACCGCTCCAGCCGCCGCCTCAGCCGTGCCGTCGCTCCTTTTTCGCCCGCCGTAGGCCCCACCCTGCAACCTTTTAGGGCACCAGCACTTAAAACTAACCCAAAGCCCACATAGGCCATACTGATAAAAAGCGAACCCACCCTTAACGGCGACACACAACGGCCCGGAACAGGCTTTCCTGCGGGACGTGTATCCGGGAACCGAAGGGAGACGCGTCGGTGCTATGGCCAAAAGCGTTGAGGCTGCCCCTAAACAGCTGACATTAAACAAGGTCGGATTTTTGTTGAAAACTTTTTGCAGAGCATACGCTTTTTTTTACTACTTTTGTAGATTGTAATTCCTTTTCGGAAACAGCACATCATTCTGATTATTAATAATAAACATACACAGAGAAATGGAAATAACAGGTAAGTTAATCAAGATTCTCCCTGAGACGCGTGGCGAGAGCCAGCGCGGCCCCTGGGTGCGTGGCGGATTTGTGATTGAAACCGATGGCGAATACCCGCGCATGGTGGCCTTCACCACCTTCGGCGAGGACCGTCTGGCCATGGTGACCAGCATACAGCTGAACAGCCCTGTCGTCGTAACCTTCACCCCCGAATCGCGCGAATATCAGGAACGCTGGTACACCGACCTGCGCTGCTCGCGCATCCAGAGCTTCATACCCGGACAGATGCCGCCAGCCGCCACCGGCTATGCATGGCCCGCCGCCGCCCCCCAGGCCCCGATGGCCCCTGCCGCCCCGATGGCCCCCGCCGCTCAGGCCCCTGCCATGCAGCCCCCCCAGCAGCCCACCGCCCCACAGGCACCCTTTGCCTCACCCCTCAAACCCGACGAGGACCTGCCTTTCTAATGGACAAGAAAGCATTGCGCCGGCACATACGCGAAGCCAAGAAACTGGTGCCGCTGGAAGAGAAGCTGCGCCGCTCGGCCCCCATCATGGACCAGGTGGAGCAGCTCCCCCAGTTCCAACAGGCCTCGACAGTGCTACTCTACTGGTCGATGGACGACGAGGTGCAGACGCACTCCTTCGTCGAACGATGGTACCGCCGCAAGGTGCTGCTGCTGCCCTGCGTGGCGGGCGACGACCTGGTGCTGCGCCGCTACACCGGCCCCGAATGCATGAGGGCTGGCGAGCAGTTCGGCATCGGCGAGCCTGTCGGCCCCGTCTTTGACGCCTACGACAGCATCGACCTCATCATCGTCCCCGGCGTGGCCTTCGACCGCCACATGAACCGAATGGGCCGCGGCCGCGGTTTCTACGACCGGCTGCTGAAGACCACGCCCCACGCCTTCAAGGTGGGGGTGGCCTTCGACTTCCAGATGGTTGAGGAGGTGCCGGTGGAGCCTTTCGACGTGCCCATGGACGCAGTGGTGGCAGAAGGCGATAAGAAATAACAAACAACAACTTAGCAGTAATCAGATATTATGTTTGAAGTACCCAAACCCCGGCAGTTCCACTACCAGCCGCGCTTCTACGACCCCGAAAAGGAGCGTTGGGAGGCGTTGAAGAAGAAGTATGCCACCGAACAGGAGAAGAAAGCGGCCGAAGAGGCCGCGGCTGCCCCGCACGAGGAGGACAAAAAGGGAGCATCGGAGTTGGAGTACTTCGAGCAAAAGGTACGCTCGCTCGACCGCGAGGCACGGCAGCAGTCGTCCAAGCTGTCGTGGCGCGACCTCTTCCGCAAACGCGAGATGCCCCAGTTCCGCTACCAGCCCCGCTTCAGCGGCGGAAGCACCACGGCGACGCCTGCCGTGGAACCCGCGGAGGAGGAGTCGCTGGCTGAGAAATACCGCCAGGCCAAGCGCCAGATAAAGATACGCCGCCGGTTCGACATCTCCGACACCGACTACATGAAGCCCGTGTCGGGCACGAAAATCATACTCTACGCCTTCCTCGTATTCCTGCTCCTCTCGCTGGTATTTGGTTTTTAGCATCTGCCCGCCCCTCCGGTCGGAAAGCTTACGACATCATGGAGAAAAACACTACGGCCATCCGCGAAAAAGAAATCTACAAGGTAACCCTCGTAGGCAGCGCAGCCAATGTGCTGCTTACCGTATTTAAATTTGTCGCCGGTGCGTTGGGGCACAGCATCGCCATGACGGCCGATGCCGTTCACTCGCTCTCCGACCTGCTGACCGACGCCATGGTGCTGCTCTTTGTGCGCATCAGCGGCAAGCCCGAAGACCGCGGCCACGACTACGGCCATGGCAAGTACGAGACCCTCGCCACCACCCTCATCGGAGTGTCGCTTGCTGTGGTAGCCTTCGGCATCGGCTACAGCGGCGTGGCCAGGATAGTGTTCTGGTGCAACGGTGGCACACTGGCCGCACCCGGGATGCTAGCATTGTGGGCAGCCGTGGTGTCGGTAGTATTGAAGGAGGCCGTATACCAATACACCGCCCGACGGGCACGAAGCCTCAACGCACCTTCTGTGGAGGCCAATGCCTGGCACCATAGGAGCGACGCCCTCTCGTCGCTCGGCACGCTGGCGGGCATCGGCGGGGCCATACTGCTGGGCGAGCAGTGGGCGGTGCTGGACCCCTTGGCCTCACTGATAGTCGCGTTCTTCATCCTTCGCGTGGCATGGAAACTGCTGAAGCAGGGGGTCGACGAACTGATGGAGGCCTCGCTGCCCGAAGAGATGGAGCAGGAGATTCTGTCCATCGTCACTGCCTTCCCCGACGTGCACGACCCGCACCACCTGCGCACCCGCCGCATCGGCAGCCGCATTGCCATCGAGCTGCACATCCGCATGGACGGCAGCATCCCCCTCGCCACCGCCCACGCCCGCACCTGCGAAATAGAGCGCGCCGTCAAACAGCGCTTTGGCTCCGACACCCACATCACCCTGCACGTGGAACCCGCGAAGCCGCATACCCGCTAGGGATAACTCTCGTTAACATTTTTTATATTTTTTTTTCGCCCCCCCTCCACTTTTTTTCGTATACTTGCAGCGTAGTAATTGAGAGAGACTCAACCTGCAAATGTAGGCACATCAAATTGAAATATAGCACAATAAAGCTCCCTTTGCAAGGTTTGGAAAGTGCAACATTTATTGTATAAATATCTAATATCATGAAAAAGATTGTACTATTACTATTGGTTACAATGGCGATGTTACCATCAATGATGTCGCAGACATACGACACGGTAAGTGGTCCTGACGGCAAACTGCCGGGATACTATTATTCCTGGTGGTACGACACCACGTTCTGCTACTTGGACTTGACGAACCCATACAACTACAGGATTGACTATGACCTTGGAATGTGCCGTAGCGCATTGGGTTCTGATATGAATATTCTGTATGCGAAGATGGAGTATGTAGAGCATCCTGCAGCCATTACAGGCATCGGGGTGTGGGTGATGGATTCAACCATCGCGGAAACTCAATTGGCATACCCTGTTCAAAACCCAAGCCGTCTTCTTTTGCCGGAATATATCGATATCTTCCAGTATGACCGAGAGAAGGACTCGGCAGTATTAGTGGCAAGGGTGCAGTGGGACACCGCCACCCCGAAGGTTCTGAAGGTGCCCCTGCATTCTGACTCGGCACTGTATGGGTTTGAATACTGCTACCTGTACGAGGTAAATCTCCCAACCCCTGTACGGGTGGATTCGTCGTTCTACATGGTTGGAACTAAAAACAATAACATGGTATCAAATAGGGGGGAATATTACAATTATCCCACGATATATGCCCATGTGGGTCCAGGTATGTGTGACCTCTTTCAGCCTTACCGATTCACAGGACAGAGGAATGCCCTTATGTTCCTCCCCACTGGGGCAAGGCTGGACACCCTGTGGTGTTTTGCACGTAAGCCCAGAGAGTATAGTGATTGTTGGGGAGGGAGCGACATAGGGAAAGCGAACGCTACTCCGGAGGCATACGGCATGTACATGCCTAAGATAGACTATGCCGAGGTGCGTGTGCTTTCGAACGACAGCACCAAGGGCACAGCCGGGCCCTCGTGCCAGCTGTCCAAATGGGTCGGACAGACCTTCTACGCCACCCCTCTCGGAGCTTCCATCTTC
>JAFWOP010000065.1 GCA_017545365.1 Bacteroidales bacterium
CAAACTCTTCATTGTAAGAATTGCTTTTTTTTACCTTTGACTCGTTCGTGTCTCACCCGCCGGCCTCGCCGGCTCGGTGTTCGACACACGCTATCTCTCGATCCAAGAATTCAATGTCCTTTCGCCCCTTTCGGAAACTGCTGTTGTTTCCTCGAAAGCGGGTGCAAAGATACGACCTTTTTTCAAACTGCAAAAATTTTTTTTCGCATTTCTTCGCCACGGCGGCGCAAAACGGCTGGACGACAGCATTATGAAGTAAGAAAAAAAAAATTTTGAAGGCTGGAAAAAAGGCGGAAAACGACTGGAAAAATCAAGAAAAAACACCCGTTTTCCGCAAAAATCAGGGGGCGGACGCACATGAAAATTGCAATATTCGTGTATTATACTGATTTTCAGTAACAAATACCACTATTTAACATTACACACTAATGGAATAATAAACTATAACAAGCTAATATACAATGCGTTTATAGTAATAGTAACGCGTCGAAGCAAGAAGTAAATAAAAAATCGTGCCCGAAAAAAGAATTGCTCTAATCTGACAAATGACTGATTTTTGTCAAACATTCTTGATGCCGCGCCTCCGCAGGACCCTGATAGAGAGCTTCGCCTGTCACCCCACTGCGCTTCGCCTGTACGGTGTTATTAAAATTCAGCCTCTCCAAGGCTGTTGAGAAATCAGTCATATATCGCACAAGAGACAAAAGGATCAAGGTAGAGGAATCGATTTCAACGTACCTTCGTTGATGGTTCGAAGAGGTTCGCTCCGATAAACGAAATGAAGATGGGGATACAAGGCAATAATAATGGCGCTTGGACGTTATCGACATATATAAATAATACATAATAATAGAAATGACAAACAAATGTAAACAAACCGCGCTGATATTCATCATGATGGCTACTATTTCCGCCCCATCATGGGGTCAGTATGACAGGGCAGTAGTAGCACTGACCCGGCTTGACTATGTCTACTATAATATTGACAACCCCATGTCGGTGTCGGTGCCAGGGCTGATGCCCAAAGACATCGTGGTGAGCATCGGAGAGGACAAGGCCTTTCTTCATCGAGACCCCGACGGAAGCAACAGCAACGACTTCGTGGTACGCCCCAAAGACAGCACCGGAACCATCACGGTTCATGTCGACGAGCGTATCGACCCCCAACGCACACGCAGCCGCGGGGTTATGCAGTTCCGAGTCGTCACCCTCCCCAACCCAACGCTATACTTAGGGTATGTACGGCAAGGGGACACGGTGTCACTCAACGACCTCTTAACCAAGGGGTATATACAAGTCAAAGCCGAACTTGAGGATTTCTCGTTCAAACTTGACGCACCCGAAGTGCTAAGCTACCATCTCAATCGGTCGGGATGGTTCAACCTACCCATCATCGTGGAAGGCAGCAAATTGACGAACGAGGTGCGCGAAATGTTGGCAAAAGCACGGCTGGATGAAACCTTATTCCTTGACAACGTGGCAGTAAGGCTTCCAGACGGCAGAACAGTGACCCTACAAGCTTCCTTTCCTTTGAAGTGACACCTATTCGTAAAGCAAAAAATAAGACACGCCATGCAATTATTCTATCGGAGAGCAACTAAATAAAAGAAAAAACGTAAAACCAATAGAAACTGCTCAAACGATGACCATGAGAAGGAAAAGGATATTATTGCTGGCCGCCTTGGTCACGGCTGTGGTAGGCCTGTTTTACTGGGGATGCTCGAAATCGACAAAAGACGAAGTCCTTGCCTCCTTTCATAAAACAGCCAACGAACGGAACTGTTCTGAAGAATACGAACAGATAGCCAATCGAGAGTATTTCTATTCAGTGCCAAGCGCCATCTGTGCTTGCGATTCGTTCCTTCAACGTTTTCAGTATCAGCAGTGTGCCTATAGCGAAGACGTGCGGTCGATGCGGGAATCGTTCCAAAAGATGGGCGACTTTTTCAACCACAACTATTACTCCTACGAACAATTCAAGAAAGAGGCGCACTACCAAACGCAACACTTTGCCAATTCGCCCCACCGAGTGGTGAGGCAGACATGGTCACGACTGCTGCATGAGGAAGACAGCTGCCGTCTGCGTGCTGCCTTGATGAGCCTGACCGCTTACGATTTCAAAGTATACCTTCATGACTATGCACAACAACTATGCCAAGAACGATATGGGAAAGGATTATTCTCTTTGCGGATGAAGGACTTAGAGCTGACCCACATAACCAACCCCGCACCCGTAGAAGGTATGCCAGCTGTGGAGTGCACCGCCGAATTCGACATACACCTTGAAGGGGCCTTAGGCCTCGGCCTTCGGACACGCACCGACAAAGTAACTGTCTCTGGCCGACTTATGTACTCACCAGAAGGAAGACTCCTATTCCGTAAAGTCTCATGCTCCACACAATAATTGTCAAGTCACCACGTTAATACATATAAATACTACAATAATTATGATGATAACGATAATTTGCATCACCATACTCTATTACCTGATTACAGGCCGGGACGTGAAGCCCTTGGTAGAGAAAGTGAAAAACGTGAACTGGAAAGAACGGTCAAACAAAATATTCCGCTTTATCAAACGCTATGCGATGAAGGTGGGGCGTCTCACCGTCAAGCCCTTGCTAATGGCCTACTACGTACTTACCGATGCTGAGACCACCACCACCGAGAAAGCCATGATATATGGCTGTCTGCTATACGTCGTCCTGCCCGTCTCGCTCATCCCCCGCTCACTCTTCAAAATGCTTGGCGTGATGGACGAAGCCGCAGCAGTGTTTTTCGTCATAAAGAAAATCAACAACAAAATCACCCCCAGAATCACCGCCAAGACAGAAGCCACCCTCGACAGCTGGTTCAAAGAGACTGAACCATCCGGCATATCTGTGGATGACTGAACACATTTCTGCCCAACACTTGTTTCCACAAATACACAGGTTCACTGCCTCTGCATCACTACTCATTCAGCAAAGTAGCGACTTGCCAATTGCTCTTTCAGAAAAAAGCATTATCTTTGCATCGTGAAACTATACAAATCAGTTTCCCTATTATTATTGACTACCAGTGAGTTCAAACAATGCAATCACTTTCTGACAAAAAAAGAATCGAATGGATAGATGCCATGAGGGGATTTACGATGATAATGGTCGTCTTCTCCCACATGGAGCTATTCGGAATAGACTACAACACTCATTTCTCGGGGCTCAACGGCTTCTTTATCTCATTCCGCATGCCCCTATTCTTCTTTATCAGCGGCTTCGTCTCTTTCAAATGCTCAGAAATCTGGAGCTTCGAACACTATCGGACCAAACTATTAGAGAAGACACGCATCCAACTTATACCCACCCTGCTTTTCGGTCTGCTTTATGCCTCCCTTGTCTTTGCCCACTGTGAGGGAATCACACCTTATGAGGCTATCATTCTGTTCTTTAACAAGTCCACAAAACTCGGCTACTGGTTCACCCTAGCCCTACTGGGAATGCTCGCCATCTACTACACCGTTTCACTCACCCTAAACAAATGCAAACTCGTCACCCGCCAAATCGTACTCGTAGTCATAGCCTTCATCCTCTACTACCTCTCATTTAGAAGCAACACTCATTTCGAACACAACACCCCGGCCCGCCTTCTCTGCCTATACAGAATATTCCTGTATTTCCAGTTTTTCATCTTTGGCAACCTAGTATCCTGCTACCGCGAAAAGTTCTTTAAGCTTCTCGACAACAAATATGTTATCACAACCATTCTGCTGCTCTTCGCTGCCACCTATATTATCTACTACCACCAAACAGGCATCGGACAAGGCCGAATGTACCTACCATCCACCAAACTGCTTGCTGAAGGCGTGGCTTATCTCGGTATTACCACAGTGGTTGCTGTTTTCCGTCACTACGAAGACTTCTTCTCGCAAAAGACCAGGATAGGCCGAAGCCTACAATATATTGGCCGTAGGACACTTGACATCTACCTCCTCCACTACTTCCTCATTCCCTCGATTCCGCAGATTGGGAACTTCTTCAAATCATACAACAACTTCGTCCTTGAGGCAACCACCGTCGTCGCACTCTCCCTCATAGTCATCCTTTTCTGCCTAATCATCAGCAACATCATACGCATCAGCCCGCTCTTGGCACACTACCTGTTTGGAGCAAAAAAAGAAGCACAGAAGTGAACAAACAATGCGATATGCTGGCAGAGCCTTTGGGCGGAACAGAGGTGCGCAAACTGGCACATGAGCTGACTGCCAATCAGTTATATAACAACTTGTTCCACCCCGACAGCCGTGTGGCGAGAAATGCTGCTTGGGTGCTGACGCACAAGACCACTTCAGAAATCCAGACACTTCCTCATGACCCACTCATCGAGCTGGCCACCACAACCTCTGACACCTCTTTGCGACGGCTGGTGCTGAACCTCGTCGAACGGCAACCTCTTGATAAAGAAAACCTGCGTACCGACTTCCTCGACTTCTGCCTCACCCACATGATCATGCTTGAAGAGCCCCCGGGCGTACAAGCCCTCTGCATGAAACTGGTCTATCGCATGTGCAGCTTCTATCCCGAACTCTTGCACGAATTCTACGCCACCCTCAACCTGATGCAGACCGAGCATCACAAACCCGGCCTCACACACCTGATCAAGAAATACCTCAAACAAAAAGACAAACACCACTCCTCATGATACGCCTTCTACGCGAAATTGCAGGCTACCTCTTAGGCTTGCTTCTCTTTCTCGGTTTGATTCCATTCCTTATGTGGCTCGCCAGCGGCAAACCCGACATCAACGCCCTCCTCCACTCATGGCTTTCACTGGCCGGCCTCATCGCCATTGCTTCCGGGTTGGCGCTAAGCGTATGGGCCATACTGCACATGCGCCGCATGGGAAAGGGCAACCCTTTTGATGCCTTTGGACATGAGCTTGCACCGCGCACCAAGCATCTCATGACTGAAGGGCCTTACCGTTTCAGCCGCAACCCCATGCTGCTGGGAGTCATCATAATGCTTGGCGGATGCGTCCTCTTGCTCCGCACATGGCAGTCAGCACTGATTCTTGCCCTCTTCGCAGCCATCATGCTCTGCCAGGTGGCCAGTGAGGAGAAACGCCTCCTCAAAGACTTCGGCAGCTCCTATTCCGACTACTGCGCAAAAGTCCATAGGCTGCTGGGCAATCAGTCCCGCGGACTCAGTTTCCTCATCATCCTGCTGGTTTACCTAGCGGCTCTCGCTGTCGGCATCCTTGTCTTCCGCCGACTCTGCCCACTTGTGCCCAACCCCAACATGCGGCTTTTCTGCGCGGACGTAATATCCACCATTATCGTCTGGCTCTTTGGCCTCATCTACCACAACGTCTCCGTCTACGACCCCTATTGGAGCGTGGCCCCGCCCGTCATGCTCACCTTCTGGTCCCACCTAACCAGCCCCAACATGCCTTACCTCATGCTACTCATCGCCGTATGGCTGTGGGGAATACGCCTCACGGCCAACTGGGCCTACACCTTCCACGGACTCCAATCCGAGGACTGGCGCTATGCACACTACCGCAACGAAAAGCCCCCCATCATTTTCCACATCATCAACTTCTTCGGGCTGAACATGATGCCCACCGTCATAGTGTTCATTGCTATGCTTCCCGCCCTGCTCCTACCCGAACAGCCCCACGTAGCCACCCCCCTCTCGTGGTTGGCCATGGCAGTTTGCCTTTGCGCGACATGTATAGAACTGGTGGCAGACACACAGCGTCACCGTTTCGTCAAACAGCGGAAGCTGCCCACCGAGATTCTCCAAACGGGCCTGTGGAAGCACGGCCGCCATCCCAACTACTTTGGCGAAATATCCATGTGGTGGGGCGTCTGGCTGATGTACATATCCGTCAACGGCCTCGCCTGCCGCCCCTGCCTTATCCTTTGCCCCCTGGCCATGACCGCCCTGTTCCTGGGCATCAGCATCCCCCTGATGGAACGCCGACAACTGGCCAACAAACCCGCATACGCAGAATACCGCAAACACACCCGCATACTGATATAACCACAACGAATACTCCACAGAACATGAGCAAAATAAAAACAATCCTCATTCTCTGCCTGCTCGCATTGCCCACAGGCCAACTTCTCGCCTGGGGCTCCACCGGACACCGCATAGTCGCACAAGTGGCCTACGACAACCTCAACTGCCGAGCCCGCCACCGCATCGACCGCATTCTAGGGAAACACGGCATCGTCTACTGGTCCAATTGGGCGGACAACATCAAGAGCGACACCATATATCCCAACAGCCACGACTGGCACTACCAAGACTTCGAGCCAAACATGACCGACTCCGCCGTCCTCTCGACCCTTATCCATTACCCCACCGTAGGCGGCAACCTCTTCCGGGCCTCCGACAGCCTCATCAACCTCCTGCGCCACGACCCCAAGAATGTCGATGCCCTCCGCTTCATCATCCACCTCACCGGCGACCGTTTCTGCCCGATGCACACCGGCCACCTCGACGACCTGGGTGGCAACCGGGTGAAGCTCACCTGGTTCAAAGAGCCCTATAACCTTCACCGCGTTTGGGACGAAGGCATCATCAACGCTGTGGGCTACAGCTATTCTGAGTATGCCGAGTATCTCGAAAACCGCTACAGCCGTCAGAAACGCTATATCCGACATCTGACCGATGAGGAACTGCTTCTCCACAACTACCACCTCACCGAGGAAATCTATGCCTACCAAACCACCTGGAACGGCAATGCCTTCGTCTACATCTATCACTTTGCCCCTGCCTTAGAATGGCAGCTCTATGCCGCCGGAATCCGTCTGTCCATGATACTCAACGAACTCTACGGCTGACCCCGCCCTCTCACCGCGTCCGCCCCCATTACTCTACCAACTCACTCTTTTCAAAATAATTACAGCACGCCTATACCACCGTTCTAGGATAACCAATCCTAAAACGATGGTACAATTATTCTAAAACTGACTAAGACTAAACGGCAGCACGGTTTTCCGAAACCCTGCCAAGAAGCCAGGATGGGTATTATAAAGGTGGCGGCTATTTGAGGTCAAGGCATTCGTCGAGCTGACGCACAATGGCCTCTTTGTCCATGTTTTGACCAATGAAGACTATCTTCTGCATGCGGTCGCCGTACTCCTCATCCCAGTCGTGCACCAAGCCGGCATCCTGCCGCATCATGTCGAGGAGCTCCTCCTCAGGCATGGTGGCATACCACTGCCCAGCTTCTGACACCTTCACCTGAACCCCAGCCTGCTCGAAAAGGTACGACATGTCGGGGTTGAACGAGAAATAGCATATACCCTTGGCGCGAATCACGTTCTTGGGCCAGTTGAGGTTGACGAAACGGTCAAACTTGTCGAGGTCGAACGCCTGCCGACGATAGTAGACAAAGGTGCCGATGCCATATTCCTCCACCTCGCCGCCTTCATGATGATGGTGATGGTGGTGGTGTTCATGTTCTTCATCGTCATGGTGGTGATGATGGTCATGTTCCTCGTCATGGTGGTGATGATGGTCGTGCTCATCCTCATCATCGTCGTCGTCATCGTGATGGTGGTGGTCTTCCGTACTCACCATCTTGGCCTCCTCGTTCTCCTCGTCGGAAGTGAGGCGTTCCAGCTCGCGCACCCATGCGGCCGACCCCGAAGTGCGTTCGTAGTTGAAGAAATGGGTGTCGACAATCTGTCCGAGGTCCACCTTGGCATAGTCGCATTCGATAATCTTCACACCCGGATTCAGTTGCAGGATGATTTGCCGCAGGCGGTCCACCTCTTCGGGTTTCACCTCCGACACCTTGTTCAGCAGCACGATATTGCAGAATTCCACCTGCTGGATAATCAGGTTCTCTATATCCTCCTCGCCGATGGCGGAGCCCAGCAGTTTGTCGCCACAGGCAAACTCGCTCTGCATCCGCAAGGCATCGACCACCGTAACCACGCAGTCGAGACGCGGCACGCCATACACGGTGTACTCGTCACCCATACGGGGAATGGAGCAGATGGTGCGGGCGATGGGTTCGGGCTCGCAGATGCCGCTGGCCTCTATGACAATATAGTCGAAGCGGGCAGTCTTCATAATGTCGTTGAGCTGCTCCACGAGGTTCATCTTCAGCGTGCAGCAGATGCAGCCGTTTTGCAGGGCCACCAGGCTGTCGTCTTTCTGGTCCACAATGCCGCCCTTCTGTATCAGCGAGGCATCGATGTTCACTTCGCCTATATCGTTGACGATGACGGCGAAGCGTATGCCCTTCTTATTTGTGAGGATGTGGTTGACCAGTGTGGTCTTGCCGCTGCCCAAATAGCCCGTGAGCAGCAGGACGGGGGTTGTATGATAACGGAATCTTTCCATAGAATGATTATTTTTCTGCAATAACGCATATCTGCTACCCTTTATTTTGATATAGGCAAAAAAAAATGTGGAGACCATCATTAAGCGCTGACCCTCACGTCCTATTGCCTTTTACAATTTTGGGAAATAATTTGCTATTTTGGGAACAATGCTTTGCCATATCGCATTTTATTCGTTACTTTGCAAACGCTAACAGGCAGTATTGTTCGCCACAACTAGCTACTCTGCAGTCACTTGAGCCTAACCTCACTGGTCCGCGGGAAGCAGCAAACGGCGGCTCGAAACTGCCCTACACAAAAAGCAGACACCACCATGAAGACGACTCCGATACTGACCATCACAGGCTCCGACAGCACTGGCGGCGCCGGCATACAGGCCGACATCCGCACCATCACCAGTTTGGGTGGCAGGGCTATGTCGGTAGTCACCAGCATCACCTTGCAGAACTCGTTGGGTATTCAGGAGTTTTACGACATCCCCGCACCTGTCATCGAACGTCAGATTGACGCGGTGTGCGACGACGCCAACCCTCAGGTGGTGAAGATAGGGATGGTGCGCAACGCCGCCTCGCTCTATGCCATCGTCCAATGCCTGCGCCGCCACAAACCCCGCTGGATACTATACTCCCCCGTAGTCTGCTCCATCCATGAGGAGCAACTGATGGACGACGGGCTTATCCAACTGGTGCAAAAAGAATTGTTGCCGCTCTGCTCGCTGCTGGTGGTGCGCAAGCGCGACGCACGGCATTTTTCGGCCGCCCAAGTTATCGAGGCCGACGGCTCACATGGCCGCTGCAACGAGCTCTGCTCCTCTATAGCCTTGTACCTCAACCAGGGCGACAGCCTCGACGACGCCATACGCAAAGCCGCGCTGCTGGTGCCGCCACAGACTGTGGGTGACGACATCCAAGGGCGCATCGTCACCCTCTACCGCGACTTCCTTTCGATGCAGGAGAAGCTCTGCAGCCACAGCCACGACGTGAATTTCTATGCCGGACAGCTGGGCGTAAGCCCCCGCTACCTTTCGCAGGTGACCCGCCGCATAGCCGACACCACGCCCAAGGCCGTCATCGAGTCCACCCTGCTGTTCCGCATCAAGGAGATGCTCGACCAGTCGCCCGCCGTACCACTACAAGAGATTGCCGAGGAGCTGGACTTCTCCTCCCAGTCGCACCTCTCCAACCTCTTCAAGCGGCTCACCGGCCTCACCCTCACAGAATACCGCAAAAGGAAAAACACATAAACTATATGAACGTAGAAGAATACATCGTAGCCCGCGTCAATGCACTGATGCACACCCAAGACGCCAACATCATCAAACGCCTCGAAGGGGGCATGAGCAATTACACCTATGTGGTGGAAACCCGTGGCAAGAGATACACCTACCGTGTCCCCGGCAAATATGCCGAGAAATTTGTCGACCGAGTTGAAGAATGGGACAACATACAGGAAGTGAACCGTCTGGGGCTGAACAACGCCACCTCATACGTCGAAATCATTTCGGGCGAAAAGCTGGCCGAGTACGTCGATGGCACCATCATGTCCGACACCGATGTGATTTCATACAACGACCTCTCCGTAGCGGCCCTTAAGAAGATTCACAACAGCGACCTGCGGTTCAAAGACTACAACGCCTTCGGACGCTTGGACGACTACGAGCGTTACTGCCGCGAGACGGGTTTTACCCATCCCAAGTCGTATGTTGAACTGCGGAAAAAGTTGGATGCCATGCGCGAGGCGCACGCCGAGGTGAAGAAAGTGCCCTGCCATTGCGACTACCAACCTACTAACTTGGTTATCAGCGGCGACAAACTATATGTCCTCGACTGGGAGTTTGCCGGCATGAACGACCCCTTCTATGACATTGCCTGCTATGGCAATGCAGGCTTTGACAAAGCCCTCTCACTGTTAGAAGCCTATGTGGGTCACAAACCCACCCGCGAAGAACTGCAAAGGCTCTATTTTCATCGTGCGTTCCAATGCCTGCAATGGTACAACGTGGCCATTTTCAAAGACCGCGTAGGCCTGAGCCGCGACCTCAACATGGACTTCAACGAGGTGGCCACCTTCTTCTTCAACATGGCCAAGGACCTGGCAGACCAATACGACTCGCTATAGCCATTGATTTGCACCTTCAAACGACAGGTAGTGCAGTAAATACCGTTGACTAAAAAAAGGCTGGCCCTGCAATTTGCATCGGCCAGCCTTCCCTTTTTTGGGGTATTTGTTATTTAATTTCTATTCCCGAAAACACACAGGAGCCTGAGATGTAAAGCGTATGGCTATTGTCGGAAAGGATGACCCGGCGCTTGTCGTCAACCCCGCCAAAGGTGGAGCCAGCAGTCACCTTGACCAGTAGGTCGGCAGGTGCAATGATGACGAGCCCTGCAAACTTGCAGTCCACGTTGAGCACCACGTCTTCCGAAATAACCGCATTGCGCAAGTCAAGATGCACCGAAGCAAACGAGGCATTGACATCGGCCCCTTCGAACACCTCTCCGCTGAAGCTCAGATTCTGCTCCCCAAAGGAGGCATTGACCATACGGATGTTTTTCCCATCGCGGTTAATCGTCTTAACCGTGGTGGCGGAGGATGATTTTATCTTGTTGCTGAAAATCATGCCAAGACCTAGTGCGATAACAAGCACGGCGAGCCCTATCTTCCAGAACATGTCCCAGTCGATGATATCCTGCTCGGCAAGCAGCAACAGTATGCCCACGCCCAATCCTATGGCCGGACCCGTCTTGTCGCTATGGCTCAGCAGTGCGCATAAGCAGGGCACAATGATGAACATCGTCCACCATCCGTCAAACAGCACGTTGATGTGAAGAACAATGCACACAATCCACGCGATGCCGAAAAGCACCAGCGCCGACCCCCAAATAACTTTGTTGTTACGATTCATACTATTCTCTTTTTAATTAGTGTATTAGACAAGTAATATTATTCATTTCCCGACTGCAAAGCTACGAAATATTTCCGATATTACGCGATAAAAAAGGACTTGCAAAGATACAAATAATTTCCCACATGGCGACAAATCTTTTCGAAGAAATGCTGCTGTGCATTGCTTATCAAACAGCTTCACCTTGAAGACAAAGCCGAGTAGCCTTACGAACAGCACCCCTCCACATGCTTTATCTACAGCTTCGCGCACTTTCCCGCCCATTCTCATACCCTGACTAGGGCAAACGCATCAAATATAACGATTCTTGGGGTTCTAGAAGGACGTTGCAATTAATCAAGCTCAGTGGTTTGATGTCGCAGTGAGCCTGAAAGGCACAGACAGATATAGCGTATGGCACCGCCATACGGGGACAACGACGGCAGCGACCAGTAGCCTGTAGGGCTGCAACAACGAATTCTGGCACGGGCGTGATGTCGCAGCCCTACAGGCTGCATCTGTCGGGTACGATACTGGTTCCTAGGGCAACGCCCTAGGCTATATCTGTTCCAGCCCTTTGGGCTGGGGCCGGAGACGCATTGCCGCACATCGTATATGAACTTTCGGCATACCCGACAACTAATTTTGATGTGTTTGCCCTGATACCCTGACGGAAATTCATCATGAATGAGACATACCTTTCAGTGCGGCAAGAGAAATACAAGCCTGATTTTACTTGTCAAACTTTCGTAACATATATAGCAATAGTGGAGCCTGACATAAGCTGCTGAAGGAGGTGCGTTCACCGCGGACATCAGAGAGATGTCACGATTCAAAATATCGTAATAACAATCAGCGAGTTAGTAAAAAAGTTGCAAAAAAACTTTGTCAGTTCGGAAAATAGTTGTAATTTTGCAGTCCGTTTCGTAGGCAACAAATGCCACCGAAAATGCAGTAAATTATACAATTAAAATAGATTTAACACAATGTACGCAATCGTAGAAATCGCAGGAAAGCAATTCAAGGTCGCTCAAGATCAGAAGGTCTTCGTGAACCGTCTTCAGAACGAAGAGGGCAGCGAAGTCACTTTTGACACCGTGATGCTTAAAGACAATGACGGCAACATCCAAGTGGGACAGCCCTACATCAATGGAGCCAATGTGAAAGCCACCGTGCTTCGCCACCTCAAGGGTAACAAAGTTTTGGTCTTCAAGAAAATCCGTCGTAAGGGATACCAGAAGATGAATGGTCATCGCGACTATCTGACCCAGATTAAGATCGATAGCATCAATTAATTCAATGTATAACCGTTTAAAAATAGAATATTATGGCTCACAAAAAAGGTGTTGGTAGTTCCAGTAACGGTCGTGAATCCGAAAGCAAACGCTTAGGCGTTAAAATTTTTGGCGGTCAACATTGTATCGCTGGTAACATCATCGTCCGTCAGCGTGGCACTGTCCACAACCCCGGTCAGAATGTCGGCATGGGCAAGGACCATACGCTGTACGCCCTCTGTGACGGCACCGTCAACTTCAAGAAAGGTCGCGAAGACCGTTCTTATGTGTCGGTTATTCCCGAGACTGCAGAATAGTTTTTTTGACAGACTACACTCTATGCACATCCGTTTATGGATGTGCTTTTTTATTTGCCATACAATAGAATCGCGTTTCTTGCGTTATTAGAGGAAATGGTAGTTCGAAGACCCTATATTGTCGCAGGTCCTTGCAGCGTGGAGAGCCGCGAGCAGCTCAATGCTGTAGTGTCCGCCTTGTCATCGATGCCCCAGGTGTCGATGATACGGTGTGGCGTGTGGAAGCCACGCACGCGGCCAGGAGGCTTTGAGGGGTTGGGGCAGAAGGCGTTGGAATGGATAAAGGAGCTGAAGGCTGCCAACCCGTCGCTTCGTTTCTGCTGCGAGGTAGGGCGTCCTGAACATGCTGCCTTGATACTCAAATATGGCCTGGACGCCGTGTGGATTGGAGCCCGCACCACTGCCAACCCCTTCATGGTGCAAGAGCTGACAGAGGCTCTGCGAGGGAGCAAGGTAGGCATTATGGTGAAGAATCCGCCCAGCCCCGATGTGTCGCTTTGGGTGGGTGCTTTAGAGCGTTGCCGGCAGGTGGGGCTGACCGACATCATGGCTGTCCATCGGGGCTTCGACATCTACAAGAACGACGGCTACCGCAACAACCCCCTTTGGGAGATGCCCATCGAGCTGCGACGCCATACGCCCGAAACCCCCATACTCTGCGACCCCAGCCACATAGCCGGACGGAGAGAGCCCATAGCCCAGCTGGCTCAGACAGCCATGGACTTGGGCTTTGAGGGGCTGATGGTAGAGGTGCACCCCCATCCTCAGCAGGCACTCACCGATGCCGACCAGCAAATCACGCCCGACCAGCTCGCCCATTTAGTGGACGGCCTGATACTGAGGCAGACCGACAGCTCAGTCGCTGATGAGGAGCTACGCCTGCTACGCGAACAAATCGACCATATCGACCAACAGGCCCTACAGCTGCTGGCTTCACGGTTCGAGGTGGCGAAACAAATTGCGCAAGTCAAGTCACAGGGCAACCTGGCCGTGTACCAACCCAAACGATGGGAGTCGCTCCTGCGCAGACGAATCCAGATGGCACAGGAGCTAGGCATGAGTTCTGACTTCACCAAGGTACTCTTCGAGAAAATCCACGCCGAGAGCGTCAGAATTCAGGAACGCGAACTGCACACCGAAGACTGAAAAAGACAGAAGAAACTAATATATTAGACAATATGAAAATACGTTTTCTCAAACTGAAAGACTGGCTGCTCATGACCGCCATGAGCCTCTTCGGCCTCACCGCCTGCCACACCGCCAAAGAGGCAGCCCAAAATCCACCCGTCAAGGAGAGCGACACGCCCACGGAGGCCCCCTCCCCGCGCAACGAGATGGCCCTCATGTACGGCGTCCCCACCATGGACTTTGTCATCAAGGGCCGCGTCATCAACGAGCAGGGCAAACCGGTGAAGGGTATGCAGGTGATACTGGTCAATCAGACCATCGACATCGCCCCTGACCACATGGACGAAGATAACCCCTACGTGCAGGAATACCTTCAGCAGTCGTCCGACACCACCGACGCACAAGGCACCTTCGAATGCCATACCCGCGGTGTGCCTGTTGAGAGCCAACGCGTGATTATCAGGGACATAGACGGCTCGAAAAATGGGGCTTACGAAGACCAAATGATTGATGTCAGCTTCACCTCAGAAGACCAAAGCGGAGAGCGTAGAGGCTGGTATCTGGGTACCCGCACCAAGGACGTAGACATCACGGTAAGTAAGAAATAAGAGCTAAGAAGTGAACCTGAAGCAGGAACTATGGCGGCAGTACCGCCATAACCAAGCGCAGCTGCACCCGTTGCGCACGCTCTTTTGGGAGTGTACGCTGCGGTGTAATATGCATTGCAGACATTGTGGCAGCGACTGCAAGGTGAGCACCACCACACCCGATATGCCGGCGAAGGATTTCTTCAAGGCCATCGACGACATCACACCGCACGTGGATCCGCACAAAGTGTTCGTCATCTTCACCGGCGGCGAAGCACTTCTGCGTCCCGACATCGAGGCCTGCGGACTGGAGCTATACCGCAGAGGCTACCCCTGGGGGATGGTGAGCAACGGCTTTCTTCTTGACGAAAAAAGGCTGGACCGCCTACTGGCAAGCGGCATGCACTCCATCACCATCAGCCTCGACGGGCTGGAGGCAGAACACGACTGGATGCGCCAAACCCAAGGCGGATTTGCACGCGCCAGCCGTGCCATACAGCTGCTTGGGAAGACACCTGACATCCTGTGGGACGTGGTCACCTGTGTCAATCCTCGCAACTATCATCAGCTTGAGGCCATCAAAGACTATCTGCTGTCGTTGGGTTGCCGTCGTTGGCGGCTCTTTGCCATTTTCCCTATGGGACGCGCCGCCCACGACCCGGAGCTGCAACTGTCCGACGAGCAGTTCACCGGAGTGCTCGACTTCGTTAAGCACACCCGCGAGGAGGGCAGGATAATCTGCAGCTATGCCTGCGAAGGCTACTTGGGCAGCTACGAACGGCAGGTACGAGACAGCTACTACTATTGCCGAGCGGGCATCGAGGTGGCATCAGTGCTGTGCGACGGCAGCATCTCGGGCTGCACCAGCATCCGCAGCAACCTCCATCAAGGCAATATATACAGAGACAACCTGTGGGAGGTGTGGGAGAATCGGTTTCAGCCGTACCGCGACCGCAGCTGGATGCATAAGGGACAATGCAAAGAATGCAAGGTGTGGCGCTATTGCGAAGGCAATGGGATGCACCTGTACGACGACAACGGCGACCTGCTTTCGTGCAGCCTACACCGAATTACTGGGCAGAAGTGATAAGCATTACCAGCCGGTCAATGTCGGGCTGGTCGGCAGGGAAAATAACATGAGCCTTTTGATAGTAGGGCAACCTTTGTGAAAGTTGCTGATGGATATATCGTCCACGTTCCTCCTCAGTCATACCGGCAAGGACGGGACGAGGCTTTTTTGATTGTGCCGCACGGCGCAAAAGCGTCTCCTCCGTCACATCGAAATAGACAGACTTGCCCTGCCCGTTTATCCATTGTATATTATCGAAATAGCAGGGAGTTCCCCCACCAGTCGAAACTACCACGTCATCGAGGTCGGCTGTGCTGTGCAACAACTTCTGTTCCAACTTACGGAAAGCCTCCTCGCCATATTTCTTGAAAAAGATAGGAATTGTGGTGTGATAATAGCACTCAAACACTTGATCCAAGTCGAGCCACTGAAAGCCCAACTTAGCAGCAAGTTTACGACCAACTGTGGTCTTCCCGCTGAACATGTAGCCAATGAGGTAGACACGCATAGACTATTCCTTTCTCGGTGGGGGGAGGGTGCCACCGTTGAGGGTGATGAGAGGAATGCGACACCGAGCGTTGGCCGCAAAGATGCCCAAGGCTCCTTGCACATTACTGTATACTGCAGGAGGCTCGGTGAGCAATTGCAGCATGCTCGTGGCATTGGCAATGTCTTTCAGATAGCGGAAACGGTCGGGGCTGACAGTTTCGACATCCAGCGTATACTGATGGACATACGGCTGCACCTCGTTGGTGTCGCGCAACAGGATAAGCATTAAGGTGGTGTTGTGACGCTTTCCATCGAACATCTCGTCCGACGACAGCAGACGGTCAGCCGGCACAAACCCTCGGAACGACATCTCAGCAGCCAGTGTCGGGTCTATAAGAGCCTTGTCGTTACACAAAAATAGGGTGTTAAAGGTAGTGTCTATCGTGTCGTATCTGTCAAGATAGGGTATGTAGCGGCTGCCGCTGTCGCGCTGACGGACAGAAATGCAGTAGTAGTCTTTATAGTTGGGGTGGTCGTCGATGTTGAAATTGACAATCATCAGATGAAAGGCCCCGGTGTCGTTTGTCTGGGCTATTGGGGTGGTGATGACAGGCATACGGGGGACGGTGGTGTGCGAAGTAATGGTGCGGCCACCCGCATCAATGGTGACAAACAGGCTGTCGTCCTCCTGCAGGGTGTAGTCGAAGAAATAGTTGCAGCCCTTCTGTGTAGAGGGGTGATAGGTGTTCCCATTAATACTCATCACAATATTGGCATCCTGTAAAGGATAGCCGTTGACGGTGTCGAGGAAGAAGTGGGTGTGTGCGAAATTGACGAACAGCTGTTGTTGCGCTGATGGGACAGCGTTGAGCACCAATTCAGATTGAGAAATGGACGTGTCGAATTCTATCACCTTCTCACAGGATGTCATGAAAAGGATTGAGAGCACAGCTGAGAAAACCCAATGGAGTTGTTTTTTCATAATAACGAAAGATTAAAAATACAAAGTATAGGCCACCGAGGGCAGTATGGGGAAAATGGAGAGTTGGACAAGTGCCTTGCCATAGCCTTGATAGCTATACTGGCTGCTGGTATAAGTCAGATAGGGATTGGCACGATTGTAAAGGTTGTACACACTGATGTTTATAGTCCTCCGCACCTTGGGCCGCCACACTGGGGCTCCGCCCTCCCCTTCTTTCACCACTGGGGTATGGGTTTTCTTGAAGGTACGGTGGAAGTTGACACTGATGTCGGCACGATGGTAATTGGGCATTCTGAAATTGTTGCGACTGGAGACATGCGAAAGCGTGTTGCCCATATTGGGGCGGCCGTCATAGTAGTCGGGGTCGTCCGAGGCCACCGGGTACTTCTCCATAGCCAATGTGGCTGTATTGCCCGTGCTGAAGACCCACGTGCCACTAACATCGAATCGGTCGCTGAACTTATAGGTGAGCACGATGGAGAGGTCGTGTCGGCGGTCGTATTTGGCTGGGAAAGGGTTGCCGTTGTTAAGTTCCTGCCCAGGTCGGTCGAACAGATGGGTCGTGCGGCTCCAAGTGTATGCCACCCATCCCGTGAGTGCCCCATAATTGCGCTGGGCAAGAAACTCCACTCCATAGGTCCACCCGTCGCCCATGCAAATCAGGTTCTCCCATCCTGTAGACACCCCGAAGGATGTCGCGCCGTCCTTGTACTCTATAATGTCGCTCATGTGCTTATAATAGCCTTCCACCGAGAAGTCCACTCCGATGTCGGTGCTATAACACAACCCTGCCGCCACCTGGTGGGCCGTCATGGGGGGTACATTGTCGGTCGACGGCACCCAAAGGTCGGTGGGCAGGCTGACGCTTGTGGTAGACAGCAGGTGCATATACTGCGACATGTAGGCATAGCCCACCTTGGCAGAGAGATTCTCGCCCAACAGAGCACGACCCGAAATGCGCGGCTGAACCGAAGGATAGAAAGCATTCTTGACACTAAAGCCGCTCACATTGAGGCCGTAGTTCACCTTGAAGATGTCATTGATGCTCCAGTCGTCCTCAGCAAACAGCACCAGCTCGCCTGCCCGCACCAGCTCTTCCTGCAGTATGGTGTCCATCTGCCATGCCTCGTTCATCTGTATCTGGTCGAAGTAATCGATGTTGGCGCTTGCCACACTGGGACGTATGAAATGCTGCGTATAATAGGTGCCGAACTGGATATTGTGGTCGGGCGTAGGCGCGTAGGAAAAGTCAATACGGCCCGTAAGGTCTCTGATTGTGGAGACATAGTTGCCATCGATGGTCGAGACCTGCTCGCTGCCGTCGTCCAATGTGGCCACCTTCTCAATGCCGACCACCATGGCATTGGTGTATTGGGTATACGAACCCGAAAGGTTCATGAACAGCTTGGGCCCTAGTACATAATTCCACCGCAGCCCTCCTACCAGGTTGCCCCAGTTGTTGGCATAGTCGAGATACTGGTCTTCTGCCAGAGTGCTCTCCGTCCGCACCTTGGTGTAAGCGTCATCCTTACCCATATAGAAAGTGGCATACAGACGGCTCTTGTCAGAGAACTTATGCGTCACCTTGCCGTTGAGGTCATAGAAGTAATAGCCGGCCACAAGCTTGGCCTTGCCATCCACATCGGTGGCCAGCCGCTGCACCAAAGGACGCATCAAGAAGTCGGCATAGGTACGGCGCGCAGAGAAGCAGAAGGTGGTTTTCTCCTTGACAATAGGTCCTTCCACATTGAGCTTGGCCGAGATAAATCCAATGGAGGCATTACCATGTATCTCCTTGTCGTTTCCATTGTTGGTCGTAACGTCGAGCACACTTGACAGCCGTCCGCCGAAACGCGCGGGGAAACTGCCTTTGAACAGGGTGACATTCTTCACCGCGTCGGCATTGAATGCCGAGAAGAACCCTCCCAAATGATTGACATTATACAGGGGAATGCCGTCCAACAGGAAGAGGTTCTCGTCCGGCCCGCCGCCACGCACATACATACCACTGGAACCCTCATTGCCCGACTGCACGCCCGGCAGCAGTTGGATAGCCTTGAGTATGTCGGCCTCACCAAACAGGACGGGCACCGCCTTGAGCTGCTCCACCGGCATCTCCAATGCCGATATCTGTGAAGACTCGCGTGAATTGATGCGTTGGGCGGTGACAACCACCTCTTGAAGCTGGATGCTGGGGCGTAGGCTGTAGTTGCGGACCATGTTGCCCTTCATAGTGAGGGTGTCACAAATGGGCTCGTAGCCCACAAAGGTAATACGCAGATAGGCCGTCGGCTCCTTCAGCGTCAGGGTGTAGCGGCCGTTGACATTGGTGGTGGTGCCTTTGCCGCTGCGCGTGTCGACCACCGTGGCACCTATCAGGGTCTCGCCAGTGGAGTTGTCAACCACTGTGCCTGACACTGTGTGCTGGGCAAACGAGGCCCACGAGGTCAGCAGCAACAAAGGCAGGATGATGTGTCGGGACATTCTTCTAATAATTGCGATAGTGATTTGTTGAAAACAGGATGGATAAAATCAGGTGCCAACTGGCACAAAGGTTGCAGCACAAAGCGTCTGAGATGCATACGAGGATGAGGCAGCACAAGGTCGGGGGCATCTATCACCATAGTGTCGTAGAAAATCAAGTCAATGTCGATGGGACGCGACGAATAATATCGCGCATTCTCAACAGAACCGTTTTCTCGCCGCCGTCCGAGGATTCGTTCTATGCCCAACGCCTCGCCCAATGCCTCATGTGGAGAAAGCGTTGTCTCCACTTGCAATGCTTTGTTGTAAAAGTTCTGAGGCTCCTCACCCGGGGCAAACATCCCCCAGGGTGCAGTCTCATAAATATTCGAAACAGCAACGACAGACCCGATACGTTCCCGTATCAGGTCTGTCGCATGGGATAGCATCTGTTGGCGGTCGCCTTGATTGCCGCCAATCAGCAGATAGAGTGTCGGCATTACCTCACCTCGGTGAACACCATCTCAAAGTGCATTTCCATGCCAGTCTCTTCATCGCGTTCGGTCTGGGAGATAACGATAGTGTTCTCCTTCTTGTTGTAGGTGAAGGGAATGGTTGAAGTCTCTCCTTCCTCATCTACGGCGGTCAGGACACCAGCTTCACCGTCGAAAGTGTAGGAGAAAATGGTGGTTGTCTCTTCAGCGTCAAGTGGGAAAGTCATGCCCATGGCCGACACCGTGCCGCTGGTGGTCATGTTCATGGTGCCGTTGGTTGCATCGGTGAACTTCATCGTGCCATCCATAATCATGTTGATATGGGCAGCGATGCCTTCCATGGTCATGTCTTGGTCAATCACGGTGTGGGTCTTCCAGCTAGTGCCAGTGAGTTCTTTCTCCTTGTTGCACGAGGCGAACATCAGGGTGAAACAGGCCAATAAGGCCACAAACAATGTTTTCTTCATTTTGATAATCTTTTTAGTGTTGATAAATATATTGGCTTTCTAAATCTCAAACAACTCATCCACAGTGGATAAAACTTTCCACCAGCTCAAGAATCTTGTGCGGGTTGGTGCCAATCTCGGCACGCAGGGTGCGGTCGTTGTACTTGCGCAGCTCCTTCAAGATGCCGTCAATCAATGCGGGTGCGAAGATGCCTTTCTCCTCATAGATGGCGCGGTCGCGCTCCAGCAGGTCGGCACTGGCGGCACAGCTGTCGGGCAGCACATCCAAACGGTTCAGCACATCCTCATGCTCGAAAATATTCACGCTCACATAGCGGTCCTTGGCATACTGCACGGCGTTCTCCATCTCGAAGCCATGACGTGCTGCCACCGTCATGCCGGCCAGCAGCAGATAGACATTGGCACTGCCGTCGGGGGTGCGCAGCTCGATGGTCTGTTTGTACGAGAAATCCACATCGTCGTTCTTCTCCAGCGGGTTGCAATGGGCCATCATGTTGCCGCTGCCCTTGGTCCAGCCCAGTGGCACACGCACCATGGCACTGCGGTTGCGGTCACCCCAGCAAATGTTGGTCGGAGCCTCCTGATGGGGCACCAGGCGGAAGTAGCTCGTCGGGTTGGTGTCGCCAAAGGCGGTCAGCGAACCTGCCAGGCTCAGAATGCCCGCGATAGCCTTGTGGGCCACCTCGGTCAGCCCGTTCTCGCCAATGTACATGTTCTTGCCGTCCTTGCTGATGCGGGTGTGGATGTGCATGCCGCTGCCAGCCTTGCCCACCGTAATCTTCGGGGCGAAGGTGACGGTGATACCGTACTGGTAACCCAGCGTGCGCATAATCCATTTGGCAATCACCAGCTGGTCGGCGGCATCCTCCAGGCGGGTAGGCAGGAACTCTATCTCGTTCTGCTCATACATCATGTCGTCCACGCAGAAGTTGCCCACCTCGCTGTGGCCGTACTTGATGAGGCCGCCACATTCGGCAATCAGCTTCATGGCTTCCACGCGGAAGTTCTCAAACTTGCAGAAGGGGGAAGAGGCATGATAGCCGCGCTGGTCCTCAGTCATATAGCTTTCCTCCTTGGGAGCGATGACGTAGTATTCCAGCTCACCCATCACCTCAAACTCCATGCCACCCGTAACCTCACGGAAGGCGTCGCCGGCCTTGGCCAACGTGTATTCGGGAGCCATCTCAAACGGCTCGCCGTCCTTAGTGTAGAAGTTGCAGAGCAGGTCCAGCGTGGGAATCTCGGCAAAGGGGTCGATAAAAGCCGTGCGGAAGCGGGGAATCACATACAGGTCGCTGCTGCCGGCCTCCAGGAAGGGGAACAGGCTGCTGCCGTCCACGCGCTCGCCGCTGGTCAGCACCTCGTCGGCATGCTCCAGGCTGTTGATGACGAAATTCAGCGTCTTCAGACGCCCGTCGTTCGCCATGTAGCGGAACTTGATCATCTCGATTTCGAATTCCTCGATGACCTTGAGGATATCAGCCTTGGTGAACTCAGCCATGGGTTTTTCCAAAAACTGCACCAGGCGGTTGGGATTGAGTTTCAATTCTTCTTTTTTCATAAATGAAGTATTTTTTGAATTTGAGTTTGCAAAGATACGAATATTTTTTGTATCTTTGCACTTTCAAATTCACCTGACGTGTAACGCTCATGAAATCAAAAAGTCTAGAAATATAAAAATAATTTACCATGTTTAAAAAAGAAACTTATATCGCTCGTCGTGAGCAATTGCGCAAGGATGTGGGTCACGGCCTCATCATCATCCAAGGCAACCACGAAGCATCCTGCAACTATCCCGACAATACCTACTGGTTCCGTCAGGACAGCACCTTCCTCTATTTCTTCGGGCTCCAGCGCGAAGACCTGATAGGCGTGCTCGACTGCGACAACGGCAAGGACTACGTCTTCGCCAACGACTACGACATCGACGACGTCATCTGGACCGGTCCCCTACCCAGCGTCAAAGAATTGGCCGCCAGCGTGGGCGTGGACAACAGCGGCGACCTCGCCGCCCTCCAGTCCCTCTGCAACAAAACCATCGGCGAAGCCCGCCGCATCCACTACCTCCCGCCCTACCGCGCCGACAACCAGCGTCAGATGAGCCTGCTGCTCGGCATCAAATACGATGCCGTCATGCGCTATGCGTCCATGGACCTCATCAAGGCCTGCGTCAAGCAACGCAGCATCAAAAGTGCCGAAGAAATAGAAGAAATCGAAAAAGCCATCGCCACCGCCTACAACATGCACGTGGGCGCCATGAAGATGGCCATGCCCGGCCGCTACGAATACGAACTGGCCGGATTCATGCAAGGCGAGGCTTGGAAGGGCAACGGCCCCGTCAGCTTCCCCGTCATCATGACCATCCACGGCGAAACCCTCCACAACCACAACCACAACCACAAACTGGAACTCGGCCGGATGCTCGTGATGGACGCCGGCTGCGAGACCGCCATGAGCTACTGCTCCGACATCACCCGTTCCGTCCCCGTCGGCGGCAAATACAACGAGCGTCAGAAAGCCATCTACGAAATAGTCCTCAACGCCAACCTCGAAGCCATCCGCGTCACACGCCCCGGCATCACCTACCAAGAGGTGCACACCGCCGCCAGCCGTGTGCTGGCCCAAGGCTACAAAGACCTCGGCATACTGAAAGGCAACCTCGACGACATCGTCGCCAACGGCGCCCACAGCCTCCTCATGCCCCACGGCCTCGGCCACATGATGGGCCTCGACGTACACGACATGGAGAACTACGGCCAAATCAACGTGGGCTATGACGATGAAACACGCCCCAGCGAGCAGTTCGGCCTCGGAAGCCTCCGCTGCGGCCGCCGCCTACAACCAGGCTTCGTCATCACCGACGAACCCGGCTGCTACTTCATCCCCGCGCTCATCGACCAGTGGCACCAGCAAGGCACCAACAAGGACTACATCAACTTCGACGAACTCGAAAAGTGGAAAGACTTCGGCGGCATACGCATCGAAGACGACATCCTTGTCACCGACACTGGCTGCCGCGTCCTCGGCAAACCCATCCCCAAGACCGTCGCCGAAATCGAAGCCACCATGAACAGCTGATTGAAAAGATAAAAAGGCAAAGGTCAAACAACCTCGCACCATTTTGACAATAAAGCCTTTTTAAACCTCATTACGAATACAAGTAAAGCCTCCTGACATCTATAAGTAGGTCGACCGCATCCTATTGTTCTGGTTGTACCTACCCCACTCTATCACAAAAAGAGGATGGTCCGAACAAGTCTCCGACCACCCTCTTTATTCTTTATGTCCAAATTCGCTGAAGCACCGCCATTTCCTTTTTACTTTTCTCTATTCTGTTTCAATTTACTGTCTTCCTTAATTTCTAAACCCAAAAGCAAGGAGTGGCAAAAACGTGTCAAAAGACAAAACATCCCATGGACAAACCGTCAAGGCGCAGCGAAAGCAGTGATTTGCTGACTTGGGGCGTCACTTTTGTGGCGGTCCTCCGACATGGTAGAAAAGGAAGTTTGCCAGGCTTCTTTGAGAAAGATGCCTGGCAAACCATATACCGTAGTCCCTAAGGGGTCAGGGTTGGGGGGGTACTATTTCATGCGGCTGAGGGCTGCGGCGGCGGGGTCGTAGCCGGCAGCTGCGGCTTTCTTGTACCATTCCTTGGCCTTCTTGGGGTTGGCGGGGACACCGTCCTCACCCTCTTCCAGGATGGAGCCGCAGTAGTACATGGCCAATACGTCGCCGTTCTCGGCAGCCTTGGTGAGCCAGTTGAGGGCCTCGGCAGCACTGGTCTCGACATAGATGCCGTTGAGGTAGCATCCTGCCACCGAGCGGCAGCCGCGGTTGTAGCCCTGGTCGGCAGCATATTTGTAGAGTTCGAAGGCTTTCTGTGAGTTGAGCACCACGCCTTGGCCTTGCTCGTAGCAATAGCCGAGGTTGCAGTAGCTCTCCATGCTTCCGTGGGTCACGCCTTTCTCGTAGTAGAGGACGGCGTTCTTGAAATCGCCCATGGCTTCGTAGACCTTGCCCAGCTGGTTGATGGCGTTGACATTCTCGTTGTCGGCCGCTTTTTCCAGCCAGGAGATGGCCATGGCGGTGTCGACGCGGCATCCGTAGCCGTTGAGGTAGCAGACGCCTAACGTGAAGGGGGCTTGGAGGCTGCCCAGGGAGGCCGCAGTGTCGAGATAGGCTTTGCCCAGCGACTCGTCCTCGGGGCATCCGTTGCCTTGCAGACAGGCGAGACCTAACTGGTAGTAGGCCCTGGCGTCGCCAAAGTTGTGGGCCACGTTCTCGAAAATGTGGTAGGCGGTCTTGGGGTCTTCTTCTTTGAAGCCGACGCCCTGCTGGAGACAGATGGCAAAGGTCACCATGGCATCCACGTTGTTGCGCTGGGCACCCACATAGAGGAAGTCGGTAGCCTTGTCGTAGGCACCTTCCTGCAGGAGCTGGCGGCCGATATAATAGCTGGCGTCGCCGCTGCCGTTGTTATGCCCCATGAAATAGTAGGCCACGGCACTGTCGCCATCGGCTTCCAGCCCGCCGAGGCCGTAGTTGTAGAACTCCGCTATTTGGTATGCAGCGTTGCCCACGCCCTGATGGGCGGCAGCCTTGAGGTAGGAGATGGCGGCGGTGGAGTCGATGTCGACACCGCAGCCTTCGAGGTAGGAGCGGCCTACATAGTAGGTGCCTATTTCCTCGCCAGCCTCGTGGGCCTTATAGTATAGTTCGAAGGCTTTGGCCTTGTCGAGCGGCATATAGCGGCCTATGCGGTAGAAGTCGCCAAGATAGCACATGGCCTCGCCATGGCCTTGGTCGGCAGCTTTCTGATAATATTCGATAGCCTTGACGGAATCAGCCTCCAGTCCGCCGTCGCCCAGCTCGTAGTAGAGTCCCACCTTGAACTGACCAGCAGGGATGCCGTTGTCGGCAAGGAGCTGATAGGCAGCGAGGGCTTTCTCGTGGTCGACACTGTCGACACTGCGGCCTGTCTCATAACAGTAGCCGAGGGCGTAGATGGCTTCGATATGGCCCTGATCGGCTGCCTGCTTCACATAGTCCATGCCCTTGGCGAGGTCAGCCTCCTTCTGCTTGCCGAGGCTGCCGTCAAGATACATGATGCCGAGGCGGTAGAGGGACTTGGAGGTGCCGGCCTTCTCGTAGTATTTGGCGGCCTTCTTGTAGTCGACCTTGTAGCCGTCGAGGCCGTTCTCGTAGATGGTGCCAAGCACTTCGGCACAGCGGGGGTCGCCTTTCTTGTCGCCCTTGAAGAGATAGTCGTTGCAGGTCTTGGCATCGCCCTGAGCATCGTAGAGCATGGCCATCCAGAAGTAGCCGTCGGCTTGCCCGCGGTCAATCACTTTCTGGAAACAGTCGGCAGCCATAGCGTTGTTGCCGTTGTTGGCATAGAGGCGGCCTAAGGCGACCATGGCGTTGGTGTCGCCATACTGGTCGGCCAGGCGGCAGTATTTGGCAGTTTGGGTCAGGTCCTCTTTGTCCTCGTAATAGGAGGCGAGAGCCATGGCGCATTCCGAGTTGTGGAACTTCTCCACACCGCGTTTGAGCCAGACGACAGACTGCTCTTCGTCTTTCTCACAGCCTAACCCATCGTAGTACATAGCCGAAAGATAACGGCAGGCTTCGCCCTGATAGCCGTCGTCGGTATTTTTGTTTGCCACCTTTTTGTAGTAGGCGAGGGCCTCTTCGTAGCGTTCCTGAGCATAATATTGGTTGCCCAGACTCATACGACAGAGTGAGCTGCCCTGAATGTCGCCCTGCTCCCAGATGCTGATGGCGCGGTTGCTGTCGCGCAGACCCAGATTGTCGGCAGACATATAGTAGATACCCGCCAGGGCCTGGGTGAAGCTGAGGTTGTGATGTTCGCGGATAAGGGAGTCGAGGATATGCATTGTTTTCGCCTCGTCCTGCTCGACACCGTTGCCAAAGCCGTACATACGTGCCACCAAGGTGGCGGCCTCGGGGTCGCCCCATTTCATTCCTTTGTTGGCATATTTCCATGCCTTTTTGTAATCTTGCTTGAAAGCATAGTAATTGGCCAGGCGGGCATAGCAGTCGGTGTTACCCAGCTTGAGTGCCTTCTGGAAATAGGCGACAGCCTTCTTCTCATCTTTGGGGACGCCCATCTCGCCGTTCATATAGTTCACGCCCATGTTCTCGTAAGCCCATGAGGAGCCTGCCTTGACGGCCTTCTCGTAGAGTTCGAGGGCCTTGGCCGTGTCGGCCTTGCAGCCGGTGCCATACTCGTATGCCACGCCGAGAGCAGCCATGGCATTGGGGCAGCCCTGATTGGCCCAATCCTTGCGGATGGAGAAGTATCGGGCGGTGTCCTTGGTAACGCCGGCCGAGCCGGTGAGATAGTAGCGTGACAGGCGCAGCCAGCCCATGCAGTCGCCGAGGTCGGCAGCTTTCTGGAACCATTTCAGGGCAAGGGTGGAGTCGTGTGCCACGCCGGCACCATTTTCATAGCACTCACCCAGCTTCACCATGGCAGCGGGGTCGCCCTGCTGGGCTTTGTTAATCAGTTTTTGGTCGGCCTGCGCATATGCCACAATGGGCAGAAATGCAAGCACTAAGAGTGTGATAACAATCTTTTTCATATAATAATACTATACATTTTTCGCGCTGCAAAGATACTAAAAAAAATCAACATACGTTATTATGGGAAGTAAAAACTAAGAGAATGTTTTGATTGCTTGAATGCTTGAGTGTGTTAATGCTTGAGTGCTGACGCCTTTGGAGAGTAAAAGGTAAAAACTAAAAAGTAGGCTGCCGCACCCAGATAACTCTAACCCCGAACCTCTAACCAATTACTCAAGCATTCAAACTTTCAAGCATTCTTATCACCTTTTAGTTTCAAAGAAATGAACACCATCGAAGTAGTCATAGAGAACACACACGAGCGCCGTAATGTGCGCCAGGGCATCACGCTTGCCGAACTGGTACAGGAATATTATACCGAACTGGGCCGCTGGCCTTTGCAGAGCCCCGTGCTGGGGGCGTTGGTCAACAATGTGGTGACCGACCTCCACTACCGACTCTATAAACCCAAGACCATCCGTTTTTTCGACATCAACTGCACCCAAGGGTGGCGGATGTACCAAGGCTCGCTCACCTTCCTCCTCTACAAGGCGGCACGCGACATTTACCCCAAATGCCGTTTGCAGGTGAAGCACTCGATGCAGGGCGGCTTCTACTGCACCCTCGACAATATCGATGAGCCCGACCGAGTGAAGGTGGCCAACGCAGTCCGCGACCGCATGATAGAGCTGCAACACCTCGACCTCCCCTTCGAATCCAAGCTGATGCTCCTGTCCGATGCCATCAACTTGATGGAGGACACCAACAACCCTGAAACGCTGAAGCTGCTCAAGTCGCTCAACCAACTTTATATCAGCATGCACTTTCTCGACGGCACCATACACAAGGTGGCCTCGAAACTGGTGCCCAGCACAGGCTGCCTCTTCTCGTGGGATTTCCGCACCTACGCCGACGAGGGCTACCTGCTGCAACTGCCCGACCGCAAGCACCTCGACAAACTGCCCATCCTGCCTGAGACACCCAAGCTCTTCTCCATCTTCCGCGAACACCACCACTGGGTAGACCTGCTGCATGTGCCCACCATCACCGACCTTAACCGCATCGTGCGCGACGGCAAGTCGAACGACCTTATCCATGTCTCCGAAGCACTGCACGAGAAGAAATACGCCGAGATAGCCGACATGATATACCAGCGCCGCGACCAAGTGAAGATGGTGCTGCTGGCGGGTCCCTCGTCGTCGGGCAAGACCACTTCGTGCCGCCGCCTGAGTGTGCAGCTGCAAGTGCTGGGATTTGATGTCCATCAGCTGTCGCTCGACGACTACTTTGTCTGCCGTGAGCGCACCCCGAAACTACCCAACGGGGAATACGACTTTGAAAATATCGACGCCCTCGACATCCCCCTGCTTAACGAGCACCTACAACGACTCTTCGACGGAGAACGGGTGGAGATACCCACTTTCGACTTCATGAAAGGCGACCCCTTCTTCGACGGCAAGAGCATGCAGCTGGGACCCAACAGCATCCTGGTGGTGGAAGGCATCCACGGCCTCAACCCCAAGCTGACCGCCCAGATTGCCGACGAGCTGAAGTTCAAGGTCTACGTGTCGGCCCTGACGCAGATTGCCATCGACGACCTCAACAGCATCCGCAGCAGCGAGAACCGTATGCTGCGCCGCATCGTGCGCGACAACAACTTCCGCGGGTGGGACGCATACAACACCATCCACCGCTGGAGCGAAGTGCGCCGAGGCGAAGAGCTGAACATCTTCCCCTATCAGGAGCTGGCCGATGTGCAGTTCAACTCAGCCCTACTGTACGAGCTGGGAGTGCTGAAAATCTATGCCGAGCCGCTGCTGAAGCATGTTCCCGAAAACTGTGAGGAATATGCCGAAGCCAAGCATCTGCTCAACTTCATCGAACTGCTCGAGCCCATCGAGCCCAAGTTCATCCCCCCAACCAGCATCATGCGCGAGTTCCTCGGAGGAAGCAGCTTCAGCTACTAATTGCTGCAATCGAATTTCTCAGGAATCAAATCCTTCCATTGATAGTAACTGACTAACGTATCTTCGTGCGGAGGCAAGTTCAGAATGGTATCTGCCGCTGTATCCAAATGATAGTAGCCTGTTACATAATAATAACGGATACCTCCGTCATCAATATCGGAGAAACTGTAGATGTAATCTGTCCCATCGCCCCAAGTAGATGCTACCTCTATTAATGGGAACCCATCAAATTTTACATATTGTGACAGCGGGTCTTCTTCATCGCCATAAACCACAAAAACCTGTGGGTCAGACGACGTAGTGTCGTAGTAAAATCGATAATAATGTTCGTCCCCCTCAGCCAGAGTGTCACAACGAACCGTGCCGTCCTTTGCTGAGAACCGCAATACACGGAATGGCCCCTCTGTTTGAGCATAGCGACCATCATACCCTACATAAAAATCAAATGGCAAACTGTAGCGCTTCACTTCCCTTGGTCTTGTCATCCCTATTGACAGGGCAACGACCAAAACAAGAGCTAATGCTCCCAACTTGTTTTTAAAGAAACTGATTTTCATATCAAAGCAAACACTACTCCACCACTATCTCGTCGCAGAAGAGGTAGCTGTCGCCGCCTCTGCCGGGATGCCATGAGGGAAGCTTTCCTGGATTCTTAACCACCACGCGGAGGTAGCGGGTCTTGGCCTTGAGGTTGCGGATGGCGTGGGTGTGCACTACCGCACCGTACTCATGAAAGTCGGGGGTGAAATGCTCGGTATGTACCTTCTTCCAGTCTATGCCGTCCGAGGAGGTGTAGACCTCAATCGTCTCTGGGGCCAGAATCCAAGCATTAGTGTTTTGCAGGAATCGCATGGTGAGGGTATTCACCTGCGTGACGGTGCCGAAGTCGAACTCGGCATCGATGTCTTTGCCCCAGTAGCCCTGCCAGTGGCCATCGTCGTAAGCCTCGTCGCTGCCCAGCATGCCGTCCGCCAGTGCCTTGTCGCCACCACCACTGTACACGTTGCGGTAGTCACTATAAGACGTGTTGAGCTTGCGAAGCTTGCCTATGCCCTTGTGGAAGAGCAGGTACTGCTCGCTGTACACCGGGTCATCCCATTTGTTGTAACTGACAGCACGCACCGTGAAGCTACGCCCGATGGTGAAGGGACGTTTGTAGAGGTTGGCACCCTTCGTCGGCTTGCGTCCGTCGACCGTGAAATAGATTGGACGGTCATTAAAGAGGGTGCTTAAAGTGACGTACATCTTGCCGTCGCGGTAGTCGTTGGAGATAAATACCTTCTGGCGTGCCTGCTGCACCTCGTTGCCCAGACGGTCGTAGCGGTTGCATATCGTGTCGCGGCTGTAGTCGGTACACTCCTCGTCCCAAAGGCGCAGGTATTCTCGTTTCAAGCCATGAAGGTGACGGAAATAATTACGGCTCGCATCCTGTATGGCGTATTTGTTCTTCACATAATCGCCCTTGCCATTGAGAGTATTGTAAATCATCACCCTCAGGCGGCTTTTTTCCGCCACGCAGAGGATGCGGTGGCAGGCGTAGGCGAAATGGGGCACCATGGCACTGTCGATGTTTCCGAGCACCCTGTTCACGATACGCTCCACACTGTCGCAACGGCGCAGCATCGCCTCGTCGACATCCGACGGGTTGAACTCCAGCAGCGGCTGCATCAGCGCGCGGGTGTTGAACCAATCGCCCACCCACTTGTTACTGTTAAGGTCACCCACGGAGTAAATCATGCGTGTGATTGACTTGGAGGCTATGTCCTCAATATCGGGATTCGTCCTGTGCAGCTCCAAGGCTGTCAGACGGTCGTAGTTGTCATTAAACTGTTTCTCGCGCCGGGCCATCTCCTCACGTGCCTTTTGGGGGTCGGTGCTGGTGATGGGGTGCCACGCCATTTCGGCTGCCCACGCCATGGCATGCCAGCAGTCGCCAAAGAGGCTTTCGCCGCTGTCGTCCCAAGCCGTGTTCATCAGGCCGCGGGCACCGGCCAGATAGCCGTCGCGCGCCAAATAGGCTATGTTCTGCATGTAGTTGCGCACCTGCGGCGTGCTGCTCCAGTGGCTGACGCCCGGAGCCACCCAGAAGGCGTTGCCCTGTTCGCGAAAAATCTGCTTGAAGGGAGCTATCATGTCGGCATAGCTCTCCGCCGCGCCATAGGTCCAGACGATGTACTCCATATCCTTCGGCAGCTTCCTCAGCATCGAGGGGTTCTTCCCCACGATGTCGCCCCACATCAGCACCTCCATCTTCCCTTTGCCGTCGTGCGACTCGCTGTAGGCCTCCTGAATCATGTCGTACACCCGGTTGATATGCTGGCAGTAGACCTCGTCGGCGCCTTTCTCGCTCACATACTGGGAGGCGCGCCCGCTGCCCAAGGCCTCGGTCTCGTCGCAGTTGATGTTGAAGAAACGGCTGCTGTGGTAGGCCGCCACGGCATTCTCTATCTGGTTTTTCAAGAAAGCGTAGGTCTCCTCTTTCGAAGGGTTGACATTGGTGGGACTGTCCATCAGGTTCTGGTAATAGGGGATGCGCAACGTCTTCTCGAAATGGGCGAAGCACTGCAGGTTGGCCATCATGTAGGGGTCGTTGGCGAACTCGTAGTCGCCGATGCCGCTGTTGCCCGAAATGTCGGGGTACTCCTCGTTATAAAGCGTGTGCTCGGTATAGTAGTTGCCGAAGTTCAGCTTGTACTGCTCGGCAAACGTGCGGGTCTTGCGGCGGAACTGCTTGTTGGGAATAGGCCCGCGGCTGATATCATCCAGCCATCCGCGGTACTCGTAGGCAGGCCAGTCGGTGATGGTCATACAAGGCACCTCGCCGCGGTATATCTTCTTCAGCTGGCTGAGGGTGCGGAGGGCATAGTCCCAGCCCTCGTTACTCACACACTGCACACGCACCCCCGTAGGGGTTATCTCCAGGCGGTAGGCCTGCCGCTGGTTCTGTGCACCGTCAATCTCGGCAACAAAGCTGCGTATCGGGCTGCTTTTGCCCAACGACACCGTGCCTCTCCCCATCACCACCTGCTGCGGGGTGGGGATAACTCCGATATTGGTGACATTATCCTGTGCCATGGCCGTAAGGCATAGCAACAATGCTGCAATGATTAACGTTCTCTTCATAATACGGGTCTTTTATTCTGTTGATTTTGCAAAAATACACAAAAAAATCGTATCTTTGCACTTTCAAAGCAAAAAAACATGAAAAAGATTCTATTCATCTGCCACGGCAACATCTGCCGCAGCGTCACCGCTGAGTTCGTCTTCCGCCAGATGGCAGAGGAAGCGGGGCTGTCCGACCAATTCGAAGTGGACTCGGCAGCCACCAGCCGCGAGGAGATTGGCAACCCCATCTACCCCCCTGCCCTGCGTACCCTTGAAGCCCACGGCATCCACAATGCACGCCACGCCGCACGACAGGTGACACGCGCCGACTACGACTACTACGACCTGCTGGTGCTCATGGACGAAGAAAACCTCTATGGCATCCGCCGCATCATTCCTGACGACCCCGACCACAAAATCAGCCTCCTCCTCGACCACACCGACCCTTCCGACCACGCCCACCACCACCGCGATGTGGCCGACCCCTGGTACACCCGCAACTTCGACCAAGCCTGGGAGGACATCACCACGGGATGCTCTGCCCTGCTGAAAAAGCTAAGCTGAACCATGATTTACCAACTCGACCCCTACTATCCCGGCTTCCCCAACCCCGAAGAGGCCGAACCCGACGGCATCATTGCCATCGGCGGCGACCTCTCGCCCGCCCGCCTCATCAATGCCTACTGCTCCGGCATATTCCCTTGGTTCAACGAGGACGAACCCATCCTGTGGTGGTCTTTAGACCCTCGCATGGTGCTCTTCCCTGACGAATTCCGCTACAGCAAAAGCCTGCGCCGCGTGGTCAAGTCGGGGAAATACGAGGTACGCATCGACACCCAGTTCGAACAGGTAATGCGTCATTGTGCCCATGTCAACCGCTCCGCACAGGGACAGTCCGGCACCTGGATTACCGAAGGCATGGTGGATGCCTATGTGCTCCTTCACCAACTGGGTCTGGCACACTCCTTCGAGACCTACTATCAAGGCGAAATGGTCGGCGGCCTGTATGGTGTAAGCCTCGGCCCTTTCTTCTTTGGCGAATCGATGTTCCACACCATGACCGACGCTTCCAAGGTGGCCTTCGTGCGGCTGGTGCAATTCGCACAGGAGCACCATTTCCGCCTTATCGATGCGCAACAGGAGACCTCTCACCTTGCCACCCTAGGCGCACGCCCCATAGCGCGGAGCGAATACCTCACCGCGCTCAACACCATCTGTGCCGAGAATACCCTGCAAGGCAACTGGGGACAGCTCTGATGCCTCCCTCAGAAGAAGCCTACCAGGCGTTATAGTGTATCCGCGAAGGATCCCACTTGTCCTTGGGCTGCTCGTTGCCAGCCGGATAACCCAGAGGCACCACGCAGTAGGGCACCACCGTAGAGGGCAGCGCAAGGGCACGTTTCACCGGCTCCATACGGTCGGCATAGGGATAACAGGCCGTCCAGCAGGCACCCAGGCCGTAGGCCTCGGCCAACAGCAGCAGGTTCTCGGTCACGGCCCCCATGTCGTCGCGCCAGAGATGGTTCACCTGTATGACAGGCTCCCCGTCGGGATTGTCGGAGGGGAGCTGCGAGACAACGGTGTCGGCGCAGATTACAACGATGGCAGCGGCCTGCTCGAACTTGGGCATATTAAAGTTGCCCTCGAAGATTTCACCCAGACGGCCCTTATCGGTGATGACCACAAAACTCCAAGGACGCCAGTCGCGGCCCGATGGGGCGGCCATAGCGGCACGCAGCAGGTTTTCCATCACCTCAGAGGCAATGGTGTCGGAAGTATAAGAACGTACGCTCTTACGTTGCAGAATGTTGGAAAGCACCGTTTCGTAAACCGGCTCTGTCTCTTGTTGTTTCTCGCATTGGCACCCGCAAAACAGCAGCATGCCCATCAGCATAGCTGAAAAAAGAACTCGTTTCATTGTGTTATTTGTTTGATTAAACCATATTAACGTCAGTCTTTGCGCTTGGGATTGCGGGGAAACCAGCCTTTCTCCACACGCCTACGCTGCTTGAAAAGCTCGATGATGGACCACAGGCTTGAGAAGCCAAAAACGCCCAAGAAGGTTGATAACAGGGTGTCGGCAATAAAGAGCGAACCTGCGATGCTGCCCAACCCCGCCAAAAGAAAGAGCCACCAACACTTGACCCCCCAGTAATACTCTGCCTTGATGACGAGGGGATGGAAAAGGCCTATGCACAGAAAGGCCGACACTCCGATAAGAAGACCTGTGAAATTCATATCGTCTTGCTGTTAAACACCAAACTCCTTACGTATCTCCTCCACCATGTCCAATTTCTCCCAAGCGAAGAAGTCGACGGTCTTGACCCGCTCGTTGCCCTGTGCGTCAACCAGGGTGACGGGGGCGCTATACGGGTCGCGGCCCATGTGGCCGTAAGCGGCCGTGGGGGCGAAAATGGGGTTCTTCAATCCAAAACGCTCGATGATGGCATAGGGGCGCAAGTCGAACAGCTGGCCCACCCGGCGGGCCACCTCGCCGTCGGTCATGTCCACATGGCTCGTGCCGTAGGTGTTCACATACAGCCCCACCGGCTCGGCCACGCCGATGGCGTAGGCCACCTGCACCAGCACCTCGTCGCAAACGCCTGCGGCCACCAGGTTCTTGGCAATATGGCGTGTGGCGTATGCTGCCGAGCGGTCCACCTTCGAAGCATCCTTGCCCGAGAAGGCCCCGCCGCCATGGGCCCCGCGGCCACCGTAGGTGTCTACGATTATCTTGCGCCCCGTCAGCCCTGTGTCGCCATGAGGGCCGCCGATGACGAACTTGCCTGTGGGGTTCACATAGAGCAGGTAGTCCCCTTTGGCAAAGAGGGCACGGTTTTCATTGCTCAGACGGTCCAGCACACGGGGTATCAGGATTTCTTTCACATCTTGTTTGATACGCGAGAGCATCACCTCCTCGTCATCAAACTCGTCGTGCTGGGTGGAAATGACGATGGCCTCGATACGGAGCGGTTTGCCATCGTCGCTGTATTCAACAGTAATCTGACTTTTGGCATCAGGGCGCAGATATTTCATCTGGCTGCCTTCCTTACGAATCTTCGTCAGCTCCTGTAGGAAGATATGTGCCAAGGTGATGGGGAGGGGCATCAGCTCGGGTGTTTCGTTGCAGGCATAGCCGAACATCATGCCCTGGTCGCCCGCCCCCTGTTCCTCACGGGTGGCACGGCTGACACCCTGGTTGATGTCGCCGCTCTGCCCATGGATGGTGGAGAGGATGGCGCACGAGTCGGCCTCGAACTTATACTCGCCCTTGGTGTACCCGATGTTGCGGATGACGTCGCGCACGGTGTCCTGTATCTCGACATAGCCGTCGCAGGTCACCTCGCCGCTCACTATCACAAGGCCCGTTGTCACCATGGTCTCGCACGCCACATGGCTGTCGGGGTCGCGTCGCAGGAACTCGTCGAGCAGGGAATCGGAAATTTGGTCGGCCACCTTGTCGGGATGACCCTCTGAAACAGACTCAGAAGTGAAGAAATAACTCATAGTACTTTAACTTTTTTGATGTTGAACATAAAAAAGCAAAGATGGGGAGAAAGGTGATTGTTGGTTTGAAAATCATGTCTTTAGCATTATTTTTCAGTGGTTGCAATCATTACAAATCTATCCACTTTGCGGATGCAAAGATACGCAAAATATTTGATTCCACGCCTGCCCATCAGAAAAAGTTTCCAACAGCCCCAAAATGCCACCTCCCGACAGCCCTCCCCTTAAGATACCCAAAATGCAATTATGTCAAAGAACTCTTGTATGTGACGGGGCATTGGCGCCACCTTGCCTTGTGCCCGACTTCGTCTTTTCTCCGCCTCCGAAAGCGAAGGCACGACGAAGGCATGACGAAGGCACTTCGGGCAAACAAGTCCGAGAATGTGGCTGCCTCTCGTCCGTTTCCGAATGCAAAAATAGTGCGGAATAACGACATGGCAAACTTTTTTTCGCAGATAATAGTCTTTTTTTGCGAAGAGGCTCTCTTTAGTGGCAAAAGAGTCTCTCTGTCTTCACAAGGGGAGATAGGAAAACAGCCATCTGGGGCACCCCTAAAGGGCAAGTTCGCCTCTAAAAGCTTTTAAGCAAGTTTATTTAAGCCTCTTTATAGGATTGTGAATCTTAAAAAGAGCTTATATGTATCATAAAAGTAGCTTATTTGAAGCGAAGGCAGGGCAGCAGGGCGGTGGGAGCGGTGCGATGTGTTAAATAAAGTTAATTACAGCAGAGGCGTGTAATATTTTTAGGGGTTGTGCGTCTATATATGCGGAAAGAGAAAGATAGTCCGTACAAACAATAGAACAAAACTCATTCAAAAACACAACTAATCATGAAGAAAACCATTTTTACCCTGGCCGTCGTGGCCTTGCTGGCAGGCGTTTGCTCCTGCACGAAAGAGAAAGAGGGCGTGTACAACCCCAAACAGAAAATACAGTCGGTGTATTTCGAATCCAAAGGATTGCAGGGGGACGAAGTGCTTTACGAGAACCCCAAGTACAAATCGGAGGCATGGACATGGGAGGACAACCGTTTGGAACGCATATCCTACTTTGAACCGGTTGCATATTACACCGATGGCAATGAGCACATCGAGATTGAACTTGTCGCCACACAACTCTTTTCCTATGACAAGGACAACCGCCTGACCAAGAGCGAAATCCTAGGCGAAGAGAACATGGCGGCCGACTATACCTACGACGGCAACTACCTGAAGACCGTCAGTATCACCGAGCAATTACGGCCCATAGTAAAATACAGTTTCAATTATACTGACAAGAAGATTACCTCCATTGATATGACCGTCGAAGAGAATGGTGATTTCGACAACAAGGCTGCGAAACAGCTGATGCGCACGAACCCGCTACGCTTTGTCATGGCCCCCGAGGCAGCCGCACGCACTATGGCCGCCACCCAGAGATACGCCAAACTCATGGCCAAGAAAGGCTGCGCCAAGGGTTCCTCGACGGTCACCCTGAAAGTGGAATGGGACGGCGACAACATCTGCAAGATTTCGGGTTCCGCTATGGGTGAATCGATGGTTCTTACCTACAAACACGACACCAAAAACAACCCCTACTACGGCCTGTTCGATATCATGGGCCTCGCTGGCGAAGATATCGTCCTCTTCCTGCCCATGAGCCGCCACAACATCACAAGTGTCACCCAGACTTTCGCCGAAGATGGTGAGGAAGAGAGCTACACCGCTTCTTACACCTACACGTACAACGGCAAAGACTACCCCACCAGCAAGACCCTTGACGAAATCCAACAAGGATACGACTGGGTGTACAACGAAGAGACTGGCGAATACGAATACGTGGAACGCGGCGAATACCACGATATTCAAACCACATACTACGAATACTAGAAACTCTAGTACTACTAGCAAAACTAGCATTACTAGAACTACTAGTTTCACTAGAAATCCTAGAAGCAAAAGAGGTAAGAATCATGGCAGCAACTGCCCTACTTCTTACCTCTTTTCATGTATACGTTTTCCCCTTTTACCCAAAGATTTGGGCAATCCATTGACGGTTGAGGCGGGAGATGTTTTGTCGTTTGATTTGCTTGGGGCATTCGGCCTCGCAAGCGTAGGTGTTGGTGCAGGAGCCGAAGCCCAGCTCGTCCATTTTGCAGACCATCTTCTTCACGCGGTCGGCAGCCTCCACGCGTCCTTGGGGCAGGAGGGCCAGATGGCTGACCTTGGCGCCGACGAAGAGCATGGCCGAGGCGTTCTTGCAAGCAGCCACACAGGCACCGCAGCCGATGCAGGAGGCAGCATCCATGGCAAGGTCGGCCTTATGCTTGGGGATGGGGATGGTGTTGGCGTCGGGCACACCGCCGGTAGTGGTGCTTATGTAACCACCGGCCTGGATGATTTTGTCGAAAGCCGTACGGTCCACCACCAGGTCGCGGATGACGGGGAAGGGCTTGGCCCGCCAGGGCTCAATCCATATCTCGTCGCCGTCGTGGAACTTGCGCATGTGGAGCTGGCAGGTGGTCACACCGTCATCGTTGCCGTGGGGACGGCCGTTGATATAAAGGCCGCACATACCACAGATGCCTTCACGACAATCATTGTCGAAACAGACGGGATGGGCGATGCGGTCGTTGATAAGCTGTTCGTTGAGGATGTCGAGCATCTCAAGGAAGGAGCATTCGGGCGAGATGTTGTCGACCTGATAGGTCTCAAAATGCCCTTTGGCATGGGCGTTCTCTTGCCGCCAGATATGTAGTGTGAATTTCATGGCTTATTTGTAGTTACGTTTTGCAATCTTGATATGTTCGTAAACGAGGTCCTCCTTGGACATGGTTTCTTTTACCCCACGGCCTTGGTATTCCCAAGCGGCGACATACATGAAGTGCTCGTCGTCGCGCTGAGTTTCGCCGTCCTCGGTCTGATGCTCGATGCGGAAATGGCCGCCGCAGGACTCTTCGCGGTGCAGGGCGTCGGTGATGATGAGACGTGCCAGTTCGAAGTAGTCGGCCAGACGGTAGGCTTTCTCCAGCTCGGGGTTGAACTCCTGAGCCTCACCTGGGATGAAGACATCTTTCCAAAATTCCTCTTCGAGGTCGGTGATGAGTTTCATGGCGGTGTTGAGGCTCTCGTTGCTGCGGGCCATGCCCACATACTCCCACATGATTTTGCCCAAGGCCTTATGGAAATGGTCCACCGTCTTGGGGGCATGGGTATGGCGGCCCACATTGAAGAGGTTGTCGATGCGTTGGCGCACATCCTGTTCGGCTTGGTCGAATTCGGGAGTGTCAGCTGAGATTTTGCCTAAGTAGATTTGGTCGGCGAGGTAGTTCTGCATGGTGTATGGCAGTACGAAGTAGCCGTCTGCCAGACCCTGCATGAGTGCCGAGGCACCGAGGCGGTTGGCTCCGTGGTCGGAGAAGTTGGCTTCGCCAGCGGCGAAGAGGCCGGGGAGGGTGGTCTGCAGCTCATAGTCGACCCAGAGGCCACCCATGGTGTAGTGGACAGCGGGATAAATCATCATCGGCTCCTCATAGGGGTCGGTGTCGACTATCTTCTGATACATCTGGAAGAGGTTGCCGTACTTCTGCTCCACCACGTCGCGTCCAAGGCGGCGGATGGCGTCGGCAAAGTCCAGAAAGACAGCCAGGCCAGTGGGGCCTACGCCGTAACCGGCATCGCAGCGCTCTTTGGCGGCACGAGAAGCCACATCGCGCGGCACGAGGTTGCCGAAGGCGGGATAGCGGCGTTCGAGATAGTAGTCGCGGTCTTCCTCGGCAATGTCGCCAGGTTTCAGTTTATGGGCGCGGATGGCTTCGGCGTCCTCCTTTTTCTTGGGGACCCAGATGCGGCCGTCGTTGCGGAGGCTTTCGCTCATGAGGGTGAGCTTGGACTGGTAGTCGCCGTGGACGGGGATGCAGGTGGGATGAATCTGCACATAGCAGGGGTTGGCGAAGGCGGCTCCCTTCTTGTGACAAATCCAAGCGGCGCTGCCATTGCTGTTCATGGCGTTGGTGGAGAGGTAGTAGACATTGCCGTAGCCGCCGGTGGCGAGCACCACGGCATGAGCGGCATAGCGTTCCAACGCACCTGTGACCAGATTGCGTGCGATGATGCCGCGGGCACGGCCGTCGACCACCACAAGTTCCATCATTTCGTGACGTTCATGGAGCCGGACAGTGCCGCGGGCTATTTCACGGCTCAATGCGCCGTAAGCGCCCAGAAGGAGCTGCTGCCCGGTCTGCCCCTTGGCATAGAAGGTGCGGCTCACCTGAGCGCCACCGAAAGAGCGGTTGTCAAGCAGTCCGCCATAGTCGCGGGCAAAGGGCACGCCCTGCGCGACACACTGGTCGATGATGTTGCCGCTGACTTCGGCCAGGCGGTAGACGTTGGCCTCGCGGGCGCGGTAGTCGCCGCCCTTGATGGTGTCGCGGAACAGGCGTTCCACGCTGTCGCCATCGTTCTGATAGTTTTTGGCCGCATTGATGCCGCCTTGGGCGGCAATGGAATGGGCACGACGGGGAGAATCCTGAATGCAGAATATGTCGACGTTGAAGCCCATTGCGCCTAACGAGGCGGCAGCGGAAGCACCGGCCAGGCCGGTGCCGACGACGATGATGTCGAGTTTGCGCTTGTTGGCAGGGTTCACCAGTTTCTGCGCGGCTTTGTAGTTGGTCCATTTCTCACTCAGCGGACCTTCAGGTATCTTGGAATCAAGTGTCATGATTGTTAATGGTATTAAAGGTTTTAGAGGTTTAAAGGGGTTCGTGAATGAAAGGTTTGGAGGCTTTCATGGCAAGCAGGCCCTTTAAACGGCTCAAATGGATTAGAGGCCGAGGAAAACCAAAATGACCACGGCGGCAAACATCAGGCATACCACCCAGGCATAAATCTGTCCGAGGACCTCGATTATTCCGTTATACTTGGTGCTGTTCAGCCCCAGTGTCTGGAAGGCGGAGGGGAAGGCATGGCGCATGTGCATCCACACAACCACAAAGAAGAACAGATAGCAGAGAACAATCCATGGGTTGCGGAATTTCTCGCGGGCCATGTAGTAGAAGTCGGGCTCCACGTCCAGTCCTTCGACGGACGACTCCAGCTGGGCTTTGTCGTCGTAGGTGAGATGGCGCACCCACTGATGGTCTTCGGAGTAGAGTTTCTCCTCCTCTGCCCTGCCGAGCAAGTTGGCGACAGGCACGGCGGCACGCAACTTGTCAATCTGGGCGTTGATTTCCTCCAGCTGGTCGGCGGGAATCTGCTCTTTATACATCTCCAGCTGTTCCTCATTGGTCTTGATAAACTCTTCAGGTGTAACACCATACTGAAGGGCTGCCTGCTGGAGGGCGTCCACCTCGTCGCTACGGAGCTCTTCCACCTTGACCATATACTGGCCCTTGACCCAGCCGAGCTTCACGAAATAGAAGTCGGTGAAGTGGAGGATGAGGCATACGAAGATGAGTATGCCGGTCCACATCATAAGCTTGGAAGTGGTGTGGGTCTTGCTTTTGCTCTGCTGATGGTAGCGCACGGGGCGTGCCAGCCGGTTGGTGACCCAGAGCCAAAGGGTGAAGCAGATGTGCAGAACGATGGCACCAATCAGCACCACCTCAAACACTTTGACTACATAGTTGGTGCCCATAAAGTGGCAGAAGGCACTGTACCATGCCCCGTCGTCGTGACGCAAAATGCACAGGTTGGCAGCGGCGTGGAACAAAAGAAAGATAAGCAGAAATCCGCCCAACAGGGCCACGCATATCTTCTTTGTGATGGAATGGATTTTAGGTAAGTTCATATCTTTTAGCGTTATAATAGACAAATACTTTTTGAAACGATTTGCAAAGATACTAAAAAAAACGCAAATGAGAAAAAACGCCTGACCCGAGTGTTTCTCCAGCAGTCGGCATAGGAAACGTCGGAGAGGGGGCAACAAACATCTCTTTCGGCATGTTTTTGTTCGCTCTAGTATAAAGTATGACTGATTTTTTTCCAATCTTTCCCATTGTCGCGTCCCTCCGGGACGCTGAGTAGTAGGGTTTTCGTTGACCCCACACTGCGTTCCTTGTGTGGGGTTATTGAAATTCAGCATCTTCGATG
>JAFWOP010000066.1 GCA_017545365.1 Bacteroidales bacterium
CTTGAGGAATTCACCGAGTACCTCGGATTCCCTAACAAGGAACTTGTACAAAGACTCCTCTCTGACAATGACTTACTTGTGAAAATCCAAAATTCTAACTGTCTCAGACTGTGTGCCTGATTTTACTTGTCAAACTTTAGTCATTTTATTGTATCTGAGGTCAAGTACACCTACAACAAAAAGCGGCTGCTTGTGAGACAAGCAGCCGCTTTTTGTTTGTGCTTTTCTAGCTTATCGTATCGGGAACTGATAGCCCACGGTGAGCAGCAGCGCGAAGTTGTTGCCCATGGGCACGTTCTTGATGACCTTATCTTCCTGACTGATATTGAGGGCGTCGGGCTCGGTTGTTACCGCCATAAAGCCGTAGTCGAGCTGCAGCATGACGCTCAAGTCTTGGAATTCGTATCCGGCACCAAGGAGGAAATCAACATCTAGGGGGGCTAGCACGTCGAAGACTTTCACATTGACATCGTAATTCCAATCGCTTTGGGGAAGACGGGGGGTAATCTTACGGTCGTGGAGGTTGCCGAATACACCATAGTTGACAGCGGGTCCGAACGAGAGGAGGGCGAAATGCCCTGGCTCGCGAACGGGGAGTTCATAACGGAACATGGCCAAAATAGGCAACTGTACATACCAAGCATCGTAAGTGCCCCGACGGATAGACATGATGTCCTCCAGTACTTCCTGGAACTTCGAGCCACGGCGGATGAGGTTCAGACCGGTCTGAAGGCGCAGATTCTCACCCAGCATAGACTGGGAGTTGGTGAAACCAAAGGTGACGAAGCCACCCACATTTGCGGCCAGTATGGGGCTATTGTCGGCGAGGTCGTCGAGATGCACACCCATGCCCACGCCACCGCGGAATCCAAAGTTAAGAAACTGAGCCTGCGCTGTGACGGTCAGGGTGACAAACAATGTCAGTGCAATAAGTATCTTCTTCATAAGTGTTCAATAAAATCGTGCAAAGATACGACTTTTTTTTGAATTAATGATTTTTTTTTACAATGAGGGCCAAAAAGCACCCTCAAGAATGCGCAAAAGTGCTAGAGTTTACGATAGATGAAGTCAGTCATCAGCTGGTAGAGGTTGAGGCGGGTGTTGCCACCGTAGATGCTGTGGTTCTTGTTGGGATAGATGCGAAACTCGAACTGTTTGCCAGCATTTTCCAGAGCCGTGACCATATCGACTGCGTTTTGGAAGTGGACGTTGTCGTCGCCAGTACCATGGATGAGGAGGTAGTTGCCGCTCAGAAGGTTGGCGAAGTTAAGAGGCGAATTGTCGTCATAGCCACGGGGGTTGTCCTGCGGACGTTGGAGGAAACGTTCGGTGTAGATGTTGTCGTAGTAACGCCACGTGATAACGGGTGCGACAGCAATAGCGCTCTTAAAGACATCGTGACCTTTGAGGATGGAGAGCGTGGAGAGATAACCGCCAAAGCTCCAGCCGAAGATGCCGATACGGGATTCGTCGATCCAGCTTTTCTTGCCAAACCAACGGGCAGCCTCACAGGCATCCTCGCACTCCATCTTACCCAAATTCCTATAGGTCATTTTCTTGAAATGCGCACCACGGCCGCCAGTGCCGCGTCCATCGAAACAGGCCACGACATAGCCGTTCTGAGCCAACATGTGGAACCAATAGTAGTCGCTGTAGCCATAGCTGTTGGTGACCTGCTGGTTGCCAGGACCGCCATAGACATAGAAGAAGAGGGGGTACTGCTTGGTGCTGTCGAAGTCAGGAGGCAGAATGATGTAGTAATTGAGCTCGGAACCCAAGGTTGTGGTGAAGGTACCGAAGGTTTTATTGCCCACGCCATATTCGTGCATACGGTCACGCAGGTCGGCATTATCCTCGAGGGTTTTGAGAAGCTTGCCGCTGTTCAAGTGAAGCGTATAAACCGGAGGGGTGTTGGCATCGGTGAAAGTGCTGATGTAGTATTTGCAATTGGCACTGAAAGCGGCGCTGTACCAACCAGGCTTATCGCTCAGGCGTTTCTTGTTCTTGCCCTTGAAGTCAATGGAATAGAGCTCTTTATTGAGGGGTGAAGTTTCGTGAGAGAGATAATAGATAACTCCTGCCTTTTCATCAATAGCGCAGATGGACACCACATCGTAGTTGCCTTTGGTGATTTGGTTGACCAGCTTGCCGTTGAGGTCGTACATATAGATGTGGTTGTAGCCGTCGCGTTCGCTGGTGAGGAGCCAACGCTTGCCGTCTTTGAGGAACATCCAAGTGTCGGGCACTTCGACGTATGCATCGTCCTCCTCGGTGTAGAGTGGAGAGATAGCTCCGGTATGGGCATCGGCCAAAAGCAGCTCCATCTTGTCCTGCAGACGGCTCATGCGCATCAGGGCCAGGACCTCAGGATTCTGAGTCCATTGGATGCGGGGCATATACTGGTCGTTTTGACTGCCGATATTGAGTTTGAGTGTCTTCTCGGATTCGAGGTCATAGATTAGGACATCCACCACGCTGTTGTCTTCACCAGCCTTGGGGTACTTGTAAGTGTAATTCTCAGGATAGAGTTCGCCCCACATCTGCATGGTGTACTGTTTCACCTTGCTCTCGTCGAAACGGTAGAAGGCTATACGCTTGCTGTCGGGCGACCAATAGAAGCCTTTAGTGATGGCGAATTCTTCTTCATACACCCAGTCGGTGGTGCCGTTGATGACTTCGTTCATCTTGCCATCGAAGGTGACCTGTGTTTCCTTGAGGGTGTTGAGGGCCATATAGTAAAGGTTGTTGTCGCGGACATAGGCCACCATCTTACCGTCGGGCGAGAAGGTGGTCAGGCGTTGCTTGCCCGCCTGCGAGATGCGTTGGATGCTTCCGTCAGCCACATCACATATATAATAGCTGCTGACACCACTGTGACGGTAGATGGGTTCGAATTCGGCGCTAAGTAGTATTTTCTGCTCGTCCTGCGAGAACTCGTAAGACTCGATGGGCGGGATGGGTTTGACCGTCTTGCGCATGGGGTCTTTGAAAGCACACACCACGCCTACCTTCTCGCCGGTTTTGTAACTGTATTTCTCAATACCTGAACGGGTAAGGACGCAATAGTGTTCGCCGTCTTGCATAGAACGGATAGAGGAAATGCCGTTGGGACGGAAGGTGGCACGGGACCAGATGTCGTCGAGGGTGATGCGCTTGGGTTGGGCCCCCACACTACCCACCATGGCAGCAAACGCCAGTATGGTTAACATTAGTTTTTTCATATCTACAATATTGTTGAATTATAAGCATGAACAAGAACTAAGAATCAAAAAGTATCCGAATGAGACAGACTACTTCTTAGTTCTTAGTTCTTAATTCCTACCTGTAATTATAGTTTGGGGCCTGCGCTGACAAGTGCCTTGCCGGCCTCATTATAGGTGAACTTCTCGAAGTTTTTGATGAAACGGGAAGCGAGGTCTTTAGCCTTGTTTTCCCATTCGCATGCGCAACCGTAGGTGTCGCGGGGGTCGAGAATCTTGGAGTCGACGCCCGGCAGTTCGGTCGGCACCTCGAAGTCGAAATAAGGAATCTTCTTGGTAGGAGCCTTCTCAATAGAACCGTCGAGGATGGCGTCAATAATACCACGAGTGTCCTTAATGCTGATGCGCTTGCCCGTGCCGTTCCAGCCGGTATTGACAAGATAGGCCTTGGCACCACTCTTCTCCATGCGTTTCACCAGCTCTTCGGCATATTTGGTGGGATGCAGCTCGAGGAAAGCCTGACCGAAGCATGCGCTGAAGGTGGGGGTAGGCTCGGTGATGCCGCGCTCGGTACCAGCCAATTTGGCAGTGAATCCGCTGAGGAAGTAGTATTTGCACTGGTCGGGAGTCAGGATGCTGACAGGGGGCAGCACGCCGAAAGCATCGGCACTGAGGAAGATGACGTTCTTGGCGGCAGGGCCTGCACTCTTGCCGTGGATGGGCTGGACAATCTTCTCAATGTGGTCGATGGGATAGCTCAAACGCGTATTCTCGGTCACGCTCTTATCTTTAAAGTCGATTTTGCCGTTGGCATCCACAGTGACGTTCTCCAACAGGGCGTTGCGCTTGATGGCATTGTAGATGTCGGGCTCGCTCTCCTTGTCGAGGTTGATGACCTTGGCATAGCAGCCGCCTTCGAAGTTGAAGACACCTTCGTCGTCCCAGCCGTGCTCGTCATCACCGATAAGCAGACGTTTGGGGTCGGTGCTGAGGGTGGTCTTGCCAGTGCCGCTCAGACCGAAGAAGATGGCGGTGTTTTCGCCCTTCATGTCGGTGTTGGCGGAGCAGTGCATGGCTGCAATACCCTGCAGAGGCAGGTAGTAGTTCATCATGGAGAACATACCCTTCTTCATCTCACCACCATACCAGGTGTTGAGAATCACCTGCTCACGGCTGGAGACGTTGAATGCCACGCAGGTGTCGCTATTGAGGCCGAGAGCCTGATAGTCATCCACCTTTGCCTTGCTGGCGGCATAAACTGTGAAATTAGGCTTGAAGTCCTTGAGTTCCTCGGCACTGGGTTTGATGAACATGTTGGTCACGAAATGGGCCTGCCACGCCACCTCCATGATGAAGCGGACGGCAATGCGGGTGTCCTTGTTGGCTCCGCAGAAGGCATCAACCACGAAGAGCTCCTTGTTGCAGAGTTCCTTACAGGCAAGGTCTTTCACATGAGCCCACACCTGCTCGCTCATCGGGTGGTTGTCGTTCTTGTACTCAGGGGTGGTCCACCACACCGTGTCCTTCGATTTCGCATCCATGACAATGTATTTGTCTTTGGGCGAACGGCCGGTATAGATGCCGGTCATCACGTTGATGGCGTCCAGTTCGGTGAGCTGACCCTTGTCGTAACCCGTCAGACTGGGGTCCATTTCGAATTTGAACAAATCCTCGTACGAAGGATTGTAGTATAACTTCTTTACTCCAGTGATTCCGTAGGTCTCAAGTTCTTTAATGATTTTTTCGTTCATAATAATATAATGTTTAAAAGTGATTATTCATTCATGGTCATCTTGTACAATCTGACAGAGCCGTCGATGTTCTTCTCCTTGGCCGAATTGCCATATTTGTCAACATCGAACACATTGCGCGGCGAGCGGGTAATGCTGAGAGGTCCACCGACACAACCTCCGTCACAGGCCATGCCTTCGAAGAAGTTGGCAGTCTCTTTCTTGGCGCGCAAAAGCGTCAGATGCTGGCGGCACTGGTCGATACCGTTCATAACACAAGGGGTGACGCCCTCCACACCGAGCGACTTGGCCACGTCGGCCACACCCAAAGCCAGTCCGCCACTCTTGGCGAAAATACGGCCATAGAAGGAGGCGTTATCGAGGATTGTATCTTCGCACTGTGTGGTGTCGATACCTCGTGCATCCACAAAAGCCTGCAGCTCTTCGAAGCTCATCACGCTATCAATCATGCCACCGGTCTTCTCAAGGGTGTATTCCATCTTCTTTGCGGCACAGGGGCCGATGAACACTACTTTGGCAGTGGGGTCGCTGTGTTTGATAAGTCTGGCTGTCATCACCATGGGCGACACCGAAGAAGAAATGGCATCTTTGAGCTCGGGGAAGTTGGTCTCCACAAAACGCACAAAGGCAGGACAGCACGAAGTGGTCATCACTGGGTGCTCACTAGTTTCGGCTTTCTCTTTGAATTCTTTAGCCTCGTTGTAAAGAGTGATATCTGCACCCAAAGCCGCTTCTACCACCTGGTGGAAGCCCAGTTTCTTGATGGCTGTAACAACCTGCTCGATGCGGCCGAACCGGCACTGGCTGACAATTGCAGGAGCGATGACGGCATAGCAGCGATAGCGGGTGTTGTTTTCCGATTCCTTAAGAATCTTTATAATGTCAAGTACCAAGCTCTTGTCGCTGATGGCACCGAAGGGACAACTGACAATGCAGGCTCCGCATGCGATGCACTTGTTGTTGTCGATAACGGCTTTGTCTTCATCATTGATGCTGATAGCCTTCACCTTGCAGCTCTTGATGCAGGGGCGTTTCTGTGCTATGATGGCACTATAGGGGCACACTGTGGCGCACTTGCCGCATTCGATACACTTGGTCTTGTCGATATGGCAACGATGGTCTACGATGGTAATCGCACCCTTGGGGCACACTTCTTTGCAGGAGTGCATGAGGCAGCCACGGCACACATCGGTGACAATCATGCCGCCGGCAGGGCATTCGTCGCAAGCCTCATAGAGCACTTCCACCACATTGGGGTTCTCTTTGTCGCCACCCATGGCCATCTGTACTCGGTCCATAAGAACGGCACGTTCTTTGTGGATGCAGCAGCGGGTGTCGGCCTTGGGTCCTGGGGCAATAGTGCGAGGAATAGTGTAGGCGTTCTCCAAACCACCATCGTATGCCCGACGGATAACCTCCATCAGGACTTGGTATTTAATCCATTGTACGTTAGTGTCAAATAGTTTCTGTTCCATAATATATCAATGACTGGAATTAAAGGATTCCTTTGATTCTTAATCATAATTAACTGTTACTATCTTGCCCATCTTGCGCAGGTTCTCGGCCAGACGTTCGACGAGTTTGAGTTTCATAGTAATGTCTATCTCCAGTCCGGCATGGGCGGCGTTGACATTCTGACCTACGAAAAATACGACGTGGGTGGCCTCTTCAAAGATGATATTGGCCAACAGCGAACCTCCGTCTTTCTTAGCGTAGGTCTTGGGGGTGAGGTCTTTTGCAGAGACGTATTTCTCCGACAGTGCCAGCAGACGGCGAAGGGTGATGACACCTTCTGTAGTCAGGTCGATACCATTGATGAAACCAATCGGCGGCACTTCTTTGTCGGGGAAGTCGAAGCTGGTCTCGAGCTTACGACCCAGACAGCGAGCCACCACCTGCGATGTGGTTCCACCACACACAATGCGCTTGTCGGCGCCTGTCATGAAGCGGTTTACATATTCAGCATCCTTCTCCTTATCCACCGGAGGGCCTACCATGATGTGGGTCTCACAACGAGGACGTACGCGGATGGCGGCGACCGTGGTGTCGTCGCCAGGGCGGTCGAGGTAGAGGTCGTTACAGGCCGAGGCCAGCAGACAGGCGGCAGCGCGAGCCGACATGTGGGCATCGATATAATGGTCGAGGTGCTCCATGATTTCCTTACGTTGCCAGCCAAAATTCAGCATCTGACCAATGCCGGCATGTATCGTGCCGTCGCTCATCACAAACACCAGGTCGCCCGACTCCAGATGCAGCTCGGTATGATATACCTTCTTGCCACAGATATCCAGCTCGGTTCTTGGAAAGTCGGTCGGATGGCCATTGTGGTACCAGATGGCTTCAGGATTGTCGAATTCGAAGAGATGGCCTTCTCCTAGGTTGTTCACATGTATCAGGGAGAATGTGCTGTAGGCCACCTGACGCTCTTTACAGACGGGAAGTGTCTGGATGATGGTTTCGACACAGTCCTGCATGTCTGCTCCGCCTGCGGTCATCGTACAGAGAATCTTGCTGGTCAGTGTGGAGAGAATATTGGCTTTCACACCGCTACCCAATCCGTCAGCCAGCACAAGCGTCGTCCACTCGTCGTTTACGCTTATCTCAACGTTGTCGCCGCAGAGTTCCTCGCCATAATGGTTCAGCGAGGTGTAGCCGTAGTCAACACAAAGCTGTCTCATACCTTAGCAGTTTTCCAATCCGTCGGACGGCCGTCAACCCCTAGGTCGCCTTGTCCGTCGGAGAGTGTTTTCTTCAACTTGAGCAGTGCCACTTTGGTTTCAGCGGTAGTCTCGCCCAACAGCGAGGCAATCTCCTGTGCCACCCGCATCTGCTTCATAATAAGGTCGTCAGTGGTAGAGATAGTGTCCATACGCACCTTCTCCAGCTTCTTGTCGTAATTCACCATTTCGGAGATGTCCTTCATCAAGCCGAAAAGCAGATTCTGCTCGCTCAGCAGGCTGACTGTCAGACTTAGGTAGCGATTGGTGGCAGCAACATGGAGACGAGGATTCTCCACACGTTGTTTCTTCGTGTAGGCGTTATAGAAGTCAATCGGTTGGAAGCTCTCAGCCACAGGACGGCCAACCACGCTCTCAGGCGTGCCTGTCAGGCCGAGCATCTTCATGGCCGATGCATTGATATCCACAATATTCATGTCGGGGTCGACAATCATCACGCCCTCTGGCGAATTGCGAACAATATCCACAGCCAGGCTCTCGGCGCGTTTGCGCATATAGGGCAGGCAGATGTCGATGTCGGCATAGCCGTTCACCACAGCCCAAGCCTTTTCGCGGCAGGTGCGGTAACCACAAGCGCCACAATCTAGTTCGTCGGCTTTGGTTATCTTGCCGGTGCGGCGAAGCACGTCCTCGATTTCTTTCTCGGTGGCGGGACGGCTCTTGGCGCGCAGACGCGGATGAACGTAGGAAAGCTGCACCCCCGCATCAGGAGCGGGCTGGTGCTTACGTGTGGCCATCTCGTGTTCAACGTAGCGGTCGATATCAGCCTCAGCTTTGATAATACCGCCCTCGCGCACTATGGAACAGGGGCCATTGATGCAGCCGCCTGGGCACACGTTCATCTCGATGAACACATGGTCCATCGATTCTATATTCTCCAAAACGTCGGCGATACGGTCAACACCGTCCACCGACATATATCTGTAACCATCGGGCAGGGCATCGAAAGACCGGATGATGCCCTGGGTGGCCGGATAGGCTTTGGCTCGGTTGGCCACCGTGGACTCATCGCCCACCGAAAGTTTGTTTATCGTATTGAGGTCGATACCGTTCTCCTCCAGAAGCTGCAAAAGCTCATCGAAGGTGATGACGGCATCAATGGCATGTTCATCGGCCTCGCGCTTCTTAGCGATACAGGGACCGATAAAGACCAACTTGAGGTTCGGGTCGTTGCGGCGCAGCATCTTTGCATGTGCCACCATGGGCGAGTCGACAGGGGCCAGATAAGGCAGTGCCTTGGGATAATACATCTGTATCAGACGGCAGGCTGCCGGACAGGCCGAGGTGATGAAGTTGCGCATTTCACCTTTTGCCAGCACACGTTTGTATTCTTCTGTAACAGCCTGTGCTCCCACGGCTGTCTCTTCAGCAAAGGCAAAGCCGAGCTTGGCCAATGCTATGCGCAGGATGGAGAAATCATCCTGACCCAAACTACTTATAAATGACGGTGCCACGGTGGCTGCCACACGGGCATCGCTCTTAAGCAATTCGCGCACCACGGGCAGCTCGCTATGCTCTATCTTCGCATGTTGAGGACACACCTTGGTGCAATGACCACAGAGGATGCAATGCTCCTCGATAATCTGCGCGTGGTGATCTTTGATATTGATGGCCTTCACCGGGCACTCACGTAAGCATCGGTAGCAGTCTTTGCATTGAACTGTCTTGAATTCCAAATACTCAGACATAATTTTTAGTTGTTGTATTAGGGGGCTTCTATAAAATGGATTATAGTGAGTCAATGTGGGCTAAGGTTGGGGGTCCAAATGTACTACTTCCTTTTTCGACGTAAGCCTACGGGACATCCTAATTACTCTTACGCCCTTTCATCTTCTCCTACCTTATTAACAGAATCCTCCATTAGTTAAAAAAGTTGTTCGTTTCTTCGCAGCAGACGTTTTCTCGAAAACTTCGAATTAGTTCAGAAATAGTTTGGGGTAAATCTCTTTGGCGAAAAGTTCCTCCACATTGCCAGCGTTGACGCTGTGCAAGATGAATCCGTCCTCGGTTTCCTCCACCTGCGGGCCACGCTCGGAGGGCTCCAGTCCTTCGCATCCTACGGTCACGCCCAAGGCGCAGTGGCCGAGACAGAAACTGGCTTGAAGATCAATGATATCCTCCACATCGTATTTTTTCAACACTTCTTTGAAGGCTTCAATAACTTCGTATGACCCTTTCAGGTGGCAGGAACTGCCAACACATACTTTGATTGTCATAATAATTATTGTATTGTTTTACTTACTTTTTTAAGGAGTGAGCTTTAAGTATTAAGTGCGGGTCAGAGCAGATACCGAGTCAGCCGCTCACAGCTTAAAACTTAAAGCTCACTGTTTAATAAATAGAATTACTTCTCTCTTGCCTCCTTGATGGCTGCCTGAGCAGCGGCCAGACGTGCCACAGGCACGCGGAAGGGCGAGCAGCTGACGTAGGTCATGCCGTTCTTATAGAAGAACTCGGCTGCCGTCGGGTCGCCACCATGCTCACCACAAACACCGCACTTCAGTTCGGGACGGGTTGAACGGCCACGCTCGATACCAATCTTCACCAGCTCGCCCACGCACTCGCGGTCGAAGTTGTTGAACGGGTCGGCGGGGATAATCTTCTCGTCGACATAGGTCTTCACGATGGCATTGACGTCGTCGCGGCTGAAGCCGAAAGTCATCTGCGTCAGGTCATTGGTGCCGAAGCTGAAGAACTCGGCCACCTCGGCAATCTGGTTGGCCACCAATGCGGCACGCGGAATCTCAATCATGGTGCCGAACTTGTAGTTGAACTTGGTGCCATACTTGGCTTCCACTTCCTCTTTCACACGGTCGGCGAGGGCTTTCTGGTGCTTCAGTTCAGCAGCGTTGATGGTCAGAGGAACCATGATTTCCAGGTGCGGGTCAAAGCCTTCCTTCATCAGCTCCACAGTGGCGCTGAAGAGGGCGCGGAACTGCATCTCAGTGATTTCTGGGTAGATGATACCCAGACGGACACCACGCAGACCCATCATCGGGTTCACCTCGTGCATACCCTCGATGCGGGCGTGCAGCTTCTCGAAGTCGATGCCTCGGGCCTTGGCCACCTCGCGCTGTTTCTCCTCGGTCTGAGGAACGAACTCATGCAGCGGGGGATCCATCAGGCGGAAGGTGAGGGGCTTGCCGTTCATCACTTTCAGCGTACCCTTGGCGCTCTCACGTACATAGGGCTCCAACTCGGCCAAAGCGGCCTTGCGGGCTTCCAGCGTGTCGGCCAAAATCATGTTGCGAAGCTTCTCCAGAGGCACCTCGCTGTTCTCGCCATAGAACATATGCTCAATGCGGAACAGGCCGATACCTTCGGCACCGAAATCGATAGCCTTCTGAGCGTCGGCGGGGTTGTCGGCATTGGTGCGGACACCCATCTTGCGGAACTTGTCCACCAGTTTCATGAACTGCTGGAACAGGGGGTTCTCTGTGGCGTTAATCATCTTCACCTCTTCATCGTACACCCAGCCCTTCGAACCGTTGAGGCTCAGCAGGTCGCCTTCGTGGAACACCTTACCATTGATAGTCACAGTGCCGTGCTCTTCAACGTGGACTTTCTTCTTACCATACTCATCGGTGCTGACGGAGGTACGCTCCATCTCAATCTTCACGGCATCGCAACCCACGATGCAGCACTTACCCCAACCGCGGGCCACGAGGGCCGCATGCGAGGTCATACCGCCACGGGCAGTGAGAATACCGTCGGCGGCACGCATGCCTTCGACATCCTCGGGGTTGGTCTCCTCGCGGACGAGGATATTCTTAATACCGGCAGCCTGGTACTCTTTGGCCTTCTCGCTGGTGAGGGCTATCACGCCCACGGCGCCGCCAGGACCTGCGGGCAGACCCTTGGCCAGCACCTCGTGCTTCTTCTCGTCGGCGGAATCCAGAATGGGGTGCAGCAGCTCGTCGAGCTGTGCGGGGGATATGCGCATCACCACCTCGCTCTCGTCAATCAGGCCTTCCTTCAGCATGTCCATAGCCATGGTGAGGGCAGCCACACCGGTACGTTTACCCACGCGGCACTGCAGCATGTACAGCTTGCCGTCCTGGATGGTGAACTCGATGTCGAGCATATCGTGGTAGTTCTTCTCAAGGATGCTGCGGATTTCGCAGAGTTCCTTATAGGTTTCGGGCATCAGTTCCTGCATCGAGTGCATGTGCTTGTTCTGCTCGTTTTTGGTATCGTCATTCAGGGGGTTGGGGGTGCGGATACCGGCCACCACGTCTTCGCCCTGAGCGTTAATCAGCCACTCGCCGTAGAACTGGTTGTCGCCGGTGGCGGGGTTGCGGGTGAATGCCACACCGGTGGCGCTGGTGTCGCCCATGTTGCCAAACACCATGGCCTGCACGTTCACAGCGGTGCCCCAATCGTCGGGAATGCCCTCAATCTTACGGTAGCTCACAGCCTTCTTGCCGTTCCAGCTCTTGAACACGGCCTTGATGCCGCCTTCCATCTGAGCCTTGGCATCATCGGGGAACTCGGTGCCTAGCACCTCTTTCACCTTCATTTTGAAATCCTCGGCCAGCTTCTTCAGGTCGTCGGCAGTCAGCTCGGTATCGCTCTTATAGCCATGGGTCTCCTTGTAGCTGTCCAGCATATCGTCCAGCTGCTTACGGATACCCTTGCCGTCGGCGGGTTCGATACCCTCGCTCTTCTCCATCACCACGTCGGCATACATCATAATCAGACGGCGGTAGGAGTCGTACACGAAACGGGGGTTGTTGGTCTTCTTCAACATACCGGGGATGGTCTTGGACGACAGGCCGATGTTAAGCACCGTGTCCATCATGCCAGGCATAGAACTGCGGGCACCCGAACGGCAGCTGACCAGCAGGGGGTTCTCAGCATCGTCATACTTCATACCCATGATTTTCTCCACATTGGCAACGCCCTTCCACACCTCATCCATGAGGCCGGCAGGCAGCTGGCAGTCGTTCTCGTAATAAGCAGTGCAGCATTCTGTGGTGATAGTAAGACCAGCAGGAACCGGGAGGCCCAGCAAGCACATCTCAGCCAGATTGGCGCCTTTACCACCGAGCAGGTTCTTCATGTCGGCTTTTCCCTCGGCGGTCTTGCCACCGAACGTGTAAACAAATTTCGTCATCTTGAAACGTATTAATTAATAATTATATATATAAAATCAGTTCATTTGTTGGAAAATGCAAAGATACATATTTTTTTCTAAACCAACAAAAAAAAGATGCACATCTGCCACATTTTAAGAAATGACGATGTCCCCCTCTGTAACTAAACCAATCACAATATCCCAATTGCTGCTCCACACTATAGGTGATAAAAGCAGCTCGAGTGCCTTTCGCTTTCGGACAGACCAGTACCCCTTTACACTTGGCCCTCAATTCCAACTTCACAACTCACTCTACCAGCAGCTTCTTGGTGGCTATGCCTTGAACGGTGCAGATGGCGAGGATGTAGGTACCGCGGGAGAGGACAGCGACGTTCACCGTAGCAGTCATGCCCTCGGCGGGCAGAGACCGTCACCAACCTGTCGCTGGCGAAGCTGTCGTCTACCGGGCGGTAGAGAACCTCCCATTCATGGTGTCGTGCGTCCGCGCTCCACATCAGCGTGGCCCACAGCAAGTCCGCCTCCACCGTCTGCAGCCCCGTCACCACCGCACATGGTGTCCCAAACAGCGTGTCCAGTATCGGGAAGATGTCAGGTGCGTAAACACCCCTCGATAGTTGACTTGGTTTATTGTACCATGGAAATGTGTCGTATTTTATCCAATAGCTATAATATCACAAATGCCTTACTTTTCATGTCATATCCATACACCACATACATGGCACTTGAGTACACCAAAGCATAGCTATTGGTAATATACACCGTCCCCTGTCCAAACGAACAAAGCCATAAGAAGATGAAAATAAATAGAATCAGTCGCGTGCCCTGTGCAGGGGCAGGCCGTACCCTCTGTTTTTTTATAAAAATGATGGTCTTTTGCTTATTCGTATTCTCTACTTTAGAAAGAATGAAAAAAGAATGAAGAAAAAATGTATAGGATAAAAAGCGCTGCCAGAGTGGCTGCAGACATGAGCCGATACGGCTGCTATCATGAGTCGGTAATGGCTGTTTCACATATAGAATCCTTGGGGACTCTGGTTTGGACAAAAAAAGCGTCCCGCCGACGGTGTCGCGGGACGCTGACGATGATTTTAAGGTTTACCGAATGGTATGGTATCAGGGATTTTCTTTAGCACCCACGTTGGTGATGATGAGCTGCACCTTGACAAACTCGGAGTCGGGGCCTTTGCCTTTCTTCTTGTTGCTGTTGGTATTGTCGAAGGCGGCGGTGGCGGCGCGCTTGATGTCGGTGGGGGTCATACCGGCAGCCTTGATATTGTCTTCGGGTATGCCATTCTTGATGAAGAACTCACGGACTGCCTTGGCGCGCTCGAGGGAGACGAGCTGGTCGTGTTCGGGGTCGACGCCATAGGTTTGGACAAAGCCTTTGACGGTGAAGTGCACATCAGGATGGTTCTTGAACATCTGGACGTAGTTCATCAGCAGGGAGTCTGACTCATGCATGAGCACATATTCGTCTTCGAAATAGATGTCGGAAATGGGATAAACAGTGCCACGCTCGCAGCGGTACATCTTCATGCGAAGGAGTGTGTCTTGCTTGAAACGGTCGGAGTTGAAGTCGTAGAAGATAGAAAAGTAACCGTCACGCTTGGCATAGAGGGTGTAGTTGAAGCCGGGGACGAACTTAATGCGACCGCCGCGGAACTTGTCGTTGCGGGCGATGACGCGGTTGTTGGTGTTCTTCTCGAGGATGGTGAGGCTGACGTCGACGTTCTTCTTTATCTTGGGGTCGTAGAAGCTGACAGGCACTTCGAAGGCTTCGACATGGATAGAGACTTTGATGCTATGGCCCTGACCATTGGGGGTGACATTGTCGAGAAGGATGTAGTAGACCTCGCCTTTGCGCACATCGATGGAACGGATGTGGCGTTTGGTAGAGGCTTTGGTGAGGAGGATGTCGGTGGCTTCGTGGTACATGCCGATGGTACCCATGGCGGCCTGTTTCTCAGACTCTTGACGGGCCTGTTTGGCGGCTTCCTGCTTGGCCTTGAGGTCGGCTTTGGCATCGCCTGTGACGGGGGGCTTGGCGGCACCTTTGTTCTTACGGAGCAGCGAGCTGTCGACCGACGACATGTTCACTGCCACAGGCAGCACTTTGTTGGACTGGATGTGGTTGCTGAAGTAGGCGTCGGTATAGCGGTAGACAACCATGTCGTAGTCGTCGGCGAGGTTCAACTGAGTAACGGCGATGTCGAGCTTTCCATTGTAGGGCACAGTGAATTTGTACCATACTGCATTATGTTCAAACTCAGGAAGGTTGGGATGACGTTTGTCCGCCATCACCTCCATGATGCGGCCTGCGCCCTGGGGGGCTGTGGTAGGGCCGAAAGTCTGGTCGACGTTGATCGGTATAGCGAAGATGCAATCGCTACTATTGTAGGGGAGCTGGGTAAGCTGAACAGTCGCCTGGTCGCTTTTACCTTTCTTGTTTTTCTTGCTTTTTTTCGAAGATTTTGACGTTTTCGAAGAACTTTTCGATTTGCTCTGTGCCTGCACATCGCAATAGCCAAATATCAGTGTACAAGCTAGTAAGGCTATGAAAAAGCGTTTCATGTTTATTACTTGATATTAAATTTCGAACTATATTTTGACAGGCAAAAGTACGAATATTTTTTGAATTGGAGACTTTTTTTTCCTCCTTATTTCAAATATTTGTCGAACCAGTCGATGAAGTTGCGATGCCAGAGGAGGCTGTTCTGAGGTTTGAGCACCCAGTGGGTTTCGTCGGGGAAGTAGAGGTAGCGGGCGTCGAGGCCACGGAGCTTGGCAGCATTGTAGGCAGCCATGCCTTGAGAGGCTACGATACGGAAGTCGAACTCGCTATGGACGACACAGATAGGCGTGTTCCACTTGTCGACAAAGAGGTGGGGTGAATTGGCATAGGAGTGGGCTGTCTTGGCATTTTTCTCCCAGTAGGGGCCGCCGAGATCCCAGTTGGTGAACCAGTATTCTTCGGTCTCAAGGCACTGCTGCTCGAAGTTGAACATGCCGTTGTGGGCAAGGAAGGCTTTGAAGCGGTGGTTCTCGTTGTGACCGGCCAGCCAGTAGATGCTGTAGGCACCAAAGGAGGCGCCGCAGGCACCGATACGCTCGGCGTCGATTTGGGGCATGTTCTTGGCAAAGTAGTCGGTGGCGGTCATGTAGTCCTTCATGCAGAGTCCGCCGTAGTCGCCGCTGATTTCCTCACACCAGGCAGTGCCAAATCCGGGACAGCCGCGGCGGTTGGGAGCGATAACGAAGTAGCCAGCACCGCTCATGACTTCGAAGTTCCAGCGGGTGCTCCAGAACTGGCTGACCATGCTTTGGGGGCCACCTTCGCAGAAGAGGAGGGCGGGATAGGTCTTGGTGCTGTCGTAGTTGAAAGGATAGATGAGCCATACGAGCATCTCTTTGCCGTCGGAGGTGGGAATCCAATGGGGCTCGGTACGGCCCATCTTCACCATTCCCAGCACGTCGGTGTTGATGTTGGTGAGCTGGGTGCCCGACTGGTTGGTGTCGTTGGCTACATAGTGGAATATCTCGGCGGGGTGCTGCATGCTGACCTCGTTGGCATAGATGTCGTTACCGTGAAGGATGAAGCCGTTCACATCGTGACAGCCTTTGGTGACCTGACGGATGGCTTTGGTTTTTGCATCAAAGGAGAAAATCTCGTTTGTGCCACGATACATAACTACAGCCAGCAGCTTGGAGTCGTCATCGCTCCAGCTGATGCCGCTGACACCGTAGTCGAAGTTTTCTGTGTAGTCGGTCTTGGTGTTGGTGGCGAAGTCGTAGACCATCAGGCGGAGCTTGTCGCTCTCGTAGCCGTCGTGCTCCATGCTTTCCCATGCCAGCTTGCTGCCGTCGTGGCTGAAGACGGGGTTCTGGTCGTAGCCCATGATGCCTTCGCTGATGTTGACGGTCTGGCCGTTTTCGATGGTATAGACATAGATATCGCTATTGGTGCTGAGGGAATAGTCCTTGCCAGTTTTTTTGCGGCAGGTGTAGGCGATACGCTTCCCATCGGGTGAGAAGTTGAACTGCTCGACACCACCCCAGGGGCGCATCGGGCATTCGAAAGCCTCGGCGCCGATGATGTCGACAGCCTTATCCACATTCACCAAACCGTTGTTGATGGCAGCCAGGAAAATATGGGGGTATTCGTCCACCCAGCTGTCCCAATGGCGATACATCAAATCCTCGTTGATGCGGCCAGTGGTCTGGCTCAGACCGGCAAAGAGGCTGTCGATGTGGCCGGGACGCTTGACGGGGAGGTCGGAGATGAAGATGATTTGTGTGCCGTCGGGCGAAATCTTAAAGCCTTCGAGGCCGTTTTCGACCGTGGCCATCACCTTCTCGGTTTTGTTCTCAATATCGATGGATACAATGTCATTTCCACGGGCAAATAGCAGGGTGTAGGGGTTCAGCCACACGGGGTTGAACTCGTTTTGAGCGGTGTTGGTGAGACGGATGGCACCCGACGCGCCATTGGTAGGCATCACATACACTTCGGCGTTGCCTTTGTTCTGCTCCATGTCGTAATAGGTGGTGGTGAAAGCGATGCGCGCGCCGTCGGGGCTTACGTCGAATTCGCCCATCTTACCGAGCTTCCACATCAGCTCAGGGGTGAAGTGTCCATCGCCGACCGAAACGGAGGGGCGTCCAATGATTGATTCTGCTTCCTGTTTCTGTTTGCAGCCCACCATGAGCAGCATGGCAGCGGCTAAGAGGATAACGTTTTTCTTCATATAGTCAATATTCTAATTATTATTCGAGAGTGTAAAAGTTCAGATTTATTTTTTTGCAAAAATACGACTTTTTTCAAAAACGGCACACAAAAAATATTTACATTCGTAAAAAAGTAGTATTTTTGCAATTCGTTAAAACGGAATGTGACGACAAGAATGTACGCAAAATCATTTGATAGCCAACAGGTAGAAACTTTTCGCAGGTGGAGCACTGAGGCACGAAATATCGTGCTGCTATCACACATGAATGCCGATGGTGATGCCTGTGGGAGTATTTTGGCATGTACGCTCATGCTCCAGCTGACAGCGCCGTCGCCCCGTTCGGTCACGCCGATTCTTCCCAATGGTTGTCCGCACACGATGCGCTGGCTCCCTTCTAGTGAGCTTATCATGTCGGGTGACGAGCAACGTGCCCAGTGCGAAGCAACCATCGCACAGGCCGACCTTATTGTCTGCCTAGACATTAACGCACCCAGCCGCGTGGATTTCCTACAAGATGCCCTGATGGCCTCTGCTGCCCGAAAGGTGCTGATAGACCATCACCACAACCCCGCCACCGACCAGTTCGACATCATTTTTTCCGACCCCAGCATTTCCAGCACTTGCGAGCTGCTGCTGTGGCTCGCACAAGACATGTGGGGTGACAAATGCCTGAATGCCGACGTGGCCCGCTGCCTATATACCGGGCTGCGGACCGACACTGGCGGATTTGCCTTCAGCTGCCACCAGCCCAGCTGCTTTGAGGCTGCCGCGGTGCTCGTATCATACGACATCAACCCCTCGGACATCCACAACCGCATCGTCAACACATTCAGCTTTAACCGCATGATGTTCTATGGCTTTGCACTCACTCAGCGGCTCACCATCTACCCTCAACAGAAAGTGGCTCTGTTTGCATTCTCGCTCGATGACCAAAAGAAATTCAACGTCGGAGGCGAGGACATGGAAGGCCTCGTCAACTACACTTTGATGATGACCGACATTGAAGTGGGCGCCCTCCTACGTGAAGAACCGAGCAGGACCAAAGTGTCCCTCAGGGCAAAATACGGTGTCAACGTCAACCTACTCGCCCAACAACTTGGCGGTGGCGGACACACCAAGGCCGCTGGTGCCACCTATATGGCCCCCCTTTCTGAGACGCTGCCTGTGGTGAAGGAAATACTCGGCATAAATAATCAAGAACCGCTTAACACCACCATGTGTTCATGAAGAGGCTTGCCATATTTCCCTTGTTCTTCATCACAGTGATGTGCCTGTTCGTCAGCTCGTGTCACGACCGCACCCCTGTTATCGACCTACAGCCCGACAACAGCACCCGCTATAAGGAGAATATGATTAATGCCAACCGCGTGGTCATCCAATCCGAAGCCACACAGATAGAAGGATATGTGCAGCGTAGGAAGATGAGCACAAAGAGCCTCCCCTGCGGCGCCCTGTACAGCGAGTACGCCCATGGTAGCGGCAGCCCCATCCAGCAAGAGGACACTGTGGTGGTGGGTTACCGCCTTGAAGCGCTCGACGGCACACCCTTCTACACTCATCAGACCGACACCTTAGTGGTCGGGCACCGTGAGGAAACACAAGCCCTCGACGAGCTTCTCCTTCAGCTGCGCCCTGGCAGCAAAGCCTGGCTTATAGCCCCTTCCAACACCGCTTACGGTGTTGCTGGCGATGGCGACCGCGTCCCTTCCCGAACAATTGTTATTTATAATATTGAAACAATAAATAAATTCCATTAAAAAAAATCATGAAAAAAATCTTATTGATTGCCTCCGTGGCATTGACCTGCGCTGCCTTCATGACAGCTTGCAACTCCGACAAATTCAAACAGAGCGAGAACGGCCTCCTCTATCGCTTCGAGACCACCAACCCCGACGGCGAACAGCCCAACGTGGGTGACCTCCTCGTCGGCGAACTCCTTCTCCGTCTCGAGAACGACACCCTCTTCACCAATGTGGGCAACCCCGACCGCATCTTCCAAGTGGCCGAGAACTGCATGTTCAAAGGCGACATCCAGGAAGGCCTCCTTATGATGCACACCGGCGACAAAGCAGTCTTCAAAATCCCCGCTGACTCCATCGCCAACTTCATGCAGCCCGGCCAGATGCCTTCCATGTACAACCAAGGTGCCGGTCAGTTCTTCTACTATGAGGTCTCCCTCATGGAAATCGTCACCAAAGACGAGCTGGCTCAGGAACAGGCCAACTTCATCGAAGAGATGAATCAGCGTAGAGACTCCGAGGACTCCGTCATGGCTCAGTACATTACTGACAACCACGTGACTGTGAAGCCCACCAAGAGCGGTCTCTATATCATCGTCAACAAGAAAGGCGACGGTCCCAAGGTGGCAGCTGGCAAGAAAGTGGCTGTCAACTACACCGGCCGCCTGCTCGACGGCACCCTCTTCGACACCAGCCGCGAAGCTGATGCCAAGGAAGCCGACAAAGTGATGCCTGGCCGTACCTACGAACCCCTTTCATACGTGGTCGGCGAACAACCCATGATTAAAGGTTGGGACGAAGGCCTGATGGGTCAGACTGCCGGTAGCGACATCACCCTCATTATGCCCTCCGAGCTCGCTTATGGTGCTCGTGGTGCTGGCAAGGACATCCTCCCCTACAGTCCTCTGGTTTTCAACCTCACCATCGAGTCTGTCGAATAACCACTAACTCAATAATTAATGGCTTTTATGCAACATGTGACTGATTTTTCAACAGCTTCGGAGAGTCTGAATTTTAATAACGTTGCCGCATCTCGGAGAGATGCGACATTGAGAAAAGTGAGCAAAAATCAGTCATTTGTTACAATAGAGCGTAATTAATCACCTATCTTGAGATGAAGAATATCGTTATTTTTGGTGCTCCCGGTGCCGGGAAAGGCACCCAAAGTGATTTCATCGTTGAAAGATACGGGCTCACACATATCTCCACTGGCGACCTTCTTCGCAAAGAAATAGCCGACCAGACCGAACTGGGCAAACGTATCAAAGGCATCATGGATGCCGGACAATTGGTCAGCGATGATATCGTAATCGAGATGATTGACAACGCCATTGCCCGCGACAACAAAGGCATCCTTTTCGACGGATTCCCCCGCAATGTCGCACAAGCCGAGGTGCTTGACAAACTGCTAGCCAAACACGGACGCACCCTCACCTGCATGGTCCGACTGGATGTCCCTCGCGAGGAGCTGATACGTCGCATGCTGGAACGTGCCAAAGTCAGCGGCCGCAGCGACGACAACGAAGAAACCATCAAGAATCGCCTGGTCGAATACGAAAACAAGACCTTGCCCGTGGCCTCATACTATGCCAAGCAGAACAAAGAGGTGAAAATCAATGGACTCGGCGACATAAAGCGTATCTCTGACGACATTGCTCATGCCATCGAAGCCATCTGACAAATACTATTAATTAGAAAGTTCTAGAACATCTAGTTAATCTAGATAATCTAGAACTTTCTTTATAACCAATAAAGCAAAACCCACCTTCAGCATTATGAACTCCAACTTCGTCGACTATGTAAAAATACTTGTCCGCTCAGGCAAGGGCGGTGCGGGTTCTGCCCACCTGCTACGTGTCAAATACAACGCCAAGGCCGGACCCGACGGTGGTGATGGCGGACGCGGCGGCCACATCATACTGCGTGGCAACAGCCAACGCTGGACCCTCCTCCACCTCAAATACACCAAACACGTCTTTGCCGAAGACGGCGAACACGGAGGCGAGAACCTCTGCACCGGACGCACCGGACGCGACCAAATACTGGACGTACCCCTTGGCTGCATCTGCCGCGATGCCGACACTGGCGAGGTACTCGGCGAAGTAACCGAAGATGGGCAAGAAGTCATCATTGCCAAAGGCGGTCGTGGCGGCTTGGGTAACGACCACTTCAAATCGGCCACAAACCAAACCCCACGCTATGCCCAACCCGGAGAGCCTGCTGTTGAACGATGGGTCGTTATTGAGCTGAAAGTACTGGCCGACGTAGGCCTTGTCGGCTTCCCCAATGCAGGCAAAAGCACCCTCCTCAGCGTGGTCTCGGCAGCCAAACCTGCCATCGCCGACTACCCCTTCACCACGCTCGTTCCCAACCTCGGCATCGTGAAATACCGCGACGACCAATCCTTCTGCATCGCCGACATACCCGGCATCATCGAAGGGGCCAGCGAGGGCAAAGGACTCGGTCTCCGTTTTCTTCGCCACATCGAACGCAACTCCATCCTCCTTTTCATGGTCAGCTGCGAACAACTCGACATCGCCCACGAATACGAGGTGCTGCTTGAAGAGCTCCGACTCTACAATCCCGAACTTCTCGACAAGCAGCGCATCCTCGCCGTCACTAAATGCGACATCCTCGACGACACCATGATGCAGCAGCTCGAAAGCCATCTGCCCGACGACATCGACTGTATATTCATCTCCGCAGTCTCAGGTTTCCACATCCAGGAACTCAAGGACTTGATATACAAAAAGCTCAATGCCGAAAACCAAATAGCCTCTGACTCCTCTTACCCCACCGACTCAAACACCCCTCTCACCTAGCATCTACGCCCCCCCTTTTTTAATTCCAACGTATGAACCTGAACCAACTCGACACTGAACTGTTTCTTTGGATTAACCAACATCACTGTACCGCATCCGACTGGATTCTGTGGGTGTCCAGCCAAAGCTGGTCATGGGCCATCGTGTTGGTATTGGCTTTCATCCTTACCACCCTTCGCCACGAACCCCGCCGCTGGTGGCTGGTACTTCTTGGCATCGTGCTCTGCTTTCTTTTTGCCGACCGCATCTCCGTCCTCATCAAAAATTGGACATGCCGTCCCCGCCCGTGTCATGCGCTTGAAGACGTGCGCATGTTCCGCACCTCTTGCGGCGGGCAGTACGGATTCGTCTCATCCCATGCCGCCAACGTCTTCTCGCTGGCCATCTTCCTCACCCTACGCTATCTCAAAAGCCTCTCCCATCGCACCGCCCCCTTACACAAGCACAGCTCACGCCACCACACAATTTTCCCATCACTGATATTCCTCTGGGCCTTAGTCGTCTGCTACTCACGTCCCTATCTCGGCAAGCACTATCCCGGCGACATAGTCTGTGGTGCGCTCCTAGGACTAATCATAGGAACTGCCATTCACGCGTTGCTATTGTTAGTTGAGAACCAGATATATAACAAAGACCGCCAAAAAAAAGCATCTGCATTATGAAACAAAAAACAGTCTTTTTCGTTTATAATAACGTGCTTACTTATTTCAAAGATGTATTTGACGGGACGTCTCCGGAGGGGGACGTTCTCGTTTTTTTTAATCAGCAGAACCACCATATATCTAATCCACTCACCTTACAAAACCATTAACAATGAACGTACTCGACATCATCTTGGCCATACCGCTCTGCTACTTTATCTATAAAGGCTGGCGCAGAGGTTTCATTTTCGAGCTGGCCGCCTTGGTCGGCATCATCGTAGGCTGCTGGGCTGCCATACACTTCTCCACCTGGGTGGCCGAGATGCTCAAGCTGGAAGGGGAAGGCTCCGTGCTCCTCGCCTTCTTCATCACCTTCATAGGTGTCGTGGTCGGTGCCTACTTCCTCGGCAAAGCTATCGAAGGGTTTATCAAGATGGTAAAGGCCGACTTTCTCAACAAGTTCTTGGGCGCGTTGGTTGGCATGGTCAAATGCCTCTGCGTACTAAGCATTCTCCTCAACTTCATCCTTTTGGTCGACCACAACCACGTCATCATCACCCCTAAGGTACAGGAGGAAAGCAAGCTCTACAAACCCACCTACACCATCGGCAACAAACTTACAGCCACTCTCAAAAGCTATATTCAAGAAATCCGCACACAAGACGAAAACGAATAACCCTCCCTTCCGATGCTCATTCTCGCGCCCATGCAAGGCCTCACCGAACTGCTCTTCCGCAAAGCCTACCACCATTGCTATCCGGGAGCTTTCGACCTCTCCATCGCCCCTTTTCTCTCCCTCACCCATGGCAATCTGGCCGACGCATGGAAGAAAATCGACGATGTCATCCCAGAGGACAACAATGATTCCATACCCGTCCTTCCCCAGATACTGGGGAAGGAACCCTTTGAATTCGTAGGCCTCGCCAACAGGCTCTACGACGTTGGCTATACCGAGGTCAACTGGAATATCGGCTGCCCCATGCGCCGCGTCACCGCCAAGCATCGCGGCAGCGGCATCCTCCCCTACCCCAATGAAGTCCGCAGCATCCTTGACCAAGTGTTGCCTCAGCTCAAACCCCGACTCAGCATAAAAATGCGACTGGGGTTCAACTCACCACAAGAGATTTTCGCCCTCATCCCCATCCTCAACGACTACCCCTTGGCCAACGTCACCATCCATCCACGCACCGGCCGACAGCAATATGGCGGACAAGTCGACCTGGACACCTTCCAGCAGGTCCTCCCCCTGCTCCACCACCATATCATCTACAACGGCGACCTCTGCACCCTTGACGACTACCGTCGGCTGCACCGCCGCTTCCCTCAAATCAGCGACTTCATGATTGGGAGGGGCGTTCTCTACGACCCTCTCCTTCCCATCCACATCAAAGAAGAGATGTCCGACACGTCTTCCCAAAGCCATACGACTCCTGTAACCTTTATCACCACCCTGCTCGACGGCATAGCAGCACTCCCCATGTCCGACATCAGCAAGATGCGGAAAATCAAAGAATACTGGAGTCTCATCCGTCGCAGCATCCCCATCACCGAACAACAGGCCTACACCGTCCTCCACGCCCAAGACTACCCATCCACACGCTCTGCCGTCATCACCCTCATCAACTCCGTCTCACTTTAACACAAAAAATAATAAAGTACACATAATAAAAACGCGGAAAACACGTTTAAATAATAATGAAGAAAATATACACATTGCTATTCCTCATCACCCTGCTCCTCTCATTATCAGGATGCAAGGGTTCTAGCGACACTCAAAACATGTCCAACGATGAGATTCTTAACGTACTCAGTATCCAAATTCACCGTCACCCCAAGGATGCCCAACTCTACTACGACCGTGCCAAAATCTACATGGAGCTGGACCGCGTCAACGATGCCATCGCCGACCTCTCCCGCGCCATCTCCCTCAACGATAAAAAGCCCTCGTACCACATGCTCCTTGGCGATGCCTATTTTGCCAATGGCAACGTCGAGGCAAGCTACAAAAGCCTCCAACAAGCCCTCACCCTCGACCCCGACAACCAGGAGGCCACCCTCAAATTGGGCGAGATTGCATTCTACAGCCGCGACTACGACCGCGCCATGGAAAGCCTCAGCAAGGTCACGGCCAAAGACCCGCAAAACCGTACTGCCCTCTTTATGAAAGGCTTCATATACAAAGAAACCGGCGACACCTCCAACGCCATCACCCTCCTCCGCAAGGTTTGCGACCTCTACCCCGACTACGAACCCGCCTTCGAGGAGCTGGGCGTGCTCTATTCCGCCCATAACGACCCCCTCGCGGTCGAATACCTCAACACCGCCATCCGCATCGAACCACAAAACACCAACGCCCTTTACGCCCTGGCCATGTTCTATCAAGAACTCAACCAGATGGACAAGGCCGAGGAGCTATACAAGCAAATCCTCGACATCAACGCCAGCCACAAAGAGGCGTGGCACAACCGTGGCTACATCCAACTCTTCACCTACGGTGATTACGAAGAGGCCGTCGACTACCTCACCCATGCCATCCAGTGCGACAGCACCTTCGCCGAAGCCTGGGTCAACCGCGGATGCGCCTACGAGCTGATGGGCAACAAAAAACAGGCCCTCGACGACTTCCGCCATGCCCTTGACCTCGACCACACCTTCCAGCCCGCCATCGACGGCATCAACAGAACCAAGAAATAAGTAATCAACCAACATAACATATCAACATCACATAATATGAGCACATTAAAAGGACGAAACCTCATCTCCATCACCGACTTCTCCAAAGAAGAATACATCGAGGTGCTGGACATTGCCGAAGACTTTGAAAAGAATCCCAAGCAACGCATTCTCAGCGACAAAGTGGTAGCCACTCTATTCTTCGAACCCTCCACCCGCACCCGATTGAGTTTCGAAAGTGCTGCCAACCAACTTGGTGCCCGCATCATCGGATTCAGCGACCCCGGCGGCACCAGCGTTCAGAAAGGCGAATCCCTGCACGACACCATCGTCATGGTTTCCAGCTACGCCGACCTCATCGTCATGCGCAACCCCAAGGAAGGCTCCTCGCGCTATGCCTCCGAAGTTGCCACTGTGCCTGTTATCAATGCCGGCGACGGTGCCAACCAGCACCCCACCCAGTGCATGCTCGACCTCTATTCCATCCGCAAGACTCAGGGCACACTCGACAACCTCAACATCGCACTCGTCGGCGACCTCAAATATGGCCGCACCGTCCACTCCCTCGTCCAAGCCATGTGCAACTTCAACGCCACCTTCCACCTAGTCTCCCCCACCGAGCTCAAGCTCCCCTCGTCCGTCAAGATGAGCATTAAGGATGCCGGACTGAAATACTACCAGTACACCGACATCCGCAGCATCATCCCTCTGTCCGACATCATCTACATGACCCGTGTGCAGCGCGAGCGCTTCCCCGACCCGCTCGAATACGAGCGCGTCAAAGACAGCTGCATTCTCTCCGCCGACATGCTTGAAGGCTGCAAACCCAACATGCGCGTACTCCACCCCCTGCCACGCGTCAACGAAATCACCACCGACGTCGACAAAACACCCTACGCCTACTACTTCCGCCAAGCTCAAAACGGCGTATATGTCCGTCAGGCACTCATGGCAGCCATACTCGGCGCAAAATAATTGAATAATATACATTCATATACATTAATTCGTCAATGTGTCAGTTCGCCAGTCAGACGATACAAGAATTTACACATTTACACATTCAAAAAAACTCATTATCATGGAAACCAAGAAAGAACTCGTAGTACCTGCCATCGAAAACGGCACCGTCATCGACCATATCCCTACCGAATTTGTCTATAACGTCATTCATATCCTCGGCCTCGAAAACTACAAGGACGAGGTCCTAATCGGCAACTACCTCCAAAGCGGCAAACTCGGCCGCAAAGGCATCATCAAAATCAAGAACAAGCACTTCACCAAAGAGGAGGTCAGCAAGGTTGCCCTCGTAGCCCCCTTCGTCACCATCATCACCATTCAGGACTACAAAGTCATTGAAAAGTTTGCTACAGAAATACCCGATCACATCGAGAACTTCGTCATCTGCGCCAACCCCAAGTGCATCACCAATGCCGAAGCCGTACCCACCAAATTCGATGTCGTTGACAAAGAGAACCTCAAACTCCGCTGCCACTACTGCGAGAAATTCACCACCAAGGAGACCATCCACTTCAATCTCTGATAGTTTTTAGAGTTTATGGGCGACAGCCGTCCCCTCAACTCTCAATTCTCAATTCTCAATTCGAAATGAAACGCTACTACGTCTCCCTCATTATCGTCACCCTCATCCTGGTGCTGGCGGCATTCGGCACCCTATGGTTTGGCAACGGACTCTTCCAGACCGTCTTCCCGCTCCTGCCGCTCTATTTCACGGTCATCACCGGGCTCCAGCACTACGTCGTGGTCAAAAGTCTCTACAAAGACCCACGCACCTTCGTCAAGAACTTCCTTGGCCTCACCGTGGGCAGTCTCTTCCTACACCTCGTAATCCTCTGCCTGTGGGCCTTCACCCATATCCCCACGGCCAAACACTTCATCCTAGCCTTCTGCATCTGCTACATCGTCTACCTAGCCTTCGAGACCGTCCAACTAGTCCTCCTCGTCCGCCGCAAACGCAACGAATAGACCTACACACCCATAACACAAAGCACCCGCATCTCCTCAATGCGGGTGCTTTTATACAAAAAGTATATTTTATCATACTTTTTATCCCATTTTAAGAAAAAAATCGTATCTTTGCACCCCAAAAGTCCAATATAATATACTACAATGAAATTGAGTAACACATTAAAAAATAGGCGGACACAACTAAAAATATCACAAGCCGATTTGGCAGAAATGGCTGGCGTTAGCCTAGCCACCGTGAAAGACATTGAGCGTGAAAAAGGAAACCCATCAATACAGACTATTGAGAAACTTCTCGATGTACTTGGACTCGAAATCGTGTACCGTCTGCGCCAAACAATATAAGGAGATAGTATATGCGACAATTAAATGTACTATGGAATGACCAGCCAGCTGGTATTCTGACAGAGTTGGCACCCAACAACGGCTACCGATTTGAGTATGCCATGTCATACCTAAACAGCAACCTCCCACACGTGTCCGTCACCCTGCCAAAAACCAGCACACCCTACGAAAGCGAACGCCTGTTCCCATTTTTTGCCAACATGCTGCCCGAAGGGTCTCTGCGCCGTGTGATATGCCGCGAACACCACGTAGACGAAAACGACCTGTTCGGAATCCTATATGCCACCGCCGATACCGACACCATCGGTGCCGTAAGTTTTAAGAAACAACACAATGAACAATAGCCCACTATTCGACAGCCGTCGCGTGTCCATGATGCTCGACTTCGACCTAGACACACAACACCACACCGAAGAAATGACTCTGGCCATGCAGCGCATCTCGGTGTCGGGTGTGCAAGAGAAATTTCCCGCCGTGGTGGACGGGGGAAGAATCCGTCTCGCTGCCGAGGGGGAACGCTCAACCCACATACTGAAACCAGCCCCTTGGGATGCAACACTTGGCGAACGGTGGCAAATACCTGCCAACGAACACCTCACCATGCAGATTGCATCAGAGGTTTACAACATACCCGTTGCAGCACACGGTCTCTGCACCACCCCAAGCGGCCACCCCGTCTACATCACCCGCCGATTCGACATCAGCCCCGACGGGAGCAAATATCCGATGGAAGATATGGCCACATTAATCGGGAGGAGCGAAGCTATTGGTGGGACAGCCTTCAAATACAACGGGTCATACATGGAAATTGCCCAATGCATCCGCCGCTATATACCTGCATGGATGGTTGAGATGGAGCGGTTCTTCGAACTGGTGGTCTTCAACTACATCTATGCCAACGGTGATGCCCACCTAAAGAACTTCTCGATAATCTTGATAGACGGTGGCTACCGCCTAACTCCAGCATACGATTTAATGAACACCTCCTTGCATGTACGCGACGAGGACTTCGCATTAGACGGTGGCCTGTCGCCCGACATGCCACGTAGCAACATATACCAACATACTGGCCATCCTTGCCGACAGGACTTCGAGTGGTTCGGACACGAAATAGGCCTTGTCAGCACACGCATACAGCGAATTTTAGATAAGTATATGTCAGTACCCGACAAGACGAGAAAACTCGTCACTCAAAGCCATCTGACTGAGAAGTTACAACGCAGCTACCTCCGTATCGTGAACGAAAGGTCACAACGGTTCGTAAGAACGTGTTAGTGTGAGGATATACCAGCTAATTCTAAAGACAGGGTGCTGACATTTTTCACCACCCTGTCTTTCCAATTGTCTGTGAGAAACCGCTACTTCTTCACGACCTTACGAACGGCCATGCCCTGCAGTCTTATCACTTTCACATAATACACCCCTGTTGGCAGATGTCCGAGGTCAAGAATAGAAGGTTGCTCCGAACGCAACACCACACGTCCGCCAAGATCGTATACTTCAACACATTGCACTCCTTCGCCTTCGATATTCAGCACACCCGTTGTCGGGTTGGGGTACAACGCAACGAGGCTCTCTCCGATAGTCTCTATCCCTACAGCCTCAACAAAAATGGCAGTCAGCACCATATCCTCGTTCATCACGGTGTCAAATACGGGCTCTGTACTGCCCGACTCTGTCCAGTGGCTGAACACAAAGCCTTCGTTGGCAACTGCCTCCACATGTGCCGTGTCGCCAAACAGGTACGCTCCCGCACCTGTCACCGTGCCCCGCGTCGAGTCGCACACCACGGTCAGCACATACTCGTTCCGCTCAAACTGGGCCGTCAGCACCGTGTCGCCCGTCAACACTATCGTCCTCGGATTGGCGGTGTCGCCGTCGCTCCACGCCGTGAAGTGGTAGCCGTAGTTGGCCGTGGCGGCAATCGTCGCGCTGCTGCCATTGGCACACGTAGGCTCCTCCAGCACCTCGGCCACGCCCATCGTCGAATCTGTCGTCTCCACAAAAAGGGTGTCCATTGGCACTTCTACAAAGTTGGAGAAATAGCTCCAACGCGACTCATACGAAGCCCTGCTGCCGCATGGAATATACACAGGTACAGTGTCCGCTATACCGGCAAACACATTCGTGCCCAGCCTAGGAGCATCCATGCTCTTTGACACTATGCTGGGTGACAATATAATCGGTACACCTGGATCTGGTGGATTTAAACTTCCGCCACGCCTACCAAATGAGCCAAAAGCATTATATGGTATCCAACGCACATTTTCCCCTATCACCAGCTGGGTAATGTTCGTGTCATAAATAAATGCACTCGACGACATGCTCGAACAGCTGTCCGCTTCATAATACACATGGGTAAGCCCAATGCAGTCTCTAAAAGCGCCAGTCATGATTTCAGCCGAACTACGTATCGTCAACGAAGTGAGATTTGTGCAATAAGCGAAAGCCTCATTCAGCACCACGGCAGAATCGGGTATAATTATCGAAGTGAGGCCTGTGCAATGACAGAAAGCTCCAAAAGAAATCATAGTGACAGAATTAGGTATGTTTACCGTAATAGGAGCTCTGCAATCGTAAAATCCAGGTTCCCCTATAAATGTGACCGTGTTGGGTATATTTACCGTATCAGCCCCCACCCTATAGGCATCTCCAATATAAACGTTTATTGATGTTTTTGTACTGTCCCAATATACTATTTCGTCTTCAATATAGCCATTCAACGACTCTGCCGCCCAATTAGCATTATCTACAGCACTTCCGTGATAAAGGACATGTCGGACATTTTCGAATGCTCGAGGGCCAATCGAATCAACAGAATTGGGTATAGTCAAGGAGGCTATTCCTGTGCAATTTTGGAAGGCCTGAGAACCAATCGTGGTGACGGAATTGGGTATCATAACCGAAGTAAGACCTTCGCAACCGGCAAACAAACCAGCCTCAATCGTGGTGATAGAATTGGGTATCGTCATCGTAGTGAGACCTGAACAATCAGAGAATGCCCATTCTCCTATAGTGGTAACCGTATTGGGTATCGTCACAGTGGTGAGTTCCGAACAATAAGCGAATGCTCCATTCCCAATTGTGGTGACGGTGTTCGGTATCGTCACCACGCTAGAACTCCCTATATATGCCAATAGTGTTGTTTTCGTACTATCAAAGTAAATGAATCCACTATCAGTATAACCATTCATTGAATATGCACCCCATGGCGCTCCTGTTGCACTGCCATGATATTCGATATGCCGCACATTGCCAAACGCAGCATTCCCAATCGTGGTGACGGAACTGGGTATCGTCAGTGTGCCGAGTCCTGTGCAATTACTATATGTGTCCCGCCCAATTGAGGTGACAGAACTAGGTATCGTCACCGACGTGAGGTTTCGGCAGTTATGGAAAGCGGCCCTTTCAATTGAGGTGACGGAATTGGGTATAGTCACCGAGGTGAGGTCTGTGCATCCAGTGAAAGCACACATTCCTATCGAGACAACGGAATAGGTTGTTCCATCGTTGGTTACATAGGTAGGAATAGTAAGGCTTCCTGTCGGCTGGACAGAAGAACCATTCCATCCATAGGTATAAGGACTTACCACACTTACGGTATTTGTAACTGTGTCGATAGCGTAGTACAGCGTCTGTCCCGTCGGGGCTACGGCACTGAAATCGTAACTCTGTGCTTGGGTGGCGGTGAGTCCTGCTAGCAGCAGGAACATAAAGGAAAGTAGTCTTTTTCTCATATTGTAATGATTTTTGATTAATAATTTCAGTCATTTTCTGTCGCGGCTCGGCGGCAGGTGGTCATACAATACAAGAAAGTGGAGCCATCCATGATAACCTCTTCTTAAGACATGGGGCTGGACTCCCGTAAAAGTAAAATAAAGGTTTGTTGAATCGCCCCACTTAGGATGTATCTTGTTATACACAAATACAACCAAAGCAGGCATTCATCTTCCCTTTTATTCCTCTTTTACTCTAATGAAATGTCCAGTTTCATGTCTCGGAATAAGGCAAAATGCGCTTTCTCAATTAATTGCAGACAATAGTTCTCGCTGTCTGCAAGTGCAAATATACAACTTTTTTCTCAATTGTGCAGTTTTCTGTTCTCCTTTTCCATAAAATAAAGAGGATGCCGACCGTCGACATCCTCATTTTTTTCTCCACGTATCTCACGTATCTTCACGTATCCTATTATCCTCGTAATACGCGCGATACATGAAGGCTTCATCACTTGTTCACCAAGCGCTTGTGAACCAAGCCTTGGTGGGTCTGGAGCTCTACAATATAGAGTCCCGCATTGGGGAGCGAGAGCTCGAACTTGTCATGCTTCACGTTCTGCTCCTTTATCAGACGGCCGTCCACCGTGTACAGGCGCAGACACTCCACCTCGACCCCTCCGCAGTCCACCACACAGCGGCCGTTGGCGGGATTGGGATAGAGGCTGATGCTCGCCTCCTGAACTTCCGAGACGCTCTGCGGCGTTCTAGCGTCAGTAGTGGCAGTGATAAAGACCCACGGCGTATAGGCCGAGTCGCCACACAACCCGCGGACATAGAAGTCATACGACGTGTTGGACTCCAAGTTCCTCACCAGGCGGGAACTGTCGCTCACCCGGATGATGGTGCCACGACCGATGGTGAACCCGCTTCTGCCGTACTGCACCTCCCATTGGTCGGGCGTGGCCGAGTTGTTCCAAGCCAGCTCCACCATGCTCCAATCGTGGTAGCCGATATGCAGATTCTCAATACGGCCGCAGGGACCGGGCAGCTGAACCAACTGCAAACTGTCGAGAAAAAGCTTCGACCCTAGGATAAAGTCCTTGCTGCCAGCCGACGACACAGCCAGCAGCACCATCGTGTCGGCAGGAATGAAGGGATAGCCGGCGGGCAGATAGTCTCCAATGGGGAAATAGTCCAGCTCGAAGGGGGTGTAGTTAGTAGTGTCGTACAATTCGAAGAGGGTCTTCGAACCGGCACCCACCAACATACGGCGGTGATTGTCGAAGTCGTATTTGGTGCCGATGGCCACCAGCAAACCATTATCGCGAGGTCCGACACTATGGTCATACCTGTACTTGTAGTAGCCAATCACACGCCCGGGCTGAAAGACCCCCACAGGGATTCCGCCTGAGATATAGTTGTTGAAATCAGCAGTGTCCAGAATATCCAACAGCCAGGACTGGTCCTCCGTATTGCCGGTGGTGAAAAATTCGACAAACTCCAAAATCTTGTCCAAATTCACTTGACCGTTGCAGAGAATAGTGGGCAGAACCATACTTCTGAGCGTCGAATCCAATGCGGCCGAAGCCAGCATGTACGCCGTGGGGGTGAGCAGGTCGGAAAGCATAAACGTTTCGCCCACCACGCCCGCAAAGCCTTCGGGCGCATTTACGGTATCCTTCCACACCTTGCCCACAGGCAGCTTGAGATTGAGCGGTATCGTGGCACCTGAAAACGAGATAGTCTCATTCACAGAATAGTATGGTACGCTCCATCCCTCGGGCAAGACATACCCCTCGTTCACGGGGATTGGCATACCCAGAAGCGTCAATGTGTCGGCCGGGTAGGAATTCCACTGCTCGAAACATCCCATTGGTACAGACATGGTGTCAGCAATCTGGGCTTTAGTTGTGGGGGCAAAAGCAATGCCGCAGACCAGTGTCAACAAAAGAAAAAGCTTATTCTTCATAGATGGAAATGATTAAAATGTTATTACTTTATTAATTGTACAATAGCGATTACCGTATGTTGCCATACTTTTTCAAAATGCAAAGATACAACTTTTTTCTCTATTTCAAAAAAAAGTTGTATCTTTGCAAACGTTTCGACAGCGAGATAATTCCGCAAAAAACTGAAAATCAGGAGAGGTGCCGGAGTGGTCGATCGGGGCGGTCTCGAAAACCGTTGACCAGCTTGCTGGTCCCAGGGTTCGAATCCCTGCCTCTCCGCAGCAAAAATCTCATAAGTTTACACAAAAACTTATGAGATTTTTTTCTTTAGATGACTTCGATAACACACCACGGAAAGATTAGGCTGCACGCAAATTCCTCGTGATTACCATTCATCACGGAATTGACCAGACTGGTGGGTGCATCACGGAGATTGCGTCCGCCCCTGGGTGTAAGATACTGATTGACCCCGGGCATCGTCGCTTTTGGGCAACATGCTATTGCGGGGGATTGTTTCTCTGCTGACGCTAGCGGGAAGAAACGCCACCGTCCCCTCACTTCTTCCCAGTGAGGAGGTAGACGATGCCACGGCCGCCGCGGACTTCGAAGCTGTCGCCTAGGGCTTCGTTGAGCGTTCCTTCCCACCACCAGCGGAGGCACCGGCCTTCGATGGGGTAGCGCAGGCCGCTGACGCTGACAGGCTCGTCGGGGGTGAGCGAGAAGAGGGAGACCTGCTGCCCCCGATGCGTCTCGAAACGGCGCTCGCCACTGAAGGGGAGGAAGACACCATAATCGCCCACCATCTCGAACTCCACCTGGGGGTATTCCATGGCGTAATAGGCCAAGAGGCTGATGTTGCCTAGCGTATGGTCCTCGCGCAGGCCTGTGGCACCCACGATGCTGAGGTGCACACTCGTCTCCTCCCGGGCATCGGTCAGGGCATAGCGCACGGCCTTCGAGAGGTCGTTGCTCTCCTGTTCGGAGATGAGCTGATGGCACAGTTGCAGCCCCTCGTGCCGTGCTTCTTCCAATACCGTGGAAGTGAGCGAGTCGCCGTCACCCACGACCGACACACGCAACAGCGGCCGGTGCGAGAGGGCGCGATACCAATTCAGGAACTTCCCCAAGGCACCGTCGCAGCACACCAGATGGTCGGCTTCGCGCAATTGCGCCAAAACCGCCTCCTCAGTCGGGAAACTGCCATTTGCTATAATAATAATATTCATATAATTATACTATATTACCACATTTGCTAAATCGCTGCAAAGATACAATTTATTTGCGAAACCAAAGTCCTATTATCCCAAATTCTCTTCCCCGCCACCCTCACAACCCCTACATTCCCTCAACCCTGCATCCAAGCAGTGCCTTCGCCCTTAATAAGCATCTTCAAACAAGGTCATAAGTTGCTTTTAAGTTCTACAATCATAAAACGGCCTTACTGAATTGTTGCAACAATCGCAAAATGAACGAAGGGAGGACGGGGAGGCGACGAACCCCGAGGGTGAAGAATAAGAGATTGGAGGACACTTTCGCCTACAAAAATAAAAAAATGGGGACAAAAAAAGTAAAAAAATGGATATTTGAGAAAAAAAGCTTATATTTGCTTTTTTAATCTTTCATCGGAACGAAGAGCAAACTACATCATAATTGACTAGGACACATCAACATATCACTCTATTACGACAGCCTAACAAATGGGCCGTAATACCTTATTTGCCTTATACTAATAATTAGACACACAACAATTCATTTTATCATTAACTAATTTTAATCATCATGAAAACATTTGTACGTTGTTTGATGCTCGTTGCGGCCTTGTGCGTCGCGTGGGCAACAAATGCACAGAACCTGGCCGAATACAGGTTCTCCACCGGTACGGATGCGAGCAAATGGATTACCCTCACCACCGACACCAACCTGTTGGGGACGGGCTATGTCGACAGCCGCGCATCCTCGCTGCTGAACATCGGGTTTGCATTCCCGTATGGTGATTCCAGCTACACCCAGTTTTCAGTGAACTCCGACGGCAACCTGCGTCTGGGTTCCACAGTGACTGGGACTGGCAATTACACCACACCATTCAGCAGCACCAACTCAAATTCTAACGGCCCAAAGATTAACTTCTTTGGCTGCGACGGGTATTTCCTTGATTCGATACACTATGTGTATGCCGAGAATACCGTCGATGCCAACAACGACAGTCTGTTGGTCGTGGAATTCTGCCTTGGCACTTACACCACAAGTACTCGTTATCAGAGGTATAAATGGCAAGTGCACCTCTATCCCAACGGCAACATTGTAGTAGCCTATGCCGCTACAGCCCCCGTTATGGCACCTGCCGTCGCCCACCAGAAGGGTTTCTGCATCAATTCTACCAACGGTATGGTTATCGGTCCTGACAACCAATACTATTGCTTCCATAATGGTTCTACCATAGCTTGGGCAGCCAACACATGGCCCGCACCCAACACCTTCTACACTTTCACGCCCACGAATAGTACCTGCACTATGCCGTCAGCAATCACCTTGCACGATGTGGGTACAACTACCGCGACACTCAGCCTCACACCCTCGTGCACATCCTCTACATGGATAGCCTATATCACTCCGGCAGTCATGGGTATGTCGAGCTACCCCATCACCGACACGATGGCCAGCCTCATGTTCCTCACTCCCAATACTGACTACATGGTGCGTGTGCGCACGCTATGCGGCGTAGGCGACACCAGCAATGCCCAGTACTTTACGTTCCACACCCGCTGTGCCGACATTACCGCTGCCGACCTGCCCTACACCGAGGACTTCAGCGGTCACTCCAACATGCAGGCCTACCCCTATTATGGTCCCTCCGTCACTCCTCACTGCTGGGACTTTTACAGCAACGGCACCAACACGGTCGAGACATCTGGCACCAGCGTCTACTACGGCGGTGTGGCACAGTACACTTCCACTAGTTCCTACGGATGTATCGAGGCCAACAACCCGTACCTCTATATGCCTATCCAGCTCACGGGCGCAAGTGTTACCAGCACCACTTATCTCAACTATGGAATCCAGCGTGGTAGCGTCAAGTACGCCGTCCTGCCTGCCATCACACCGTCGCTGAATGGTCTACAGATTTCGTTCGACTACAAGATGAGCTCTGCCTACAGTGCCACCGCTGCTGCTGCAACACTCGAACTTGGTTATGTCACGGGCGACACCTCCACATTCCAAAGCATGCAGTCATACCAGGCCGTCACCACGTTGCAACATGTTATCGAGCTCAACCTTGCCACGCTGGCCGCATCGGCTCCCGCTGGCGCACGCCTGGCATTCAAGTTCTCCGGCGTACACAATGGTACCGGCACCAGCAGCTACTCCAACGTCAGCGTAGGTATCGACAATATCCTAATCGAAATGCTGCCGACCTGTAGCCGCATCACAGACCTTGCCGTCTCGAATGTCGACATCAACAGTGCTACACTGACATGGAACGACACTCTCAACACGGGAGCCACTTACACCGTGTACGATATGGCCGACACCAGCGTGGTGGCCACCGGCATTACCGCTACGACCTATGTGGTAACAGGCCTCACCTCCAACACGCAGTACACTTTCGGTGTCATGGCCAACTGCTCAGCTACCGACAATTCCCCAATAACTACCGTCAGTACCCGCACCAATTGCGATGTCTTTCAGCTGCCCTTCACCGAGAACTTCAGTGCTTACACCGGACTACCGACCTACCCCTATTATGGTCCCTCCGTTACTCCTTTCTGCTGGGACTACTACAGCAACGGCACCAACACGGTCGAGACTTCTACCACCAGCGCCTACTACGGCGGTGTGGCACAGTACACTTCCACTAGTTCCTACGGATGCATCGAGGCCAACAACCCGTACCTCTATATGCCTATCCAGCTCACTGGCGCAAATGTTACAAGTTCCACCTATCTCAATTATGGAATCCAGCGTGGCAGCGTCAAGTACGCCGTCCTGCCTGCCTTCGCACAGTCGCTGAATGGTCTGCAGATCTCGTTCGACTACAAGATGAGTACTGCCTACAGTGCCACTGCTTCTGCTGCAACACTCGAACTTGGTTATATTACGGGCGACACCTCCACATTCCAAAGCATGCAGTCGTACCAGGCCGTCACCACGTTGCAACATGTTATCGAGCTCAACCTTGCCACGCTGGCCGCATCGGCTCCCGCTGGCGCACGTCTGGCATTCAAATTCTCCGGCGTGCACAATGGTACCGGCACCAGCAGCTATTCCACCGTCAGCTTAGGTATCGACAATATCGTAGTTGAAATATTGCCGACCTGTAGGCGCGTCACCGATCTTGCCGTCTCGAATGTCGGCATCAACAATGCCACACTGACCTGGAACGATGCTCTCAACACGGGAGCCACTTACACTGTGTACGATATGGCCGACACCAGCGTGGTGGCCACCGGCATTACCGCTACGACCTATATGGTAACAGGCCTCACCTCCAACACGCAGTACACTTTCGGTGTCATGGCCAACTGCTCGGCCACCGACAATTCCTCGATGGCTACCGTCAGCACCCGCACCTCCTGCGACGCCTATCAGCTGCCCTTCACCGAGGACTTCTCGGCCAACCTGAGCAGCAATCTTTGCTGGCGCGGTGCCACGGGCACCACTGCCGCACAGGTTTTTGCAGGTGCTTCCCTGAATCTCACCACGCCCAACTGGTCATACGTCAGCAGCACTCGCGACGGTCTTGCGGGCGGACACTACTACAAGAATGTCTACGGCACCAGTATCAAGAGTTGGATTATCACTCCTGCCATCGACCTGAGCACCGTTTCTACGGCACAGCTTTCGTTCGATGTCGCACTCACTGACTACAACAACGCCGCCCTGCCTGATGAAAATGGCGACACCAACACCTCTCAGGCCTTTATGGTCATTGTCTCGACCGACGGTGGCAACACCTGGTCTGCTTCCAATGCCACTGTGTGGCAGAATGTGGGTGGCGACTACACCTATGCTTCTCTTGCCGACACTGTTTACCAGAACAAGGTTATCAGCCTGAACCAGTATGTGGGCGACACCATCAAGATTGCCTTCTACTGCCAGTCTCTTTGGAGCGGCGGCGACAACGACCTCCACCTCGACAATATCTCCGTCACAGGAGAAAGTTTGGTGCAACCCGGATTACATGTGACCGTCGCTTCTGCCGACACCACTATGGGTACCACCGTTCCCGCTCCTGGAACCTACGATTTCTATGAAGGTGACACGATGTACTTCCTTGCCGTGGCCAATCCCGGCTACCAGTTTGTCAACTGGACTGCCACCTCATTTGGTGTAACCGACACCAGCACTATCAACCCCATCTACTCAGTCCTCTCCGCCAACATTATTGATATGAATGTTACTCTCACGGCTAACTTCGAACCGGTTGGTAACACCTGTAATGTGACCATCTATGCCGAAGATGAATACGGCGACGGCTGGAATGGCAATACCATCACCATCATGCAAGGCACCGACACCGTGGGCTCCTACAGTATGCCTGACCAAGGTATGTCGAGTACTCGTGTTTACGACACCGTGACCTTCGCTGTTCAGGCAGGTATTCCCGTAAGCTTCGGGTGGACCACCGGCAGCTGGGCTTCCGAGGTCTCCTTCAGCATTTTGGACGGCAGCGGCTCGGCTGTGTATAGCTGCACCGATGGTGACGACTTGTCTGATGTGGTGTTCTTCACCCTCAGCGATCCCTGCCCCACATGTGCAGGCGTCCAAAACCTCGCTGTTTCTAACCTCACTACCAATAGCGCCACCCTCGTATGGACGAGCGACAACAACAATGCCACTTATACGGTGTACGACATGAGCGACACCTCAGTGATAGCATCTGGCCTCACTGCACAGACCTACACCATCACCGGCCTGTCATTCGAGACCAACTACCAGTTTGGTGTGGCAGTCAACTGCTCGGCTACTGAGTCTTCGTCTATTGCCACTGTCAACGCTTTCACTGGCTACTGCTTACCGAATCCCACTTCGGTGGACAACAGCGGTATTACTAGCGTCAGCTTCGGCGGTATGACCAACACCACTCACCCCACCTCGGCCATGTATGCCAATTACAGCAGCATGAGCGGCAATGTGCCTGCCGGCACTACCGCCACTGTGGACATCACCTATGCCACTGGCTATACCTACGGCACCATCATCTGGGTTGACTGGGACAACAGCTTGACCTTTGATGGCAACGAGGTTGTCTATGTGGGTCAGAGCGAGAGCACCAATCCCACCACGCTGACTGCCACCTTCGAGATTCCTGCCACCCAGGCTCTGGGCAGCTACCGTATGCGTATCCTCGGTTCTGACAGCTACTTCGACAGCTACACCAGCTCGATTGCTGCTGCAGCCAACGCCAATCCTTGTGGCAGCTACTCCTATGGTGTGGCCGAGGACTACACCCTCATTGTCACTTCGATGCCCAGCTGTCTGCCCATCAACGGCCTCACCGCTACAGCTACTTACAACAGTGTGACCCTCAGCTGGATTGACACCAACAACACCGGTGCCACCTACACCGTGTACGACATGAGCGACACCAGCGTATTGGCCAGCGGCCTCACCGCCACCACCTATACTGCCACGGGTCTCAACTCCAACAGCGACTATGTCTTCGGCGTTGCCTCTAACTGCTCGTCTACAGAGTCGTCTTATATCACCAACGTCAGCTTCCACACCGAGATGGATCCCATCATGTGTGGCACCGACTTGGCCAGCATCTACGTCAATGCTGACAGCGCCACTGGTAATACCTCTTACATGCCCGGCTACAGCCTGTACAACTACAGCTACACCGAGGTCATCGTTCCTGCCAGCCGTCTGACCGGCCTGGGTGAAATCAAGGGTATGGCTTTCGAAGTTGCCGACTTCAATGCCTCCGCAGGCCAGAAATTCGACAACTGCGAGATTTACCTGATGCATACCAACGCCACTTCGCTGTCTGATGGCTTTATACAGGATAGTAACAACTTCCAGTTGGTCTACAGCGGCACCCTCAACTACGAGAGCGCTGGCTGGCGTAATGTCACCTTCGACAATAGCTTCATGTACAATGGTCTCAGCAACGTGGTGGTTGCAGTACGCCGCAACCATGGCTCATGGACATCTGGCAGCAGCTTCGTTGCATACACTGACAGTGTTCAGGTAGCCCGTTACGTCTATCGCGACGCTTCGGCCTACACCATCGGCGAAATCACCGGCGGCACAGCCACTACCACTGTACCTCTCTACCGTCTCATCGGCTGCGAGAGCACTCTTCCTGCTCCTGTGACCATCAACATTGCTTCTGACAACACCACCATGGGTACCACCTTGCCCGCTCCCGGCACCTACACCTACAACGTAGGCGACTCCGTCAGCGCCGCAGCAGTGGCCAACCCCGGCTACCACTTCACCTACTGGGTGATTTCGTTCGGCATTCTCTCCGACACGATACCCTTCAGTTCCTACAGTGATGTGATTCCCGCCTTCGTGTCTGGCATGACCCTCAACCTGACGGCTCACTTCGCAGCCAACCAGTACACTGTCACTGCCTCGCCCAACAGCCCTGTGATGGGTACTGTGACCGGTTCGGGTACCTATAGCCATGGCAGCACCGCCACCCTTACGGCTGTGCCCGCCGCCAACACTCACTTCGTGCAGTGGAACGACGGCGACACCAACGCCACGCGTACTATCGTTGTGACAAGCGACACGACCTTTACGGCCACCTTCGCCTTCAACCCCGTCACTGTGACGCTGATTAACGCCAATCCCACCATGGGTACTACCAATCCTGTTCCCGGCACTTACACCTTCAACCTGGGTGACTCCATCGGAGCTCTGGCCACAGCCAACACCGGCTACCACTTCGCATACTGGGCTCTGAACATGGCTGGTGCCACCGACACCATCATGGACAACCCCATCGGAGAGGTGATTCCCAACCTGCCGATGTTTGCCGGTATGAACTTCACCGTCACCGCCAACTTCGCACCCAACCAGTACACCCTCACCGTTGCCGCCAACGACAACACCATGGGTACTGTCACCGGCTCAGGTACGTATAACTATCTCGACACCGTCACCATCACCGCCACTCCTGCCAACCACTGCCTCTTCGTACAGTGGAACGACGGCAACACCAATGCTGTCCGCGACGTGGTTGTGACCGGCGACGCCACCTACACCGCCACCTTCCAGGCCGAGCCTCAGTATGAGGTGACGTTCATTGTCGTGCCTGACAATGGAGGTACAGTCTCTGGTGCAGGTCTCTACTATGCTGGTGAGTCCGTCACCATCATCGCCAATCCCAATAATGGTTACCACTTCGTTGGCTGGGCATATGAAGGCACTGTCGATCCGTTCGACTACTTCATATTCTCTCACGAACAGACCTACACCTTCTCCATGACGGAACAAAACCAGCATATATACGCACTCTTCGCAGAGGATGCTGAACCTGTCTCCGTCACTGTCACTATCAACAATCCCGATTGGGGTCATGTGCTCATCAACGGTGTACAGACCAACACCGTCACTGTCAACGTAGGCGACAACATCGTGCTTGAAGCTGTGGCAGCCGACGGCTTCCACTTCGACAGATGGGAAGGTGTGCCCACCGTCAACGACACGATACCTGGTCCCGTTTGTTCCTTCACCGTTACTGAGGCTATCAACATCAACTGCTTCTTCGCAGAGAACGTTGGTATCAACGATGTGGTTGAGGACAACATCGTTATCTACTCTGAGAACAGCAGCATCATGGTTCGAGGTGCCGAACAGCAGACCATCCGCGTCTTCGACGTGGTGGGCCGCATGGTCGCACAGCGCAACGCCACTGCCATCGAAGAGACCATCCAGATGCCCTCCACGGGAGTCTATCTGGTCCAGATTGGCAACCGTCCCGCACGCCGCGTTGTGGTTCGCAAGTAAAATTGGTTCTCGTTGGGAATTCCCCAATCCGCTAACCAATACACTCAAGAAGGCCGTCCGTGATGGGACGGCCTTCTCTTTTTTTGCACAGAAATACAATAATCGCGAAAAAATGTGTATTTTTGCATCTGCTTTTATTCGAAAAAAAATGGACGAAATCATTACCTTTCTCAACAGCTGTGTGTGGAGTTGGCCGCTTGTAGGCCTCTGCCTCCTCGGCGCGCTTTATTTCAGTTTTGGCACCCGCTTTGTGCAGGTGCGCCACTTGGGCGAGATGGTTCGTCTGCTTTTCAAGAACGACAAGACCAAGAAGGAGGGCATCAGTTCGTTCCAAGCCTTTGCCCTTGCCCTTTCGGGAAGAGTGGGCACCGGCAACATCGTAGGTGTGGCCATGGCCATCGGCTTCGGCGGGCCGGGAGCCATCGTGTGGATGTGGATTATAGCCTTCCTTGGGGCTGGCACTGCCTATGCCGAGGCTTGTCTGGCACAGATATACAAACAACGCCATGGCAGCGAGCTGCGCGGCGGCCCTGCCTACTATATCGAGCGGGGGCTCAACTGCCGCTGGCTGGCCATCCTCTTTGCCGTCATCACGGTGCTGGCGTGCGCCATCTGTCTGCCACCTATCCACAGCAACAGCATCGCCATGTCGTTCTCCTCCACCTTCCACATCGCACCCTGGATAATAGGGGTGGCGGTGGCCTCGCTCATCGCATTGGTGGTGTTGGGCGGCGTAAAGCGCATCTCGGCCGTGGCCGAGATTGTCACCCCCTTCATGGCCATAGCATACATCATCCTCAGCATCGTCGTGCTTATTGTCAACATCCATGCTGTCCCTGCCGCCTTCCACGACATGCTAACCAGTGCCTTCGGCATGCATCAGGCCTTGGGCGGCATTATGGGGTCGGCTGTGGCATGGGGTGTCAAGCGGGGCATCTACAGCAACGAGGCCGGACAGGGCACGGCCCCTATCGTGGCCGCAGCCGCCAAGGTGGACCACCCCGTCAAGCAGGGACTGGTGCAAGGCTTCTCGGTCTATGTGGACACGCTGCTGGTCTGCACCGCCACCGCCGTCATGCTGCTGGCCACCAAGTGCTACAACGTCATCGACCCCGCCACAGGTGGCTATCTTGTAAAGTCTCAAGTGGCAGAACTGGGGCAGCCGGGCGTGGAATACACCATTGCCGCCCTCGGCACCTTCCTTGGCCACAACCTTGGCGGCATCGTCATCAGCATCACCCTCTTCTTCTTCGCCTTCACCACCGTGATGGCCTATTACTACTATGCCGAGACCAACCTGATATACCTCTTCGGCAAAGCCCGCGAGCACCGTCTCAAAATACAGGACAAATACTTCGACACTTCTAACCTGGCAGAAGCCAAACGCCGAGACCGCCTGATTTTCGACAGCCAAAAAGACGAACGTCGCATCATCGCCATACTCCGCATCCTTTTCATCGGGGCTGTGCTGTTCGGCAGCCTCAAGGAAGCCGGGGTAATCTGGAGCCTGGGCGACATGGGCGTAGGCTTGATGGCATGGATTAACATTATCGCCATCCTCCTGCTTTCACCCAAGGCCTTCCGCATCCTCCGCGACTATGAGCAGCAGAAGAAACAAGGCATCAAGAACCCCAAGTTCTCCCCTAAAGAGCTGGACATCAAGAATGCCGACTTTTGGGAGGAATAACGCTCCTGTATGATGAACCACCTCATTCACAAACTATTGCTTGTCGCATTGCTGGTGTGCGGACACGGCTGTTTACAAGCACAGGAACTGCGTGTTGCTTATTCCGAAGTGATGATGGCCCCCGACGACAGCACCCGCTTCCATGCCCTTAGGAAGCTGCACATCAATGCCATGGAGAACGGTATAGCCGTCAGCTACAAGGGGGTGGACACGTTGTGGCTTGACATACCCGCCGACGCACAGAGTATACCTCTTGGAAGCCTCAACGACTTTGGCGGCACCGTGCTAGTGGTACGGAACAACAGCCACCACCTTTTCCTCTTCAGCCACAGACCTGCAAACGGCATGTTGTCTTTGGACAGCACAGCTGCCATAAGCTACGACAACCTGCATTATGCCATCGACAGCGGCGACTACCGCGGCTTTCCAACCCTACGCGAAGGCCGCTGGCTGGTGGAAGTCACCGACAGCACCCCTTGGGTCGCCCAACGCGAAGGGCGTTCCTACGGCCATTATCGCAAGGAATTGATGTACGTCGAAAACGGCTTCAGCCCCGACCGTCCGGCCATGCCCTATAGCGGCAGCCGCTCCCACGCATCGCTCAGAGGCTGTCCGCTGGATGACGACACCCTCTTCACCTTCGGCAATCTCACACTGCTCCGCGACAGCAACTCCACTTATCGTACCTGTCTGCTCGACCTCAACGAGCAGACCAATGCCTACCTGCACCACATCGTCGTCAAAACGCCACCCAGCAGCATGACCGACGACCGTCTTTTACGCATCTACAACTGCTATCGCGTAACGCTTGATCAAATCAGCATCCTCGGCACCTACTCCACAAGCAACCACTCTGGCTACGGTATCCTTATGGACAACTGCCGCCACACCTTGGTGCAACACCTATATGCCCGTTCGGCATGGGGCATCTTCGGCACCAACAACATGCACAGCACCGTAATAGAAGAAAGCGACTTCAACCGTTTCGACATCCATTGCTATGGCCGTGATGTCACCATTCGGCGCTGCCGACAGCACGACGGTTACAACCAATACGCATCAGTCTATGGCACTATCCTCTACAGTGGATGTACTTTCAGCAACTTCACACCCCTGCTCATCGAGGCCAGCTACAACGCCTACCCCCATTTCTCTTTCGAGATGGTAGACTGCGACTGGCACCTCACCCGCCAGCGCCACACCCTGATGCTGGCCGGACGGTTGGACAACGGAAACCCCGCCCGACACGAATTGCAAGAGAAATGCCTGCCCGACATCAGCCTCTCAGGGCTTTCGTTGACGGCTGAACGAAGAGTACGCACACTGACTCTACTACATTATAACGGCACTATCGACCCCATAACCATCGGCGGTATCCGAAACATAAGCATCTCAGACCTGTCTGGCAACCCACTAAGGTTACAGCTCATAGACCGACCCTCCAGCTTGACCCTCTCCAACAAGGTGTCGCTCACCCTCCCTTCTGGAAGCCGACAACTGCATCAATTCAAAAAAAAGTCTCTGTCTTTGATAAATACGCATTGACACTAACTCATAGCCCGACAAACCAACCCCTACTGGACATATTGTCACCAGCTTCACTCTTCTGCCGTTAAAAAAGGTTAAAAAAAACATTCTCTTGATAATTTAAATATTCTTTGTAACTTTGTAAAATAGTTTTCATACCAAAAAACCTATTGTCATAAACACTAAATCATTATTAATCATCTTATTACTCGCCATAGGTTTTCAAACAATGGCTCAGACGGACATCATGGCTCTTCAGGCCAATCTACTAGGGAAAGAGTCTATAATCCGCGAATGGCGCGACGACTTCTCGGTGGCCTTTGTCTTAGACCCTTCTGGCGACGGCTATTTCGCCCTCATAAACCCTGGACTTACAACCATCAAGACTGCGAAAATCCCTTCCGGCGACTTGATAACCGACTTCCGCATCCACAACGACTCCGTCTTCTTCTGCGGAAGCCGCTCTATAGGTTCAGTTCCGTTCCCCTCTGGTATGCCACAAGGGTTTGTGGGCTGTTTCGATATTCAGCAATTGTTCAGCGATGCCGACCCGCTCAACTATTACCTCTTCCCATACACTAACGACCCCGGAGACCACTATATCACCGTCCCTCAGCGTATGGACCTGTACCAAGTTGGCAGCACCACTCACATAGCCCTGGTCAGCAAATGCGAGCTGCACCCAATGATGGGGGTCTACCACCGCACCACGCTGTGCGATGTCGCCTGCACTGTCAATGGCTGGTCATACTACTATTATTATAACAAGGACGGCATCGAGTACTATACCGACATCGTGACCAACCCAAACTATGTGGTGGCGGTGGCCAGGGACACTCTTTTCCAGAAGTGCCATATAGACGTGTTCCTCGCCAATGGGCAGTTCGTTTCAAATCCCCTCCTCCCAAACAACACCTTTGTACTCACCGACGAACCACCCATCGGCGACATACGCGTGGACTACATCGCGGAAGACAAATTTGTGCTGGCCTATCAGTATAAGAACAGCTCTCACGCTGGATCCACCATCAAGATATTCCACATCGACCCCTATACCTCCACCATCCTTATAGATGGCTCCTACGTCACCCCGCACATCCCAGCTCCGCTGTATGGTGGCGGATGGGCGGCAGTACAACTGATGTCTGACGTTGCGACCAACAGTCTCTTTTTCCTTCAGCATAGCCAGACCTCCTTCGCCACACCAAACGAAAGCCTCTTGTGCCGATACGACCTAGGCGCATTGCCTTTAGGAGTTGAATCATTACTGTACACGTCCAAGCTCCAATGGCAACGGGCCGACCTCCTTTCGGGAACGCACATCAGACAAATAGGGCAGAACTCCTTGGGCGAACTCATCGTGATGGAACTTACCTACACTGGTGCCTATTCTGGCAACTGCATGACCCCTAACACACTACTCTACGATGACTCTTACCCAACAACCTCCTTGGAGAAAAGAGATGTGAATAAGGTTAATCACCCACTCTCTCTTACACGCGAATATCCCATCCTGCAAGACCACCCGCTTGAAAATTTTTGCGAGTAGTTTGCCTTCCCTCTACCTATCCCTCAAGCACAACAAACCTGTTAACCATTATCAATAATAACACTGAATATGAAAAAGATAATATTTGTAATAGCCTTTCTGTCGACTCTTAGCCTGAACGCCCAGCATGCCTGGCGGGTGGGCGACACCGTGCAGGGTCGGTACACTCGCGACACCGACTATTTCTACCAATGGTGGTGCGACTCGGTGGACAGTGACGCACCCCTTCTTCTTGATGTTATGTTTTTAGGAGCTGTTGACGGTTGGCGTGTAAGATACAACTACACCGACAGACCTCTGCGGATAGCTGGACTAGCTGCCTGCTTTTATTTCCCTGATTGGATATTAGACTCGAATGGTTTCCCACCCGACTCCATCATGACTCTGCCAGAGTACCTGTTGCTGTTTGACGCCACACCGGACTCTTTTGCACTTAAGGCCCAAGTACCCATTCAGCTCAGCATACCGCACCGATACATGTCATTCTACAACCATTCTCCTACGGGTTGTTGTGAAAGGTATTTTGACCGCCCGGGTACTCATCATCTGTATGAGTATTATTTCGACAAACCTATTACTGTGGAGGACTCGTTCTATGTTGGGGGGACAAACCACAATGGTACTGCTACCCAATGGGTAGACCATGGTGACACTTCGTATGCAATAAGCATACACACAAATGGCCCCCTATATTACGGCTCAATCGAGATGAACAGCTATAAAGGGCCGGTAGATTATTATCTTGGAATGGGCTATCCATGCGACACCAACACCTGTCCATACCTCCCCGACCAACTTTATAGGGTATGGCAAGCCTATAATGCACAAGTGGGAGCTGGCGACACCGTCTATAGACTCCAGAACGACTTTCTGGTCGTACTCCCCATCATCGACCCCGACCCCTCCTCCCTCACCTGCCACGAAATTGCTTCCCCATACGTCTCCATCATCTCCCCAGGAAACGTCCACATTACTTGGAACAGTTATGACTACCAGATTGCCTGGGAGGTCAGCTACTGCCCCGAAGGGGTCAGCCCCGATGCCGGCACTATCATCTACTGCACCTCCCCCTCATGCGACATCACCGTCCCCGACCTCACCACCAGTTGGAAGGTATATGTGAGAGGCGTATGCTCTTATTGCAACGGCCTCCACACCGTGTACAGCGACTGGGATCAGGGGACCTACATCTACCGCTACCAGCCTCAAGATCCAGAGGGCATCGGCGACATGCAGAACCCCGACGACAACAGCCTCACCCTACGCCCCAACCCGGCGAAGGACCATGTGCAGCTACTTTCGACCTACGACCTTTCCAAAGTCGAAATAGCCGACGGCCTCGGCCGAATCATCCTCTCGCTGCCCGCTGAAGGCCATTCCACCATCATCGACATCAGTCCCTTGACAAAAGGCAGCTACGTAGTGATGGCCCACACCTCTTTGGGCATCTCCACCCAACGGCTGTTGGTGGAATAGAAAGTGGCACTTATGCAATATATGACTGACTTTTCAGCAGCCTTGAAGAGGCTGATTCTCAACAGCCCCATACCTGTAACGCAGTGTGGGGCAGGTGAAATGCCCACTTCTCAGCGTCTCGGAGACACGCGCACTCAACCCAATATGGAAAAATCAGTCATATTTTACACTAGAGCGAAGTTTTTTTCAATAATTGGCAAAAAATGTGTATCTTTGCAAAATTAAATAGCACAATGTGATACTAAATAACAAAGAACCGATAACACATACAGCCATGAAAAAGATTGTTTTAACGCTGGCACTGATGATTGCGACACTGACTGTCGCTGCCGAAAACATCCTCTACTTCACGTACAACCAAGCCGCCCGCACCGTGGCCTGCCTGAACAACCAGGACGAGCTGATGATTTACTGCGGCTATGAAGACGAGTTGCCCACCTACGTGCTTATCAACGAGGTCTGGGCCGAACAAATCAGTTCGTCATTCTACGAAATATGGCTCTATGGCTACGACGCCTACACAGGCGAAGAGGTCTACATGCCTATCGACCTAGAGTGCATATACCTGATGCAAAACCGCAACATCTATAGTGCTGCACAATACCTACGCTTCAAATACACCCATCGCCGCCCCACATTCGCATGGGCCATGCCTCCCTACAACCCCTTCGTGCGCGCCCCGCGGCCTGTGGTCTACTACTACACCTATCACTACGACATCCATCGTCCGGGCTGGCACTACCGCAACTACCCGCACATGCACTACCACCCCTACTACCGCCGTCTCCCGAACTATCCCGCTCCTATGCCGCCCAAACCCTACACCCCAGGCGTGAACCGTCCTGGCTACACCGAGAATCCTAATGGAGGCTTCTCCTATACCAACGAGCCGCTGGTGGGTCACATCACCACCACACGCTCCCAGACCCGTGTACAGAACGATCCGACTCAGCGCAGCGGCAACCGCATCACCAGCAACCGTGGCGAGAACACCATCACTACCACCGACCGCGTCTCTGGCAGCCGTAGCACCAGTGCTGCTCCCAGCCGCACCGGAGAAGTGAGTGCCGGCAGCTCCCGCGGCACCGGCACCTCCAGCCGCAGCGGAGTCTCCTCCGACAACAACTCCTCTCGCAATGCTGGCACCTCCAGCCGCAGCGGGGTCTCCTCCGACAACAACTCCTCTCGCAATGCTGGCACCTCCAGCCGCAGCGGGGTCTCTTCCGACAACAACTCCTCTCGCAGCGCTGGCACCTCCAGCCGCAGCGGGGTCACTTCCGACAACAAATCCTCTCGCAGCGCTGGCACCTCTAGCCGCAGCGGGGTCACTTCCGACAACAATTCCTCTCGCAGCGCAGGCACCTCCAGCCGCAGCGGGGTCTCCTCTGACAACAACGCCTCTCGCAGCGCAGGTACCTCCAGCCGCAGCGGGGTCTCCTCTGACAACAACGCCTCTCGCAGCGCAGGTACCTCCAGCCGCAGCAGCTCTAACACCAACAAAACCTCTACCCGCACTTCCAGCACCTCCTCCAACCGCAGCGGTGCAAGTACTGAAAGAGGCTCCAACAACAGCCGCGGCAACAGCAGCTCCAGCTCACGCGGCGGCAACACCGGCAGAGGCTCAAACTAGTATAACCGATAATTAGAAGTTGAGAGTTGAATATCATCCCGCGCAACTGATGTTCCAACTCTCAACTTTTCCCTTTTAACAAACGTTCCTCCTATGTCCATCAAAGAAAGCGAACTGGTACTGGCCCCCGATGGGAGCCTGTATCATATACACCTCACCGGCGACACCCTGGCCGACAACGTGCTGTTGGTCGGAGACCCTGACCGTGTGAACATGTTTAAAGAGATATTCGAAAGTGTCGAACACGAGTCCTGCAACCGCGAGCTCCACGCCCTCACCGGACGCTATCATGGCACCCGTTTCACCGCCCTCTCCACCGGCATGGGGTGCGACAACATCGACATCGTGGCCACCGAATTGGATGCTGCCGCCAACTTCGACCTCGCCGCCCGCACACCCTTGCCCACCCACCGCTCGTTGAACATGGTACGTATCGGCACCTGCGGCTCACTCCGTGGCGATGTGGACTGCGGCAACCTCGTGGCTTCGCAATACGCCATCGGGCTCGACGGCCTGATGAACTACTACCAGCACGGCCCCGAAGGCTTCATGCCCGACATGGAGGAGGCCTTTGCGCAGCACATGCAGCTCGACAGCCGCCTGGCTGCCCCCTACTGCGTCTGCTGTAGCGAACGGCTGCTGGCCAAGGTGGCCGACGGCATGTTCCATGGCATCACCGCCACCGCCCCCGGATTCTATGGACCCCAAGGCCGCAACATCCGCCTGGTCCCCAGCATCGACCATCTGAACGAGAAGCTGGCAGCCTTCAGTTGGAACGGCATCCCCGTCACCAACCTCGAGATGGAGACCTCAGCCATCTATGGCTTCGCCAACGCTCTGGGCCACCAGCCACTGACCGTCTGCCTCATCGTCGCCAACCGCGCCCTAGGCACCTTTCTCAACGACTACCACACACCCATGCGCCAAGCCATCGGCACCATTATCGAACGTCTTGCTTAAGGAGAATTCTATGAATCACCCCATCGGGGTGAGATATGAATAACACCGTACGCAGTGCGGTGATTATCTGAGGTAAACAGATGCGTCCCGATAGGGACGCGACACGAAAACAAATAAAAAGAACCCACTTTAAGTTTCATCCCCATGCGACACACACCTTTTTTCGTAATCAGCCTCTTCCTGCTTCTCCCCTTCCTAGGAGGGGCACAAACACAGCCCGACTATATCCCCGAGCAGCTGGGGCGCGACTCGCACCATATCATCCAGTCCCTCGGCGCCTTTGTCGGCAACGAACGGGCTGAGAGCCAAGCCTTCGACATCACCTATATGCCGGCAGGTAATGGCGTGGACGGCATCATGATTATCAACACCGCCGACTACCGCTGCACCTTCAAACTCGACCAGCAATACGACATGTGCTACGAGCTGGCCATCGACATCCGCTCCCAAGAATTCCTCACCCAGTTCTACAACCTCTTCGCAGTCTACCGCACCGAGAACATGGACGACTACCGCATCATGAGCTTTGGCAACGAGAAACTGCGTGTCAGCGAAACACCCTCCACCACCTCCAAATACCGCAGCTTCAAGTTCACCATCGAGTAGACCCTGTGCCGTTCATGCGCCACCAATTAGCCTTTGTCGATACCGAGGTCAACCCTCAGAGTCATGACATCGCAGATTTCGGTGCCGCGCGAATGGATGGTGCGCAACTGCACACCTCTTCCCTCCATGAATTCGAGAGCTTTCTGTCGGGATGCACAGCCCTCTGCGGGCATAACATCATCCGGCACGACATCAAACACCTCTCACTACAAAGCCATGCCACCCCCGGCTTCTGGAGCCGTTTCCTCCTCATCGACACCCTCCCGCTCTCGCCCCTGCTGTTTCCTAAGAAACCCTACCACAAGCTGGTCAAAGACGACAAACTACAGACCGACGAGCTCAACAACCCGCTCAACGACGCACTCAAGGCCAGCGACCTCTTCTGTGACGAAGTGGCGGCATGGAAGCAGCTCTCCCCCTCCCGCCAGGCCATCTATTACCACCTCCTCCGCGACACCGAGGAGTTCTCCGGCTTCTTCCATTACCTCGACCTCCAACTCCCTCCCTGCGACCTCCCCGCGTTAATCCTGCAGGAATACCAGGGAAAACTATGCAGCCATGCCAACCTCCCGGCTGTTATCAAGTGCTACCCCGTAGAACTGGCCTATGCTCTGGCCGTAATCGGGGCCGACGACATCATGTCCATGACCCCCGCATGGGTGATGCGCAACTACCCCAAGGTGGCCAACGTGATGAACCACCTGCGAAACACCCCTTGCGGCAACTGCGAATACTGCCACTCCCGTCTCGATGCCCACCAGGGGCTGAAAGACTTCTTCGGCTTCGACCACTTCCGCACCTTCGACGGCATCCCCATGCAGCAGCAGGCCGTCGAGGCCGCCATACGGGGCGAATCGCTGCTCACCATCTTCCCCACCGGCGGAGGTAAATCCCTCACCTTCCAGCTGCCCGCCCTCATGGCTGGCCGCAACACCCACGGCCTCACCGTCGTCATCTCGCCCCTCCTCTCGTTGATGAAAGACCAGGTGGACAACCTGATGGAACGCGGCATCAGCGACGCCGTAGCCATCAACGGACTGCTCGACCCCATCGAGCGCGCCGAAGCCATCAACCAGATAGCCACCGGTGCTGCCAACTTGCTCTACATAGCCCCCGAAATGCTGCGTTCCGCCACCATCCAACGACTCCTTATGGGGCGCAATATCGTGCGCTTCGTCATCGACGAGGCTCACTGCTTCTCGGCCTGGGGTCACGACTTCCGCGTAGACTACCTCTACATAGGCGACTTCCTCAAACAGCTGCAAGAGAAAAAGTCGCAGCGGCAGCCCATCGCCGTCTCCTGCTTCACCGCCACCGCCAAGCAAAAGGTCATCAGCGACATATCCGACTACTTCCAACAAAAGCTGGGACTGCACCTGAAAATCTTCGCCGCCTCATCAGAACGCAAGAACCTGCGCTACTCCGTCATCCATGCCGACACCGACTACGACAAATACAACCTGATGCGCAACATCATCGTGGCCCACCCCTGCCCCACCATCATCTATGTCTCGCGCACCAAGAGAACCTACAAACTGAGCCAACGCCTCATAGCCGACGGCATAACAGCCCTGCCCTTCAATGGCAAGATGGCCTCCGAAGATAAAGTGCGCAACCAGAATGCCTTTATGAGCGGACAGGTGCAGGTGATTGTCGCCACCTCGGCCTTCGGCATGGGCGTGGACAAGAAAGACGTGGGACTGGTGATACACTACGACATCAGCGACTCGCTGGAGAACTATGTGCAGGAAGCCGGACGTGCCGGACGCGACCCCGAAACCGAGGCCGAATGCTACGTCCTGTTCAGCGACAACGACCTCGACAAACACTTCATCCTCCTCAACCAGACCAAGCTGAGCATAAGCGAAATACAACAGGTGTGGAGAGTCATCAAAGACTTGACCCTGAAACACACGCAAATCAGCTGCTCCCCTCTCGAAATAGCGCGTCTGGCGGGGTGGGGCGAGGAGACAAACGAGGTCGACACCCGTGTCAAGGCCGCCATCGCCGCCCTCGAAGAGGCCGGGTTCATCCGTCGCGGCAACAACGTCCCCCACATCTTCGCCACTGGCATCAAGGTGAACAATATGGACGAAGCACGCCTACGCCTCACCCAGTCCCCCTTCTTCGACCAAAACAACATCGAAGAGGCCGCCCGTATCATTCGCTCGCTTATCAGCTGCCGCGCCACCTCCGGGAACCTCGACGGCGAGGCCGAAAGCCGCATCGACTATCTGGCCGACATACTGGGCATGAGCAAGGAAACCGTCATCCGCAACGTCAACCTCATGCGCCAGGAAGGATTGCTGGCCGACTCGCGCGACATGCAGGCCTGGATTGTCAAAAGCACCACGGCACGAGAGCTGGAACAGACCCTGCGGCTCGAACGCTTCCTCCTGTCACAGCTCGCCCCCGATATCTCAATCTTCAACTACAAGGAACTGAACGAGGCCGCCCTCGCTTCCGGCCTGACCAACAGCACAGTCCGCCGCATCAAGACCCTCTTCTACTTCCATGCCCTCAAAGGATATTTCCGCAAGGAAGAGCACGCGGCCTCCGACAACGTGAAAATCCAACTCCAGACCGACCTACCCAACCTGACGGCCCGTCTGGAACTGCGCGCCGACATCTGCCGCTTCATTGTAAGGGAACTTACCGCCACCATCCAGCTCGCCAAGAAAGAGGCTGCTGACACAAAACTCCCAGCGCAGAACAGCACCTTGGTCAACTTCTCCATCGTCGGCTTGCTGCAGAAGTACTTGCAGAACAGCCAAACGCTACAGTTCGACCAGCGGCAAAGCCCCACACTGACCGACTTCGAAGAGGCCCTGCTCTACCTCTCCAAAACCTCGCTGCTGAAAATCGAAGGGGGCTTCCTGGTCATCTACAACACCCTCCAACTCAACCGCACAGTCGAACGCCGCGCTCAATATGGTAAAGAGCAATACCGCCTGCTCGACGCCTTCTACAAGCAACGCATACGCCAAATACACATCGTGGGCGAATACGCCAACCTGATGGTGCGCGACTACAACGCCGCCCTCCAATTCGTCAGCGACTACTTCCAGATGGACTTCCGCCAGTTCATCAGCAAATATTTCAAAGGCGAACGCCTCTCAGAAATCGCCAAGAACATCTCCCCCGCCAAATACCAGCAGGTTTTCGGCATCCTCGACGACACCCAACGCAAGATAATCGACGACAAACAGTCCAAATACATCGTGGTCGCCGCTGGACCCGGCAGCGGCAAGACCCGTGTGCTGGTCCACAAGCTCGCCTCGCTCCTGCTCTTGGAGGACGTGAAGCACGAACAACTGCTCATGCTCACCTTCTCCCGCTCCGCCGCCACCGAGTTCAAGAAACGCCTCATCGAACTCATCGGCAACGCCGCCTACTTTGTCGAGATAAAGACATTCCACTCCTATTGCTTCGACCTTGTTGGAAAACAGGGCAACCTAAACGATGCCAAGGACATCGTGAAGCAGGCGGCAGCCATGATAGAAAACGGCGAGGTGGAGGAATCCAAGATTGCCAAAAGCGTGCTCGTCATCGATGAGGCTCAGGACATGGGGGCCGACGACTACCGCCTTGTCCAAGCCCTCATGCTCCGCAACGAGGAGATGCGGGTGATAGCCGTGGGCGACGACGACCAAAACATCTACGCCTTCCGCGGCTCCGACTCAGCCCATCTCCGCTCGCTCGTCACCCACCACGGCGCCACCCTCTACGAGATGACCACCAACTATCGCAGCGCCCCCGCCATCGTCAGCCTGGCCAACCGTTTCGCCTCACTCATTCCCAACCGCATGAAGCACACACCCTGCGCCCCCTTCAGCCAGGACGAAGGCCTCGTACAGGTACACCGCTACGACGCGCCCAACCTCATTGCCGAGTTCGTCAACACCGTCCTGCCCGCCTGCCCCGCCAGCGGCACAGTGTGCATGCTCACCACCACCAACGAGGAAGCCCTCCAGCTCTCGTTCCTCCTACAGCAGAAAGGCCTCCACACCAAGCTCATCCAGTCCCTCGGCGGGTTCCGCTTCTACCAGCTGGCCGAGGTGCGCTACTTCCTCAAACACCTGCCTTCTAACACCGGTGCCTCCATCACACCCGAGCAATGGGCACGGGCCAAAGAACGCACCCTCCAAAAATATGCCACCAGCAACTGCGTCGACATCATGCAAACCTTTTTCTCCGACTACGAGAAGACCCACTCCCACCTCTACTACAGCGACCTGAAAGAATACCTCTACGAATCCAACATCGAAGACTTTATCGCATCCGAAAGCGAGACAATCTTCATTTCCACCATCCACAAAGCCAAGGGGCGCGAGTTCGACACCCTGCACCTCGTCGTCCCCCAACTCTCCAACCTCGACGATGAGGCACTCCGCACCCTATATGTGGGCATCACCCGCGCCAAGCAACGCCTCTACATTCACACCCATAACAACCCCCTGTGCCAGATGGCACAACCCATACCCCATCATGTGCTTCCTGCCGACAACATACCGCTCTGCATCCCCCTCACCCTCCGTGATGTAAAACTCAACTACTGCAAAGACAAAAAGAGCCTGATTCTCCAACTCCGCAGCGGCGAGAAGCTCCACTATTCGCACAACCACCTCTGCACATTACGTGGCGACTGCATCGCCTCGCTTTCAGACTCGCGCCGTGAGAGCCTGAAAGAGCTGGAAGGCAAAGGCTATCAGGCCACCTTCGCCGAAGTGAGCTACGTGGTGGCCTGGCATTCCAAGGAAGACCAACAGGAATACGCCATCTGCCTCGCCTCGCTACTCCTCTCCCCAACCCCAAAACAGGCCAACCAATAGCCGCCCCCCTCACCCCCTCACCCCAGTAACGCCCTTTTTACCAGAAAAATAAGTCATAAACAAGCTTATTATAGGTTCCCATTTCCAAAAACGAACTTACACATAACCTATTACGGCCTAAGGAAACTTCTATTAACCACCTCTTCGGGGTGTGATAGGAATGGGAGCAAGCCCTTTTTCAATTCGGCTTCGTAGCGTGGGGGGATTTTCACCCTCGCTGTGGAAGGCGATAATGGTTCGTCATTCGCTCAGAATTCTATTATATCCATTTTTTTTTGTATCTTTGCAGATTCTTATTTAACTACTTAATCGATGCAAAATATTAGAAATATTGCCATTATTGCGCATGTCGACCACGGCAAGACCACGCTGGTGGACCGAATGCTGCACCAGGCACAGCTTTTTAGAGAGAACCAAGAGACCGGCGAACTCATTCTTGACAACAACGATTTGGAGCGCGAACGCGGTATCACCATCCTCTCCAAGAACGTCTCCATCCGCTACAAAGGCTACAAGATTAACATCATCGACACCCCGGGCCACAGCGACTTCGGCGGCGAGGTGGAGCGTGTGCTGAACATGGCCGACGGCGTGCTGCTGGTGGTGGACGCATTCGAAGGCCCCATGCCGCAGACCCGCTTCGTGCTGCAGAAGGCCATCGAGCTGGGGCTGAAGCCCATCGTGGTCATCAACAAGGTGGACAAGCCCAACTGCGACCCCGAACTGACGCAGGAGGCGGTGTTCGACCTGATGTTTAACCTGGGCGCCAACAACGACCAGCTCGACTTCCCCACCGCCTACGGCTCGGCCAAGCAGGGCTGGATGGGCGCCGACTGGAACACCCCCACGGAGGACATCTCCTACCTCATGGACCTCATCATCGAACATATCCCCGCCCCGAAAGTGAGCGAGGGCAACACTCAGATGATGCTCTCGTCGCTCGACTACAGCAGCTATCTGGGACGTATCGCCGTGGGCCGTCTGAACCGCGGCACCCTCCAGGCCGGGCAGCCCGTCATACTGGTGAAGCGCGACCAGTCGCAGATTGCCACCAAGGTGAAAGAGCTGTACACCTTCGAAGGACTCGGCAAAGAACGCACCAAGAACGTCATCGAGGCAGGCGAGATTTGCGCCGTGCTGCTCGACTTGGACAAGAACGTCATGTTCGAAATCGGCGACACCATCTGCGACAGCGAGAACCCCGAACCCCTGCCCCCCATCAAGGTAGACGAGCCCACGATGAGCATGCTCTTCACCATCAACAACTCACCCTTCTTCGGCAAGGAGGGCAAATACGTCACCAGCCGCCACCTCCGCGAACGTCTGTTCAAGGAACTGGAGAAGAACCTGGCCCTGCGAGTCGAGGAGACCTCCTCGCCCGACGCCCTGTTGGTCTATGGCCGCGGCATCCTGCACCTCAGCATCCTCATCGAGACCATGCGCCGCGAAGGCTACGAGCTGCAAGTGGGCCAGCCCAAAGTCATCATCAAGGAAATCGACGGACAGAAATGCGAGCCTGTGGAGCAGCTGACCGTGCTGGTGCCCGAAGAGTTTTCGAGCAAGGTAATCGACGTGGTGACCCGCCGCAAGGGCGAGATTGGCACCATCGACACCAAGGGCGACCGTGTGCAGCTAGACTTCATGATACCCTCGCGCGGCATCATCGGCCTGCGCAACACCCTGCTCACCGCCACCAACGGCGAGGCCATCATCGCCCACCGTTTCTCGGGCTTCGAGCCTTGGAAGGGCGAGATGGACGACCACAAGATGGGAGCCCTCATCGCCAAGGAGACCGGCGAGGCTACGGCATACAGCATCAGCAAGCTGCAGGACCGCGGCCCCTTCTTCATCGAGCCTGGCGAGCAGGTGTATAGCGGCCAGGTGATTGGCGAAAGCCTACGTCCGGGCAACGACATCGTCATCAACGTGGTCACCGCCAAGAACCTCACCAACATGCGCAGCAAGAGCGCGGACGACAAGAGCACCACCATCCCACCCATCAAGTTCTCGCTGGAAGAGGCCATGGAATATATCCGCGACGACGAATATCTGGAGATTACCCCCTCCAACCTCCGCATCCGCAAGATTATCCTCGACGAGATAGAGCGCAAACGCGCCCGCATCGCCGCCGGATATAAGGACGAGTGATTGAATGTGGGAATGCGTTAGCCTGATAGTCCAACGTACTCATTACAACAATAACTTATTCAAAAAAGACCATTATGACTGTAACAGAAGAAGAATTGCAACGCATTGTGGCTGCCGCCGTCAAGATTGCGCTCAAAGAAATAAAGGGTGCAGAAGAACAACCCGACAAGCCTGCGACTCATAACACAGAAAAAATAGAGGTGAGCGAGTTTGGCAAGGAGGAGTTGGACGATGCTATGCGGCTTATGCAGTCCAACAGAGGCAAAGGTGACGAGCCAATGGTTGGTATTTTCTGGTACAGTCCTGGGAGAAACGAACTTTTTGGAGTTCGGTCACACCGTATATCAGACTACAAACACCCTAATTCGCGTTCCGAGTTTAGTAGCATATCATGCTCAGAGATGAACGAAGACGTATGGAAAAAAGAGTACCATCGTCAACGCTATAAAAATGACGGCATTGGTCCCTATTTAGGGGCATACGAGATGACACCACGCGGACGAATTTTCTATAACCCAGAGACGGATGTGTACACTATTGCAGTAGGGGCATGGATAGAACAATACCCCCAAGCCGTACCAGTCATCGTGGATGAGTTCAATCTAAGTGGGACGACCTACGTTGTCAAAACCGCCCACCACTGGGATATCGGGCAGAAGTGGAACTAGTCCTCAATGTATCAATTCGTTGCGTTAATAATTGATGCACAAAGATTAACGAATTAACACATTAACACATTAACGAATTCAATAAATCATGCTGACGGATAGCACACTGGAGCGGTTGCGCATACTTGCCGAGTCGGCGAAGTATGATGTGTCATGCTCGTCGAGCGGCACGGTGCGGCGTGGCAAGCAGGGCATGGTGGGCAACACCGTGGGAGGTGTAGGCATCTGCCACTCCTTTGCCGACGACGGCCGCTGCATCTCGCTGCTGAAGGTGATGCTGACCAACTACTGCATGTACGACTGCGCCTACTGCGTCAACCGCCGTTCCAACGACATCAAGCGCGCCACCCTGTCGGTGTCGGAGCTGGTGAGCATCACCATGGAGTTCTACCGCCGCAACTATATCGAGGGGCTGTTCCTCTCCAGCGGCGTGGTGCGCAACCCCGACTACACCATGGAACGCCTTGTGGCCATCGTGCGCGACCTGCGGACGGTACACCGTTTCAATGGCTACATCCACCTGAAAAGCATCCCCGGTGCTTCGCAGGAGTTGCTGAACGAGGCTGGGCTCTATGCCGACCGTATGAGTGTGAACATCGAGATTCCTCGCGAGGAGTCGCTCAAGCTGCTAGCACCCGAGAAGGACCACCAGAGCGTATTCCAGCCCATGAAGCTGATACAGCAGGGGGTGCTGGAAAACAAGGAAGACCGCCGTCGCTACCGTCATGCACCCCGCTTTGTGCCAGCGGGACAGTCGACCCAGATGATTGTGGGAGCCACCAAGGACAGCGACCGCGACATACTGACCATGTCGTCCGCACTCTACGGGCAGCCCACCATACGGCGCGTTTACTATTCCGGCTATATCAGCGTGAACACCTACGACTCGCGCCTCCCGGTGCTGAAGCAGCCACCGCTGGTACGCGAGAACCGGCTCTACCAGGCCGACTGGCTGCTGAGGTTCTATCATTTCAAGGTGGAGGAGATAGTGGACGACCTGCACCCCTACCTCGACCTCGAGTTGGACCCCAAGCTGGCATGGGCACTACGCCACCCGGAGGCCTTCCCCGTCGACATCAACACCGCCGACTACGAATGGCTGCTGCGTGTGCCGGGACTGGGCACCAAGTCGGCATGGCTCATCATCAACGCCCGCCGCTCCTGCCGTCTCACCTCCGAGCATCTGCGCAAGATGGGCGTGGTGATGAAGAAAGCCAAGTACTTCATCACCTGCCACGAGCTCACCGCCTCCACCCTGCAACCTCTGCGCGGCATCAACGAGCTGAGCCCCGAACGGCTGCGGCCCCTGCTCGTCTCGCCCCGCCAGCGCAAATTGGCCGAGCAAGAAAAACAGCTGTCCCTCAACTTCGAAAATTAAAATAAGGTTAGAAAGGTCTTCTCCATCAGAATGTAATCGCACAATCATTGCCACACTCGGATAATTCTCAATTCTCAACTCACAATTCTCAATTAACATGGTCTACACCTTCGACGGCACAATGGACGGACTGCTGACAGCCGTTTTCGACACCTTCGAGCGGCATGAGCGGCCCGAAGCCCTGCTGACTACAGGCGACTCCCTCCCGCTGTTTTGCGACCATGTGTACGACGTGGCCACCGACGAGGCAAAAGCCCGACGGGTATGGACAGGGTTGGAGAAACGGCTGAGCCGCGAAGCCCTGCGCCTGATTGCCGTAGGCTGGCTGTCGGAAATGCCGACGCTCAACAACCCGCTCTACCATTATATCTGCAAGGCCTTTCGTCAGGATGCCGACGCACCTGCCATCGAGCGCAACTTCGCCGACCCCGACGTGCTGGAGGTGACCAACATAGCCCGCAAGGTGCTGCACGAACAGCTGCGCATGAAACAGTTTATCCGCTTCCAGAAGGCCAAGGACGGCACCTATCTTGCCCTCGTCTCGCCCGACCACAACGTGCTGCCCCTCATCATCGACCATTTTGCCGACCGCTTCCGCGACCAGCCCTGGCTGATTTACGACGCCCGCCGGCACTACGGCTACTACTACGAAGGCACTGGCCATCCCGTCCACATCACCTTCGAAGACGAGACCGCCGTCCCCTTCAACCTTGCCGACGGCAAGCTGAACGAAGAGGTACTCAGCAGCGACGACCGCCTGTTGCAAGACCTCTGGCGCACCTACTTCAAAGCCATCTGCATCCGCGAGCGCATCAACCCCCGCAAGCAACTCAGCGACATGCCCCGCCGTTACTGGAAATACATGACGGAGAAGCAATAAAAAAATGAGAATTGAGAATCTCCGAGATACGGAAGCCCATTCTCAATTCCCAATTTTCAGCATACCGCTTCTAGAAACGCAACGTGAGGCCAGCACCCATGCCATATTGGAACCCCGAAGGGGATGGTGCGCAAACCAGCGAGGGGCCAAGGGTCACGGAATATCCCTGCGTCAGCTGGCTGCCGCTGTTGTAACTACTCGCCAGCCAGTTCAGGCGACCGTTACCGATGCCTTTAAACGCATAGCCGAGAGGCAGCTCAATCTGGGAAATAGACACAAGCAATGTCCCATATAAATAGTAATCATCATCATCCAATGCCACCAAAAGCACACCTGCAACCAAGTCAATCCAGCCCATGGTGACCAGCCATTTTCCGGAGGAACGCTGTTTCACAGCCGAGGAGTAGGTCTCGAAACCGTTGACACCAAAGATATTCTTAATTTCGGCATCCCTCAGGGTGCGGCCATTCAGCAGCAGGTCGCCCCTGTCATGTTCCATGCGGCCATTTCCATATCCATAATTGACGGAAGGCTGCCCTTGGCTCTGCTGCACATTGTTCTGCACCGTCGGTTGCTGCTGGGCGGACTGCGCCGTCTGTCCATAGACCTCCTTGTGGCCGCCTTTGTATTTTATCATAAAGATGTCGTTGACGCTTTTGGCGTATACAGGCCCCTCAAGGTTGTCCCACAGGTGGTATTTAATCTGGGTGTCAGATACCTCTGTTACCTTCACACGCTGCTCCACACCGTTACGGAAGATGATAGTGTCTTGGGCTTTGGTCGTTATGACCATAATAGTAAGAAAAACAAATACTTGTAGTTTTTTCATGATGAGTGTTTTTGAATGTTAGCACAGTTAATTTAGTGAGTGCCCAACCTTGCCGAATGCACATAAAAAGAGCGTGGCACTTTTAAGTCTTCATCGGTTTTTCTGAGGTCTTCGACTACCTAAACACTCCAATTACAACGTACAAGCCCACGCCTGAGGCGTAGAAGTTGTCGCTTGGGTCTGGAGTGTTTTTTCTAAAGTTGTCGAAGTTTCAGAAAAACCAGATAAGCTACTTCGCTTTTTCCTATTCTATGATGTGCATACTAAATACTTGAATGATGCTCCATTGGCAAAAATATTAGTTCATATAGTATTGATTAAACAATTGCAAAGATACGAATAATTATTGACATATTGTCTTAACTTGAAAAAAGTTGACACTTTTGGGAGCAATACCGAAAGTGAAAGAAACAATGTAAACCAATTTGGTTTAGCCGTCCCAAATCTGTCAACCAATTTCAGGGAAAGTCATCCTATGGATGGAATAAGTGCAAAAAAATGTAGTAAAACACCCAAAATACGTGCAAAAAAGTGTATCTTTGCACTGAAATTATGTGCGAAAAAATGTGCTAATAACAATGGAACGTACTGTATTAAACAAGCTTATAGAATGGAAGAATAACCCAAGACGAAAGCCACTTATTCTAAATGGTGCCCGACAGGTGGGCAAAACATGGCTTTTGCACGAGCTGGCGCATCGCGAATACAAGAAAGAAGCATACGTTTATTGCCGCAAAAACGAGCTTGCCCGCCGAATCTTCACTCAGGACTTCGACACCGAACGCATCCTGATAAGCCTCCGCGCTCTCACTGGCGTAGACATCACCCCTGACGACACCCTGATTGTTCTTGACGAGGTACAGGACATTCCCGAAGCCATCGAGTCGCTCAAATACTTCTACGAGAATGCCCCACAGTACCACATTGCCGTGGCTGGTTCATTGCTGGGCATTTCAATGCATAGTGGCGTCTCCTTCCCTGTGGGCAAAGTTGACGAATTCAATATCTACCCTATGAGCTTTGAGGAGTTTCTGCTGGCCAAAGGGGAAGAGGAAATGTACAAGCTGCTTATTTCAAAGCAATTCGACATCATGACGGCTTTGCACGAGAAGTACATCGGCCTATTGCGGCAATACCTCTTTGTCGGTGGGATGCCCGAAGCGGTGAAAGAATATGTCGAAACCGGTGGGCTGAATGCTGTGCGCCAAATACAGCAAAGCATCCTCAGCGGGTACGCACGCGATTTCTCAAAACATGCCCCTTCAGACCAAGTGCCCCGAATTGAGAGAGTGTGGCAATCTATTCCCTCACAGCTATTCAAAGAGAACAAGAAATTCATCTATGGAGCCTTGCGCAAAGGAGCCCGTGCCTCCGAATATGAGACATCCATCGGGTGGCTTGCCGATGCAGGACTTATCTGCAAAGTACCTCGCTGCACAAAACTAGCGGCACCTCTTAGCGTATACGAAGACCTCTCTGCGTTCAAACTCTACGCCCTTGATATCGGACTGCTAGGAGCCATGGCAAATGTTGAAGCTTCACAGATACTGCTGAACGACAACGCGCTTGTAGAATACAAAGGAGGCATGACCGAGCAATACGTGTTACAACAGATGAAAAGTCATGGCACCAACCCGATTTTTTACCATACCGCCGAAGACTCACGGCTGGAGATCGACTTCGTAATACAATCCGATGGAAAGCCCTTGCCCATAGAAGTGAAAGCCGGAGGCAACGTCCGCGCAAACTCCCTCACCCGCCTCCTTGCCCAGCACCCCGAACTGAAAGCCCTGCGCTACTCCCTCCTACCCTACAAAGAGCAAGGCCAGATGACCAACATCCCAATCTATGCAGCAGGATAACCCATATCCTGCTTAGCAATGGGAGGAGTCTATTCCGAACTGTAACGCGGCAATAAGTATACGACCGTCCCAATGAGCGATTTATGGATTTATAAACGCTTTCAATCGAATACACACAATCACAAATATCTATTACACTACTCACAAAACAAAAGAGTAGACAAAAACGGGAGTGGATTTTTTTAAAATAATACCTCTAAAAAATATCTTATTATAGAAATTATTTGTATATTTGCAAATTAATTATCCGAGAGTACATTACTACAAAAACTAACTATCATATATGCCTCAACGTATTGATAAAGAGGAATTGGCAAAAAGCATACGCGAACTTGAAGGGCTCAACAATGACGAAAAGAGCACCTTGCTGGAACTATTGAACGCTAGCAAAAAGTATGGTTTGGTGTGGGAAGAGAAGGTTGAGAACACCGAAGAGACCTTACGCGACAATCTTCCTGTCTTAGGGGAAGACAAAACGCTTGCACTCACCAATGGGGGTGAAGATGCTCCCAATCATATCTTGATTGAGGGCGACAACCTCGAAGCCCTCACCACCCTCTCTTATACCCACGAAGGTAAGATTGACGTCATCTATATCGACCCGCCTTACAACACGGGCAATAAGGACTTCGTCTACAACGACAGCTTTGTCGATAGCGAGGACAGCTACCGCCACAGCAAATGGCTCTCCTTTATGAGCAAACGCCTCCGCATCGCCAAACATCTCCTTTCCGACCGTGGGGTTATCTTTATCTCTATCGACGACAACGAGCAAGCCAACCTCAAACTTCTCTGCGATGAGGTGTTTGATGAAAAGAACTATTTAGCAACAATTCCTTGGAGGAAAAGGACTGCAAAAGCGGATGTCCCTCATGGCTTGTCTCAAGATTACGAATGGATGGTATGTTATTGCAAAGAAAAGTTTCAGGCTGGAATTGAAAAAGAAACACGCAAATACTTTACAACACCAGACTTTCCTGACAGACCTTGGCGTGTCCATGATATGACAACTCAACGTTCAAAAGACGAGCGTCCCAATTGCTTCTTCACAATCGTGAATCCTATAACTGGCGATAAGTACCCTGCTAACCCAAATCGCGTATGGGCAAACAATGAAGAGACATTTAAAGAGTACTATAGTCAGGGGCGAATAGTATTCCCTAGAGATTATGATTTCTTAAACATATCCAAACCCGTTATCCGCTATTGGAAGGAAGATGATGAAAAAAAAGCGGGTGAACTCTTTGGTATGGTTACAACAAGTACCGACCTGCCCAGAACAGTGGGTATGACACAGGACGGTACCAAGGACATTACAGAGATATTTGGAGAGAAGGCTTTCGGTTTTCCCAAACCTGTCTCATTGATAAAACATATCATTGGAATTGCTACGCCAAGAGGCATAGATTCTACTGTCCTCGACTTCTTTGCCGGCAGCGGCACCACGCTGCATGCCGTCATGCAGCTGAATAAGGAGGATGGGGGCAAGAGGCAGTGCATCCTGGTGACCAACAACGAGAACAATATCTGCCGAGATGTCACCTACGAGCGCAACAAGCGTGTCATCAACGGCTACACCACTCCCAAAGGTCAAGAGGTGGAGGGCTTGAGGCAAAACAACCTCCGCTACTACCGCACCCACCTTCTCCCCCGCGAACGCACCAACCGCAACATGCGCCACCTCGTATCCGCCAGCACCGACCTCCTCTGCATCAAGGAAGGCATCTATCAAGAGGAACGTGAGTTTGCAGGCCTTAAATTCAAACCCAGTGTGGCTCGTTATTTCCACCAAGGCGATAATAGGATGTTGGTCATCTACAACGAGGCTGCCATCCAGTTGGTGGTTCAACATGTGGCAGAATGTGGTGCCACAAAAGAACACCCCATCAAGATTTACACCTTCAGCGATGGCCCCTATGCCTACAACGACGAGTTTAAACAGGTACTGCCTTTGGTGGAGCTCTGCGCCTTGCCGGAAGCCATATATCAAGCCTACCGCAACGTGCTTCCTAAACGTAAGCATCAAGCCGAACCAGCAACTACCGACCTGTCCGACACCGAGGCCGTCAGAGAGGCGATGGCGGACAATTACGACTATAAGGAAGGAGGCGCAGAATGATTGAACTGAAAGACTATCAGAAAGAGGCTGTGCGTGAGCTGAAAAAGAAGATGATAAAGATGCTCAACCTCGACGACGACCGCCAGAGATTAGTGTTCAAAGCTCCCACTGGCAGCGGTAAGACGGTGATGGTAAGCGCACTGATGGACGAGCTGACCAATGAGTTGCCCGTATGTGGCGAATGCCAATATACGCGAGTGGCTTGGGTGTGGCTTGCTCCCAACAAGCTGCACCAGCAGAGCTATCGCTCCATGCGCAATTTCTTCAGCGAAACACGCTCGCTGCACCCGGTGATGTTCGACGAATGCGACCACCTTGAAGGCCTGAAGCCCGGTGATGTGCTTTTCCTCAATTGGGAAAGTGTCAACAAGGACAACGCCGTCCTTATCCGCGAAAACGAGCAGAACCGTACGCTGTACGAGCTCATTCGTCGCACCAAGGTGGAACAGCATGTGCCTGTTGTCACCATCATCGACGAAGAGCACATGTTTGCCGGACGCAATGCCAAGAAGAGCGAGATTGTGCTCAAGAGCATTCAACCCAAAATCGAACTTCGCGTATCAGCCACCCCTGAGACCTCAAGCTTCAACTGCTATGAGATTCCTAGGCAAGATGTGATTGCAGAGGAAATGATCAAGAAAGGCATCCAGCTGAATCCCCAAATCAGAACCGACAAAGAGCAGAGCGACCTCACCATCAACCAGCGGCTGCTTAAAAAGGCATTGGAGAAACGGGAGGAACTGGCCAAAGCCTATAAGCAGCACGACATCAACCCCCTGTTGTTGATTCAACTGCCCAATGATAATAGCGACAGCATTTCCGCTGATGAACACACCATCATCGATGAGATGAAGACTTATCTTTCGGGTGTTTGCGGTATCAGCGAGGAAAACGGCAAATTGGCCATCTGGCTGTCGAAAGAGAAAAGCCCCAATCTGCAAAACATCACGCACGACAATGACCTCACCGAGGTCCTGCTATTCAAACAAGCCATTGCATTGGGTTGGGACTGCCCCAGGGCTGCCGTCTTGCTTATCTTCCGCGACCTAAAGAGTGTCACCTTCACCACTCAAACTGTGGGGCGCATTCTGCGTATGCCCGAACAGCGTTTTTACAGTGACGAACGGCTCAACTACGGCTATGTCTATACCAATCTGAGCGAAGACATCATCCGCATAGTGGGCGACGACATGAACTATCTGAGCACAGTCTTTGCCAACCGTAGGGAGAACCTAGTGAATATCCAGTTGAAATCAGTCTATGCCGACCGTCACCTGCCGGGACGTAACCGTTTGGGCTCTACCTTCCGCCAGGTTTTCTTAGAAACCATGCAGCAAGAGTGGGGATTCAATCCGCTGACCCTGTTCCCCTTCCAAGACCTCTTAGGCGACGACGACGATGCGCTGGACACAACTCCTGCCGACCTAGAGGACAAAATAGCCTACAATAGGCAGCTGGCCAAGAAACATGGCATACAAACCGATGTGTCGCGCATCTTTGTAAAGATACCCAAAGACACCCCACTTACCGGCACCGACAACACGGTAAAGGTGACCGATAAGGCCACGTTGGCACTCAATGCCTCGGAGCTGTCGGACCTCTTTACTCTTTTCTGCCGTAAGAACCTGCATGGTTATGCCAAGTATGACAGCACCAAAATCCTCAGAGGTGCCATTGAGAGCGCGATGGAAGAGTATCTGCAGATATTCGAAAGCGATGTGCCCAAGGTGGTGCTCTACCATAGCAATCGCCCCCATTTCGAAGACCTCATCGAAAAGGCAATGAAGGCTTATTCTAATATCATTGCTGCCAAACCCTCCGCCGAGGTGTCATATCAAGAAACCACATTCACCATACCCGAAACACGCCTCTACAACTCCCGAGTGGTCCACTCTACCAGCGGCATCATCTTCAATCATGCCCTTACCACCTTCTTTGAAAGGGAAAATGTGTCAGGACCCGAATTTAAGTTTGCCCGTTGGATAGACAAGCAGACAGAAACCGTGGATTGGTGGTATAAGAACGGTGATGATGGTAAGGAACACTTTGCCGTTGCCTATACAGGCTCCGACAATAGAAAACGCTGCTTCTATGTCGACTTCATCATTCGTCTCAAAAACGGCACCATCTGCCTATTTGACACCAAGACCCCCGGCAGCGACGTGGATGGATGCGAGAAGCACAACGCACTGCAACACTACATCGACGAGCACAACGCCAAAGGTGTGAAGATGGTTGGCGGACTCCTCTATCAAAAGAACGAAAGCTGGATTTACCCCGATGGCCCCATCGACACCACCACCGACACCTCCGGCTGGACAATGCTAGATTTAAACAAATTGAATAAATAACACCGCAAAATAAACACACAATGCTTACACATATAGAATTCGAAAATTATCGTATCTTCAAGAAACGTCAAACCCTCGACATCAAGCCGATAACCTTATTATTCGGCAAGAACAACGCCGGAAAGAGCGCAGTGCTGAAATTGCCCATGTTAGCTCTGTCTATTCAGTATTCTGGATACTCAGATAACTTTAACACTACATATAACGGAGTGAGAATCTGTGATACATATTTGGACTTAGTGTATGGTAAAGGTTCAAATGCTGTTTATATCAAATATTTGAATGGCACAAACGAAACAGAAGTAAAGTTTCATATAGATATAGACAGACTTGTTTATGATCTTTTCGATCATCGTATTGAAGATGAGAGTATACATACAAAAGTTGACTACATAGGTTCGTTTAGAAAACCTCCCTTACTAGACTTGCGGATAGAACCACAACTGCCTTTGTCATCCAGTTTTGATGGCATTAATACATATCAAGCATTACTTCGTGATTCGAAAACACCGTCCCGACTTGTGTGTAATAACGTATCAAAATGGTATCAAGATAACTTCGAAGGATGGTCGGTAGAGGTCAACGATAAACAAGACCCTATTTTTCATATCGAAATGAAAAACAATGGTTTTTCCATACCGATACAAGATTGTGGAACCGGTATCCTTCAATCCCTACCTATAGTAATTCGTGCATGTCAACCAGCGGAAGAGCCAAGCCTTGTTGTTTTAGAAGAGCCAGAATCCCATCTTAATCCTGCTGCTCATGCAGAACTGTGCCAACTGATTGTTGACTCCACCAAAGACGATAGCAATAAACGGTATTTGATTGAAACTCATTCCCACACATTTATCTTGAGACTACAGCGTTTGTTGGCAGAAGGCAAAATTAGCCCCAACGATGTGGCATTGTATTTTGTGCAGTTCCACGAGGAAGAACGCAGCAGTCAACTAGAACGTATTGAAATGAAGGAGGATGGCAGCATTCCTCAATGGCCTAAAGGTATGTTCCTCGATGTAATGAAAGAACTTCTTGTTATCAATAAAGCTCGTAAATAATTGTCATTATGAATATTACTATTGACAAAAGCATTTTTGATAGATTTGGTACACCTGAAGTAAATAAAAACACTTTCTCGAAAGTACTTCATACTGCACACGATAAATATCATACCATATCTCTAAGTAAAGCTTGTGATATAAACGATGTTGTTTCTATTATTGATTCAAACGATATCTATTTTCTACAAGAGCTTTTTGTTGGGTCAATAACAAAACCTGAAAAAAGAAGTAGCGATTGTATAGTAAAGGTTGGTGGGGAAAACGAATCAATCAAAAAAGAGTTTAGTCTTGAAGAGGTATATGAATATATTGTGTCGCCAGCTGAAATTATTCTTGAAAATGGTAATAATGATGGATTTCTTATACGAGCAATAGAGGCGCATTTTGACCCTGATTTGAATTTTGAGACACTTCTGAAAGAAACGGTTACTCATATTGATGATGCTAGTGGAAGTGGGAACAGAGGTCGTGTTGAATACTATCTTAATTTGCATGGTGGAAAACAGAAGTTCCTTCATTGTTGCGTGATAGTGGATAGCGATAAACAATTCCCTACAGATACTAGGAAAGAGAAACATCATAAAGATTATTATGAAATGTACGATAAATTGGGGGTCAAATATTATGTATGGGAAAAACGTGCGATGGAAAATTATATGCCAGACGAAGTGTTTATTGCAAATCGTGAAATATGGGGAAGACTATGGGTTGACGCTTATTTAAGTTTAAAACCAGAACAAAAGGATTATTATAATATTGCATCAGGTTTTTCCAAAGATATGGCTACTGGACAACCTAAAGAATACACAAGCCTACCTGAAGGAATGGATGTCCATTTTAACACTGTATCATCAACTAATTTTAATCGATTATACAACCCTCCAAGTATTAAACCTGCACCAAACAGTACTATAATATCTCTACGAAAAAAGGGGTATACCATAAAAGATAGCTTCCCTACTTATTATAGCACCCCAGAAGTACGCTATGATACATTAAGTAATAGAACGTCCCATCAAAATGACCCCGATGAATTATCGCATGTTGCTCAAATGATTAGACAAATAATTTAGAATAATATGGCACAAAGACTCTCTATACGTACAAGCAATAGGACATTAACCAGTTTATTGCAATATATCAAACAAGGTAGTATTCAGGTCCCCCAATTCCAACGTGGTTTTATTTGGGAGAGAGATAATATCAAAAATCTGTTTGATAGCATCAATAAGGGGTATCCTGTTGGAACTGTCTTTTTATGGAAACCTTCTGATAAGTCTGACAGCCTAACGCAATCCAAGCTTGGAGCATATACTATTCCGAAGAGAGGCCAACAAGACTATTACGTATTAGACGGATATCAAAGATTGTCGTCGTTGTTCAGCTGTCTTTATAATGGAGACACTGAGAGTATAACATGTGACTCCGATATGCTGAGTAAGTACTTCTCTTTGTATTATGATACAAAGGTGGATGAATTTATCTACCTCAGCAGGAGGGAGGCTCCAAAATATTGGCAATTCCCACTCAATGTTATGCTTGTGGCAAGTGATTTTAGGAAATATTATAGAGAGCATTTAGAGGTTGAATGTGACAATGAAGAGGAAATAGAAAATATACTTGACCAAGCAGACCGTTTTTGCAGCCGCCTTCTCGATTATGCTATTTTATGTACTGAAATAGAGAATGCGGACATATATCAGGCGGCAGATATTTTCTCACGCATAAACAAAGAGGGTACAAAAGTAACTATCGACTGGATGGTGCATGCTCTATCCTATGACAAGGCAAGTGGTTTTGATTTGGCAAAAACAACTGATGAGTTAATCACATCTCTCCAGCCATATCATTTTGAGGATATCAGTAGAAACACCATTTTCCGTTGTTTCCAAAGTTCATTCGATAACAAAATTTATTTCGACCAAGATAAAATAGAAAAACTTGCCAAACAAGATAAGTTTAGGGAGGTTATTAAAAACCAATCTGTTCCTGCCATTAAAAAGGCAGTGCGGTTTTTGTATGAAGAGTTACATGTGATTGACAGGAAGTTGCTTCCCTATCCTATCCAACTGGTTTTTTTCTCAGAGTTCTTTAGAAGGGTTGATAATCCAACAGACACGCAGAGAGACTGGTTAAAGAAATGGTTTTGGTTAACCACATATACTGGTTTCTTTACGAATCATTCTTTGTCAGAACAACGTGAAGTGTTTAAACAATTTTTATTAGCAATAGACGATAATGATTTCTCGAAAGAACCACTTGAACCGTATTTCTTTTATATTCAAAAGTTAAATCTTCCCTATGAAATGACTATGCGGAGCGTGAGGTCAAACGCGTTGGCATTGTTTGTTATCAACAACCTATTTGCCAAATGCCCAGAAGTGATGTCGGATTCTGTTTTCCGCCTTACTTTTATTCAACCAACAGAGGGTAAACAAGTGTCACCGATTCATGCTCCAAGATATGCATTGTTTACAAACATTGAGGGTGCAGCATATAATAGATTAACAAACCAACCATCGCTGTATTCTTTAAACACAGACGACCTATTTACGACCAGCCTTGACCGTAAGGAATTGGACCAAAAAGTTATGGATGCGTCTTTCTTTGACATAAGCAACATGGGGGATTTGAAAAAACGAGAATTAAGGATGAAAGTAGCTGAACTTAACTTTATCGATAATATAGGCATTATTATTGACCAAAAATATGAGTAAAAAGGACAAACGTATTCTGGAGAACTATGCCTTTTACAACTATAGCATCAAGAAAGATATGAAAAAAGGATTAGACCGCTGTTTCCTCCATTATGGCATCCGGCAGGAGGATATGGACATTATCGAACAAGCTTGCAAGTCGGCAGAGATTGACGCCGACTGGATGAAGGAGTACATCCTTAAACCTTACACCGAGGAACGCAACAACGAGAATGTGGACGAAAAGAAGCTAAAGTCCATCATCAACAAAGCTCTCAAAAAACTGTAATAAGGAGGCGAAGCCATGAAGATTACACATATTTACGCCGAGAACTATAAGACCTATAAACTTCTTAACCTCGACCTTAATGTTCAAGAAGAGAAACCCATCATCCTAGTGGGTGGTGGCAATGGATGCGGTAAGACTACCCTCTTCGATGCCATATACCATGCGCTCTATGGTATGGAGATAAAAAACCAACGCCAGTTTGAAGAGCTCTTCAATGCCGGTGTTCGTAACCAAGAGGGCATAGAGGGTAAAAATATTGTGTTGGAAATAACCTTCAGTGGTATCGTGCTCGGACAAGAAACGCCATATAAACTGAAACGTCTTTACCGTCTCAGCGAGGGCAGGGTGCAATGGAGTGTGGAATTGAACATGAATGGCAACCGTTATAGCTATGGAATCGCCACACCTGCCAGCCAACGCGCTTCATGTGAAGAGGTAGTGAATAAGATTATAGCCGCCAATCTGCCTTCGGAATTGAGCAATTACTTCCTCTTCGATGCCATGAAGACTAGCGACCTCGTGAAAGAGGAGCAGATTAATAAGCTCATCATGAAGAACATCAATTCTGTGATGGGCTTTAATAAATATACCATGCTCCGGGATGCATCTGAGACCTTATTGGGTGAGAAGAAAGCAGCCAAATTGGAGAATGAAAAACAGCGTCAGGAGTTCGAAAATCTTGGGCATACCAAGCAAGTGAAAGAAGCCTATCTGAAACAGGCCCGCGAGGATTACGAAAAAGCTCTTTCATTCTCAAACGACAATAAGGAACGTTACAATATTGCCAAACAAGGGCGTAGCGACGACGACCTGACCCGCGACAGAATACGCAATCAAGAAGAGGGCATTAAATCCATCGAGAAGAAGATTACCGTTTTTCGCCAGAATATGGACAATGTGATGAGGGATTTGGAATTGAACGTACTCTTCCCAACTTTGGCCTCTTGTATTCGTCCAGAGGTGGAGATGATTGTCAATGAGCGTAGGAAATTGGCCGAGGAACGTGGAGAAGAGGTGAGCGACGAAAGGCTTGCTCAGATTACTCGCGACATCATCCAGTATCTCGGTGAAAAATATAGCGACCTCAGTGGTGTTGATGTGGACGATATAGTCCGCAAAGTGCAAAACAAACACAAACATGGCGATTTGCTAAGCGACAAACACCCATACCTCTCGGATGAAGATGTCGAGGTGTTGGAAAAACTGATTACGGACTCTTATGTCAACCTTTTCCTCCCCTTGGACAACGAACGCGATGCCATTAACCTTGACCTTGCCGAACTGCCTCAGAAACGAGAACAGCTCGAATCTCTAAAGAAAGAGTTGGGCAGCGTGGATTATAGCATCATCACCGCCTATGAGGCAAATGAGAACAAGCTGAATGAACTGAAACAATCTATTGCCGATTTGGAACGTGAGATAACCCAACTCACGAATGATATCGCTACTTTCGACTACGATATTCCCCAGATTCCCGACCCGCAATACGATATGCTTTGCAAGTTGCCTGGTTTCTTCAAGAACGTATCGAACAAACTGCTTGCCGCCAAACGGAGGAACATTGAGCAGATGATGAAAGAGCAATTAAATAAGAATCTGGTAGTCTATGCTGGCGTGATTGGCAGGGTTGACCTTTCGAGTAATGGCAATGACGAAATCAGTTTCAAGATGTACCACAAGGACGGCAACGAGATTTTCCTCAGTCAGCTGAATGCGGGTGCCAAGCAAACAGTGATGCAGGTGCTGCTGAAGGTGCTCTATGAACTGGGTGACTACAATCCTCCCGTGATGATCGATACGGTGATGGGTGTGCTAGACAAAGAGAGCCGCGAGGTGATTTTGGAATATTATTTCCCTGACCTTGCCCACCAAACCATCCTGCTGAGCACCGATACGGAGATTACCACAGACCATGATTTAAAGAAAATACAGGCTTACGTGGCAAAGGCATACACCCTGCACCGCGACAAGGATGCCCAGTGCACAACGGTTAGTGAAGATTATTTTGGTTGCACCATTAATGACTAAAGAAGATGACGGTAGATAATTTAGTGATAGACAATTCTATCATATCTATTAAAAACATAAACGAGGTTATGGCAGACATCAAGTCTGCATTGGAACAAAGAATCAACCTTGCGAGTTACCCCACTGACGAACGTCCGGTGACTCTTTCGATGAGTGTGGTGTTAAGAATGTGCCTGTTGGCAGGATTGGCTGACAATACGCCCAGGTCGTGGAACGAGGTGCAGGACCTTCAAATACCGCTCTCAGGGTCGCCCTATTCCACCACCTTCTTCACCAAGTCGCGTATCGGACAACTGATTGAGGCCTTGCTGAAAATGAGATACCATGATGTGGATGCCGAATGGAATTCCTCTTCTTTTGTTAGCAGGGTTATAGGTCACGAGATTTTCCGTGGCCACGACATTCTGATGAAAGAAGGCGGATTGGACGACTGGCTGCGGTTTAGTCCTTTGCGTGGTGGTGCATCCACAGCCGACATTCCCGAATTGAATCTTCGCATTGGCACCTACGAACAAGATATGCCTGCTTGCTTGGATATCAATAGCCGCCAAATTGCCAACACTCAGATATTGGTGGCCGGCACTACGGGGTCGGGTAAATCCAACTTGTTGGCCGTGTTGTTGCACGAATTGAGAACCGCTTCCTCAGATACTCATTATCCAGTGAATTTCCTCCTGTTCGACTACAAAGGCGAGTTCTCCGACCCTGCCAATGCATCGTGGCTGTCGCTTTTCGACACTAACGAGTCGGCACTGCTAGACCCCATTAAGAACCCACTGCCGTTTACTCCCTTCCGCGATTTCACTAACAAGCCAGTAAATGAGTTGCATCTATATTCTACCTCAATGGCCAATGCACTGGTTTCAATCTCATCAGGAGCTAGAATCAGTGCCAATATGGACAACCGACTGAGTGAGGCTATTATCAACGCATATAAGGCCAACAAAATGCGTCCCATCACCTTCAAGAAGATATTCGACCAATACAATCAACTGCTCCCCGAAAAGAAACAAGAGGACATGGACAGTGTGAAGTCGGTTCTGAATATGCTTATCCAAAACAATATTTTCGCCGAAGAGGATAAAGTTGATTTAATCAAGACTTGCAATATTATCAATTTAGGTCGTTTCGAGAAGAATGGCACCATCGCAAAGGCTATTGTTTATTTTGTTATATCCAAACTCAACAACCTTTATGACGAGCTCCCAAAACAGGCAATGAATGACGAGCGTGTGGAAATTCGCCATTTCACTATTATCGACGAGGCGCACTATATGCTCGACTTTGAAAACAAGCCTCTGCAAAATTTGATTGCTGTGGGCCGAAACAAGGGTATGAGCATTATCTTAGCAACTCAGAATATGGAGGATTTCAAGAGCAAGAGCTTCGATTTCTATGCCAATGCCCAGTATCCGCTCATCATGAAACAACAGCAGCAAAACGATTCGGTACTGAAAGACCTTTTTGGCGTTTCGGGCAATCAGTTGCAAGAGTTGAAACAAGCTATCACCAATCTACATAAAGGTGAGCTAATCACCAAAGACAATATGGCTGTCGAATTGGGTTTAGGCAATCATTGGAAGAAAATTAAGGTGACGCACCTGATTTGATGCATACGGCTCAAGTTGACATTTATATCGAAATGTTTGCTTTCTTTGCCGGAAAAAACTTCTTTTCCAGCCTGCATTTTCTCTCAAAAAGTTGCGTTTCTTATTGGAACTTACTTTGTTGGCGAAATCCGGGTGAAGATTATCCGCATATGTCCAATGGATGAAGAAAGATGTGGCTCGGGTCAAAAAAAAGCGTATGTATCTTTGCAGCCGAGTTCGAAGCCAGGCAGGGTATTATAACCTGCACACATTGCGGACGGAAAAGTTCTTTGACATACTGAGATTTGGTATAAAGGGACTTCTGTTTATCAAGAATTAGAGAGTAAGGTTTTGCTTATACCCTAAATCGCGATTTTATCACGGCTCTATCCAGTCGCCGTTTTCTTTGATGAGGTTGACTAGCTCTTCAACGGCGGCGGCTTGGGGAATGTCGCGTTTGACCACCTGACGGCCTTTGTAGAGGGTTATCTTGCCTGCGCCTTGGCCTACGTAGCCGTAGTGGGCGTCTGCCATCTCGCCGGGGCCGTTGACGATGCAGCCCATCACGCCAATCTTCACCCCTTTGAGGTGCTGGGTGCGCGCCTTGATTTGCTGCAGGGCTTGCTGGATGTCGTACTGGGTGCGACCGCAGGAGGGGCAAGCGATGTATTCGCACTGGCTGATACGTGCCCCCACGGCCTGCAGGATGTCGTAGGCAACGGGAATCTCCTCCACGGGATCTTCGGTGAGGGAGACACGGATGGTGTCGCCAATGCCATCGATGAGCAATGCCCCGATGCCGGCAGCACTCTTCAGACGGCCCTGCATGGCATCGCCCGCCTCGGTGACGCCGAGATGGATGGGGTAGTCCATGCCTAGGGCGTGCATCTTCTCGACAAAGAGGCGAGTGCTCTGCACCATCACCTTCACATTGCTCGCCTTCATGGAGAAGACCAGCTGGTGGTAGTCCTGCTCGCGGCAGACTTGGGCGAACTCGATAGCACTCTGCGCCATGCCTTCGGGGGTGTTGCCGTAGCGGCTCATGATGCGCTCACTCAGCGAGCCGTGGTTGGTGCCGATGCGCATGGCGGTGTGGTGCTGCTTGCATATCTCGATGAGGCGCGACATCTTCTCCCCTATCCTTTTCAGCTCGTCGGCATACTCCTGCTCGGTGAAATGGGTCTTGCCGGTATTGCGGTCGGTGTAGTTGCCGGGGTTGACTCGCACTTTCTCCACAATAGTTGCCGCCGTCTCGGCAGCGAGGGGGTTGAAATGGATGTCCGCCACCAGCGGCACGGTGCAGCCGCGACGTGCCAGTTCGTCCTTGATGTTATAAAGGTTCTCCGCCGCCTTGACATCGGGGGCGGTGATGCGCACCAGCTCGCAGCCAGCCTCAACGAGGCGCAGAGTCTGCTCGACGGTGGCTTGGGTGTCCATGGTATCGGTGTTTGTCATGGACTGGACTCTTATCGGTGCGCCTCCTCCTAGTGTGAGGTCGCCTACTTGTATCTGTGTGCTCATGGGTATTATTTCTGATTATTCGGATTATTCTGAATTATCGGACTACTTTTTTGATTTAAAATACACTTCGGTGGCACCTGAGCCATAGAGCGACATGGGGGCATCGACGTACTGCACGTTGTCGTAGAGGTCCAGCTCGTTGTGTATCTCGGTCTTCAGCACTCCGCGACCCACACCATGGATAAACACCACTTTCTTGAAGCCGTTGAGCAGCGCATGGTTCAAACAGGTGCGGAAGAAACGCTTCTGCATCTCATGCTTCTCAATGTCGCTGAGGCGTTCGGGATGGTCGGTCAATGCCTCAATATGAAGGTCCACCTCCGCCTCGCCGGGACGTACCATGTATTGCAGCAGCACGTTCTCGTTCAGCTTTTGGGCATTGTGCGACTGCACCTGTGCCAGCCGAGCCTTGAGGTTCTTAATCTGGTCTTGCAGGTTGGCCACCTGCGAGCGTAACTTCACATTCTCCTCGCGCAGCTTGTCGATGTTGTCGTCGTCGGCCGAGCCGGTGAACTTCTCCTTCAGCTTACGGTTCAGCTCCGCTTCCTTGGCGGCGGCCTTCGATTCAGCCTCCGCAGCCTGTTTCGCCTCCTCGGCGGAGGGCAGCTGCCCGGGAACGTCTTGGTTGAACACCTTGGCCACACCCATCTGGTCGGCCATACGGATTAACTCATTTGGAGGCATGGGCATGTCGAAGCCCGTGTCGTCGCGCACAAACACAAAGTCGGGCGTTATCTTGGTGACGACACCACCACCGATACTGTTGAGGAACTTAACCTTGTCCCCTATTTGAAATTTAGTCATATTGTTATCTTTTTTTCTTCTTTGTAAATTGATGCATAGCAATCACTATTTCTGCAAAATCTTCATATCTCCACCCCAAATACCCCTCGACAACCACTATGCGCCTACCTTCCCGTGGAAATAGCCGTAGACGGTTGCCATCACGTGCACTTAACACGTCCCACATAAAGCCTTCGAATGGAATAATCCGCTCGCACCTGACACCTGTCAACTGATAATGGACAACACGCATCTCTTGACGAGGATTGTCTATAGTGACCGACTCCACCAAACTCCCTTTGCTCATCCAAGCGAAGCACCCTGTAAAAAAAAACACATACAACAAAGCCACCAACATAACTGTACCCACCGCGTCCCTATCTGCCCCATATATCAGTGATAGAAGCGTTACTGCCAGGTAAAAAGAGACATAGAACAGCACCACATTCCTATAGTAGTAAAACAGCACCGAGTGCCGATTCTTGCTGCGGCCATACTGCCATACTCCATGTGAGATTTCGGTCTTCATGGCTGCCTATATCAGTTCGTCTGCCAGCTGCTTGAAGTCGATGCCGTCGAAGTTGCCGCTCGACATCATGAGCAGGTTAGCATCCTGCCAATGCATCTTGCGCAATTCCTCCACCATCTGCTTGGAGTCGGTGAAAACACGCACCCGCTCGTTGGCAAAGGCGGCACGCACCTGCTCGGGGTCGAGGTTGGGCAGTTTCTTCAGCTGTAGGGCGTGTTGGCTGTAATAGACAAAGGGCACATCTGCCCTATCCATAGTTCCGGCATACTGCTTGAGGAATTCGGCGGTGAGGCTGCTGAAGGTGTGCAGCTCCATGCAGGCCACCAACCGACGGTCGGGGTACTGCTCCTTCATGGCGGCGATGGTAGCACGCAGCTTCGACGGCGCATGGGCAAAGTCCTTATACACCGCAGCACTATCGCCTTTCTTCACCAACTCCAACCGCTTGCTGGCTCCGCCGAAGCTCTGTATCGCCTCGTCGAACTGCTCGTCACTCACGCCAAGGGCGTTGCAGGCATAGCGTGCAGCAGTCAAGTTTAGCAGATTGTGGCGACCAAACACCCGCAGAGGGACATGTCCGTGGGCAGTGAGGTAGGTGATGCCCTCTACCACCTCGTGTGGCGGCACATCGTAGGGCTGCTTGGCAATATCGGTGCGGCTGTTCTTCAACGCCACATCGCGCACCTCGGCATCGTCGTTGCAATAGATGAGCCTGCCGCCCGGCTCAATCAGATTGACGAACTGGGCAAACTGGTCTTTGTAAATCTCAAACGTGGGGAAGACATTGATGTGGTCCCACTCGATGCCCGTGACGATGGCCACATGGGGCTTGTAGAGGTGGAACTTGGGTCGGCGGTCGATGGGCGAGGTCAGGTACTCGTCGCCCTCAATGACCATCACCTTAGCCGTCTCGCTCAGGCGCACCATCACCTCGAAGCCCTCCAACTGGGCCCCCACCATGTAGTCGGCCTCGATGCCGCAGTGCTGCAGCACATGCAGTATCATGGCGGTGGTGGTGGTCTTGCCGTGGCTGCCGCCGATTACCACGCGGGTCTTCTCCTTCGACTGCTCGTAGAGGTACTCGGGATAGCTGTATATCTTCAGTCCCAGCTCCTGCGCCCGCAGCAGCTCGGGGTTGTCCTCGCGGGCATGCATCCCCAACACGATGGCATCGAGGTCGGGCGTAATCCTTTCGGGGTGCCAACCGAAGCTGTCGGGCAGCAGCCCGTAGCGTTGCAGACGGCCACGGGCAGGGTCGAAAATCTCGTCGTCCGAGCCGGTCACATGGTAACCTTTCAGGTGCAAGGCGATGGCCAGGTTGTGCATCGCGCTCCCGCCGATGGCTATGAAGTGTACTTTCATCTATTATTGGTCTTTAGGGTGATACATATAATATTTCGTCACCTGTTTCTCAAGGAAGTGACGGTCGAGTTGGTCGCTGGCCTCACTGATGGGGAGGCAGCGGCCGTCCTTGAAGAGGACCTTTATTTCTTGGTCGTTAAAGTCGTAGCTGCGGTTCTTCAAAACCCCGGTGCCTGAAAAATAGGACGGCTCGGGCGCCACGAAAGGCTCATTGCTGAAACGTATCGCCGGCAGCTTGCGGTTCACCAGGTTGTTGCACAAGGTGCTCAATATCTCATCCTCCGAGTGTTGCCAATGCTTCACGGCGACCATGATGTCGTCGTCGTCCATCTCGGCAAAGCGGTCTAAGAAGTCGGGGGCCGCAGCGTCGAAGCGAAATGTCGTCGGGTCCAGCTCACGGGCACGGCGCAGGATATTCAGCAACAACTGGTCGGCAGCGATGACGGTCTTGTGCATGTACACCTGCCAATACATCAGGCGGCGGCTGATGATGAATTTTTCCACACTGTAGATTCCCTTCTCGTCCACAACCAGTTCGTCGTCATGCACATTGAGCATCGAGATGATACGGTCGGTACCCACGATGCCCTCGCTCACACCCGTGAAGAAACTGTCGCGCCCCAGATAGTCCAGCCGGTCCATATCCAACTGGCTGCTCACCAGCTGATGGAGAAAATGCTTATGGTATTGGTTGGAAAAAATCTCGATGGCGACATCCAAAGCCCCGCCCATCTCGCTGTTTATCCTCTGCATCATCATCAGGGTAATATCCTCATGAGCCACATTCACAAACACCCGCTCGCTGGTATGCGAGAAGGGGCCGTGACCGATGTCGTGCAGCAGAACGGCCAACTTGGCGCCACGACACTCCTCGTCGGTAACCGCCACACCTTTCTGCCGCAGCACCTCCAACGCACGCCCCATGAGGTTGAAGGCTCCCAGCATGTGGATAAAGCGCGTATGCATGGCCCCAGGGTACACCAGATAGGTCAGCCCCAGTTGCTTGATGCGCCGCTGCCGCTGGAAGTAGGGATGCTCTATAACCTGGAGAATCACGGCATCATCGACACTCAGAAACCCATCATACACAGGGTCGTTGATTATCTTCCTTTTGTTAGTCATCACAAGAATAAAAAACGCACTTCCAGCCTCTTTATTGCCCCCGGACGAAAAAAAGATCGCTCTAGTATAAAGTATGACTGATTTTTTCCAACCTTTCCCATTGTCGCGTCCCTCCGGGACGCTGAGTAGTAGGGCTTTCGTTGACCCCACACTGCGTTCCTTGTGTGGGGTTTCTTCGAGACGTTGCTACATCTCGGCATAGCCCGAACAAGTTCGGCTCTGCACTCGACTTCCGCAACGTTATTGAAATTCAACATCTTCGATGCTGTTAAAAAATCAGTCATTTATCAAACTAGAGTCAAAAAGATTTGTTCTACGAATGTGTAACTACGTTAACGTGTTAATGTGTTAGTCCTTGGAGCATCAGAGATTAATGAATTAACGTTAACGAATTAACGAATTCGTCCCTCTTTTTCTATTTTGTTTGGACCTCTTTTCGACCCTGCTTCCATGCTGTTTCCCCCGGTCAAATAAAAGGCCGACAAAAGGCAAAAATCCGACAGGCAAAAAAGTGTGATTATCAGCGCACTACGGCTTATCCTCAATATAACTGCCCACCAATTCATTATTTTTTTGTATATTTGCAATGCGAATCGCTGTAGCCTTTAGCAGGTAAATCAGTGGGAATCAGCATATAACTAACTACAAGAATGTTTTTTTGACATAACGGACAAAGACAACGTTTTCGATAAGCCGAGCGCAGACAAGCTCGCTTGTATGCCGAGGCGAGAAAACGACGGTTGCGAAGAAACCAACCTTACAATGAGACGACTGAGCAGAGACAAAGTATTGGACATAATACGCGCTACCGTGCGGGCACAAGAGCCCGACGCGCGGACAATCCTGTATGGCTCCCGCGCTCGGGGCGGTGCTCGTGAGGATTCAGACTGGGATACCATCATTCTGCTCAACAAGCCGAAAATGTCGCACTACGACAGATACGCCATCGCATGTGAACTGTGGGACAAAGGTTTGGACATTGGGGAAGAAATCAACTCATTGGTTTACAGGAGAAATGCGCCACCGTCACTATTTAAATACAACGTAAGAGAGGAAGGAATACAACTATAATACAAGCCACATTTATGGAATACGACACACAAGAGTACCACTGACACTAACAACGTAAAACATCTGTCAACATATATTTATAAACAATCATGATAATAATTGACAACCCCATTTCAAAGTCTGTACTAACAGAGATGTTGCCAGGATATTTTGGCAACATGATAAAAGCCGTTGTAGATACAGGGGTAGGTATTATTGGATTAGATGCTGAATTGCACGCCGACATAGAGAAGCAAATGCTCGAAACCGGCTCAAAACAAGAAGATCTATGGGGAATAAACCTTTATCCTGAAATGGCAGGAGATGATTTTGTGGAATTCGATTCGCTTATTAATATCCGCCCCCATCAAGGAAATCGCAGTCGTGATGTGCAAGATGAGAAAATCCGACAACGTATAATGGAAATAATAAACAAACTTATACAATGAGCGAAATGGTGTATCAACATAAAAGTCTTGCTGAAGGGAGGTGGGCAGAGATGTCGCTTGCCGACCAGATGCTTAACATAGGGAGCGAGGTGTCGCGTGCCAATCGATGGTTGAGCAAGGGGAACAAGGAGCAATGCCAGCGTGCCGCCGACCGTGCGTTGGAATTATTGTCCCTCACCATCAATGCCCAACGGGGGAAACACGATTTAGGGGAATTCACACGTCTGTATGAAGTGCTGGCAGACCTCTACTATGATAACAACGACTACCAAACCTCACCAGACTCTCTACAGCGCTACTTTGACGCGTTTTACTACGCTAAACAAGCAAAGAATTAATACACTGGGCACTAATCCGGAGGGTGTAAAGATAGCAACATAGTATCAACAAAAAACAACTAACGAAAAGAGCAAAGAACTAACATAAAGAATAACATATAAATATAAAGCGTTTTCGCTTTTCTTGGTATCACTGAAATCTGGTAAATTTCAAATCTTACTACACAAGAGAAGGGAAACGTTCACGGGTCTCCGTGGACTTTTCTTGTTTGTAGTAAGGGTTTTACCAGAACCTCAGTGTCAACAGAAAGTTTCACGGATTATTTTATTGTACCTAATCAACAACAAATTCAATCAATAACAATCACATTAACAGCGACGGGCCGATGCTTAATAACAGGCACACACAACAACATGAAGAAAGCACTACTCCTTCTCACTGCACTCTGCATCGCCACGCTGGGCTTTGCACAACTACCTTTTGCCACCTTGACACATAACGACTCGATACGGGTGTATTACGGGAACAACGCCCTACAACAGGCACATGCCGCCGCCGTGGGTGGTGACATCATCACACTGTCGCAAGGCTCATTCTATTCGGTGAACATCACCAAGGCTGTCACCATCCGCGGAGCGGGGATGTTCCGCGACGAGAGGGCAGGAACCAACGCCACCGTGCTGCAGAATGATTTCTCTATCAATGTTAGCGACACTGTCAATCGCCTCTGCATCACTGGAATATGGCACGACAACACAATAACCTGCACAAATGCCTATCGACCTCAATTTATTAAGTGCAGGTTCAATACATTCCGCACTCTACATGCTGCATATACTGTCTCAACAAGTTCAGTGATTCGATATGCCACTTTTGTTAACTGTATTCTGTACAATTGGAGCAACAGTACTAATAATAGTATCTGGGATGCCCAATTCACCTCTTTCTTAAACAGCATCATTGCCAACCAAAGCAACTGGGCTTCTCCTGATGCCTTAATCAACTGTGTGGCACAACAAAGTAATCACGCCTCATACATTAATAGCAAATTTATTACAAATAGTATAGTATATTATAATAATAATGGTATTTCTCAAACTCAAAATGGCTACACATCATTCAACACTATAGGAATTAATTATGGCTACTATGGCAATTATCGCTATATATACTTCGACATGACCAATGTCAGCACCCATAACCTGCATAATATACCCTCCTCAACCACCAGTACTAATCCGTTCAGCACGGTGTTCACCACTTTTCGTGGTACCTACTCCGACGGCATGTCCATGGCATTGAACGAAAATATCGCCACTACCATCTTGGGTAACGACAGCACACAGGTGGGCATCTATGGCGGCCAGTTCCCGTGGGACCCCTCTGTCAGCAACCCCCTAATAGGACATATCCGCGCCGCCCGCCGCACCAATGCCGCCGGTCTGCTGGAGGTGGATGTGGAGATATTGGACGATGAGGAGTCTGACAGCAGCAACACCAATAGTGGCAGCGACAACGAATAGTAACTTCAAACCACTGCCTCTATGAAACGATTGCTACTTATCGTGGCGGGATGTTTGCTGGGGCTGTCACTACAGGCGCAGTCTGGGACATGGAATTGGTACTGGCCTAACAATCGAACCGGCTCCCATGCTCAGGACTTCCCCTTACGGCTCAAAAGCACGCAACTACTCTATTCGCCACAGAAGCTGTCTGCAGACAGCATGACCTATACCTATTGGTACGACCAGAACTATTCGTACCACTACACTGGCACTCTCGGCAACGGGCATCTGCTATTTGACGTGGACAGCCTCGAAGAGGGATTCCACACACTCTATTTAAGCATCAGCGACGACTCAACCCGACGGCTGGAGAACATCATGTTCTATCTGCCGCCAGTGTCGATGGTGGGCGACAGTGTGACGTTGGCCTATTCCTATTGGTACGACCAAGACTACAGCCACCATTACGACGGAACCCTCGGCAACGGGCACCTGCTGTTTGAAGTGGACAGCCTACGCGAAGGCTTCCACACCCTGTATATGACACTGGGCAGCGGCACCACCATGCGATTGGAGAACTTCATGTTCTATCTGCCACCCAACGACCTGCAGGGCGACATCCTCACAACAGAATACAGCTACTGGTTCGACCAAGACTACTCCCGACACTATAGTGGCAACTTGGGTGACGGCCACCTCCGGTTTGTCGTGGACAGCCTTCGCGAGGGATTCCACACCATGTACATGACCTTGGGCAGTGGCAACACCATGCGACTGGAGAGTGTGATGTTCTATCTCCCATTCGAGCAAGCCTCGACTGGCTATACCAACTTGGCATACTGGTTCGACGGGGAAACAACTGTTCATCGCGTCACTCCAATAGAAGGGCACCATGTGATTACCCCGCCAGAGATGGACTGCGGCGACTGGGGAACGATACATTTTATGGGTACCGACAACCAAACTAGCACCACCCCTTTCGTCACGAGACAGTTTATCATGATGGACTCCTCCTGCTGCCTGCCGCCGCTGTTTGTGACCGCCGACAACGTGACCGACACGGGCGCACGACTGCATTGGGACTATAACCGCCCCGAGAGCTACACGCTGGTGTGGGACACCCTGCCCTTCGCCACCCCCGACAGCAGCCACAACATGGTGGTGCTGACCGACACCACCTACTGGTTCACCGGCATGCATGCGGGCATCACCTGCTACTATGCCATCAAGACCAACTGCGACACCAGCGACAGCGGCTGGGTGCGCGGCGAGTGGACCACGGTGTGCCGCACGCTGACCCCCTACCAGGTGGACGCCTGCGACAGCTATGCCTGGCGCGGAGCCACCTACACGGAGAGCGGCACCTACCGCGACACGGTGCCCACGGCATTGGGCTATGCGGTGCAGTGCGACAGCATCTACGAGCTGAACTTGTCGATGCACCACAGCTTCAGCACGGAGCAGACGGTGACAGCATGCCGCAGCTATGACTGGCACGGCCGCACGCTGACCGAGAGCACCGACACCGCCACCTACCACACCCACACCGTGGCGGGGTGCGACAGCACGGTGACGCTGCACCTGACGGTGAACCACAGCACCCACCCCGACCTGACGGAGCGCGACACCGCCTGTGGCCGCTACCGCTGGCATGAGCGCACCTACACAGAGTCGGGCGCATACACCCAGATGCATGTCTACGACGACTCGCCCTGTCCGGGCATCGACACCCTGCACCTGGTCATCCGTCCCGAGTACCACACCCGCGACGAGGTGGCGATATACGAGGGTGACAGCGTCGTGTTCGGCGGCCAGGCCTACCGCACGGCGGGAGTGTATGAGCAGCGTTTGCTGAGCGTCTACGGCTGCGACAGCGTGAAGGTGCTGGTGCTGCGCATAGAGCCTGTGCGCAACCAGATAGCCCGTGCCACGGTGTGCCAAGGCGAGCCTTACAGCAACGGCCAGTTCACCGTCACCGCCGCCCAAACGGCGACCGCAGGACTGCTCGTCTTGCGCGACACCCTGCGCACCGCACGCGGCTTCGACTCGCTGATTCGTGGGCTTGACCTCACCGTCCTGCCCAACAACCTTGCCACTGTGGCGAGCCTCGAACCTGCTACAGACAGCGTCATCACACGTGGCGACGTGGTGCTGCGCTGGGGCGAAGTGGCAGGAGCCACGGGCTACCGCGTCTACTTGTGGACAACGGGACAGGCGATGCCCGCCGCCCCCACCTACGTGACAACCAACACCTACCAGCACATACCCTTCTACCAGAACCGTCAGACATACAACTGGAAGGTGGAGGCCTACAACCCCTGCGACACCACCGCCGGGGCCATACAGCATTTCCTCATCTACAAAGAGCCGTCGATGACGTTGAGCAGCCATGCCCTGGCATTCGGCGAGGTGGAGTATAACGCCTCCGCCCACCAAAGCCTCACCATCAGCGGCAGAGACCTGACCGACTCGATAAGGCTGGCGGTGCGCGGTGCCGACTCCGCCATGTTCGCCCTCTCAGCCCCCACCCTTGACCGCTTCGGTGGCACGGTGACCGTCGCCTTCTCGCCCACCGTGATGCAGCGTAGTTTCGATGCCTACCTGACGGTGACCGGCGGCACAACGCGCGACACGGTTGCACTCAGCGGCCTGATGGCCAACTACTACCAGTTTACGGTGAACGTGGCCGACAGCATCCTGCCCGCCAACACCCCCGTGACCATCAGCGGCACTCTGGAGAACGCCGCCCAGGAGGCACAGGCCAATGTGGCGGTGGACGTGTATGTGAAGATTATGGGACAGACCTATCTCTACACCGACACCACCGACGCCCTGGGCCACTTTGGAGCCACCTATACCCCCGTGCCGTCGGAATGCGGCTACTATGAAGTGGGGGCCTGCCTCCACGGCAGCCCCAGCCGCCGAACGATGGCCGAGTTCAACATCCCCGGCATCAGCCTGGCGTCCTATCTGCCCACATGGGAGGTGACAGAGCACGACACACTGGCCGGAATGCTGGCAGTGCGCAACCGCTGCAATGTGACGCTGCACCATATTGCCGTGGCCGTTGACTCGATTCCTGCGGGCATGAGCATCACGTTCGACACCCTGACCCTGCCCCCCTTCGGGAATGGGGACCTCCGTTTCACCCTGGTAGGGAACAACGTGACGGCAGGCAGCCAGTATGAGCGCGCCCGCTTTACGGCCTCGTGTCTCGAAGGCCCGTTGGGCAAGATGGAGACCCGCTACTTCTGCCACCAACATGTGTCGGACCTGCAGATAGCGTTTGACACGATAGCCTGCGCCATAGTGCCCGGCACACAGAAAGTGGTGGACGTGGCGCTGTATAACAATACCGACAGCACGTTCAGCAACATAAGCTTCCAGACCCCTGCCGGCTTTGCCGGGATGAGGGTGCTGAACCTCGACAGCAGTTACACCATTGCGCCCCACGACTCGCTGTTTGTGCCGCTCTTGGTGATGTTCCCCTTAGGGACACCGCTGGCCCCCGTGACGGGCAGCATACTGGTTACCGCCGACAACGCGCAACCACAGCAAGTGCCGTTTGTCATAGACGTGGTCTCGAATGCGAAGGGCAGCCTGAGGGTGATGGTGTCGAACGAATACACCTACGCCTACGGCACCTATGTGAGCGACGCACAGGTGAGAGTGGTAGGCTACTACAATCAGCAGACCTATGCAGAGGTGGTGACCGACAGCACGGGCGAGGTGACCATAGACTCACTGCCCGAAGGCTACTACCGCCTGTATGTGAGCGCGCCCGACAACAACAGCGTTGCCCGCATCATCCAGATTACTGCCGGACGGGTGAACCTTGAGTTGGTGGAACTGGAATATCAGGCAGTTTCGTACTCGTGGGTTGTTTATCCCAAAGACGTGGAAGACAGCTGGGGAGTGACACTGAACACGACGTACAAGACCAACGTGCCCAAGCCGGTGGTGGTGCTGAGTCTGCCAGAGTTTACCGTAAGGAGCGACGGGGAGTTCAGCACCTTCAACATTGTGGTGACCAACCACGGGTTGATTGATGCCTACGACGCCACGCTGACCGTGCCGACGTCCGACGTATACGAGTTTGTGCCGCTGTTCGACAGGATTGACACACTGCATGCTCTGTCGAGCGTGACAATTCCCTGCTCGGTCCGCAACAAGGTGATATACGACACCATCGAGACTATCATACACGACTACGAAGTAAGAATAGATACCATTTACAATGTCACCACACACACGGAGACCAGGACACGCTATGTGGACACGATAATCTATGTGCCAGTGAACCATTGGGTGCAAGACACCGTCTACGACACGGTGACGGTGTACGACACGATGTTGGTGACTATACCTCGTCTGGTGGTGGAAACCGTGGTGGACTCCATCATTGACCGCATCGTCTATTACGACACGACCCTGCGCGACACCCTCTTCGTCATAACGGATGAGATTGAGCCGTTGTATGGCAGCTGCGATATATTCCCCTTCCGCCTGATGGCGCACTGGAAGTGCAGCGCGGGCGGGAAATGGGTCTATGCAGGAGCCACGCTTGAGAAGATGGACTGCGACCTGCCCAAGGACAGTGCCTTGGCGATGGTAGGAGGCGTGAGCGACCTGACAGGCGGCACCTTTATGGACGGTCCCGGTGGTTGGAGCGACTCGGTGAGAAACCCGAGCGGACCTGGCGTCACAAGCGGGCCAAGCGGCTCAACAATCCACTGGCCACAAATACCGCCACTGTTTACGCCCGACTGGGAGTGCATGCCCTGCTGGTACAGAGCCACCTTGGATGCTGCCGACTGCCTGCTGTCTATAGGTACGGCAGGTATAGGCAACGGTCTGTTGCGGGGAACTCGCACAAGTGCGAGAATGGCAAGCAATGATGCCATAGACTATATGATGCTAAGTTTAGAGTGGCGGCAGACAATGAACTTGAACTATGGAAATCTGGAAGCAATGTCATTTGCGACCAGAGGCTTCGAACGTTGTGTTCAAAGTGCCAACCGCAGCCTTGACCAAGCAGCCTACTATGCCCATCTGTCCAACGTGGCACAAGGCATGTCATATGGGACCTCGGCTTACAGCATGGGACTATCAGCCATGAACAGAGAGTATGGAATGGCAACACTCCAAGGATTAGCTACAATTGTGGGTTTTATCAATCCCACAGCGGGGGCTGTATTCGGCTGTTCACTTGATATATTTGACGCAATTAATTATTGTATCAACAATGGTGTGGATGTTGAAATACCATGGGGCTATCACCACAACATCAGCGTCGACACCAACGTCTACGAGCTGAACCTAAGACTTTCCAAACGGTATCAAGACACGTTGCAATCTATCCGTTATCGGATTGTCAACGACACGCAGGCGGTCTTTCTTGAGCATCCCGAAGTGCTACAGTCCATTGTTGGCTATATGGTCACAACAGACAGTGCCACGCTACAACAGATAAGACAAAGCTACGACACCACTATCACCACCATCGACACGATCATCCTGCGGCGCTATGTAGACCGTTGGAACAGGACAGTCACATATATGAGAAATGGCTGGCTGACTCCAGCTATGGTGCCAGAGGGGCTGTCGCTCGACTATTACTATCTCGACACCAACACCACTGGCGAACTGGTGAAGATGGAGTTGACGGCCATGAGAGAGGACTACTGGTCGATAGAGGAGATGTTTGCCGCCACGATTGACTCGCTGATACACTACCCGCAGAAGACCTCGGTGTGTGCGGGTGTGTCCCTACAATTCAGACAAGAGGTTGCCATGACCCGTGAAGCTTTTGAGGGACAGCTGATTATCAACAATCCCCACGACTCGAATGCCCTGCAAGACCTCTCGCTGAGCTTTACGGTCAGCGACACGTTGGGCAATGACTGCTCCGACAAGTTCGACATCAGCGTCATCGGCTACGAAGGCATCAGCGCTGCGGGGACCCTTGCAGCCCACAGCACGGGTACGGTCACGGTGCGCTTTGTACCGCTCATGTCGGCCGCCCCGACAGGCGAGATTCCATACCTCTTTGGCGGTACGATAGAATATATCGACCCGTTCACCCACGCCACCATGGCTGACGAGATGGTGCCCGCACGGCTGACTGTGCATCCTTCTCCTCATCTGCAACTCGACTACTTTGTGCCTCACGACATCATTGCCGACGACCCATTGACGACACCAATCATAGAGCCCAGTGTGGCTGCCACCATCGGCCTACGTCTGACCAACGACGGCGTTGGGACTGCCAAGAATGTGCGCGTCTCCTCTCTGTCGCCTCATATCGTGGAAAACCAGCAAGGACTGGTGGTCGACTTCACGATGATAGGCTCCATCATGGACGGCGAGGAGAACTCGCAACCCTTGAGCGACATTGCACTAGGCACTATCGCACCCTCCCAGACACACACCATGGAGTATCTGCTCAAGAGTTCGCTGCTGGGCACTATCACGGTTGACAATGTCAACGTGATTCATAACAGTTCGATAAACGACAGGGACATGAGCTTGGTTTCGGCTCGTGCCCACAGCCTCGTCAAGACGGTGATGGAATACAGACCCGGCTCTGACACAATCCATGACTTCCTCACAAACGACGGTGGCCTTAACAGACCCGACACCATTTACTTCTCTTCGGGACGTAGTGTGAATGTCGCTGGGGCAGACACCGCCCTATTTGACCACTATGTAGAGACTATGACCACGGTGACTCTGCCAGACAGCACCGTCGAGGTGACACGGTTGGTTGACACGGTGGTTCGCCTTACGGTCTATCCCGACACGATTGGCTGGCAGTATGCCTCGACCGATGACCCCGGTGAAGGGAAATACGACATTGTGTCGTGTGTGCGCGACGACAGCGTGAGCATACCGCTCGACAACATCTGGCTGACCTTTGTCGACCTGGTGGCCGGCCTCGACCCCGAATACAACAACCGCCTCCACATTGTGGACACCCTCACGGTGGTAAGGCCGACATCGTACAATGTCACATTCCGCTTGAAAGAGGATATGCTGAAAGTGGAGAAGATACTCGACATCCCCGTCCGGGCTATCGACTATGCTCTTGATACTGTTAGAGTACGGTTTAACCAGCCCATCATCGACAGCACATTCACATACGCCGACATGTCGCTGAAATGTAACAATGGGGTGGAGCTGATGGACAGCACTGTCACTGTCAGCCGTGTGGACGACACCACCTATTCTGTTCATTTAGCAAGTAAGACCAACTCGTTTGGCCTCTATGTGCTGAAGGTGATGGCCGACAGCATCCGAAATGCTGACGGACACTTCGGTGCGGGAGGACGTGAGGCGCATTGGGTGAGAGCCAACTGTACCACGGTGAAGGACAGCATAGCCCAAGTGGCATGCGACAACTTTACCTGGAGAGACTCTATCTATACTGCCACAGGCATATATACCGATACACTCTCACAGATGGCTGGATGCGACAGCATACTACTATTGAATTTGACCATCAATCACAGCACAACTGCCATTGAAACCGTCACCGCTTGCGACAGCTACACTTGGCACGACAGCACCTACACTACTTCCACTCTCAACTCTCAATTCTCAACTCTCAATTCCGTAGGCTGCGACAGCACCGTCACCCTTAACCTCACTATCAACTACAGCACTACTGGTACGGAAACCATCACGGCTTGCGACTCCTACACTTGGCACGACAGCACGTACACCGCATCCACTTTCAATTCTCAATTTTCAACTCTCAATTCCGTAGGATGCGACAGCACGGTGACGCTGCACCTCACCATCAACTACAGCACTTCTGCTATAGAAGATGTTTCTGCCTGTGACAGCTACACCTGGCACGATTCCATCTACTCTACCTCCACTATCGACTCTATCACCCTCACCAATGCCGCTGGCTGCGACAGCACGGTGACGCTGCACATCACCATCAACTACAGCAGCCACACCACCATCGTGGACACTGCCACCAACAGCTATGAGTGGAACGGCGAGGTGCTGACCGAGAGCGGCGAATACGTATACGAGGGACAGACCGAGGCAGGATGCGACAGCATCGTCACGCTGAAGCTCACCATTAACCATGTGGGCATCGCCCATGTCGTCAACCCCGAAGGCCTGAGCATCTACCCCAACCCCACTCCAGGCAAACTCACCATCGTGGCCGAAGGGGTGACGAAGGTGGAAGTGTTTGACCAGAACGGACGCATCGCGGACACCTTCCTCGACACCAACGAGGTCGACATCAGCCACCTGCCCACAGGAGCTTACACCCTACGCATCACATTACACAACGGCACCGCCGTAAAGCGTGTCGTCAAGCAATAATGCCGACGGCACCTATCCAACCCATTGAGGCAGACACATTTTAATGTCTGCCTCAACTTTTTTATGCCTCTGGCCGAATAATTAGGGGGCCTTGTACGTTTATTGTGTAAGAAAGAAGTTATTCATCAATGACCGAGAAGGAATACACACATATTGCCCAACAATGCCGCGAGGAGCTCTACCGTTTTGCCGTAAGGTATACTGCCGACGGCGACAGCGCATGGGATGTGGTGCAGGATGCCTTCGTAGCACTATGGACACACCTGAGCGAGGTGGAGCCGACAAAGGCCAAGGGATGGCTGATAAGAGTGATGTACCGCCAGATGGTGGACCAGCACCGGCGCGAAGCCCGGTTCCGCAACCTGGCACCCGCACTGGTCGGCGAGGAATGGTACAGCCAGCACGACAACTTCGAGCTGCACGACGCTATGCAGCAGGCCCTTGCCCAACTGTCCGAACAGCACCGCGCCATCCTGCTGATGAAGGACCTGGAGGGCTACCGCTATCAGGAAATTGCCCAAATAACCGGGCTGGAAGAATCGCAGGTGACGGGCATCCTCTACCGCGCCCGCATCAATCTGAAGAAAGCATACATCAAGTTGAACACCATTAAACAGCACGCTATATGATAAACATGGAAAATTATGAGGGCTACCTCTTCCTCTATCAAGAAGGCGAACTGGACAGCAGCACACGCGCCGAAGTGGAACGTTTCCTTCTGCAGCACCCCGACATACGCGAGGAGATGGAGCAATACTATGACCCCACGCTTGTCGTCACTGCCGAGCCACCCGTCCGTCAAAGCCGCCGTGTCATCCCCCTATGGCGTTGGGCTGCCGCCGCTTGTGTGGTGCTGGCCCTAGGTTACGGGGCTTATCTGGCCATTCCGCAGCGAATAGAGGGAACGGAGACTGTAGCCCAAATAACGCCCGATGCGTCCGGTACCATCACACCACTTCAGGAAGAGACCCCGCACCTGAACCACGAACAGCCTGCGGCAATCATCGCCAAGGCCAACATCAAGTCATCGCAAAAGCAGCCGTTACTTCCAGAGCATACCATAGAAACACAACAGAAACCCACCACCGAGACCATAGAGCCGGTACAGCGCACCGAGGCTCCTACTCACCCGATGCCCACCGAAGAACAAGCCCCTGTTGGCCATATCATAGTGACGAGCACTCAGCTTGCCGAAGTGAACGAGATAATCATGGTGGACGACCTGGCCAGGGTGGTACCCCATGCCAAACCGTCGGACACGCCCCCCTTCACCTATCTGGCCATGAAGATTAGAAGGAACCTTGAAAACCGCAGACTCGAATTTGAAGACTTTGTATACAACATATTCGCACCAAAGTCGGGAAGCAACGAACTGGCCGAATCCAATTAATTAGTATAATAACCAACACCTATCATAACATGAAAAGAACAATCCTCACAATTGCCTTTGCGGCAATAGCAAGCATGGCGGCAGCACAAACGTACACCTTCCGCCAAGACCTCAAACAGGAAATCAACCACCTAGTGGTAAAAGGAAGCAGCATCGTACGTCTGGAACACGACACTTGCAACTGGGTGGCCTATAAGGGGGAGAAACGAAACGACACAGCCCGGCTGGTAGTCATTGAGGGCAACCGGCTGACAACCACAGCGGCGGCAGACAACAGAACGCTCTACGTGGGCACTACGGCAGGAAAGGACAGTGCCGAATATCTGCTCACCTTCGACATCGAAGACAACGGTGTGGTTGTCTACAATGGGAAGGCCAACACCAAGGGCCATATCACATACGACTGTTACAACCCGAAAAAGGACAACACCAAAAGGGTAAGCGGCATAAGGAAATACGGCCCCGACGACAGGGTGTTCTTCGACTATTATCTTGGCACGGCATTCTGGCACTCAACAGGCATGACTACAGCAATGAACACAACAATAAATCCAAATCCTGTCTATCCAGACGAAATGTCGATCTTGACAAACACAGGGGTAAAGATAGGCTATTCGCTCTATATGGATGACCATATCGCAGCAGGATTTGGTATCCAGTACGGATTCTACTCACCGCAGTTCAAGTCGCCCCTTGTCTCCTATTCCGCCAGCGACAACAGCCTGTCCACCGCCACCTCCGACTCGGCGGGGATATGGAACACATCGGCCTACATGCACACAGTAGGCATCCCCCTGCATTTCACCTACTTCCCCATCCCGACAAGACACCGATTTAACGTTCAGTTGGAGCTCATCCCCCAGTTCTCGTTCGGCCATAAGCTAGAGCAGCACTACCAACACGAGACCGCCAACCTGACCATCAACAACACCTACACAAAAGACCTGCCCTACAGCCTTCTCAACCTCACCGCCCGTTTCAGTATCAACTATGGTACCTTGGGCTTCTATGCCGAATATGGCATTAACCCCATCAGCCGCAATCTGAAATACGACAACAACACCATATCGCCTCACTATGCATGCTTGGGAGTCCGCATCAACTTATTTGAATTGGGCAAAAAATGACAACAAGAAAAAAGTAACATCAAGAGCTAAGAATGAGTGAGGCAGACAATTCTTAGCTCTTACTTCTTACCTCTTAGTTCTTTAAACAGTTCCCACATCACGATGGCGGCGGCGCAGCTGACGTTCAGCGAATGCTTGGTGCCCTGCTGGGGTATCTCGATGCTGCCGTCGCAAAGGGGGAGCAGCTCCTCTTGCACACCCTCCACCTCGTTGCCAAAGACTATGGCAAACCTTGAATTGAGAATTGAGAATTGAGAATTAAGAGCTGAAAGGTTGTCCAGCTTAATGCTGTCGTCCACTTGCTCTATGGCATAGACCTTATAGCCTTGGGCCTTCAGTTCGCGAACACAATCGGCCGTCTCCTCATAATAAGTCCACTCCACGCTATCCTCGGCACCGAGGGCGGTCTTGTGTATGTCGCGGTGGGGCGGAGTGGAGCAGATACCGCACAGACAGATGCGCTCCACACGGAAAGCATCCCCCGTGCGGAACACCGAGCCGATATTGTTCTGGCTGCGCACATTGTCGAGCACCACCGTCAAAGGCATTTTCTCCGCCTCTTTGAACTCCTGCACCGAAATGCGGTGCAACTCTTCCATCGATAGTTTGCGCCCCATCGTCTTAGTTCTTAGTTCTTAACTCCTACTTCAAAGCATCATCCCACACTGCCTTCCAGCGAGATGCTCAGCAGCTTCTGTGCCTCCACGGCAAACTCCATCGGCAGCTTCCTCAACACCTCCTTGGCATAGCCGTTCACTATCAAACCCACGGCACTTTCGGGCGAAATGCCGCGCTGCTGGCAGTAGAAGAGCTGGTCTTCGCTAATCTTGCTTGTGGTGGCCTCATGCTCCAAGATGGCCGAGCTGTTGTTGGCCTTGATGTAGGGCCAGGTGTGTGCGCCGCAGGTGTCGCCAAGGAGCAACGAGTCGCACTGTGAATAGTTGCGGGCATTCTCCGCACTCTTGTTTATCTGCACCAGGCCGCGGTAACTGTTCTGGCTGTGTCCCGCGCTGATGCCCTTCGACATGATGGTGCTGTGCGTGTTCTTACCTATGTGTATCATCTTGGTGCCTGTGTCGGCTTGCTGGTAGTTGTTGGTGACGGCCACGCTGTAGAACTCCGCCGTGCTGTCGTCGCCCTGCAGTATGCAGCTGGGGTACTTCCACGTCACCGCGCTGCCCGTCTCCACCTGGGTCCACGAAATCTTGCTGTGCGACCCCTTGCAGATGCCGCGCTTGGTGACGAAATTATAGATGCCTCCTTTGCCGTCCTTGTCGCCGGGGTACCAGTTCTGCACTGTGCTGTACTTCACCTCGGCATCCTTCAATGCCACAATCTCAACGATGGCGGCATGCAGCTGGTTCTCGTCGCGCTGAGGGGCTGTGCAGCCTTCCATATAGCTCACGTAGGCCTCTTCGTCGGCCACTATTAGGGTGCGCTCGAACTGACCCGTCCCACGGGCGTTGATGCGGAAATAGCTCGACAGCTCCACCGGGCAGCGCACCCCTTTGGGAATATAACAGAACGACCCATCGCTGAACACGGCCGAATTCAACGCGGCAAAGAAGTTGTCGCCTATCGGCACCACCGACCCCAGATACTGCTTCACCAAGTCGGGATATTTCTGCACCGCCTCGCTGATAGGACAGAACAAGATACCTTTCTCCTCCAGCATCTTCTGCGAAGTGGTCTTCACCGACACCGAGTCCATGATGGCGTCGTATGCCACCCCTGCCAAGACCTTCTGCTCGCGCAGGGAAATGCCCAGTTTGTCGAAGGTGGCCAGCAGCTCGGGGTCCACCTCGTCCATGCTCTTCTTCAGCTCCTTCTGCTTGGGGGCGGCATAATAGATAATGTCCTGATAGTCCACCTTGTCATATTTCAGATGGCCCCACTCTGGCTCCTCCATGGTCTGCCATTTGCGGAATGCCTTCAGGCGGAATTCCAACAGCCACTCCGGCTCGTTCTTTTTCTTCGAAATAAGGCGTACCACATCCTCATTAAGGCCCTTGCCAATCGTGTCGGTATCTATATCGGTGACAAAGCCCCACTTGTACTCCTCATTGGTAACCTCTTGAATGATATCTTTTTCGTTATCTTTCATTGTCGTATTGAATGCATTATTGCAATTGCAAAGATACAAAAAAAGTCCGACATGCCAGCGAACTTTTTTGATAAGCCGAATCCAGACAAGCAAGCTTGTCTGGCAAGGCGAGAAACGTCTGTTTTGAAGAAGGCTCTAGTTTGATAAAAGACCGACTTTTTAACAGCATCGAAGATGCTGAATTTCAATAACCCCACACAAGGAACGCAGTGTGGGGTCAACGAAAACCCTACTACTCAGCGTCCCGGAGGGACGCGACAATGGGAAAGGTTGGAAAAAATCAGTCATACTTTATA
>JAFWOP010000067.1 GCA_017545365.1 Bacteroidales bacterium
GGCTATGGAGTGAGTGTTCACCTCTTCCCATTCCGAACAGAGAAGTTAAGCCTCACATCGCCGATGATACTGCGCATGTTCGTGGGAAAGTAGGCCGCTGCCAATCTTTTACAGGGGAGCCGGGTACGGCTCCCTTTTTTTTGTTTCCGGGGGGGGGTGGGTAGTTCTAGGCGTTCCTAGGCGTTCCTAGGCTTCCCTAGATAAAATAAAAAAAATAAAACTTTTTTTGCCTCCCATACAATAATATTCATAAAACAGCGTTAAGAAAAATTAGTAACAATTAATACGGCACGAATATGACACTGACCAAAGATGAATTTAAGGTACTGATAATGCTTTATGTGTCAAACATCGACGGACAAATCCATAAGGATGAGGTTGAAGTCATGCTTGAGAGGGCGGATGCTGTGACATTCAGCAATGTCAGGAAGTTGTTCAAGAAGATGAGCGATTCCGAAATTGTCGACTGTATCAACGTGAATAAGGCCAAATTCCTTGTTACTGATGACGACCGCCACCAAATGATGGAAGATTTGAAGGCCATCGTCATGGCCGACGAGCGTTGTTCTGTAATGGAACGCTATATCTTCAATACTTTGTCTAAAATCATCGGCTGATAGTGCCTAGTCTCTTTATCCCGAATTAATAATATAATCAATTATATATATGGAAAATAGCAATACCAAGTTGTCTAAGGGCAAGAACCAGTACAAGTGGCAGTATTGTTCGTTGGGTGGCACCAAGCGTGTGTGCATCACCCGTGGCGAAGACATTGCCCATTTGGCAGAGTTAGACCAGAAATTGTGGACAGTGTTGAGCTGTCCAGTCAAAGGTCTTGAATTGGATGAGCGTACTCTCGATTTGATTGACTATGACCGCGATGGCAAAATCCGTGCCGACGAGGTCATCACCGCTGCCAACTGGCTCTGCTCGGTTGTGAAAGACAAGGATAAGATTCTTCAAGGCAATGATTATATCGACCTTTCCGACTTCAACACCGAGAATGAGGAGGGTGCCCAGATGCGTGGCTGTGCAGAGGAACTCCTCAAGATTATGGGTTTGGAGAAGACGACCATCTCGCTCCCCGAATTGAATGAGTTCCTTGCCAATTATGATGAGAATAGTGCGAAAGACTTGGAGTCTTCCCTTGAGAATCTTACTGTCGCCACTGCTCCCTACGGTGCCAACAGTGACGATGCCGTTGCTGCTGTCGATGCCATCCGCGACAAGGTGGCCGACTATTTCCTTCGCTGCAAGTTCATCCAGTTCCACGACGACTGCGCCGCTGCACTCGATGTGTCGGTGGAGAAGGTGGCTGAGATAAGTGAGAAAAATTTTGCCACCAGTATTGAAGAAATTTCCAAATATCCCCTCAGCAAACCCCGCGCCGATGCGCTGCTTCATATCAAAGATGGTATCAACCCCGCTTGGCAGAGCCAGTTCGCCAAGGCGAAGGAGTTGATTCTGGATGTCGACTATCCGGGCAAGGACACCATCACCGAGGACGAATGGAACGCTGCAGTGGCAAAGATTGACGCCTATGTAGCAGCCAAGGATGAGGAGACCAAGAACATCAACGAGGGTCATGAAGAAAAGCTGACCAACGAACACGATGTCATCAAACCCCTCGAACGCCTCCTGCATCTTTATCGCGATTTCTACACTCTGCTGCGCAACTATGTGGCGATGGTCGACTTCTACAACAAGGACATTGCTGCCACCTTTCAGGCCGGTCAACTCTATATCGACTCCCGCCGTCTCGACCTCTGCCTCAAGGTGGGTCCCGACGTGGCCAAGCACATGGACAACTCCGAGCTCAGCGACATGTTCCTCATCTACTGCAAGTGTACCTCGCGGGTTAAGAACGAGACCATGAACATTGTGGCAGTCCTCACTTCGGGCGACATCAACAACATCCGTGTGGGCAAGAACGCTGTCTTCTATGACAATAGCGGTCAGGATTGGGATGCCGTTGTCACCCATGTCAAGGAGAATCCCATCAGTGTGCGCGAGGCCTTCTGGTCGCCCTACCGTAAGTTTGGCCGTTGGTGCAAGGAGAAATTCACCAAGTCGGCTGAGGAAAAGGAGGCTGCCGCTTTTGAGAACCTCACTGCCAAGGCTGATGCCACCACCGCGGCTGTGGCCGCTCCTGGTGCCGCACCAGCCCCGGCCAAGAAGCCTTTCGACATCGCCAAGTTCGCAGGTATTTTCGCCGCCATCGGCATTGGCTTGGGCATGATCATACAAGCTCTGACTGGAATCCTCGGTGCGGTGTTCCACTCCGTGCTGTCGGCTGTCATTTTCATCATCATCATCATGCTCTGCATCTCGGGTCCCTCTATGGTATTGGCTTGGATTAAACTCCGTGGTCGCAACCTCGGTCCTGTGCTCAATGCCAACGGATGGGCCATAAACTCCAAGATTATTGTCAACTCCCGCTTTGGCCGTACCCTTACCCAGCGTGCCAAGTACCCCGCAGTGGTCGTGTCCAAAGACCCCTACGCCCCCATGCCCAAGTGGCTCATCTGGCTTATTTTCATCCTCATCGTTCTGGTGGTCGTCTTCTTGGTGCTCTATTTCAACAACTATTTCGACCGCTTTGGTTGGGATTGTCTCCATTACGACAAAGCCAACTCTTGGATAGGCAAAATCTTTGGTGCCGTTGCTGAAGAAATGGCCGAGGCTGGCGAAGAACTGAACACAGCTGTAGAACAAGCCGCTGAGAATGCCGCCAATTCCGCCCAATAAACAAAATCTATCGCAACTATCATATCTATACTACCAAAATGTACAGAACACACACCTGTGGCGAACTAACTATCAAGAACATCGGCCAGCAAGTCACCCTCTGTGGCTGGCTGCAGCGCAGCCGCGACCTTGGCGGCATGACCTTCATCGACCTCCGCGACCGCTACGGCATCACCCAGCTCGCTTTCAACATGGAGACCAACGCCGAACTCTGCGAGAAGGCTCGCAAACTCGGCCGTGAATATGTCCTGCAGGTCACCGGAGTCGTCATCGAACGTGCCAGCAAGAACACCAAAATACCTACTGGCGAAATCGAAATTGAAGTTCGCGAACTGACAGTTCTGAACGAGTCCAAAACACCTCCCTTCACCATCGAGGACAACAGCGACGGCGGTGACGACCTCCGTATGCGCTACCGCTATCTCGACATCCGTCGCAATCCCGTCCGTCGCAATCTCGAGCTCCGCCACCGCATGGCCATGCTCGTGCGCAACTACCTTAGCAACTGCGGCTTCCTCGAGATAGAAACCCCCATGCTCATCAAGTCCACCCCCGAAGGTGCGCGCGACTTTGTTGTTCCTTCCCGCATGAACCCCGGTGAATTCTACGCCCTTCCCCAGAGCCCTCAGCAGTACAAGCAGCTTCTTATGGTCGCCGGCATGGACCGCTACTTCCAGATAGTCCGCTGCTTCCGCGACGAGGACCTCCGTGCCGACCGCCAGCCCGAGTTCACTCAAATCGACTGCGAGATGAGCTTTGTCGAACAGGAGGATGTCCTCAATACCTTCGAAGGCCTTGCCAAGCACCTCTTCCACGAGGTCAAAGGCTTGGACTTCGCTGACTTCCCCCGCATGACTTGGCACGATGCCATGCGCCTCTACGGTAGCGACAAACCCGACATCCGTTTCGGCATGCCATTCGTCGAACTCAACGACGTGGTCAAAGGCCAGGGCTTCCCACTCTTCGACAGTGCCGACCTGGTAGTGGGCATCAATGCCGAAGGCTGTGCCGAATACACCCGCAAACAACTCGATGCCCTCACCGACTTCGTCAAGCGGCCTCAGGTAGGTGCCGGCGGCTTGGTCTACATCAAATACAACCCCGACGGCTCGTTCAAGTCCAGCGTCGACAAGTTCTACGGACCCGACCAGCTCAAGGCCATCGCCGACAAATTCGGTGCCAAGCCGGGCGACCTCATGCTCATCCTCTGTGGCCCTGCCATGAAGACCCGCGTCCAGCTCTGCGCCCTCCGTCTCGAGATGGGCAGCCGTCTGGGCCTGCGCAACCCCGATGTCTATGCGCCCCTCTGGGTCATCGACTTCCCCCTGCTGGAATGGGACGACGAGACGCAGCGCTACTATGCCATGCACCATCCCTTCACCGCTCCCAAGCCCGAGGACGAAGCACTTCTCGATGACCCCTCTCGCTGGGGCGACATCCGCGCCAACGCCTACGACATCGTCATCAACGGCGTCGAAGTGGGCGGCGGAAGCATCCGTATACACAACCGCATCCTTCAGAACAAGATGTTCCACACCCTCGGCTTCACCGACGAGAAGGCCGATGCCCAGTTTGGCTTCCTCATGGATGCCTTCACCTATGGTGCGCCTCCCCATGCCGGCCTGGCCTTCGGCTTCGACCGTCTCTGCTCCCTCTTCGGCGGTGCCGACAGCATCCGCGACTTCATCGCCTTCCCCAAGAACAACAGCGGCCGCGATGTCATGTCAGGCAGCCCTGCGCCTATCGCTCAGGAACAGCTCGACGAGTTGCAGATTGCCTTGAAAGGATAACCTATTATGAATACCATAATGACATACAACAATTACATTAAGCCCACAATTACTGTTGTGGGCTTCCTTGTCGAATCAGGATTCGCGGGCACAGGCAATAATCCTACTTCTGAAACAACCGAGTTAGTCATCGCGCCAGTCAACATCGAAAGTTCCTCTTCTGACACCCGTCAATATGGAGAACACCAATGGAGCTGGTAAGAAAAAAGAAAGGACTATTATGAAAACAACTCGTACATTATTGCTTCTGAGCTTCGTGGCTATGCTCTTTTCCAGTTGCCAGAAAGACAGCGTCACCTTCCGCCTCCGCTTCAAAGGCTTCAACCACGATGCCAAAGTCTACATCGACGACAACCGTTTCCCGCAGTGGATTCCCGCAGAGGATGCCATCAATGTTAATGGGGAGGAATACCCTGTCAGCAACAGCAGCCAAGGAAACACCGTCACCGTTGCCACCAGCGCTAATTATTTGGCACTCTACCCCAATAGTATATACCAGAGTATTAGCGGCAATGAGGCCTCATTGCTGATTCCAAAGCATCAGGTTTATCGCACGGCTCAAGTGGGCAATGTGGCCGTTCAGGTTGTTGAGGCCCCATGTCGGCAAAGGTCTCTAGCGGCAACACGCTAGTGTTTGAGAATGCAGGTGCTCTCTTGGCCATCAATGTGGTGAACAACTACGGCCAAGACCCCTTGATGATTGACAGTATCACCGTCTCAGCCAGCACCATGGCTCTCTGGGGCACTGCCTCCCTCGATTTCTCCCAGTCCACCCCTGCCTATACCGTCACTTCGCAAGTAGAAGACCACAACACTGTCACCCTTGGCCCCATCAACCATGTGCTCCAATCTGCTGGCAACAAGGTGTTTTACATCTATATCCCTGCTACCCCAAGTAATGTGAATAACCTCTTTACCATCTCGGTGTCCGCGCATAGCTCCGACCATGAGGGCTCCTTCACACGCAGTCAGACAACTGCATATGCAGGCAATATCGCCCGTGGCGACATGGCCGCCTTTGATTTCAACCTTGGCGGTAACGAAATTACTACAGTGTGGGCTCGTAGCGAATACCCCAACGGCACAATCCGCGGCGGCAAGTTCTCCATCAGTAGTACTAAGAAGGTCTATTTCTCTGCTGGCAACCTCCAGTACTATTGCAGCTCCGACTCCCCACAATGGCGCTTTGCCCCCACCCAGACCCATATCTGTGGCACCGACAACAATAATCCCGCTGCCAACACAGGCAAGTGGATTGACCTTTTCGGCTGGGGCACAAGCGGCAACTTGGTGAATAACTATCCGTACCAAACTTCGTATGACCATACTTATTATGGCGATGGCGCTAACAACATTGCCTCTTGCCTTACCGATTGGGGTTCGTATATCAGTAGTCAAAGCTCAGCCCTCTTCTCCTATAATGGGTTGCCTTCCTATCGGTCAGGCGACTATCCTTGGATGACTTTGACACAAACCCAATGGCTCTATCTCCTGAACCCGACCAATGCAAGTACTCAAAGACGAATAAGTGGAGTAGGGGGATTAGGGCACACATTTTCCATCGTTTCAGTCAATGGAACCGTAGGTCTCTTAATATACCCTGATGGTTTTACCCAAGGAGGTCCTACAACACTCAGTCCAGTTCCAACAGCCAATCTGGCCGACTATCCCGGATGTGCTTTCCTCCCTTACGCTGGCTATCGTGACCAAGCGGCGGGTGTTTCGGACGACAGTCCCTTGAACACCTATTATACAAGCTCTTCACAAGCCTGGTATTGGACGGCAACTGTGGGCGTCAATAACCAAGGCAGGCCGGCATCCAACAAGGCTTATGCCCTTCAGATGAACTATCAGGGTTCCTCCAATAGTGCTTCGTCTACGGTTATCTCCACCTCAAACCAATTCCGGCGCAAGGGCTTCCCTGTTCGTCTCGTTTGTTATGTCCCTCCTGCCACAAAATAGCCACCCCATACACACATTCGGGGACTTCTATAAATTGCATCGAAGAGGCAAACTTTCAATAATCCCGCACTTGTAGTGTGGAGTATATCAGGCGAATACATCTCGGCGTGCAGAATGTGCGCGCTCTCAATCGAAATAGTAGAACCCACCAATCCCTAAACAGAAAATCCCTCCCCGCGCTGGAGAGGGATTTTCGTTAAGAGAGTGTGGCAACCTTACGGTAGCTCGGGGGCCGGCACATCGTCTACGTTGGGGGTGAGGAACTCCTCGCTGTCAGCACCACCGTAGCTCTCGATGGCAGCATTCATCTGTGCCGCAGACTGGTAGTTGGGCAGGATGGAGTTGCTGGTGACGAAATGCTGGGTCGACACCTGCGTGCCGTTCTTCGTCTTGCGGCTGTGTACCCAGGTGATGGCTCCGTTCACCGTGGCACCTGCGGCCAGCTTGCCGTCGACCACGCTGAATGCCTCGGCTCCCGCAATGTCGCGCAGCAGGGTGTCCTCGTCGTTCTCGTTCAGTGTCACTTCCACGGCCTCAATCTTCACGTAGGGCACGTGGGTCTCGGCGTTGACCGTCTGCGTGGCAATGAAGGCCGAAATCTGGTCGCCGTACTCGTAGTCTTGGTTGTTGTTCACCACGGCGTCGCTGAAGTCTTTCAGCGTAGTGCTGGCGGTGATGCTCATCGAGCCCAGTGAGATGTCGGTGGTGGCCACGTCGCCTGCTCCCATGGTCACGTTGATGCTCGGAATGGTGCCGAGGGTCACCAGATAACCGGCCACGACGCTGCCGCCCTGCTTGGCCTCCGACTTGGTGAGGTAGACGGGTACTGCACCAAGGTTGGCACGTACAAACTCGTTGAAGTCCGACACGCCGCTCTTGCGTTTCTCAAACGACGGGTGCAACGTCTGTCCGAAGGCACGGAACAGGTTCACCAAATTGGACAACTGGGTGCGCAGACGCATCTGCGACTTCTTGCGGGTGGGGGTTGACTTGCGCTCTACCTTCTGGCTGGCAACGGTCTTTCCGTCATGACGCGAAAAAGTCCAGTCGCCCACGCTCCCTTTCATTCTTGTGTTAATACCTGATAAAATAGCCATAATGTTTTCTCTATCCTCTCCCGCCCGGTCCTTAGTCGGGTTGTTTGTTGGAAGAGGGTGCCTCCTGCGGGTTGCGGCGGACTTCTGCCGGCATCGCCCTGCCTTGCCCTTGAAGACGATGCAAAGGTACTGCCTTTCCCCGACCTAGAATCCCAACCGTCCGCCCCCGTCCGTTCCGCACCTTTTCTCTCCCCATCCGGCTCAAATGCTCTACCAGAGGTTCCCCATACACCCCTTCCCAGCCCTACAAAACCCGCCCCCATCCTCCTGCCTATGCCTTTTTCACCCTCTGCGTCTATGGTGCTTTTCTTCTAATTCGATTAATTTTCGTATTTTTGTACTTTAATTGTGTAACCACTATCTGTATAATGTATCTGAGTATGAATAGAATAAGCCTAGCGGCACGCGTCGGGGTCTTGGCCATGGTGCTGCTGATGTCCCTTGCAGCTGCCGCCCAAGGTATCGACAAGCCGGTGCGCCGTGCTCCGCTGACGCTCCAAGGCTACGGCTTCTACGACTTCCATTACGCCACCGGCGGCATTGGGGGCGGTGCGCTCCTGCTCGACTGGCCCGTGGCGCAGTCCTTCACCCTGAGTGCTGGGGTCGAATATGCCAGCAGCAACCGCATCTCCGCCAAGCTCGCCGGGCGTGCCACCCTGCTCACCACCGCCAAGAAGCAGCGGCTCACCCTCGAAAACAGCTACCTCTGGCGTCACTTCCCCTCGCTCGACCGGCAGGAATTCACCAGCGCCCTCCAGCTGGGGTGGTATGCCCGCCATGCTGCTCTTCACCTGGGCCTCTGCAACCGCTATTTCGCCCCGCTGGTGCAACGCTCCGACGGGGGTGAAGCCACGGTCTTTGAACCCATGAACGTCATGTTCGCCGTCGAAGGCTGGTGGCGCGACCAGACCCTGCCCGGCAAGTGGAACATCGGGCTGCGCTGGAGCAACTACAACGATTTTGTCATCGAGCGTGTGGCCAACTGGTTCTTCAGTGCCAAAGGCTGGTACCTCCTGCCACACAACACCGTGCTCACCATCGAGGCCGGCATCCATCCTGTCGGCTCGCTCAATCTGACCGCCAGCTACGACGGCTGGTTCTGCCATATCGGTGCCCTAAGAACTCTTTAATCTTCAGAAGAAATGAATATTAGAAACATCTTGCTGATAGCCCTCTCATTCACCCTCGCAAGCTGCAACCGCCTCGATGTGAAGGGCATGTTTTTCTCCAGTGGCAGCCACACCGAAGACCGCGTGGCCGCCTGGCTCGAGTGGAACGACGCCCACGATGCCGCCGTCATCACGGGTGCTCCCGACCAGTACCGGGTCTATGTCTGCTCCGACATCCATCTTTCCGACTCCACCTCCCGCGTCGAACGGTTCCTCGCCGCCGAATATGCCGACCCCGTCGGCCTCTTCAGCTTCATCAACGGCGACCTCTCCAACGAAGGTGGCGAGCGGCCCTTCCGTATGCTCGACAGCCTCCTGCACCTCCCCACCGCCACCGACACCTGCTTCGTCACCATCGGCAACCACGACATCTACTTCGACTGCGAGAAATACTTCGCCCAATACTTCCACACCTCCACCTATACCGTCACCGTCAACACCGTCGGCGGGGCCAAAGACCTCTTCGTCTTCCTCGACAGCGGCAATGCCACCCATGGCCGCCGCCAGCTCGAATGGCTCAAGCAGCTCCTCCAGCAGCGCGACCACTACCGCCATGTCGTCGTCGGCACCCACACCTGCCTCTTCCGCAACAGCTACAACTACAGCACCACCCCCGCCGCCAACCTCCCCGAGGAGGAGACCTATGAACTCCTCAGCCTGATGGAACAAAACCATGTCAGCCTCTTCCTCATGGGCCACTTCCACCACAAGGAGCAGCACCTCATCGGCGGTGTCCCATACGTCATGACCGACAACCTCAACGAGGAGAAAGACATCCCCAGCTATCTCGTGGTCACCCTCGGCAACGGGGTCGACTATAAATATCAGGAAATCTAACCACCCAGCCCTCTGCTGTGTAACACCCACTATGAGACCCACATCCAAAATACATCCCCTCCTTCTGCTGCTGACCCTCCTGCTGCTCCATGCCTGTGCCAAGCAGGGCTACCCCACCGGCGGCCCCAAGGACGAGGCCCCTCCTGTGGTGCTCGGCACCACACCCGCCAACGGCACTCTGCACTTCGACGCCAAGGAGTTCTCCATCGCCTTCGACGAATATGTGCAGGTCAAAGATGCCGACAACAACATCCTCGTCTCGCCACCCATGAAGCAGAAGCCCGAATACGGCACCAAGGGTAAGAGCTTGGTGGTCAAAATCAAGGACACCCTCCGCGCCAACACCACCTATCTCTTCCAGTTCAAAGGCGGCATCGTCGACTTCAACGAGGGCAACCCCCTTGCCAGCTTCGAATATGTCTTCTCCACCGGCTCCGCCATCGACAGCATGACCATCCGCGGCCAAGTCCTCGATGCCTTCACCGGCCAGCCCAGCAAGGAGACCGTCACTGTCGCCGCCTACCCCCCCCCTATAGATACTATAGTCCCTATATCTCCTATAAAATCCGCCGACTCCGTCGTCGCCAAAGAGCATCCCCTCTACATCACCCGCTGCGACCCTGAAGGCCGCTTCCAGCTGAACCACATGCGCCCGGGCCGCTACCTCCTCATCGCCTTCCTCGACGGCGACAAGAACCTCCGTCTGGGCAACGGCGAGGCGGTGGCTTTCCTCGACACCCTCGTCGCATCGCAGAAGATGCCTCCGGCACCTGACACCGCCGCCAAGGATTCCGCAGCCCTCGACACCACGGCCCTCGACACCGCAGCCCTCGACACCGCAGCCCTCGACACCACAGCCCTCGACACCACAGCCCTCGGCACCGCCGTTCCCGCCGTCGAGCCCGTGACTCTCTACCTCTCCCTCTTCAAGCAGGAACAGCAGCGCGTCACCAAGAGCGACTTCAAAAAGAAAGGGCTTGTCGAAATCTCCACCCTCCTGCCGCTCACCGACACCATGACCCTCTTCCCGCTGGGCTCTGCCCCCTCCGACACCACCCTCTACTTCAAAGCCAACCGCTCGCGCGACACCCTCACCGTCTGGCCTGCCCAGAAGGACTGCGACTCGCTGACCCTGGTCATCGCCGACCACCAACTAGCCGACACCCTCCGCCTGCAATACCGCAGCAAGGCCACTCCCGGCAGGTCTTCCTTCGCCAAGCTGGCCCCAGCCTCAATGAAGAGCCTTGTTGGTGGCAGCCATCCCTATTACGACACCCTCTGGATAGCCTTCGAAACACCCGTGCTCGCCCTCGCCGTCCCCGACTCTGTCGCCGACTCGGCGGTGAAGGTCTTCTGCCTCACCGACAGCACCACCTCCCATTGCTCTGTCCGCTGCTACCCCGACCTCTATCCTACAGGCAGCAGCCGCGCCCGCCTCGATTTCAATGGCAGGCAGGGCTGCAAGTACAGGTTCACCGTGCCACAAGGGCTTTTCAAAGACATCCACGGCCAGGTCAATGCCGACTCGCTCACCTTCACCACCGAGTTCACCAAGGCCGAGAACTACGGCAACATCATCCTCACCATCACACGTCGGCCGGACACCACAGCTGACACACTAACCGCCACAACCGACACCATCGAGGCCTCCGCCGATTCCGTTGTGGCTGTGCAGGACACTGTGGCAGCTCCATCTAAGCCCCTCGTGCCCCTGCTCATCCAGCTTACCAACGAAAAGGGCGACCTCCTCCGCCAGTCCGTCGTCACCCACGACCAGAAGCTCACCTTCTCCTACCTCAAAGGCGGCAAATACAACCTCCGCGCCATCCTCGACAACGACGGCGACGGCAAGTGGACTCCTGGTGACTACTGGCAGCAACGCCAGCCCGAGCCGGTAATCGTTTTCAACAAGACCCTCGAACTCCGCGAAAACTGGGATATGGAGGAGAAATGGGAGATAGCCCGCTGAACCCCTTCACACCAGCCGTCCGATGCCTATGACTAACGAGGTGACCATGCAGAAGAAGCTGTTGTCGGGGCTGTTCTGGCTCCTGCTCCTCAACCTGCTGATTAAGCCCTTCTGGATATTGGGCATCGAGGTGGGGGTGCAGAATGCCGTCGGCAACGAGGCCTACGGCTTCTATTTCTCCATATTCAACCTCGCCTATATCTTCAACATCCTGCTCGACATAGGCATCACCAACTTCAACACCCGCAACATTGCGCAGCACCCCCAGCTCATCGTCAAGCACCTCTCCGGCATCCTCGCCGTCAAGCTGATGCTCCTGGCTCTCTACCTGCTGGTCACCTTCACCGTGGGCCTCCTGCTGGGCTACGGCTCGCGTCAGTTCTACCTGCTGGCCTTCCTCTGCCTCAACCAGTTCCTCAACTCGCTCATCCTCTACCTGCGCAGCAACTTCGAAGGACTTCTCCTCTTCAAGTGGGACAGCCTCATCAGCATCCTCGACCGCCTGCTGATGATTGCCATCTGCGGCGCGCTCCTCTGGCTCCCCGGCCATCCTCAGTTCCAAATCGAATACTTCGTCTACGCCCAGACCGTCGCCTACCTCCTCACCGCCGTCACGGCGTTTGTCGTGCTGGTCGGCACGACCGGCTTCCGCCGTCTGCGCTTCAACAAGCCGTTCTCTTTGGTCATCCTCAAGAAGAGCCTCCCCTTTGCGCTGCTTGTCCTGCTCATGGCTTCCTACAACCGCATCGACCCGGTGCTGCTCCAGAAGCTCTCGCCCGCAGGCCTCGGCGACCACAACGCCGGCATCTATGCCAGCGCCTTCCGCCTCCTCGACGCCCTCACCATGATAGCCTACCTCGTCAGTGTCGCCCTCCTCCCCATCTTCTCCAAGCTCACCAAGGGCGGTGCCGCCGACGGCCAGTTGGCCCCCACCACACGGCTGGTCACCTCCCTCATGCTGGTGTTCTCCATCACCACCGCCATAGCCCTCTCACGCATGTCCGTCCCGCTCATGGAGCTCCTCTACACCCATCATATCGGCGAGTCCGCCGCTGTCTTCCGCATCCTCGTCTACGGCATCATACCCATCTCCATGACCTACGTCTATGGCACCCTCCTCACCGCCGCAGGCCGCATGCGGCAGCTGAACCTGCTGGCAGCCCTCACCCTCCTCATCAACATAACGGTCAACCTCTTCGGCATCCCCCGCTGGGGCGCCGTGGGCTCGGCATGGGCCAGCCTCACGGCCCAGAGCTTCATGGCCGTCACACAGATGGTGGCGGCAATCCGCCTTTTCCACCTCCCTATTTCGGGGGGCTACATAATAAAAACTATCCTTTTTACGTTATTGATAATTGTGTTCAGCCTCCTGCCACCCATCTGGGGCATCTGGTGGCTCCATCTGGTGCTGGTGGTCATCATCGCCTTAGCCTTGGCAGTGCTGCTGAAACTAATTGACCCAAAAGAAATAATAGAAACTCTAAAATAATCATAGTCCCTATAGTCACTATATTTCCTATAGCCACTATAGCCCCTATCAAAAAAAGTAAAAAATGAAGAAATCCTATGTATTCCCCGGTCAGGGCGCCCAGTTCGTCGGAATGGGCAAAGACCTATACGACAACAACCAGCAGTGCCGCGACATGTTTGAGTGCGCCAACGAAATCATCGGCTTCCGCATCACCGACCTCATGTTCGCCGGCACTCCCGAGGACCTCAAGCAGACCCGCGTGACCCAGCCCGCCATCTTCCTCCACAGCGTCATCTTGGCCAAATATCTGGGCGACGCCTTCCAACCCGACATGGTGGGCGGCCATTCGCTCGGCGAGTTCAGCGCCCTTGTCGCTGCCGGTGCCATGAGCTTCGAGGACGGCCTCCGCTTGGTCATCGCCCGTGCCAACGCTATGCAGAAATGCTGCGAGCTGAAACCCTCCACCATGGCCGCCATCGTCAAGCTCGACGACAAGACCGTGGAGGATGTCTGCGCCGCCATCACCGCCGCGGGCGAAGTGGTGGTCCCCGCCAACTACAACACCCCCGGCCAGCTGGTCATCAGCGGCACCCTCGACGGTGTGGCCCAGGCCTGTGAGAAGCTCAAGGAGCTGAAAGGACGTGCTTTGCCGCTGGCCGTCGGCGGTGCCTTCCACAGCCCCCTCATGGAGCCTGCCCGCGTCGAGCTGGCACAAGCCATCGACGCCACCACCTTTCACGCACCCGTCTGCCCCTGCTACCAGAACGTCTGCGCCCTCCCCGTCACCGACCCCGAGGAAATCAAGCAGAACCTCAACAAGCAGCTCACCGCCCCCGTCCGCTGGACTGCCACGGTGCAGAATATGCTGGCCGACGGCGCCACCGAGTTCATTGAGGTGGGTCCCGGCACCGCCCTCCAAGGCATGGTCAAGCGCATCAACGGCGAGGTCGTGGCCAAGAGCGCAGAGTACTAGGGGTTCTAGGCAATCCTAGGGGGTCTAGGCTATCCTAGGAATGCCTAGGAATGCCTAGGATAGCCTAGACCCCCTAGTCTTAAAAAAAAAACTATCCCATGAAACAGCTCCTTTCATCAGCTCTTGTTCTGTTGTTCCTGGCCCTGGGGGGCCAGGAACTCAGGGCACAGTTCTATGTCGGCCTTCAGGGGGGCGTCACCCTCCCGCAAGGCTTCTACGCCGACTCCCGCATGAGCGACAACGAGTGGATGTTCGCCGAAGGGCACCAGCTCAAGGCAGGGGCGGGCAGGGGATGGGGCGCCGGCCTCGACCTCAGCTACGCCATCCCCGCCCTCCCCAGCCTGGAGGTGGCCTTTCAGGGCCACTACCTCCAGAGCGGCGTCAGCCGCGATGTGCGCGAATACTACGACATCATCTACAAGAACCGCTACAGCCAGTGCAGCCACTACCTCATGGAGCTGCCGCACTTCCGCCATGTCTCCCTCCAGCTGGGGCTCCGCTACTGCTACCCCATGGGCGGCATCGACCTCTATGGCGAAGCCCTCGCCGGCCTCAACCTGCGCTTCATCTCCGACTGGAAGCACCTCTACACCCGCAACGAATGGACCCCCGTCGAGGAGATGGAGTACCCCGAATACGACAACCTCGACATCCGCTCCTACGGCAACACAGCCACCTTCGCCTACACCCTGGGCGTCGGCTTCCTCTTCAAGAAGACCGTCACCGTGGGGGCCAACTTCATGGTGCTGGGCAGCAGCCCCCTCACCTGGGACCGCTACACCGCCACCCGCTACAACCTCTACGGCGACATCGTGGTGCATGAAGACCGCCAGCATGTGGACTACACACCCCTCAACCCCACCATGGTGATGGTGAAAATAGGCTACCGCCTCAAACCCTTCCACACCACCCACGTCCAAGACTGGTAATCGAAAGTCCTGGTTGACCCTAGATAGGGTTTTAATTAGGTGATTATTAGTTGTGTATAGATTCTTTTTAGGACTTTGATTCTTAAACAAATCTAAGAACCATCCTTCTTTCTTCCTAGAAGAACCGGAGGCGGGACGAAGGATTGCTGTAGTTTGCTTAGAGGCGGTTTTAAGTTTTATTAAGATATTTGTGGTGAGGGTGTTGTCTGTCATTATTATTGCAAATATGTTAAAATGTTTGCTTGTTTATATTTTTTTAATCCATTGAATATCATTGGGTATAGTGGTAATATGGCGTTTTATTTGTTATCGAGTATTTCTTTTTTATATCATTTAATAATATTATTTGAAAAAAAAAGTGTACCTTTGCAAGCGTAATTTTTGTGGGTAGTGTGTATGCGTAGGAATGACTCTAGACGAAACAACTCTTTAATAAGTTAAATATATGGATAATAACTTTATAAAACCCATGTACAAGCCGCCCAAAGTGACGGTAGTGCAATTCCAAATTGAATCCGGCTTCGCCGGCAGCGGTCTGGGGCAGGTGAACTTCTTTCATGGCATAGAAGATATGATAGACAACACCACCGCCTACACAGCAACCTCTAACTCGGGTTCAAGTTTTTGGGGAGGTGAAGCCACCTCGCTTGGCTCTGGAGGAACATCAGGAGGAACTAGTTCCTATGACTTCAGTGAGCTTGGTTGGTAAGTTCATTAATCGTAATAGAAATCACAAATAATATAATAGATAATTGATATGAGAAACAATAAGATATTTCTTTTTTTAGCGACCTTCTGCCTTTTGGCTGGGGTTTTTACCAGTTGCCAGAAAGACAGCGTCACGCTCCGTCTCCGCATGGCCAGCTTTAGCCACGATGGGAAAGTACACATGGAAGGTTATACGCCCAAATGGGATACAGGCTCAGACCTCGTGTGCGTTAACGGTGAGACTTGCACAGTGTCGAACAATGCCGTCAGTGTGTCACCCAGCATAGACTATAAAGCTGTTTACCCAGCCAGTATTTGTGGTTCTCTGGAAAACGTCAACGGTGTCGGTGTTTACAATTTGACCATCCCGGAGTATCAGGTGTATAAGACTGTTACTGTCGGAGGGTCAACTATCCAAGTCGTTGAGGCCCCTATGGGAGCGCACTCCAATACTTCGGCGGGTAGCGCAGATTTGTATTTTAAAAATCTAGGTGCCCTTTTGGCCATCACTGTTGACAATCAGGCAGGGCGTGGGGACCTGATAGTAGACAAAATCATAGTGACCTCTGACAGTAAGCCCCTGTGGGGGGCTGCCACTTTGGCAATGCCGGATGTGACCACTCAGAGCGGTGACTATAATCCTTTTTACGTCATCAACGAGACTGACAACAATCACCAATCAGTCATTTTGGCTGGCAACGCGAACGGGGGAAGTATGAATGTGAGCATTGCTAGTGGCTATCCCAAGCAGTTCTATGTCTATGTGCCCGCCTTCTCTACCCAACCTTCAAATAAGTTCACCTTTGAAGTTCAGGTTCACAATAACGATGGAGAAGGTGTTTACCGTCGAGCCCAAACAACTGCTGGCAGCGGAAATATCCCGCTCAACCAGATAGGTTCTTTGACCTTCGCATTAACGAGCGTCTACCAGACTTCCTGGGTCGACAACACCCGTCCTGCCGGTGCCCTCCGTCAAGGTGAGTTCACAATTAACCAAAATGGTGACAAAGTCTATTTCTCGGCTGGTAATTTGCAATATTATTATGGGTCAGAGGATCATCCATGGAGGATTGCTGCTAATCAGTGGGACTACGCTGGAGGTACTTATGGAGGGACTTATTATGGAACGATGGCTGGGATTGGTGATAATTCTCGTGACCCAGAACAACAAGGGGCTACGAATAAGTGGATAGACCTCTTTGGTTGGGGTACTAGCGGATATCTTGGTGTTAGTAATCAGGCGATGCCATGGGATTATACTTCGAATAAAACCTATGGAGGCTCAGCAGCGCTGGACGCTAATTATGACTGGGGAAGATATAATACTATTTATGATTTTAATGAAACAGGTTATGTGCCTGATGCCAGCAACCTACAGCATTGGCGTACTTTGAATATTGCTGAGTGGAACTATTTGTTGGGTAGTAGTCGTCGGTCACGGTCAGTAGGCGGCGGAAAGGGATTAGGTTATACCCATTCGTTTGTCACGGTGAATGGTGTCCCAGGGTTGCTAATCTATCCCGACGGTTATTCAGGTTCTCACCCCAATAATTCAGGTAATTTTGAAACAATTAATCTGAACAATTATGCAGGTTGCGCCTTTTTGCCCTGTGCGGGATTGAGGACTCAGAATAACGTCGGTGCCCTACCAGGCTTAGTAACAAATCCTCTTGGTTATTATTGGACAGCTGATTATAATTCAACAACGCATGCGGGGTTTATTTGTTTCCCGACAAATCTACAAGATAATTTTAAATTCGAGTATAATACCCAGGATGCGCATCGTTATAAAGGAGCTTCAGTCCGTTTGGTCTATGATGTGAATTAGTCTTCTCAAGAGATATGATTGATAACAGGAGGGTGCCGAGTGGTGCCCTCCTTTGTTTTTGTCTGGGAGGGTGTAAAAGTAAGAGAGCTTCTCTTTGGGGAGAAGCTCTCTTGTTGGTCTTGTTTGGAGGATGCTGGGCTTTAGGCCTCGGCGTTCTTTTCGATGGCTAGCTTACCTCTGTAGTACCCGCATTCGGGGCATACGTGGTGATACATTACCGGAGCGCCGCAATTGCTGCAGGTGGTGAGCTGGGCTTTCTCCAAACTGTCGTGTGTTCTGCGTTTCGCTGTGCGTGTCTGCGAGAATCTGTGTTTAGGATGTGGCATAATTATTATTTTTTATTTGTTTATTTATCCAACAGTTGTTTCAGGGCGTCCCATCGGGGATCGCTCTCTCCCTCACTAAGCTCCCTCACTATCTCTTCCTCCTCGGTGCCGGCAGCTTCTGACGACTTTTCTTCGCTGAGGTACTGCAGCATCTCGGGGTTGCACTGGCCTTGGGGGTGGACTTTCTGTATCGGCACGCGGACGGCCACATACTCATACATCCATTGGGCCAGGTCAATCTGGTAGGCGCCTTCGGGCAGGTAGGTGACGTTCTCGTCTTCGCTGGTGTCGGTGTCGCTGAACTTCACGCACAATTGCTCTTCTCCTTCCACCGGCAGCACCATCTCGCCCAAGCAGCGGTCGCAGACGGTGTAGACTTCGCCTTTGAAGCGGAAATCGAACACCAGCATGCGCTCGCGACGCTCTAAGATGACCTCAAAATCGACCTTTCCTTCCCTCAATTCCTCATTTTCGAACCCCTCGAAGAAGGTGTTGTCCAGGGTGTAGGCATAGGTGTACTTACCTGGTTTTAAGCCACTAAACTGGACGTTGGTGTCGATTTTCGGTTTCATTTCACACTCTGATTGAGTTTGCAAAATTACAACTTTTTTCTGATATGGCAAAATATTTTTTTTAAGGGTTGCCTAGGATAGCCTAGGCGTTCCTAGGATAGCCTAGGCAATCCTAGGCGTTTCTAGGCATTCCTAGGAGTTGGCGGAGGTGCTGGTTTTCTTCTTTCAGGCGTTGGTTTTCTGCCTCCAGTTCTTTTAGGCGTTGGTCGGCGTTTTCGCGGTAGCCGGTGCGGGCGGCATGCATGCGCTCTTTGATGCCTCCTTCGATGACGAAGCGTTTCTCCAATTTTTCGAGGTAGGAGGTCATCAGCTTGTCGGTCTGATGGCAGAGTGTCAGGGCCATGTTGGCCAGTTCCTCGTCGTTCAGCTGCTCGGCGAAGGACTTGTAGTCGCGGTAGTCGTTGTGTTTGCTGCAGAATCGGCGCATGGTCTCATAGCGGGGGTGCTCTGAATCCCACAGGGGCAGGTTGTTCCTTTTCAGGTAGTCGAGGTAGTCCTCTCGCAGCTCCAGCAGGCTGGAGCGTGCCACGTTGATGAGCTTTATCTCCATCTCGGAGCTGGTCTTGCCGTCTTCGCTGCCCTCAACAATATTCTGCTTGCCGCTGCGGGCGGCTTGCACCATCTGGTCCACCGTGCGGTCGCCGTGGGCGGGCAGAAAGCGGCTGCAGAACACCACTGTCAGCTGGTAGAGGGTGTCGCTCTTGCGGTAGAAGAAAAGGTCTTTCCAGACGACGGGCTTCTTGAGGATGGTGTTTCTGGTGGGGTATTGCATTTTTTTGATTTTTGGTTTTTTTTCTAGGATTGCCTAGGATAGCCTAGGATGGCCTAGGATGGCCTAGGATAGCCTAGGATTTTCTAGGATTCTATAGTTTTCTTTTTTAGTTTGCTCCAGTAGAAGGAGAGGACGGGGCGGAGGTCGCGGCGGTTCCAGAGGTAGTAGGTGTCGGCTTTGAAGAAGTCTTTCAGCCATTGCCGCTTGCTGATGATGCCGGACTTGACGAAGCTGGCATAGTCTTTGGATTCGAAGAGGGCGGTGAAATAGTTCTTGGTTGGGGCCAGTCCGTCGATATGGTGCAGGAGGGTGGCCTTGGCCCATTCGTAGGGCAGGTTGATGCCGCCATAGGTGCTGGCATAGTTCGACAGGGCGTGGCGGAAGTTGATTTCGAGGAACACCAGGCTGCCGTCGGCCTTCTCGATAAACTCTATCTCGAAGTTGCCCGAATAGCCGATGTTGCGTATCAGCTGGGTGATGCGCTGCCGCAGCGGCTCGTCGTCATAGGTGTAGTAGTAGCAGTAGCTGCCGTAGCTGGTCTTGGGGAGGCGGAAATACTGTCGTTTGAAGGGGAGGTAGACGATTTTGCCGCCGTCGATGGAGAAGCCTTGCATCGACAGCTCGTTCTTCTTCTCGATGTATTCTTGCACGAGCAGGGTCTTGCTCACCATCTGGGTGTAGGCTTGTGCCAGTTCCTGGTCGTTGTAATAGACGCCCACGTCGCGTTTCCAGCCGTACTCGTAGGGGTTGAGGGTCTTGGTGATGACGGGGTAGTGGAGGCTCTTGGGCAGCTCGCCCCGCCTGAGGACCTCGCTGCTGGCGATGGCGAAGCCGCATTCCTGGGCTGCCTTGCAGATGTGGTCTTTGTCCATGTAGTAGGTCACGCGCCCTTTCTCACCGGCATGGAAGAAGTAGAAGCTCTCTTTGAGCTGGTCGTAGTAGTTGTCCAGCATGGACTGGTGGTTGTCGTCGCTGGTATAGACGAAAGGCTTGCACTGCTTGTCGGCGAAGGAGAGCAGTGTCGTCAGGCTTTCCTCGAACGAGGGGACGTGTATCACTTTCCCCGCATAACGGCTCTTGCCCACCAGGGGGATGGGGTTGCCCTGTAGTACGATGACGATGGGGCGGATGCCCACCTGGCCGAGGCTGCGGATGATGGAGAGGGCGTTGAGGTTGTCGCCGCAGAGGACGATATGCTTGTGGGCTGCGACTTCGGGAATGGCTTTCATGGCTGTACTGTAATAAGAGTTAAATAGCTGCTGCTTTCGACTTGGGGATAAAGGAGCGGAAGAGGTTGTAGAGTGTCTGTCCCAAGGGGTGCACCCATCCTTTGAGGTCTACCACCACGATGCCTTTGTATTCGTTGAGGGTGTGCAGTCCTTCGCTCTTGGTCTTGGCGGGTGGGGTGATTTTTTTGACAGGCACGAGCCGCAGTTTCTCGCCCTCTTTCACCACCCGTTTCAGCCACACCCCGCCGCCATAGGTCTGGGAGCAGTCCTGGGTGGGGCAGTAGACGGAGCCCTTGTACTCGAAGAGCTGTCCCGCCATGCGGTTGTCCTTCTGTTCCGACCGGATGGTCTGGGAGGGGATGAAGAGTTGCTGACTTTCGTCCCAGTCGTAGACGTCCATGATGTAGTCGTCCTGGCAGGCAGCGAAGAGCTGTCGTTTGCCCAGCAGGTCGGATATGGCGGCATCCCACACCCCGTCGTTGCAAATCTTCTTGGGTGCGACGAGGCGTTCGTGTTCCTGGTCGTACTCGTAGATGTCGAGCTTGCCGGTGCGGCAGGTCTCGGGGTAGACGTAGATGGTGCCGTCCTTGCGCAGGATATTGGGGAAGCTGAGGTGTGTGGGGCATTCGAGGATGATGTCGTATCGCTCGATGGCCATCGACTGCCGGTCGATGGTGAGCTTGGCCACACGTCCCTTGGGGGCGTCGTAGCGGAGCTCCTCAGCGAGGAGGTATATCTTCTTGTCGGTCACGTCCAGCACAAAGGGGTCGGCGAACCAGCGGTCGCGGAAGGGGTTCTTGACTATCTCCACGTCGAGTTCCTGATCGGCGAAGAGGGCGTCGATGCCGCCCTTTACGAAGGCGAGGTGCCAGGTCTTGCGGAAGAGGCTGCTTTTCTTCTTCATGACTATACGGTTTGGGTATTTTAAAAGGCTGAGGGCAGTGCCTCAGCCTTTTAAATGATATTGTCAAATGATTGTTACTTGTGGGCTGCGAGGAGCAGTTCCATCATCTTGATGGCGCTTTCGCTGATGACGGTGCCGGGGCCGAAGATGCAGGCTGCGCCACACTTGAAGAGGTAGTCGTAGTCCTGCGGCGGGATGACGCCACCCACGACGACCATGATGTCTTCGCGGCCGAGTTTCTTGAGTTCCTCGATAACCTGTGGCACGAGGGTCTTGTGGCCGGCGGCCAGGGAACTCACGCCGAGGATGTGGACGTCGTTCTCCACAGCCTGTTTGGCTGCTTCGGCAGGGGTTTGGAACAGGGAACCCATGTCGACGTCGAATCCGAGGTCGGCATAGCCGGTGGCAACCACCTTGGCGCCGCGGTCGTGGCCGTCTTGTCCCATCTTGGCCACCATGATGCGGGGGCGGCGGCCTTCGAGCTTGGCGAACTCGTCGGTCATGGCCTGGGCCCGCTTGAAGCTGTCGCTGTCTTTGGTCTGAGTGCTGTACACGTTGCTGATAAGGTTGATTTTTGCTTTATAACGACCGTACACTTTTTCCAGGGCGTAGCTGATTTCGCCCAGGGAGGCGCGCTTGCGTGCAGCGTCGATGGAGAGTTCCAGCAGGTTGCCTTGTCCGCTCTTGGCACATTCGGTCAGGGCGTCGAGGGCTGCCTGAACCTCGTCGTTGTTGCGCTCGGCGCGCAGCTTGGCGAGACGCTCAATCTGCGCCTTGCGCACGGCGGTGTTGTCGACCTCGAGGGTCTCGATGGGGTCTTCGTGGTCGAGGCGGTATTTGTTGATGCCGACGATGGTGTCGACGTTGCTGTCGATACGGCTCTGTTTGCGTGCGCTGGCCTCTTCGATACGCATCTTGGGGACGCCGCTCTCGATGGCCTTGGCCATGCCGCCGAGGCTTTCCACCTCCTGGATGTGAGCCCAGGCGCGGTGGGCGAGCTCGTGGGTGAGGCTTTCGACATAGTAACTGCCGGCCCAGGGGTCTACCACACGGCATATGTTGGTCTCTTCCTGTAGGTATATCTGCGTATTACGGGCGATACGGGCACTGAAGTCGGTGGGCAGAGCGATGGCCTCGTCGAGGGCGTTGGTGTGGAGGCTCTGGGTGTGTCCCAGGGCGGCGCCCATGGCTTCGATGCAGGTACGGGCCACGTTGTTGAAGGGGTCCTGCTCGGTGAGCGACCAGCCTGAGGTCTGACAGTGGGTACGCAGGGCCAGGGACTTGGGGTTCTTGGGGTTGAACTGGCTGACAATCTTAGCCCACAGCATACGGGCGGCACGCATCTTGGCAATCTCCATGAAGTGGTTCATGCCCACGCCCCAGAAGAAGCTCAGGCGGGGTGCGAAGTCGTCCACGCTCATGCCGGCATTGATGCCCGCGCGCAGGTATTCAAGGCCGTCGGCCAGCGTGTAGGCCAGCTCGATATCGGCGGTGGCACCAGCCTCCTGCATGTGGTAGCCGGAGATGGAGATGCTGTTGAACTTGGGCATGTGCTTGGAGGTGTACTCGAAGATGTCGGCGATAATCTTCATCGAGGGCAGGGGAGGGTAGATATAGGTGTTACGCACCATGAATTCCTTCAGGATGTCGTTCTGGATGGTGCCTTGCAGCTGTTCCTGCGGCACGCCCTGCTCTTCGGCGGCGATGATGTAGAAGGAGAGGATGGGCAGCACGGCGCCGTTCATGGTCATGGAAACGGACATCTTGCCCAGGTCTATCTGGTCGAACAGAATCTTCATATCCAGGATGCTGTCGACGGCGACACCGGCCTTGCCCACGTCGCCGACCACGCGTTCGTGGTCGCTGTCGTAGCCGCGGTGGGTGGCGAGGTCGAAGGCGCAGCTCAGACCCTTCTGTCCGGCAGCGATATTGCGGCGGTAGAAGGCGTTGGACTCCTCGGCGGTGGAGAAGCCGGCATACTGGCGGATGGTCCAGGGACGCATCACATACATGGTGCTGTAAGGGCCGCGGAGGAAGGGTGCGATGCCGGCAGCATAGTTCAGATGCTCCATTCCTTCGAGGTCTTTCTGGCCGTAAACAGGCTTCACATCTATCTGCTCAGGAGTCTTCCAGTTCTTCTGAATATCATGTTCTTTCTCCCATTGGGCGAAGGATTCTTTGTTTTCTTTCGTCGCACGGAAGTCAATCTTTGAAAAGTCTGGTCTCATTATCAATATTTTATATTATTATTTATTCATTACTATGAATTGCAAATATAATCATTTTTTTTGAAATGGGAAGCTTTTTTTTTCTAGGAATTTCTAGGATTACTAGGATTACTAGTACTACTAGTATTGCTAGTTATTTGTTAATGTTCGCGGCTGAGGAGGGAGAGGAGTCGGATGAAGAGGTTGATGATGTCGAGGTAGATGTCGAGGGCGCAGTCCACAGCGTTGTCGATGGTCTTGGGGTAGGCTTGGGACTTGGCGACGTCGTACCCGATGTAGCCCGAGAAGATGATGACGAACAGCCAGTCGAAAGCGGCACCTCGGTAGCCGAGCAGGAAGGTGGCGACCAGCTCTGCCACGATGCCGATTAGGAGTGCGATGAGGAGCGTGCGGCCTATGCCCAGAAACAGCTGGGGACGGATGAGGCCGAGCAGTATCATCGTCGCGGTCACTATGCCTGTAAGCAATAGGGCTTTTGTGACGATGGCCACAGGCATCCCAGGCACAATCAGACACAGCATCACACCCATCGGCAACACCAGAAGGTTATATCCGAGAAAGCTGATGAACGGATTGTCCGACTTCACCGAGATGACTATCCCCGCGATAGCAAGGACAAAATACCCAAGAAACAACACCCATGGGCTCATCCCTGCGAGGGCATTGACGATGGGTTGGGTCAGATAGGCCACCATCAGGGCATTGACTAGGAAGCCCCAAAGCAGGGTGGCACACATGACGGCATTATACGTCCGGGCATCTATCTGGTCGGTAACGCCCGAATTGAGGCGTTCTTCTTTACGCCCTTCAAAAACAGTTAATGATGATGTTTGAGACATGATAGCGTTTTTTTTATGGGGGTTATAGAGATTATAGAGGTTATAGGGGTTCTTCGTTTAGCTCCTCTGCCAGGGCAAAGTATTTCTTTGCGCGGTCCTCGTCGCCCATGTCGCGGTAGGTGCAGGCCAGGTAGTATGCTGCCGAGAAATCTTCCTCGTCTTCTTCCAAGGCTTTCAGGTAGCACTGCTCGGCCTCTTCGTAGCGTTGCATATTGGCCAGTGCGATGCCCCGCTGGCACTGTGCTCCATAGTAGTCAGGCATCAGCTCCACCACCTTGTCAAAGGCTTTTAGGGCACCTTCGAACATGGCCAAGGCTTGTGGCACGGCCACCTCGATGCTCTCGGGCTCTTCTTCTGCTTCAGGGTGGGTTTCCAAATAGTCCAGTTTCGCCTTCTCGGAGGCCAGCTCCAGGTACTGGAGCCCCGTCTGGTTGTGAGCCAGTCCTAGCTCGAACCACATCTCAGCATCGTCGGGAGTGCGTTCCAACTCTCTGATGAGCCGCTGCACATCGGCGTTTCCATTTTCGTAGAGCTGCTCCATACGTTCGCCGAGCATCTTAATCATTGTGGGTCTGTCAAGTAGTTCCATATTATCGTTCTGTTATCAGTTCTCGTTTTCTATATACTCCTTCACATCGCCATAGTCCATGTCGTCAACCAGCACGCGGCCTTTGGTGGCATGTCCGAGGAAGCAGCAGTTCACCCTTGCCTCGCCCAACTTCAAGAGGAAGAAGTCGTCCTGGCTTTCGGGTAGGGAAACCACGAACCGTCCCGGCTCCTCGCCAAACAGGAAGGCGTCGAGCCTTATCTCGCGGCAGGTCAGTATGTCGAAACCCACCGTCGGATGCTTCTCGCCCGTGGGTCGCTGCCGACAGCAGGCTACGAGGGTCATGAAAAGGCCACCTCGTCCGATAGGGCGCAGGGTGGTGATGGTGTCAGCACTGAGAAGGCTGTTCAGTATAAGTCCGATATATTCTATCTCCTCATCCGTTGAGGACATCTTAATGGGCTCCGACACGATATGTAGGCATTTGCGGGCGTACTCGGAGTCGAGGAATTCAGTACTCACATTGCCCACCATATAGAGGTTCTCGCCACGCGAGAATCCTTTGCCTTGTGTCGCATCAGGACAGATGTCCTGCTCCTTGGCCAACTCATGAGCCAAGGCGATACAGTCTTTTACTCTCGGCTCCCGTATGTCTTTGTGGGCAGAGTCGGTGCCGGAATAGAGGTATTCGTGCCGTTCCACGATGTGGTGCTGCCCTTTCAGCCATCCGTACAGGCTCTGCTGCTTTCCGTTGGCTTCCCACATGGCCAGCAATGTGCTTAGCTCCTGCACCGTCGGCATCCGTCCGACGATGCACTGCACCTCCTCGAATGCGGGCTGGCTGATGCCCATGGCCTCCACAATCTCAGGGGTGAGGAGCTCTTCTTGTATGGATTCTTCGCTCATGTGGTCAGTAGTACTGTTAGAATCTATTTTTATAACGAAACAATTGGGATATTATTGTCTGTATACAGCAAGAGGATTTATTTTTAGATGCCTTACAATAAATAACAAAAAAGGGCGTTTCTATATAATTAAATTAAAGTAGGCACACCTATGAAGAAACATCTCACACTACTGGCAGCTGCGTTGCTGCTTTCACTCACAACCTTTGCACAGGCCGACAAGGCTAAGTTTTACATTGAAGGACAGTTGGCTACGCCCACAAAAAGTGGGCAACCATGGAAGCTCTACAACATCCGCAGTCAGGGTATCTCGTTCACAGACAGCGACACCATCTACGGCCATGACACCGACAAGGGGGTGCAGCTGGTGTTCGACCACGCCGCCACCACCCACCCGCAGGGCTTCGCCTGTGGTCTGAAGTTCTACCGCTGGCAGAACAACAGCGGCCGCTGGCAGATTGACAGCGAGGTAGAGAACGCCGAAGCCGCCTATACACAGCAGAAGGTGATGAGCATCATGTTGGTGCTGGACTGCAGCTCCTCTATCGGTGATGCGGACTTCGTGAAGCTGAAGAAGGCAGCGAAACAGTTTATCGACGTGATTATCGACAAGTCGAGCGACGGCAATGTGCATATTGGTATCGTGGGCTTCAACTCGATGAAGAACACTCGTACCTTCGACCTCCGTCCGCTTACGAAAGAGAGCCGCAAGGAGATGTTCCAGTTTATTGACACCCTGCAGCTGAACAACCGCACCGCCTTCTACTATGCCATCAATCAGGGCCTCGACAACATCAAGCGTTATGTGAGCAAGCTGAGAATAGACAAGGACAAGAAGTATGATGGCAACTTCGTCATCGCCTTCACCGACGGCTACGACAACGATTCGTTCGACCCCAAGATTGGCAAGGCAGCGGAAGGCACCGACCACCGCTACTTCCAACATGTGAACCAGCGCATTTTGAAAGAGAAAATCGGAGGTGCGCCTATCGAGAGCTATGTGCTTGCCATTCGCGGCAACGACGTGGACCGTAACAATACCGACTTTGAGCGGGTGCTGAGCGCCTTGTCGCATAACACCAACGGCGACAAGTTCTATTCGCTGACCAACTTCGACAAACTGCAGGCCGCCTTCGAGGAGATTGGCACCAACCTTATCAACAAATGGCAGAGCATTTACTGCTATATTCCTCGCGGCTACGACGGCCGTGTGCGTTGGACCATTGAGTGTGGCGACGTGGCAAAGAAGTTTTTCATGGGTGTGAACGGCAGCATTGGCTCGCTGATATATCCAAAGAACGAACCAAGAGTAGGTGGACTTGTTTTAGCAGCCGGGTTAGATATGACATTCCCTATAACAGATTTAATTTCTGTAGGTGGATATGTCGAATTGAACACGGCATCTTCTGGTGTGGGCTTCGGCTTCACCCCTGAGGTGGCCTTCACTTTCCCCAACAACAGTGCCATCCTTCTAGGTATCGGCTACCGTGGTACTGACCGCTTCCACAGCAACGGCTTCCTGATGCGCGCAGGGTACAAACATACAGGTCCTTGGTATTTTACCGCCTCCTATTCGGTGGGCTACGGCAACACCTTTATGCTGGGTGCTGGGTATACTATTTGGGGGAGGAAGCTGAACTAGAGGGATAGATTTGATAAAATGATATAAAGAAGGGTGCCATTCGGCACCCTTCTTTCGCATCGGATTCTGGACAAATTATGCTTCTTTGCGGATGGTGAGTTCGACGCTTTTGGTGCGGATTTCCTTGCAGAGGGCGTCGATGAACTTGTCAAGGGTTGACTGGCCGAGGTCTCCGTCTTTGCGGTTCCAGAGGGCCACGAGGTGGTCGTCCTGCTCTTTCTGTCCGATAAGCAGGGCGTAGGGGACCTTCTGCATGCGGGTCTCGCGGAGCTTATAGCCTATCTTCTCGCTTCGACGGTCAAGGGTGGCTTCGATGCCGTTGCGCTGCAGCTCAGCAGTGACCTGTTCGGCATAGTCGAGGAACTTCTCAGAGATGGGCAGCACACGCACCTGCTCGGGGGCGAGCCAGGTGGGGAAGGCTCCTTCGTACTTCTCTATAAGCCATGCCAGGGTGCGCTCGTAGCAGCCCATGCTGGTACGGTGGATGATGTAGGGGCGCTGGCGGCTGCCGTCCTTGTCGATAAAGTACATGTCGAAACGCTCGGCGATGAGTGCGTCCCACTGGATGGTAATCATGGTGTCCTCCTTGCCGTAGACATTCTTGGCGTTGATGTCGACTTTGGGTCCGTAGAAGGCGGCTTCGCCCACGTCTTCGACGAAGGGGATGTTGAGCTCGTTGAGGATGTCGCGGATGTGCTGCTGGGTGGCCTCCCAGGTCTCGGCATCGCCGATGTATTTCTCGGTGTCATCGGGGTCCCACTTGGAGAGGTGCCAGGTGATGTCGTCCTGCAGACCGAGGGTGGTGAGGCAGTAGCGGGCGAGGTCGATGCAGCCCTTGAATTCTTCCACCATCTGGTCGGGGCGGACAATGAGGTGTCCTTCGCTGATGGTGAACTGGCGCACACGGGTGAGGCCGTGCATCTCGCCGCTGTCTTCCTTGCGGAAGAGGGTTGAGGTCTCGCCATAGCGGCAGGGGAGGTCGCGGTAGGACTTCTGGCTGTTCTTGTAGACGAAATACTGGAAGGGGCAGGTCATAGGACGCATGGCCAGCACCTCTTTCTCATCGTCGGGGTCGCCCATGATGAACATCTTGTCGCGGTAGTGGTCCCAGTGGCCAGAGAGCTTGTATAGGTCGCTTTTGGACATGAGGGGGGTCTTGGTGCGCATGTAGCCACGGCGGGTTTCCTCGTCCTCAATCCAGCGTTGTAGGGTCTGCACAATCTTGGTACCTTTGGGCATCAGCAGAGGCAGGCCCTGGCCGATAACATCTACGGTGGTGAAGAGCTCCAGCTCACGACCGATTTTGTTGTGGTCGTGGTTCTTGACGTCTTCGAGATATTGGAGGTAGCCTTCGAGTTCTTCTTTGGAGAAGAAGGCCGTGCCGTGTATGCGGCTGAGCGATTTGTTCTTCTTGTCGCCGCGCCAGTAGGTGCTGGAGGAGGAGAGTAGTTTGAATCCTTTGATGGGGCGGGTGTTGAGCAGGTGCGGGCCGCGGCAGAGGTCCACGAAGTTGTCCTGCTGGTAGATGGTGATGGTCTCGCCCTCGGGGATGGCCTCCAGCAGCTCCACCTTGTAGGGCTCGTTGCGCTCGGTCATGAGTTTCAGGGCCTCGTTGCGGGAGACCTCTTTGCGTTCGAGGCGTGTGGCCTTCTTGATGATGGACTTCATCTCCTTCTCGACGGCGTCGAGGTCTTCGCGGCTGAAGGGACGGAAGTCGAAGTCGTAGAAGAAGCCGTTCTCGGTAGCGGGGCCGATGGTGATTTTGGCCTCGGGGAAGAGGTTCTGTACGGCCTCGGCCATGATATGCGCTGTGGTGTGGCGCAGCACCTCGAGACATTCCTTATTGGTGGTGTCCAAAAGTTCAATGTCGCAATCAGCAGTGACGGTAGTTCGGAGGTCGATGAGCTTGGGGTCGTTGTTTATCTTGGCCGCACAATAGTTGTTGAGACCATCCGGGTTTACCATTTTGATGATGTCGATAATGGAGCAAGGCTGCTCAGGCGACACCACGCCGAAGTTTTTGACATTTACTTTCATCTGTTTTCTCCTTTATATATAATGAGTTAATAGTGGTCAGACTTTCTGTTCAAATTTGCAAAGTTACGAACTTCTGCTGACATAGACAAATTTATTTTCAAAAGAAGAGCGGCGTCTTCGGAAAGAAGATGCCGCTCGCTAGATTATCACTGATGGAAGGTCGATTAGAATCTCTTTTCCTTAATACGTGCTTTCTTACCGGTGAGCTTGCGGAGGTAGAAGATTCTAGCTCTGCGGACGGCGCCATGCTTGTTGACATCGATTTTCTCGATGAAGGGGCTGCTGATGGGGAAGATACGTTCCACACCTACGCCGTTGGCAATCTTACGGACAGTAAAGGTTTCAGTAGAACCGCTTCCGCTGCGTTGCAGGACAACGCCTTGGAAGTTCTGGATACGTTCCTTGTTTCCTTCTTTAATTTTGTAGTGTACAGTGATGGTGTCGCCAGCCTTGAATTCGGGGAACTCTTTGCGTTCGACCAAACTCTCCACAAATTGCATTATTTCGTTTTTTCCCATGACATAGTAGTTTTAAAGGTTGATTACTCCGTTACTTTGGCTTATTTCTTAACCATCTTGACAACAGCGGTGAAGGCCTCGGGGTTGTTCATAGCCAGGTCGGCCAGGACTTTGCGGTTCAGCTCGATGTTGTTCTTGTGTAATTCGCCCATAAATACAGAATAGGAGATACCGTTGATGCGGCAACCGGCATTGATACGGTTAATCCACAAGGCGCGGAACTCTCTCTTCTTGTTCTTTCTGTCGCGGTATGCGTAGGTTTGACCTTTTTCCCATTTGTTCTTGGCAACGGTCCACACGTTTTTACCTCTTCCCCAGTAACCTTTGGTACGGTTGAGGATTTTCTTTCTGCGAGCTCTGGAAGCTACGGCATTTACTGATCTTGGCATGTTTGTTTAATTTGTTTTCATTTAAGCGGAGGCGAGGGCCTCTCTTGGGTGCTTTAAATAATGGTTAATAACTCCTTGCTAGGTTTGCTAGTATTACTAGTATGACTAGTATTGCTAGTATTGCTAGTTCTTTTTTTAGGCTAAAAGCATTCTTTTGACGCGCTTCTCGTCATCGCGGCTCACCAGGGCGGTGTGGTCGAGATTGCGTTTCTGCGTGGTCTCTTTCTTAGTCAGGATGTGACTATGATAGGCATGCTTTCTTTTGATTTTGCCGGTGCCGGTGAAAGCGAAACGCTTCTTGGCAGCGGACTTGGTTTTCATTTTGGGCATTACTTTACTGTTTTTTAGTTAGACTATATTTGGTGACAATCTAGTTTCTTTATTTCTTGGGTGCGATAATCATCAGCATCCTCTTGCCTTCCAGACGGGGCATCACCTCGGGTTTGCCGTAATCGAGCAGTGCCTCGGCGAATTTCAGCAGCTGCGCCTCACCCTGCTCTTTGTAGACGATGGAACGACCCCGGAAGAAGACGTCGACCTTCACCTTGTTGCCCTCTTTGAGGAAACGCTTGGCGTGGTTCAGCTTGAATTCGAAGTCGTGGTCGTCGGTCTGCGGACTCAGGCGGATTTCTTTGATGACCACCTTTGTGGAGTTGGCCTTGCGCTCCTTCTCCCTTTTCTTCTGCTCATAGAGATACTTCTGGTACTCTATAATCTTGCACACCGGCGGATTGGCATTAGGCGAAATCATCACGAGGTCCAGACCTTCGTCATAGGCCTTGGCCAGGGCATCACGAGTGCTCATGATGGTGGGTTCGATGTTGTCACCCACCACGCGGATGATAGGCACGTCGATGTGCTCGTTAATCTGATGTTCGGGCTCTTTTTTTTGAGGCCCTCTGCCGCGTCCCTTGTTGTTATTGGGGGCGCCAGGGTTGAATGGTGCTGCTATAGCTTGGTTCTCCTATATTTGTTTATACATGCTCATCTTGTTGGATGAGCGATATTTACATAGTCCGTAAGGCTGCAAATGCGGTTCTTACGGAATTGCAAAAATACACAAAATTATTGATATACAAAAAAAAGTTTTCTATGGGGCAGGACGAATGCTTCAAAATTGGTTGTCATGTATGCCGAAAGCCCCTATACGATGTGTGGCAATGTGGCTTCGGCCTCAGCCCAGAGGGCTGGAACAGATATAGCCTAAGGCAACGCACTAGGAACCAATATCGTGTCCGACAGATGCAGCCTGTAGGGCTGCGACATCACGCCCGTGCCAGAATTCGTTGTTGCAGCCCTACAGGCTGCAGGTCGCTGCCGTCGTTGTCCCCCGTATGGCGGCGCCATACGCTATATCTGTCTGTGCCTTTCAGGCACACTGCGACATCAAACCATGAAGCTTGAGTAATTGCAACGTCCTTCTAGCCCTCCCCAAGGATCGTCTATTTGATGCGTTTGTCCTGTTTCTATGGGGCTCAGCCTCTCACCTGGATGGTGAAGCCCTCGTCAATCAGCGGCTGTACCAGCCGGGTCATCTCTTCGGCCGAGAAACGTTCCAGTCCTTGGGCGGGCGTAGGGCGGTCGATGGTGTAGACCATCACCTCGCGAGGGCGCAGCAGACGCACGATAGCCATCCATCCCTCTAGCACTTCGGGGCTTGAGGAGTCGAACTGATACTCGCGGCTGCGGAGCATGCAGGTCTGTAGGATGAAGTCGCCGTGGAACTGTTTTAGGGATTCCACCACCTTGGCGATGTCGTAGCCCGGGGCCGGATTGTTGACCCGTGCGATGAGTTCGTTGGTGGGGGCGTCGATTTTCATGATGGGGTTGTCCACTTTCCTGAGAGCCTCGAACACTTCGGGGCGGTATACCTGGGTGGCGTTGGAGAGCACCGACACCTTGGCTGTCGGTGCCAGCTGTTGGCGCAGCGACAGGGTGTCGTTGATGATTTGGGGAAATTGGGGATGCAGGGTCGATTCGCCATCGCCAGAGAAGGTGATGGAGTCGACCGTGACTTTCTGGCGGCGCAGATGTTCCAGTTTGTTCTCCAAGTCGGCACGTACTTTGGCGGCGGAGGGGAGCGTGGTGTCGTCACGGCCGTCCTTGTTCCAGCCGCATTCGCAGTAGATGCAGTCGAAATTGCATATCTTGCCTTTCTCGGGCAGCAGGTTCACCCCTAACGAGGTGCCTAGCCGCCGGCTGTAGATGGGGCCAAAAACGGTTTCTTCTCGAATCATTGTGTTATTCTTGTGGCGTGTTCTCTAGTTCGTTGATATGGATGGTGTCGTGCTTTCGTTTCCAGGGGGAGAGCTCACTGAGGCTGTCCAGGTTTTGCAGGTTGTGGAGTTTTTTAATCACCTCGGTCTTGTTGTTGGGTTGCGACTGCTGTCGTTCACGGGCTTTGGGGCTCACTTGAAATAGTATCATCGACACTACAAGATAGATGGCAAAGCCGAACATGATGAAGGCACACACCTTGTTGGTGATGTTCAGGAGGCGTGCGGTGATGATGCGCTGAAGCAGCGAGGCCAGTTTGCATTTGAGGATGTCGAGGCCCAGGGTGGTGCCGAGCATGCCGATGAAGAAGATGTAACGGTCGCTAGTGGAGAGGTTCAGCTCGCCAGAGGCCAGTGCGATGATGGAAATCCAGTAGAACCAGATGAAGGGGTTGATGAAGTTGATGACGAAGCCCTGCATCAGTATCGTCAGCCGCCGTGGCTCGCCGTCTTTGCTTTTGAACTTGATGCGGGACTCCTTCCCTCCGAGGTCGGTCACCTCCTTGCGGAAATAATGTATGCCCATCATGAGGAGTACGGCCCCTGCCACCGACGCCACCCACACGTTGTGCAGCATCTCGAAGAGGTCCACGTTTTTCAAGACGGTCAGCAGTAGGAAGACGCAGAGCACATCGCTGGCACTAACGCCAAAAGCAAACGGATATGACCGCTTATAGCCATACTGAATGCTTGTCCTCAGTTGAGAGAAGAAAGCAGGTCCAAAGCTGAAAAACAGCGACAAAGCGATGCCGCATGCTATGCCGAGCAGTAGTTCTACCATAGTTATAAAAGCGTGCAAAATTACTAATAAAAATCGACATAATAAAAAAAATGGCGATAATAGGATTATTTTTTGTATTTTTGCATTTTCGTATAATAAGAATAAGGATTTGCATTATGAAGAAAATCACCTTACTATTTGCAGGCTTGATGACCCTGGCGGTTGCAGGATGTGTCAAAAGCACGCCCGAGCAGGCGGTCGACGATTTCTATCGGGCCACGCAAAGCAATGACTATACTACCGCTCTTACATATACCAATATCTCCGACAAGGAGAGGGAGCCGCTGGTGAACTTGCTGGAGAATATGGAGATGGTCATTTACGAATACGAGATACTGGGTTCGAATATGGACAAGGGTGATACCTCGGCTACGGTGTATCTTCGCCTGGTGACTGCCAACAACATCAACCCAGACAGCTCAGAGACCGAGCTGAACGTTCCCTGCGTGAAGATGGGGAGGCATTGGAAGGTGAAATTCATTTAGTCCCCGATGGACCATATTACAAGTCTTATGCTTGCGCTTCTGCGCGGCTCACTCAACAGCACCCCTCCGGACTGTCTGCCGGCCACTGCCGACGAATGGGCACAGGTGTACTGGCTGGCGAGAAAACACGGCGTGGTCACCATGATTAACGACGTTATTGACCGTCTGCCGGCGGAGCAGCAGCCCCAGGGAGACATAGCCCTGAGCTGGACCCTCTCGGCCGAGCGTACGCGCTATCATTATGAGCACCAGTCGCAAGTGCTGGATTCACTTCGAGCCAAAGCATCCGAACAAGGATTGCAGATTCTCGTACTTAAGGGGCTCAGCCTCTCGCGTTATTATCCGGTGCCTAGCTCCCGTGCCTGTGGCGATATCGACATCGCCTTCCTACCCCTGACGCGTGACAATTTCCAAAGGGGCAACAGCCTGTTGGGTATCCCTGGTGGCAAAATACACGGCAAGCATACCGAGGCTGCTGTGGACGGGGTGCCTGTTGAGAACCACCTGCAGTTTCTCGACCTCAACTACAGGAGCCAGCTCCTTTCGGAGCAATATATCAAAGACTCGTTGGACGGGGTTTCGGCCGAAGGCTTCCTGCCACTGATGGCCGATATGGTGTATCTGCTGATGCACACGATATGTCATATCACGGCCAAATTCAAGCTGCCGCTGCGCAATATTCTAGACTGGGGCATGTTCCTCAAGGCGAATGAGCAGCATCTTGACCCAGCCGAGTGCCACCGCCTGATGAGACGCATAGGAATGGAGCCTGCTTTTAATATGCTCACCTATCTTGCTGCTGAGTTTACTGGGAAAGACCTGAGCCGCTATGTTCATGGGCGGCTGCCCCGCCGTGACATTGAGCGGATGCGCAAACTGATGCTGCAGAAAGACTATCGTGAGCCGCTCCCAGCAGGGCTCAGGCCCCTTCAGCTTTTCCTCCTACGCCTTCGGCGTAACAGCCAGAGCCGCTGGCTCTATCGTTATCTGCCCTCCTCCTTTGCCGAGCGCACCCGTAATAATCTGAGGCGTCTTCGGTATAGGGGATAGGGGGATAGATAATATAGGGTATATATATACTCGCTCTAGTGTAACAAAAGACTGATTTTTGCTCACTTTTCTCGGTGTCGCGTCTCTCCGAGACGCTGAGTAGTAGGGATTTCACTGACCCCACACTGCGCTTCCTTCGGTCGCTTAGTATGGGGTTATTGAGATTCAGCATCTTCGATGCTGTTGCAAAATCATTCTTATATCAAACTAGAGCCTTTATATAGTCCCCATAAAAAAAGAGAGCGTCCCAAGGGACGCTCTCTTTTTCAGTATTGAATGAATGATTAGTCAATAGAGAGAAGAGTAGTTTTAGTAGCACCGTTAGCATTGTAGAGGTTCATGCTGAGGGTGGTACGGAAGCTACGGAGAACGCTCATGGCTTCAGGAGTCTCGGTGAGGGTCACATCGTTACCAGTGTAGACAAAGTGGTAGAAGTTGGTACCATCATCAAGAGTGAAGTAGAAGGTCATCTGCAGCTGGTCACCAGTGTGTTTGGGAGCGACACAGACATTACCAAGGTTGACGGTGGGGATGTCATTGCCGCTGGCAGGGGTGAAATAGTCAAAGAGGTTAGAGCTGTTGGGTTTCACAATCAACACATCACCGTTTGCGGGAACTGTACCATCCATAACCAGGGTGGGCTCTGCAGGATTGTCGAAGTTGACGTGTGCATTGCCGGTCAGCATGCTGTTGGAAGAAGTCAGCACGACGGAGTCAACGGTAAGAGCGATATCGTCACCAATTGCGTAAGCGAAATCGTTAGGATAGGCACGGCTCAGAGCCAAAAGATAAGCGGTACCGAATTTGAAAGCGGGGGTCAGGATAGCAACAGTGTGCTTCAGCTGATAAGTGCCACGGAAGTCAGTGACTTGAGCGGCCATGGGCCAAGCACTGGTTTGGCCAGCGAGGACGGTGGTACGATAGCCAGCGGTGGCGTTTTCAGGAATCCACTGCACGTTGGTAGCCATAGGAACATTCCATTCGGGGAAGTCTTCAACCGCACCCTCTTGGAAAGCGTTAGCAGGATAGAGGATGGTGAAGGGGAAGGTGAGGTTGTCGGAGAGAATGGAAAGACGAGCGAAACGGCTGGTAGCGGTAGGATCTGTTGTGGGAATCTCCTCCATGGTGCTCATGTCAATCAAAGTGAGGTCAGCGAGGGCAGCATTGCCGTAGCACTGGTCACCAATCTGGAATTCAATGTACTGGTCAGCAGCATAGTAGCCCTGCTTGTCGTTAGAACCGTAGGACTCGCCAGCCAAGTTCAAAGTAACCATGCCATTCTCGTCAGGAGTGAGAGCACCCTGTTCGTTATTGTCGTTACAGCCAGTGAAGGCAATCATTGCAAATGCAGCAACAAGAATCGAAATCTTTTTCATGTTCGTTACAATAATTTTAAAGGTTAGAAACTAATGGTACCGTTGTCGTTAATGTCTTCGGTCATTGCATAACTAACTTGAAAACCGTTTTCGACGGCCACGACCTTGACTTGAACTGCAGGGGTCAAGTAAACCTGTTTTTTAGTGTTTTCTTTCATTGTTTGTTTGAATTTTGAATGTTTATTAATTTAATTGATTTCTATTATTAGCGATTCTCCCGCAGTGGTTCGGCGAAAGGAATCGTCGTTTTTTTATCTTTTTTGTCTGTTTTTCCTACTTTTTTTATCTGTTTCTTTAGTTTACCGAAAATGCGCACTGCGTTGATTCACAGGATAATGCATGATTAATCCGATGTTTTTACAGTGTTTCATTACAATGCAAATATACGACTTTTTTCTTACATGAGATAAAAAATGTGATTTTTTTTTGTGCGTTGGGTTTTCAACTGTCTTTTGTTAGAATGTCGGTGACGGTGCCCACGAGGTCGTGTTCCAGGGCCTGTGTGATGCGGACGGGGTAGAAATGGCCTGTCCGCAGAGGTTTGGTGTCGGGGAGGAGCACTTCGTCGTCGATGTCGGGGCTGTCGTATTCGGTGCGGCCGATATAGTGGCTTCCTTCGTGGCGGTCGATGATGACCGGGTACACATTGCCGACGCGTGCCTGGTTTTTCTCCAGGGAGATTTGTTGTTGTACCGCCATCAATTCGCTTACGCGCCGTTCTTTCTCTTCCTGGGGTACGGGGTCGCCCAGCCGATGGGCCGGGGTGCCCTCTTCGGGGGAGTAGGCGAAGCAGCCCAAGCGGTCGAAGCGGGCCTGGCGGACGAACTCCACGAGTTCGTCGAAGTCCTGCTCCGTCTCGCCGGGGTAGCCCACAATCAGGGTGGTGCGGATGCATACGTCGGGCAGTTGCTGGCGGAAGGTGTTGAGGAGGCGGAGGGTGCCGTCGCGGTCGATGCCGCGCTGCATGGAGCCGAGGATGCGGCTGTTGATATGTTGGAGCGGGATGTCGATGTAGTTGCAGATGTTCTTGTGACGCTTGATGACCTCGATGGCGTCGGGCGGGAAGGAGGCGGGGTAGGTGTAGTGGAGGCGCACCCATGCGGCTCCGCTTTCGGTGGCCAAGCGTTCGAGCAGCTCGCCAAGGCAGCGTCTGCCGTAGAGGTCGAGGCCGTAGTAGGTGGTGTCCTGGGAGATGACGATGAGTTCTTTGACACCTTTGGCGACGAGGGCTCTGGCCTCATCGACGAGTTCGTCGATGGGTCGTGAGACGTGTTTTCCGCGGATGAGGGGGATGGCGCAGTAGGAGCAGTTGCGGTTGCAGCCTTCGGCGATTTTGAGGTAGGCATAGTGCGAGGGGGTGCTCACCTGCCGTTGGCTGGCGAAGGGCGACTGGCCGGCGGTGAGCCGGTCCCATTCGTGTGCGCCATACCAGGCGTCGACCTCGGGCATCTCGTGGGACAGCTCGTCGCAGTAGCGTTCGACGAGGCAGCCGACGGCTATGAGTGTGCGTCTGCGGCCGTCGCGGGCATGGCGGCTGTTGAAGTTCTTCTTGGCCACAATCTGCTGCAAGAGGGTGTTGACCGACTCCTCCTTGGCATCGCCGATGAAGCCGCAGGTGTTGACAATCACCATGTCGCAGTCGTTGTGGCTGCGGTCGAAGTAGATTTGGTTGCCAGCATGGGCGAGGTGTCCTGCCACGTTCTCGGAGTCGACGGTGTTCTTGCTACATCCGAGGGTGATGATGTTTACTTTCAAGATGGGTGTGTGTGTTAGTGGTTCTCAAAGAGGCTGTCGACGAAGGCGTCGGCGTTGAATATCTGCAGGTCGGTCATCTTCTCGCCCAGCCCGATGTAGCGGACGGGGACGTGGAACTGGTCGCTGATGCCGATGATGACGCCGCCCTTGGCAGTGCCGTCGAGTTTGGTGAGGGCGAGTGCGTTGACCTCGGTGGCGGCGGTGAACTGGCGGGCCTGTTCGATGGCGTTCTGGCCGGTGCTGGCGTCGAGTACCAGGAGCACCTCGTGGGGTGCGTCGGGCAGGAGTTTCTGCATCACCTTACGTATCTTGCCCAGTTCGTTCATGAGCCCCACTTTGTTGTGCAGGCGTCCGGCGGTGTCGATAAGCACCACGTCCATTCCTTTGGAGATGGCAGACTGGAGGGTGTCGTAGGCCACGGAGGCGGGGTCGGCATTCATGCCCTGCTGTACGATGGGCACGCCCACGCGGTCGGCCCAGAGCTGGAGCTGCTCGACGGCGGCGGCGCGGAAGGTGTCGGCGGCGCCGAGCATCACCTTCTTGCCGGCCTGTTTGTACTGGTATGCCAGTTTGGCGATGGTGGTGGTTTTGCCTACGCCGTTGACACCCACGACAAGCACCACGTAGGGGGTGTGGGGTAGTGGGGCGTCGAAGTCCTCGGGGAAAATGCCGTCGTGTTTGCGGAGCAGGGTGGCGATTTCGGCGCGGAGGATGGAGTTGAGCTCGGAGGTGCTGATGTATTTGTCGCGCTTGATACGCTCCTGGAGCTTGTCGATAATCTTCAAGGTGGTCTCTACCCCCACATCGGAAGTGATGAGTGTCTCTTCGAGGTTGTCGAGCACGCTGTCGTCCACCGTTGATTTGCCAAGGATGGTCTTGGAAAGCTTCGCGAAGAAGCTTTCTTTGGTCTTGGTGAGCCCTTGGTCGAGGGTCTCCTTCTTTTCTTTTCTGCTGAATAGGCCCATAATCTTATAGTAAGTAAATGTTAAAGGTTTGCGGTTCAAGTGTTATTGTATGCCCAGTTTCTCGTTCATGCCGGGGCGTATCTCCTTGTCGAATATCTGCTGGTATTTCTCGAAAGGGTATCTTTTGTTGTCGCCCGAAGCGAAATACCAGAGCATCATGACCATGTCGCTGGCGGACTGGTAGCCCTGGATGATGGTCAGCTGTGACTGGTCGCTCTTGAACAGGACGAAGGAGGGGAACCCCATTTTGGCCCCCAGTATCTTCTTGGCGAAAGAGTGGGTGTTGGGCCGGTTGCCGGGGGCGGCATCGACATTGGAGTATTTGGTGCCCTCCCAAGAGAACTCGGCGTTGCCTTCGGCATCGAACTTGACGGGGATGTAGTATTTTTCGAGGATGAGGGCGACGGTGGGGTTGGTGAAGGTTTCGCGGTCCATCTTCTTGCACCAGCCGCACCAAGAGGTGTAGAAATCTACGAAATAGAGCCGGGTGTTGCCCTTGGTGTCAATTTTGGCAGCCTGTTCGATGGTCTGCCACTTGACTTGTTGTGCCTGGCTGTGGCCGCCGAGAAGGAGGGCAACGGTGATGAGCAAAAGTATTTTTATCTTCATAGGACAGAAATGGGTTTGAAAGGTTAACAGGTTCTTTGTGGTATTCTGGAGAGTTATTATTATGATTACAATATATTATTACCATTCGTATTTCCAGTCGGAGTCCAGTTCTTCGGCGTTGGGGTCGTATACTTCCTCACGTTCTTCGCGGTCGCGGATGCGGAACAGCCTGCCGAGCCAGTCGTCTTTCTTGGACTTAGTCTGGGTGCTGGATTGCTTGTCTTCTTCGATGATTTGTGATATCTGGTGTATGTAGTTGTCCAGATAGGAGCGGGGATAGGCTTCGTTGTGGGCAATATGGGCGTTGGTGTAGTAGTGGTGGATGACGCTGTCGTAGCTTATGCCCAGGTTTACCATGCGGATGGTGCCCTCCTGGCTGAGGCCTACGCCATGGCCGAAGCCGTGGCCGGAGAGGGTCACGCGGTGTGAGGTGCTGTCGTAGAGAACGGAGAAGAAGGTGGATTTGAGTTGGAAGTCGGAGCGTATGCGGGTCAGTGGGATGCCGCAGAGGCGCACCTTGCGGCGAGACTGGCTGAAGGAGAGCAGCTCATTGCGGATGCTGTCGTCGTGGATGTCGAGTTTCTGCTTGTTGGCAAAATAGTTCAGCCATTTGTCCTCATTGATGACCTTGACCCATTCGCTTTGGCGCATGTGGTAGGAGAAGGTGTCGGTTACCGAGCGGAGGTAGGGCACTGCGCTACGCCATACATCCTCGGAGTTTGCGGTCTGGCCGCCGCTGTTGGAGTGGAAGGGGGTGTCGATGAGTTTGCCTTCCTCGTCCACGATGGTCATGCCGCTGCTGAGCATGGTGCCGAGCATGATGTCGGGCCGAACACAACGGTTGAGGTAGGCTTGGCAGTGTACCTGGTCGCAGAAGTTGTAGCCGTCGGCCTTATGCTTGTTGATATTCTTCATGGCCCAGGTGCGGGAGATGATGGCTTGGACGCGGAAGATGTCCACGTTGTCGCCATAGATTTCGGATTGCACCACTCCGGCGATATAGGTCTCGAATTCCACGTCGTTGATAAGGAGCAGCTTGCCGCTTTTGTTCACGCTGACGCTCAAGTTCCCTTCGTAGGTGCGGTGCTTTATCTTGCGTGGGTTGAGGCAGAGGATGCAGGCAGTGTCGTTGGCGATGAAGCTAATGGAGTTGTGGTTGCCGTAGTCGTAGCCGTCGATAGACATGTGTACCATGCGGCCAGCAGGGGTCAGCTCGACGGCTTTGCCAGCTCCGGCTGCAGCCTCGATGAGGGCGGTGTCGTTGCTATAGATGTCGTAGGTGCCCAAGTCGAAGGAGATGGTGATGAAGTCGATGCTGTTGTTGGAGTACAGCCTCACCTTGACCCGGTCGGCATGGGCGGTGAAAGCGGTGAGTAGCAGGCAGATTATGGGCAGGAATCTTTTCAATTGAGTACTTTTATGATTTCTAAAGCGGCGCGGTCAGAAGCTCCGGCGTTGCCCAAGAGGGAATGGAGGTAGGCGTAGCCGTCGAGCATCTTTTGTCGTGCGTGGGTGTCGGAGGTGATGCTGGCAAACTCGTGTTCCAGCCGGGCAGGGTTGAGGTCGTCCTGGATGAGTTCGGTGACGATGGGCTTGTCGGCGATAAGGTTTACCAATGAGATGTACTTGATGCGGTTTCCGATGAGGCGGCGGGCGATGGCCACCGAGACGGGGTTGGCAATATAGCCCACGACCTGCGGGACGTTGAACAGAGCGGTCTCCAGGGTGGCCGTGCCGGAGCACACGAGGGCGGCATAGGCGTTGCCCAGGAGGGTGTAGGTCTGGTCCAGCAGCAGGGTGACGTTGGCACGGTTTCCGATGATGGGTTGGTAGAAGTCGGTGCCTAACAGGGTCATGCCCGCGACGACGAATTGGTATCCGGGGTAGTGGTCGGCGACGGACAGCATGACGGGCAGCACCTTCTTAATCTCCTGCTGACGGCTGCCGGGGAGCAGAGCGATGATAGGCTTGGTGTGGTCAAGGGTAGTCGTCGCGGTGGTATGGAAGGCTGCGACGGCATCCAGCAGGGGATGGCCTACGTAAACGGCCTGGGGGAAGTGGTTCTTGGCGTAGAAGTCCTGTTCGAAAGGCAGGATATAGCACAGCTTGTCGAGGTTGTGGCGCATACTTTTGATGCGTCCTTTCTTCCACGCCCACAGCTGGGGTGAGATGTAGTGGACAGTCTTGATGCCGAGAGAGTGGGCGTGTTGTGCCATCTTGAGGTTGAATCCGGGGTAGTCGATGGTTACCAGCACGTCGGGGTGGTAGTCGGCGATGTCCTGTTTGCAGAAGCTTATGTTGCCGAGTACGGTGCCGAGGTGGGTGACCACTTCGACGAACCCCATGATGGCGAGGTCGCGGATGTGGCGCACCGGGGCACCTGTGACCGCCTGCATGGCGTCGCCACCCCAGTAGCGGAACTGTGCGTCAGCATCGTGCCGTTGCAGTGCCCGCATGAGGTTGGCGCCATGGAGGTCGCCCGAGGCTTCACCAGCTATGATGTAATATTTCATATATTAAAATGAAATATATTTATATTTTAGTATCACCCACATGAAGGCGACGAAAGTGACGAAGAAGGTGATGATGACAGTCTTGAGGGTGACAGGGTGTTCCCGTGTCTTGGCATAGTAGCGGAGCAGCAGCAGCGGAGGGACGAAGGCGGCGGCAAACCAGCGGGCACCTTCGGCGAAGGTCGAGCGGGTGACGAGGATGACGAGCACCACCAGTGCCGCGCACAAGATTTCGGACACCAGGGTGGCGATGATGCCCAGCGGTATGCTGTTTTGGTTGAGCAGTTTCTTCATAGTTCGATTTGCTTTAGATTGTCGAGATGATGGTAAGCTGTGAAGTCGGGATGGATGGGCACGACGGTGGCATAGCCGTGGGCGAGCAGGTACTCGTCGCTGTCGGCTGGGGGATTGTCGCAAACGAATTTGCCAGTCATCCACCAGTAGGGGCGGCCGATGGGGTCGATGCGTTTTTCCAGGCTGTCGACCCATGACGCCCGCGCCTGTCTACATACGCGGATGCCTTTGATTTGTGCTGCTGGCAGCCGGGGGATGTTGACATTGAGGGCGGTGAAGTCGGGCAGGGGGTGCTGCATCACATAGTCGAGGATGTGCCTGATGGTGGGGGTGCAGGCCTCGAAGTCGGCGGCGGGGTTGTGGTTGAGCAAGGAGAACCCAATGGACTGGCAGCCGTTGAGGCAGGCCTCCAGTGCCGCTCCCATGGTGCCGCTGTAGATGATGTTGATAGAGGCGTTGCTGCCATAGTTGATGCCGGAGAGGACGAGGTCGGGTTTGCGGGGGCAGAAATGCTCGAGTCCCATCTTGACGCAGTCGGCGGGAGTCCCGTCGCAGGAGTAGACAGCTACGCCGTCGCCCTGGCTCACTTCGCGGATGCGCAGCGGGCGGGCGGTGGTGATGGAGGTGCTGAGCCCGGAGGCGTTGTGGTCGGGCGCCATGACAACGATGTCGCCATACTCCTGAGCCACCTCCACTAAGTGGTGAAGACCGCGGGAGCTGACGCCGTCGTCGTTGGTTATGAGAATCAGCGGTTTCATCTATTCTTTGGCGAAGGGGCTTTTCTGTTGTCCGAGGAAGAAGCTGGCGGGCTGCAGGATGTTGTCGAACACATAATACTGGATGAGTACGGTGTCCTTGTTGTCGATGATAGCATACAAGCGGTTGAGGTCGAACATCTCGTACATGCTTGTGTCGGGCATGGCGGCGGCATCGTCGGGGTTGGAGTACTTGAGGTAGGTCTTGATTTCGCGCTTGTCGCCATTGGTGTTGGTCACCCGCAGGATGGTGCGGGGGCCGGCATTGAAGGAGGTGTCCACATTGGTGTTGGGCACCCGGCTGGCATACTCGTCGAAGTTGAGGTTGGCGAAGCATGAAAGCATCTGGGCCACACGGGCGGTGTCGAAACGGCTGACCGGGGTGTGGCTCTGCGTCAGTTCGAATGTGAATCCCTCACCATCGCGGCGGACGGCGAAAGACTCGGCTGGTGTGGAAGGGATGTCCAGCTCCACGCTCTGTAGCTGACGGATGTCCCAGTGGACGATGGTATGGCTGCGCCATGACATGGGGTCGGTGACAAAACGAGGGGTCAGGTAGCCTCGGAATCCGGGGATATGGATGATGTACGGCACCTTGTCGCCTTGGCGGAACATGTGGCATGCCATCATGTCCTGTGTCTCGTGGCCTACATAGTAGGTGACGGCGAGTTTTTCATGAGGGAACAGCTTGAACTTGCCGTTGAACCAGTTGATGAAGTATTTGCGTTGGTATACCTCCACCTTGATGGCGCGGGCGGAGAGCAGCTTTACCACCTGCGGCACGGCGTTCTTGTTCACCTGCTGGCGGATGCGCATGTCGTGGAGGGTGGAGAGCAGTAGGTCGACCATCGGCTGGCTGGCGGGGTAGAGGGTGTCGACCGTCCACATAGTGTCGTGGGTGCTGTCGGCCACCCGTTGCAGCAACACATGGTTGTCCTGCTTGTCGGCCAGGTATATCTTGGTTATTGCGTCGATGTCCTCCACATGGAAGTTCTGTTCGAAGGTGGCGTCCTTGGAACCCTGCTTGGCAATGATGAATGCCACGGCCCCGATGGCGATGACGGAGAGAATGATTATCAGGTTCTTTTTCTTATTCATTTCTTACGGTACTGTTTGCGGCGGATGATGATGATTGCGATGCCGGCGAGCAGGATGATGCCCGAGGGCAGCAGGATGTTGATGAGTTGGTATTTTGTGCGCTCTTCTTTGAGCTTCATGACGTTGAGCTTGCGGATTTTGATGTCGCGCGAACGGCTGGCGATGGCGCCGTCGTCGCCCACGAGGTAGTCGACGCAGTTGAGCAGCAACTCTTTGTTGGCGTACATGGCTTCGGTGTAGAAGTCGTAGCCTAAGGGGAAGCCGGTGCCATCGCTGTAGTTGAACCGGTTCTTGATGATGTCGCCGTCGGAGATGACTATCATGTGTGTGCTGTCGCCCACGTCGCGGTAGCCCATGGCGGGCAGCTCGGTGAAGTCGGGTGTCAGCCGGTTGCGGAACATGGATTTGAAACGGCCTTCCAGCAGAACGGCCACGGGGATGTTCTGACGGTTGAAGAGGCGGCGGTCGGGCTCTATCTTCGCCTCATTCAAGTCGTAAATCGACGGTGCGTTCTTCACACGCGAGAATTCCGAGGTGGTCAGCAGCACAGTCTTGTCGATGTCGTTGTCTATTAGGTCGATGCTGCTGATGAAGTCGCTCTTTATCAGGTCGAGGTTACGCACGATGGGATGGGCTGAAAGCGGGACAATCTCAGGGAAGTAGAGCCAGGGCTGGAATTGAATCTGAGGCTTGTCGCCCACCATGCCTACGGTCATAGGTATGGGGCGGCAGCGGATGTCCATCACCAGGTCGGGGTTGATGCGGGCACCATAGGTGAAGAGCATCTCTTCGATGTTCAGCGGATAGCGTGTGGCCACGGCCTGTCCCGCATGGGCGAGGCTGTCGAGGTCGGCATCCAGCGGGTCCACCAGCCACAGCAGTTTGCCTCCGTACATCACGTATTGGTCCAGTATGTAGAGGTCACGGTCGCTGAAGGGGCGGGTGGGTTTGGCTATGATGATGAGGTCGTACTTGTTGTGGAACAGGTAGGTGGAGTCCTTGGGGTTGAGGGTGCGGGTGGTGAGAGAGTTGATGTTCTCGTCCATACGCACGGTGTCGAGGGTGTAATACTCATATAGCGAGCCTATGATGTCCGAGAGGTTGGGCAGCGGCAGCTCGCCATGCCCCCGCATGAAGGCCACGGTGGGCCTCATGCTGCGCGAGAGGGCGCGGATGGCGTTGGAAAGGACATACTCAAGGCTCTGTATCGAGTTGTTCAGCAGCTGCGACTGGTCGACATATTTCTGACTTTGCAGCAGCTGGATGGAAGTCTCGCTCCCTTTGTACATCACGTCGGCGGCGGGGATAAGCACCTGGGTGGTGACCCCGCCCGTGGTGCTCACCTGTATCTGCGTAGGCTGGATGCCCTTCTGTGCCAGCTTCTGATAGAACACCTGGCGTTCCTGCGGGTCGTCGAAGTTGTTGGGGTTCACAAACTCGTATTGGATGTTCTTGTTGTAGGCGCGGAACTGGTTGAGCATCTCCTTGGTCTCGTTCTGCAGCCGCTTGAAGTCGGCCGGGAACTCGCCTTCCAGGTACACACGGAAAAGCACCGGCTCGTCCACCTTCTTCAGCAGCGTCTTGGTAGACTTGGAGAGGGTATAGCGTTTCTCCGAGGTGAGGTCCAGGCGGACGAAGAGGTAATAGCCTATGACGTTGACGAAGACGACAATCAGCACACCTGCCCCCAGCTCTATCCAATGGCTGCGGCGCAGGTCCTTCTTGTTGCGCCAGCCATGCCATTTGCGGCTTTGAAGCACGATGCGGGTGGCCATCATAAAGACGGCTATGACGCTGGCAAAATAGACGACGTCGCGGCTGTCCACCACCCCACGGCTTATAGAGTCGTAGTGATAGCTCATGCCCAGCGAGCGTACCAGCAGGTCGGCATTGCCGAGGAATCCCATGCGGTAGATGGCCTCAAAGCCCAGATGCATGAATGCGCTCATCAGGGCGGCCAGGATGAAGGCCACAATCTGGTTGTTGGTGATGGAGCTGGCAAACAGTCCTATTGCCACGAAGGCTGCGCCCAGCAACAGCAGCCCTATGTACGAGCCCACCACGCTGCCCGTGTCTATGTTGCCCACTGGGTCGCCCAAGGCAAAGACGCTGAAATAGCACACCACCGTCGGCAGCAGCGAGATGAGCACCAGCACCACCCCGGCGAGGAATTTGGCCCAGATGAGCTTCATCTCGCTCAAAGGCTTGGTGAGCAGCAGCTCCATGGTGCCGTTCTTCTTCTCTTCGGCGAACATGCGCATCGTGATGGCGGGGATAAGAAAGAGGTAGAGGAACGGGCCTATGACAAACAGCCCCTCCATCGAGGCAAAGCCATAGTCGAGGATGTTGAAGTCGGATTTGAACACCCACAACATCAGCCCTGTGAGCACCAGGAATACGATGATGGTGAGGTATCCGATGAGTGATGTGAAGAAACTGGCAAGTTCTTTCTTGAAGAGTGTGAACATTAGGAATGTGTTAATGTGTTAATGCTTGAATTATTGCTTGAGTGCTTGAGCCGAAGGCCGCGAACACCGCTGAAAAAAGTTAATAAAGTGAGTCAATGTGTAAATGCTTGAATTATTGCTTGAGTGCTTGAATGTGTAAATGCTTGAGTGCTGACGCAGTCAAATTACTCAGACAATCAAGCAATCAAACAATCAAGCAATCCTTTCCAGTATTCATTTAACTCCCTATTTGACTTATTTTTAAACATTCAAACAATCATGTTCATTCGAATTTGAAACGTTTTGACCTGAATGAGCGGCCCTGGTAATCGCCTAGCGACAGCTCGTAGACCACCTCCGCCATGAGGCTGGCACTCTTGGTCAGGATGTCGCGGTCGATGTTCTCCGATATATCGCTCGGCACATGGTCGTAGTTCCCGCCCATGTGGTTGGTGAACACGATGGAGGGGATGCCAATCTGTGCAAAGGGGGCCGCGTCGCCACGGGGCATGGTGCGGTAGCCGCGCAGCAGCGACTTGGTGGAGATGGAGTCGTTGTGCGAGGCAATGTTCCACAGCTGGGGGAACCGTTTGTTGCCCAGTATGTTGATGCTGTCGCCCGACCCGATGCAGTCGGCGTTCACAAAACACTCTATGTTGCGCAGGTTAGGGAAGTTGGAGACAAAGATGCTAGACCCCAGGTGTTCCAGCTCGCCGCCGGAGAAGAGCACGAAGATGATGGAGCGTTTGTTATACTCGATTTCGGCAGGTGCATAGGTTGAGAGCAGGCGTGCGGTCTCAAGCACCGCGGCCACGCCGCTGGCGTTGTGGTCGGCTCCGGGGAAGAGGCAGGTGCTGCCTTGCAGTCCCACATGGTCCAGATGGGCACCCACTACGATATACTCGTGTTTCAGTTTCCCATCTTTTCCGGGCAGCATGCCGATGACGTTGGCCGTGGTGGCCTTGGGGTGATACTTGGCATTGATGTTTATCTCGAACTTCTTACGCAGATGGAACGACTGCGGCACCATCGATTCCTGCAGAGCGTCGTACACCGAGTCGAGCGTCATCTGCTCGCCAGCCAGCAATGCCTCGCCCATCTCGCGGGTGGGCTGCACCACGGGGAAGGTGGCCTGGTGGGCTCCTTCGCCGCAATAGGCATGGTGTTGCACCTCGTAGGGACGGCAGCTCTCCGACATGTTGATGCACACAAGGCCCACGGCGCCATGCTTGATGGCCACTTCGGCCTTCTGACGCAGGGTGGTGTAGCGTCCCGCCACATTGCCGGGCAGGAACTCAGGCACACCCGAGAGGCACAGCACCACCTTGCCCTGCACATCCACCTTGGCATATTCGTTGAAGGCGTTGTTGTCAATGCCCCATCCGCAGAACACCACCGGCGCGTTGGTGTAGCCGCGGCCGGTCATGCTGGAGCAGACATAGTCGCGCCCCAGCACATAGCGAGTACGCGTGTCGTTGTCGCCCACGTAGGTGTAGAAATTGCAGTTCTCTATCTCGTTGTATTCCACTTGGAAATACTGCCCCCATTCGCCTTGGAAGGGCTTCACGCCGTATGACGCGAGCACGTCGGCACAGTATTCGGCAGCCTCCAGATAAGCCTTAGAACCCGCCATACGGCCCTCATACTGCGATGAGGAGAGGATGCGGATATGCTTCATCAGCGTGTCCGTGTTGGCGCGCAGCAGGGTGTCCATTGATGCCAGCAGTTCCTTGCGGGCTTCGAGGGCCGCCTGTGCAGCAGCCTCAGCCTCGGCTCTGGCGGCCTCAGCCTGTGCGGCAGCCTCCTTCTTCGACTTGGCTTTCCCTTGGGTCTCGGTCTTGTCTTTCTTCTTCGATTGGGCATTGGCCTCCGGCCCGCCCGCAAATGGCGACAACAGGGCCAAAATGGCAAACAGGGTAATGAACTTCTTCATTTTCATTAGTGTTTTTACTTATTATATATTTTATATTTTTCTGTCATTAAACCAATTGGTGTTCCTCTAGCACACATTACAAACAAGCAAAGATACGAAAAAACTTCTACATACGAAAAAAAAACTTGGAATGGCTAGGGAATTGAGATTTGAGAATTGAGAATTATCCGGGTGCGGCGGCTAATTCTCCATGCTCCATTCAAAAGCGTCAGCGATTCACACATTGCTCACTTTATTAAGGGAACTTCTATAAATTGCCCCAGAGGGGCAAACTTTCAATATCCCCGCACTAATAGTGTGGGGTATATCAAGCAAATACATCACAGCGTGCAGAAGGCACGCGCTCTCAAAAACGAATTAATAGAACCCACCTTAACTTCTTTAAGCGGTGTTCGCGGCCTTCGGCTCACACATTCAATCATTCAAAGCTGGTGCTTATAAGGGGTGAAAACTATATTAAGGGGACCTCTATTAATCACCCCTGAGGGGTGAGATATGAGTAACACCGTACAAGCCGTAAGGCGCAGTGCGGTGATTATCAGTAATAAGATGCCTGCGTCCCGAAGGGACGCGACACGAAAACAAATAATTAGAACCCACTTTAAGTATTCCACATAATGTCTGATTCAAAAAAAATGTGTAAATTTGCAGCGCGAATAATCGAAAAATTACACCTTATGAAACGGCATATTTTTGCACTCCTGATGATTGCGGCTGTCCTCCATGTGACGTCAGTCGTCGCGCAAGGGCCCTATCGCTCCGACAAAAAAACGCTGACTCTCCGCTGTGTGAAGCCTCCCTATTTGAAGGTGGGCGACCGCGTTGCTCTCCTCTCCCCCTCCTATTTTAAGACGATGGAGGAGGTGGAGAAGACGGCCGAGGTGCTGCGCGGGTGGGGTCTGGTGCCTGTCGTTGGCCCCAACGTGGGCAAGGTGTATGCGGGCAAATATGCTGGCACCCCGGAGGAACGTGCCGACGACCTCCGCTGGGCGTTGGCCGACACCACCATCAAGGCCATTATCTGCAACCGTGGCGGCTACGGCACCATCCATTACATCAATCAGATACCCCTTGCCCTATGGCGGGAGCACCCCAAATGGCTGGTGGGTTTCAGCGACATCAGCACCCTGCATGGCCTCTTGGCTCGTGCCGGGGTGATGAGCATCCATGGCACCATGAGCATGTTCTTGGCAGCTGGCGGCACCGACGAGACGAGCACCCTGCTTCGAGACCTGCTTTTTGGCTATGTGCCGTGCTACGAAGTGCCGCCACATCCGCAGAACATCGAAGGCCGTGCCAGCGGCATCCTCGTAGGCGGCAACATCTGCACCTTTGCGCCTAACCTCGGCACCAAGGCCGACGCCACCCTAGGTCGTGACCTCATCCTCTTCATCGAGGAGGTGGAGGAAGGGATGCACAATATCGACCGACAGTTCAACATCCTCATGATGAACGGGGTGCTCGACCGCTGTAAAGGCGTGGTGCTGGGCACTTTCACCGACTGTGAGCGCGAGTTCACCTACGAGAGTGTCGAGACCATGCTCCGCCCATATATCGAGAAATACAAGATCCCCCTGCTCTGCGGCTTCCCCGGCGGCCATGGCAAGGTGAACCTCCCCTTGGTGATGGGTGCCCCCGTCACCATCGACGTCCGCCCCGACGGTGCCACCCTACAGTTCAACATCGACGGCCAGCAGCAAGCATTTGTCGTCAAGAACTGAACATCATAGTTGTAACAGGGTGGGCAGACGGCGGCCGCGGCAGGTGGCGTCATAGAGGGAGGAGGCGTTCCTAGACGCTAGGAACACCCTCTCTCCTTATATGCGGGCGGCAAATGCCGCCCGCACTTACTGAGGCAGAAACGGCTTTGGTTCGGTTTTGAGAATGAATTCTCGGGCTCTCACCCTGTGCCGTGTTTGAGGTGGGTCAGAATTTGAATAACTGGTCGAATTTCACTTCGGTGAGTTTGGCATCGGAGCCGAGGAGTTTGACAACGGCTTTGGGGTCGAACTTCTTGGCGTTGCCAGTGATTTCCACCACGAGGGGCCGGCCTTTGACGTATTTGTCGTGGAAGGCACGGAGGTCGTCCATGGTGAGGCGGCTGATTTGGTTGGTGATGTCGACGCGGCGGTCGCGGTCCCAGCCGATTTCCATGTTGTTGTGGACAAAGGAAGGAATGTCGCGGAAGCCGTAATAGGTGCTGTTGCGTGCAGCCACCTTTTGTTCTATGGCAGGGGCCAGCTTGTCGGGGCGTTCGGGGAATTCAATCATCAGGTCGCGCATGGCCTCCACGCCGTCATAGGTCTTGTCGCACTGGGTGCCAAGATAGCCATAGAGGAACGAGGGGTTGATGTTGAAGATGTCGTAACTGAAATAGCCGCGTGTGCTGTAGCCCAGCGAGCGGAACTCGCGGATTTCCTGGAACACGATGCCGTTCATGCTGCCTCCAAAGTATTCGTTGAAGAGGATGTAGGCGGCTTGGTCGGCGGTGTCGAAGTTGGTGCTGTTGATCATAAACTGGATGTTGGACTGCAGGAACTTCTTGTTGTGGGCATAGTAGAGCTGGGAGTGCTGCGGGAGGTTGCGTTTGAAGGTACGGTTAGAGACCACCTCTACGTCGGGGCGCACCAGCCCGTATTGGCGCAGTTTGGCGCAGACGTCGTAGGGGTCGGTGTGGCCGGTGAAGGTGGCATAGCCGTTGCGGGTGAGGATTTTCAACACCTCGTCGTGCAGCTGCTCGCCGGTAAGTTTAGCCCATTCCTGGTAGGGCATTTGGCGGAGGTAGGAGGAGCGTTCGCCATAGTCGATATATTCGTCGAGAGCTTCTTTCCAGGTGTCGGCATCGTTCTTGGCTGTCCTTTTGCTCGATCGGAGAGCGTCGACCAGCTTGTCGATTTGGTTCTGGTCGTGAGTGGGGTTGAAGAGCCAACGCGACACGAGGCTGAGGATGCTGTCCATGTTTTGCTCTAAGCCGCTGATGGAGAGGCAGGATCGGTCATTGCCTGAGAGATATAAGGAGGCACTGCCACCCAGCTTGTCCAGCTCCATGTTATACTGCTGTGGGTTCATGCCATCGGCACCAAGCAACTCCATATAGCCAAGGGCACGATCGAGGTTATAGTCGTCCAGGTAGCCATAGTTGAAGTAAACGCGCAGGTTGAACACATCGTTCTTGGGGTTGGGGGTACTGAAGAGCCGACAATTGGGTGTCACGTCGGTGATGGCGACATCCTTATTGAAGTCGACCACTTGAGGTTTGATAGGGTCGGGCACATTCGACTCAATCATGCGGGCGAAGGGTGAGTGGGCATCCTTGTTTTGGGCTTCAAGGTGTTCCCAGTCGGGTTTTACCGCAGCATCATGTTTTGGGAATCCCATCTTGCTGCGGACAAGTGTGCAGTGGTCGCGGTCGAAATACTTGTTGGCGACCTCTATCACCTCGTCGCGGGTGAGGTACATCCATCGTTTGTTGTCGCGGAGCCATTCCTGATAGTCAGAGCCTTTTAGCTCGAGACTGAGGAGCAGGTTGGAGATGCTTTTAAGGTCTTCGACTTGTTTCTGCTGCGAGACGATGCTGGAGGTCTTGATACTCTCCAACAGCTCGTCGCTGAAGTTGCCCTGCTTGATGCTGTCGATACAGTCCCAGATGACCTGTTCTGCGGCCACATGCTTTTGCCCTATGATGTTGGGGACATAAAGAATCACGTTGGAGCCGGCATCTTCGAGCGAGAGGGGCATGAGTTGTGCCATCATAATGCGGTTATCGCTGGCCGCCTTGTCAAGCAGGCCGCTGCCGCCACCCAATATGCTGCCCAACATTTCGAGGGGCATGTGGTCGGGGTGCTTCTCGTTAACGCCAGGGAAGACCATGATGCCCATCTTGATGGGTGTCTGACGGACGTCCAGCACTTTCTGTTTCTCGAACTTGGGAAGGTTGTAGGAGGGCTGCTGGGGCAGTTCGCCGCTGCGCCAGACGGAGAACTTGTCGCGGATGAGGCGTTTGGCTTCGGCGGTCTTAAAGTCGCCTACTAGCAGGAGGGTCATGTTGTTGGCAACATAGTAGGTGTTGAAGAATTCCTGCATCTCGCTGGGCTGCGGGTTTTTGAGGTGTTCGGCGAGGCCGATGACCTCGCGGCTGTAGGGGTGGTTGCCAAATGCTTCGGTGAAGATGTTGCGTGCGAAGTCGTGGGCCATCTGGTTGTCGTACATGTTCTTCTCCTCGTAGACGGCCTCAAGCTCGGACTGGAAGAGGCGGAAGACGGGGTTGCGGAAACGCTCGACGTATACGTCCATCCAGTTGGCGAGCTGGTTGGAGGGGAGGGTGTTGTAGTAAACGGTGTAGTCGTAGCTGGTGCCAGCGTTGAGGCCTGTGCAACCCATTTTTTGCAAGATGGCGTCGACCTCGTTGGGGATGGCATACTTGGAGGCGGCAATGTTCAGACGGTTAATTTCCAGCTGTATATCGTGCCGCTTCTTGGCATCGGTGGTGGCGTGCAGGCGGTCGTAGGCCTGGCTGATGCTGTCGAGATAGAGGCTTTCTTTTGCCCAGTCGGTAGTGCCGATGCGGTCGGTACCCTTGAACATGATGTGCTCAAAGTAGTGGGCCACGCCCGTGGCGGTGGGTTTCTCGTTCTTGCTGCCTGCGTGGACTACCACACAGCCGTAGACCTTGGGTTGCGAGTGTTCTTCGCAGAGGATGACTTTGAGGCCGTTGTCGAGGCGGAAGGTTTCGACCTTCAGGGGTCCCTCTGCCTTTGCTGAGGTAAGAAGAAGGAGGTAGGCACTAAGAACAATGAGGCAGATTATCTTTTTCATGGGTTTATTTCTTTATAAAACGTTTGACGGTGGAATCGTTAGATGTGGTAATACGGATGAAGTAGGCACCGGCGGGGAGGTGGCTGATGTCGAGCTGGTGTTGGTTGGTGCTGGTGATAAGGCGGCCGCTCATGTCCATCAGTTCTGCTTTGAGCAGGCGGGCGGCCTGTATGTGGAGCACGTCGGATGCGGGGTTGGGGTAGACGGTGGCGGCATTGCTTGAGGATGCTTCACTAATGCCTACCGTGCTGCCAGATTCGCATGGACGGGTGATGCTGTGGGTGCCGCCGTTGCGGTAGGCGTTACGCACCGACACAAGGGTTTTGCCCTGCTGGTTCTTGACGGTATAGTTGGCATAACGGTCGGTGCCGCCGCCCGAATTCCAGACGGTGTTGATAGCGTCGGGTGACACATAGACGACTACCGAATCCTTCACACCTGAGGCCAGCTGGGCAGTGGCATACACATAACCGATGGCCGACTCGAACGTCAGGTGGGCTCCGCCCTGCCAGCCGTCGCCGTGGGTGGCTTCCATCACTACGGTCAGCGGGCAGAGTTCCTCTCGGTCGAAGCAGCTCTGCACAACGCGAACGGCAAGATGTTCGTTTCCTTGTGTGAAGGTGATGGTGGCGGAGCGTTCCTGCCCGCTAGTGTTTTCCTGAACTTGGAAATGCAGCCAGCCGGCACGGGTGATATGGTTTTCGGAAAAAGAAATCCAATCGGCATCGTATGACATATTCCAAGGGGCTGTTGACGTGTCGTTGATGCAGAAGAGCAAGGAGTCCTCACCGCTGGGGCGGTTCATGGAGAAGAGGGTGTCGCTCACACGCATACGATAGTCTGGCACTAGGCCGAGGAGGGCTGCGTTGTCCTGGTTGAAGGTGTAGGTGCCGTTGCCGCCCACACCGCCTACGCCAGGGCTGATGGAGTCGACAGGGAAAAAGCCGTCGCCTTGGCGGCTCCAACCGAAGTTGAAGTGCAGGTAGCCGCGGCTGTCATATCCGTCGCAGACAAAGCCGTGACCACCAGCATCACCCGAACCAACATAGACAATGGGGTGCCCAAGGTTCAGCTCGGCCATGAGGAGTTGTCGCCATTGGTCCTTGGAGTAATATCCTCTGAATACGACACGCATGTTGGGGCTATAGCCGAAATAGTCTTTCAGCGAATTGTCGATGCTGGGGATGCCTTCCATGCCGGCCAGTCCTGCCGCTGCGCTGCCGTTGGGGTCGTAGTTCATATCAAGACTCACGCCACAGTGGTACATCAGTGTCGCCACGGCTTCTTTCATCACCATGGGGCTAGAGTATGTGGCCATGACGGGCATGTGGTCCCAGTCGTAGAGGGTGTGGGCAAAGTCGGCAGACTGCACGCCGTATCGAGCGTGGGTGTAGCTATGGTTGCCGATGCCGAAGGCGGGGAACTTCCAGAAGTTCATCACTTGAGCCTGAGCAGTGGCGGCGCAACCTACAGCTGAGCCACCAGGGCAATAGCCGTTGTAGGGGTAGGTCTGGTCCCAGTAGGTGGTGATAAGGGGGGCCACGGTGTCGGAGTTGTCTTTGGGCATGAGGCCGTTCTCTAAGGCGTACCACTCGGGGAATTGAGAATTAAGAATTGAGAATTCTGGATTCTGGATTGCCTCAATTTCTTGTTGGTAGGCTTGCAGCCACTGCTGTAGGGCGGGGGGCATGTTGGCGGGGTTGAGGGTGCCGGTGGCCGAATAGCCGAGGATGGGGCGCACCGCATCGTCGGCGGCCACTAGCACAAAGCCGCCCTCGTCAGAGGTGAAGAGGTAAATGCCGTCGAACTGCCACGGACTGGTGCTGAGTTCCAATTGAGTGTGGCCCTTGGTGGTAGACAGCGAGTTGAAGAAATTTTGCGCCACAGTGGTCGCCCGCTTGGGGGTGACAGGGCTGGCGGTTGCGGTATACAGGGCTAGTACCGCAGCTGCCAAAGCGAGGGCTGATTTTATGTTTTTCATGGTCGTCCAGTCCATTAAAATCCGATGGCCTGTGCTATTTTGTTGACAACCTTCTGCCAGCCGTTCTTGCCCGTGTTTGCTTGAGGACGGGGAACGATGGTCTTGGAGGAGTCTTCCACAAGGTTGAACACGATTATGGAGGTGCCCATCATCTCTTCCATGTCAGGGTCGTCATAATCCATAGTCAGCGTCTTGGCCACCGAGTCGTAGATTGCCACATAGCCATACTCCAATGTTTCGCCCGACTCTTCGTCAACGTAAGTGGCGTTAAAGAACACGCTGTCGTGGCTGAAGGAGTAAGTAAGTTCCTCGGTCATATTGTCGCTCTGAGAGGCGGAGGGGAAGGCGGGGACGTAGACATAGAGGTCGTGGAACAACTCGGCATGGGTGGAGTCGAGGAAGTCGAGATAGATGTCGTATGTGAGTTCCATCTCGATATTATAGCCTTGCTCCTGCAAGGTGTAGTTGTTTTCCAGATGTGCCGACCAGGAGGTGCCGACATAGATGTTTTCGGGTGTTTCCTCCTCAGGAGTGTCGGGGATGTTGGGGGTGATGTTGTCTTCTTTCTCGCAACCGGCAAAGGCAAGGGTTGCAGCCACGACGAAGGTGGCGAGGGTTCTCAGTGATGAATTCATTATTGTGTGTTTTTGTTGTTTGTTCTACTATTTATTGAAATGGGTAAAGTTAAGACGGTTTATATAATAAACGCATAACTGGACAAAATCTTACAGCGGGCAATCGCTTTTTAGTACTTTTTAAGCTTTTTCTCCAGCTTTTGACGTATTGAGGCTTCGAGGGGGATGAAGTTGTACTGCTGCCAGAAGGCTTCGTCGTACTGCTTGTGGTCGGCGCGGCGTTGGGTCACCAGCACGCTGCCAGGCTCTTGGATGGTGTTGTTCTGCAAGAACGACGCACCCTCCTTGTGCTCGTTGGTCAGCACACATTGCAGATGCTTGTCGATATGTTCCGACTTGTCGTGTTGGGTGTAATAGAGGTCTATGCCCTCATCGCGGGTGTAGGAAGTCAAGGTGTACTTGCCTTCGACCAAGCCATAGTTATACACCACATGCTCTCGCTGGGCCAGTGAGTCAACGCCTGCCTTTTTGAATTCTTTCTTCAGCGGGAAGAAGGGACGCATCATAAAGAAGCTTTGCTCCTCGAAGCGGACTATTGCAAGGGTACGCTTGTCGACAGTGATGCTCGCCGACCCATGTCCTTTGAAGGGACCCGACGAACTATTATAGCGCGACGTCAGCACATAGTACTCTCGCCCGTCGGCATCGGTCGTCTCATGCATCCGATAGGAGCCACGCTTCATGGCCCTCTTCAGATGGTCTTTCGACAGTCGCGTTGATGCGTTGGGTATTTCCACGGGGTCGTACAGCACCTCGTTTTCCGAGTAGTCGAGATAAGTGCGAGATGCGCCGTTGGTGGCACGATTCACATAGTCGGTGTCGCACAGCAGCAGCCTGTCATGGCGGATGGCAGTGTAGTTGCTCCCAATGGGACGCAGATAGTCAATGCGAACTGAATTGCCTGGGCCTTTACTGTTATATAGCTTTTCGAGTGTATGGTGCTTGTCGTAACCCACGCGCAAGGCATCGAACACCATCTCGTCGAAGAGGAACAACTCACCGTTGAACATCCTCGTATCGCGGTAGAACCATGTGCCCACCACGCTGTCGGTTTGGTAGTTCTGCGGTATGCGGTTCACCGCATCTATCAACAACTGCGCTGCCGCCTTGGGCGAATATTCCCTCACCGTAACCTCCTTCAGCCAGCGTCCGCCGTCGGAAGTGAGGGCAATGTCGCTCTTGCGCTGTGCCTTGGCAATACTGACTGTGTCGCGCAGATAGCCCATCAGGGCATACACCACGCTGCCGTCACGGTGTTCGGCAGGTACTTTCAGCACGTACTCGCCGTCGTTGTTTGTCTGGGTGTAGATGGCCTGCCCCGCCACATAGACGGTCACGGCCGGCAACCCCTCGCGGGTGTCACGGTCGGTGACACGTCCGCGAAGGGTCAGATAGTTCTCCTGAGCCGAAACAGAAGTAAGGGAGGAAAATAGTAGCAATGAGATTAGCAGAATATGTGTTTTCATTATTTCTTAGCTCTTAGTTCTTAGTTCAATTGCGGGGTTCCCATGCTCTCAGTGGCACCTTGGCGGGCTTTGCTTTCAAGCTCCATCTTGCCCATGCGCCAGGTGAGGCCAAGGCTGACAAAGCGCGAGTCGTAGCGCTGACTGCCGGTGGTTTGGTAGCTAGGAGCCGTGGTATTGTTTCCCCATTGCGCCATGCCGAAGATGTCGCGGACGTTGAGGTTCACACTCAGCTGACGGTTGAAGAAGTCGCTGCTCACTCCAAAGTCCACGCCTTTGTTGGCGACACTCATGCTATAGAGACCCAGCCGGGGAGAGCTGTAATGTGCGTTGGCGAACACTTCCAGCCAGCCCCACAGTTTGGCCCACACGTTGAGGCGGGTGCTCCAGCTCACCTTACTATCAGCATGTCCTTGATAGTTGTATCCGTAGTTAAACACCGACGCGTTGAGCCGCACATTGAGGAAACCCGTGGGCCGATAGGTGATGTTGGCCTCCAAGCCCTCGGTGTGGCTGCTGCCGATATTCTCAGGCATGGTGTAGTTGACCAGCACCGGGCCGAAATACTCGGGGGCATAACCCGCATATGTCATGGTGCCAATCTCGTCGGTGTTGGCACGCAGGTAAGCATTTACGCCGATGTTGCCGAAGCCCATGATGTACTTGTTGAAGGCGGCCTCAAGGTTGTGGGTGTAGCTGATAAGCAGGTTGGGGTTGCCCGTCTCGTAGCTGTAGTCGTCGAAGCGGCGGAAGGTGGACAGCTGTGTCATGCCCGGCGTGGTGTGTCGGCGGGTATAGCTGAGGCTGTAGCTGGTGAAGGTCTTGGTCTGATAGCTCAGGTGGATGCTGGGCACAAGGCCAAAGAAGGCGGTGTCCACCTGAGTGGCGCCTGTACCGTTCAGATAGTTCCATGTGCTGTGCTTCCACTCCTGCTCGCCACGCAGACCCAGCTTGGCAGTGAAACCACCCCATCGTTTCTGCAAAGTGACATAGCCGTTGAGATGCCTACCATCCTCTACCCCCTCATACGACCGCAGCGGGACCTGCACGTAATCGTTGGCAAGAAGGGTGTCGATGGCCTGATACAAGGTGCCGCCACTCAAACCAGCCTCCAAACCAGCCTGCAACTCAAACTGGTTCTTCAATGGGTGGGTATAGTCCAACGACATGCTGCCCGACGGGTTGGAGTTGCGCGAAGTGTTGCGGCGCATAAGCGTGTCGCGCAGGGGATTGTAGTAGGCAAAGACCTCGTAGCCTGTGCCGTCGTTGTTCCATGTGTTGCCGTTGAAGCTGAATGAGAGCTTGCGTCCCGTGGTGTCGAAGCGGTGTTCTAACCAGGCTCCGGCATAGCCGCCCCAACCGAAACCGTCGCTGTTGTCGAGTGTGTAATGATAGCCCAGGTTGCGCATAGTGGGGTGATACTCCTTATACTGAAGGTCCATCTCGCTAAGGTTGCGACCCCAGTAGGGGTACATGCCCAACCATGTGGAGAGGTGGGTCTTGTCCGTAATGTTCCAGTTGAGGTTAATCCCGGTGTAGCCACCGATGTTGTTGGCACGGCTCTTGCTCTCTTTACTTTGGTAGCGGCTGGTGTCGCCATTGGCATCAAAAAGGGTGGTGGTGCCGTCGCTTTCCATATTGTGGTGCGAGTAGTCGGCATTGAGGTAGAAGTTGAAGTCCACCTTCTCGTTAGCCCACACGTACGACATCCACGGCGACACACTTGGCGAAGTTCTAGCCCGCACTCCCACGCACAGCAACTCGTTGCGGGTAATCTTCTGGTTGGTGACGATATTGATAACACCGCCCGAGGTGGAATAGCGTGCCGAGGGATTGGTGATGACCTCTATCCGCTCGATGGCGTTGGCAGGCAGCTGCTTGATATACTGTTTCAACGCCTCCTCATTCATGTGCGAGGGACGGTCGTTGACCCAAATCTCCACGCTGCTCACACCCCGCAGGGTGATGTTGCCCTCGGCATCCACTTCCACACCCGGTGCATTCTGCAGGGCGTCGCTGGCCGTACCCGTCTGGATGGAGGCATCCTCCTTGGTGTTGTACATGTTCTTCTCGCCATCCATCACATAGAGGGGCTTCTCCGCCACCACCTGCACTGCATCCAACGTCGTGGCGCCTGCCTTGAGGGCGATAGCCAGATTACTCACATCCCGCTTCACCTCCACCTGTTCGGTATACTTCTCATAGCCTACAAAACTGGCCTGCAAGAGATAGGTGCCCGGCTTCACATCCTTGATATGAAAAGCCCCGTCGAAGTCGGTGGCTGTGCCACGCACAAACACTGTGTCTGCCACGCGCATCAATCCCACGTTCACCAGCGGCAGCGGCTCGCCCGTCTTCGCGTCGCGCACCGTGCCTCTTACACTCACACTCTGCGCCTCAGCCGAAGCTATCATGCACACAAGTCCCAGCAGTATTAAAATCACTTTTTTCATGTTTATACAGTTTAAATTGTTTAGACCCTATAACTTCTTAGTTCATAGTTCCTATTTCTTACTTTCCTCAATCAGCTCTTCCCAGGTAAAGCCCAGCATGCTCATACGCTGCACAAAGTAGGGCAGCTCGTCATCGAGGAATTCTTGGCGGTGCATCTTGCGGATGCGTTCGCCAGCCTTGGGCTCCACAAAGTAGCCTACGCCGCGGCGGTTGTATATAATTTCTGCGTTCTGTAAGTGGTCGTAGGTCCGCATCACCGTGTTGGGGTTCACGCCCAGCTCGGCTGCCACGTCGCGCACCGAGGGAATGCGCTCGTCCACCTGCCACTCCCCTGCCACGATGCGCTCGCACAGCGTGTCGGCTATCTGGAGGTATATTGGTTTTTGTTTCTTGAAGTCCATAATCGATTATTTTTTAACTTTAATGGCAAGTTCGGCACTAATGGAATTGCTTTCTATAGCACAGGCCCCATTGCCGATAATCTTCTTCTTACCCCTGCTCGCAACGGGCAGTTCGCTGTGGAAATCGGCCATCACTCCGTTCCATTCCAGTGTGATGCCGGCATCCTCTGGCACATACAGCACCGTGCTGCCCGACACATTGTTCAACTCTATATCTGTTGGCATCTTGCTGAATGTAGCCTCCACGTTGCTGCTGACGCTGTTTACCTCGATGTCTTCAATTTCGCATTCGTTCAACGCTATCTGCCACGACACGCTGTTCATCTCCAGTGCTCCGCAGCGCACGCTGTCCATCCTGATGTCTTGCCCGGCACCGTTCACCTCCACCTCGTCCAACCGCAACGACCGCGGCACACGCACCAAGAGGTGCTTATCAGGAAGATTTTCCCCCTGCGACCGCATGCCGGGGATGCCGAACTTGATGTTCAGCGTCCCGTCGGGCTCCAGGTAGTAGTGCATCGTGGTAGAGTCGGTCAGAGCGTCTTCAGAGGTCTCACTGATGACTACCTCAGTGCCGTCAAAAGCTTCAATGGTGACAGAGCCGCTGACCCAGTCAATGTTCAACTCCGTCACATCGGCGTTGGCGAACGAGGCACCCCCCATCGCATATAGTTTGGCATCCTTGCTGTTACCCAAGGTCACTTCGCCATACTTGTTCGTATAGCGCTCCATTAAGTTTTCATAATCATTCGAGTTATGAAGCTTGCAGCCGCTCATCGTCGCCAACAGGGCAAACGCTACGGCATATAAATATCTGTTGCTTTTCATATCTTTAATTATTATTGTTGATATGTTGTGTTGTTTTACTTCTTAGTGCTTAGCTCTTACTTCTTACCTCAATTAGTATTTCATGTGTTTCAGCCTGTAGCTGGCCCACCAGAAGAACACCGTGGTCAGCACAATGCTCCATGCCGTTGCTGCCCAGTAGGCGATATTCATGCTCCGAACCGGGTCGGCGGTTTCGAGGAATTCCTCCAACCAGTTGCCACTCATCATCATAGTACCCATAATGGGAGTGAGGATGATATTCAGCACAAAGCTGATAAGCCATGTCCATAGCAGCGTCTGTAACACCTTGTGCTTTTTGAAGATGGTGTTGGTGAACAGGAAGAGCGACACGTAGCTCAAATGGCACAACACAGCATACAGCACCACACGGCCCGGCTTAATCACCTGAACCAACATCATAGTGTTGTCGTTGACATTAGGGAACGTGCCAGCCACCAACGCACGATAGTCATCCAGGGTATCGGCCAGATAGTCGGTCTGCCACAGCCACTTGTCATAGGGGCCAAAGGGCAGCAGCGTCAGGAAATAGTCCAACACCATTCCGCCCAAGAAGCACAGCAATGGGCACACCACAATGGTGAACAGCAGCATGCTCACATACTTCTCCAGTTTCGAAGCTGGCAGCATGGCATAATAGATGCCTTCTTTCTGCAAGTTGCTGGTGCGATACATACGCGAGGGCGACACAATGGCGGCCAGCATCACCGACCCCGCTATGAAACACCACCGCACCTCGGGCACAATGGCGGGTATCTCCTCAATGCCGCTCAACGCCCACCACAGCAGCCAAGCCAAAATGGGCAGGAGGGTGATTATCAAAAGCGATGTTCCGGCATTCTGCCAGATATTGCTGAAATCCTTACGAACCACTTTACAAAAACGGCTCCATTCAAATGTATTATTCATGGTCTTCTTTTTTTATTGTTTTCTATTTTCTAGTATTTCTAGTGTTTCTAGTTTTCCTAGTATTTCCTAGTTTAATTATTCAAACAGTTTCTTTATGGTTTCTCTGTTGCGCAGCACGGCGTTGAATAGGCCTTCGATGTTCACCTGGCTCTCGCGGCCGTCGCGGTTGATGCACACGTTCATAAAGCCGCCCGGCAGCTGCTCGGTGAAGAGTGCCTCGGGGTTGGCCACAGGGTCGTAGTCGAAGCTCAGCTTGCTGGTGATGGTCGCCATGTCGGCATTCAGCAGCACGTCGTCGTTGGTCAGGATGATGATGGGGTCAATCAGGTTCTCCACATCCTTCACCTGATGGGTGGAGATGATGATGGTCGACCCTTCGGTGGCCCGCTTGGAAAGGAGGGTGCGGAAGTCGGTCTTTGACGGAATGTCCAGTCCGTTGGTCGGCTCGTCCAGCAACACATAGTCGGTACCAAGCGACAGCGTGCAGGCAATCATTGACTTCTTCTGCTGCCCATAGGACATCTCCTTGAACTTACGCTGCGGTTCCACACCCATCTCCTGCATCAGATGCAGAAAAGTGGCATAGGCATAGTTAGGGTAAAACGGTGCCAGCGACTGCACATAGTGCGTAGGCGTGACATCCTCCGGCAGAACCACCTCGTCGGGCAGGAACACCAAATTTTGAAGGAACTGCGGCTCACGGTCGAATGTGTTGAAACCATCCACCCTGCATGTCCCCACCTGGGGCTGCTGCAGACCGCTAATAATTTTGAGCAACGTAGTCTTTCCCACGCCGTTCTCGCCCAGTAGGCCGTAGATGCTGCCCGGCTGGAAGGTGAGATTGATGTTGTGAAACACCGGCGTGTGCTTGTAACTGAAGTCTAAATTTCTAATCTCTATCATAACGTTTTTTCTTTGTGAGAGCGGTTTTTTACCTCGTCTCGATTGTTTAATGATTTTGTTTAACTCTTTATATTTGTGTTCGTTTACTTTGTTAATGTTGTAGTGTATTAGCTAACTAGTACACTGCAAAGGTACGACACTTTTTCGACATAGCAAGTTTTTATTTGACAATTAACATTATTTAACTCTTTGGATGCCGCCGTAGGACCTCGCCCATGCTGCCCTCATCCTTCGTCCTGAGCCAGTTGAGGCGTTCTTTTCAATTTGTAATGTTTATTGTATGGGCGATGGCTCTATTTTATTTATGGCACCTAAATAGAAAAGAATGTAAATTGAAACAAATATGTAACCAAGTGGAAATAAAAGTTTTAAGGCGCAGCGGAGCCAGTGTGGCGTTGCCGTTGCGGAGGAGGGGTGGCAAAGTGAAAGTGTTATGAGCTATCGGCCTGCTGGGGTGGCGAAGGCACTCCTGATGAGCGGGGCGTAGACGGCCTTCAGGAGGACGCCGTTGCTTTCGCGCAGGGTGACCAGCGGGTGGGAGAGGTACATTATGTCGGGGTCTTTGCCGTTGTTGTACAGGCGCATGAGCTGTTTGTAGTCTTTATGCCAGTCTTTGGCGCGCGTCCCTTCGGGGTTGTATAGGCAGCTCTCCGACAGGACCACCTTCATCTTGAATTCGCCGCTGCCCCAGGAGGGTTTGCGGGCATCCAGCGGCATGTAGGAGCGGGGCACGACGAAGCTGCTGCCGTTGAGGTCTATCGTTGGGAGTCCTTTGGCCACGGCTTCTCGGCGGCTGTAGATATAGGCAGAGTCGCGCAAGTTGCTCTCGATGATGGGGATGTTGAGCCAGAAGGAGCCCAGCTTCACATCTTGGAACACCTGCACTAGTTCGTTTATCCAAGAGGAGTACAGGTCTATCGACACCCGCACCGTGGGGTTGCGGTGCTCGGCAAAGTCGAAATGGCTGATGGTGTTCAAATAGTCTAGGTCGTCCTGCTCCAGGTTGCTTCTTTGGGCCAGGTCCGAAGCCCTCACACCCAGGTTGGGCAGGAAGGAGTGGTATGGGTAGAAGGCGAAGCTGTCGAGAACCATGTAGAAACGGCTGTGCCGAAAGAGCATGTCGAGGCGGGAGGTGTCGATATGGCACACCATGTGCAGCACCTTGTGGCCGTTCTTGCTGGCGTCGAGGGTGATGCCGTCGAAGTTGATGCCCGTGGGGTCGAGCGGTCCCATGACGGAGGTCTGGGCATAGAAGTCGCGTTGCCCTCCGACGGACTGCATGCTGTCCACGAAGGTACACTCTTTTTGCCGTAGCTCCATCCATTCTTTCTTCTGTCGGGAGCGGATGGTCAGCGCATAGTAGGCCTCCTTGACCAGTATGTCGGTCAGCGACATGGCCACATCTTGCCCTATGGTGGGGAGCAGCTTGGCGGCACGTGTGTTGCTGTATTGCATGGCTATTTTGTTCAGATGCTGTTTCTTCTCGTCGTTCATATGGTTCACGGTGAGCGTCATCGAGGAGACAGTGTCGTGCTTTGGCATGGGTGGTATTTCCGTCATGCGGTGGGCGGGTTGGTCGGACGTTGCAAGGGGGTTGGAGGCTCTGCCCATGGGGGCTTGGGCTGTGGCGGTCACGACTTGGAGGAAAAGGGCGGCAAGGGCGATACAGAGTCTTTTCATGGCAGTGATGTGTTTGCGTTAAAATCCATCTATCAGTATAAAGGCGTTAAAACAATAGGGTTCATCATAGGGTTTTCGCTCACGTTCAAATCCGTAGTGGCGTTCGGTCACCACGGTGTTCTTCAGCTCACGGCGGGCTGTGGCAAAGGCTTCGGATAGGGGCATCCCGGCTTCCAGATTGGTGTAGAGGTACCGCATCAGCCGGGCGGTGGCGTCGTCGTCCACTTCCCACAAGGATGCGACGACGGCACGGACGCCGGCGGTCTTGAGGCCGCGCTGAAGGCCGTAGACCCCATCGGCCGTGATGTAGCCCAGCCCGGTTTGGCAGGCCGAAAGTACAACGAGGTCTACTTCGGAGAGGTCCATGTGGGCAATCTCGCGGGCCGACAGGATGCCGTCGGGTTTGGAGGGGTCGAAGTGCTGGTCGTTGATATTCTTCATCTCGCCCGAAAGGATGAGCCCGCTGCATGAGAGACGCACGTCGGCAATGGCCGTCCGTAGGTCGCTGCCTGCTGCCGACATCTCTTTGAAGTAGCCATGGGTGGAGAGCAGGACGATATGGTACTTGTGCAGCAGACTGCCCACGGTGGCTTCGGTGGCGGAGTCGGCGTGCAGCACCCGGTCGGCCGGATTTCCCCTCAGGGCCAGGATGGAGTCCACTTCGGCACGCGACGCGTGGAGGGAGTCGAAAAGGATGTCCCACGATGCAAGGAGGGTGTAGGCCAGCGCGTCGTTCTCGTGGGCTGCTTCTTCCGAGTCGGCAGCCGATTTGTAGCTGAGGCCTCCTACCATCAGCATGTTGTTGTTGCGCAGTTTGCGACGTTTTTCGGCAAGGAGCCGTGTGGTGGTCAGCCGCATGAACTTGCGTCCTTCGAGGGTTTGGGGCAGCAGATATTCGACAGCCAGCTGGTGGAAAAGGCCGTCGGCAACAAAGAAGACTGTGCGGCTGGAGCCTATAGCCTTGACAAGGCTGTCGTTCCATATCAAGGCGTTGAATGCCGAGTCGCTGTAGAGGGCGTTTATGGCACTCTTGCCCCCCGGGTACTGCAAGACGTTCTTCACCGTCGTGCCGTTCGGCAGCCGCCATCTGAGCAGTTCGTCGGTGGGGGCGATATGCACAAAGAGGGGTGCTTTGGCTGTTTTGCCCAGCACCAGGGCTGCCATGTGTTCCTTGCCGGCCCGCTCGTATGTGATGAACTCGACGGCAGCTGATGAGTCGGGCATGCCACGCTGTACGTCGCGCCAAGTGATGCGCATGGCTGACAAGGCGTTCTGGCGCTCGGCACGGTTCATGGCGGGTTTGAACTGGCGGCCCATCTGCAGCAGCATGGACTTTCCGTACAGAGCCACGTCGTACAGCAGCTCGGGGTCGTGACCTTCGAGGCGGTAGCAGTCGGTGACAAAGGGTTGCTCCGACATCCAGTATTGCTCACGCTCCGCCTCGGTCATATCAATGAAATAGGTGTCGAGGAACTGGCGCGAGAGCGTCAGGTACTTTCGGTAACAGGTCGCCGCCAGAGGTGTGTAGATGCCGGACATGTCGTAGCTCAACATCAGTATCTTGGCCTTCTTGCGCAGTGCTTCGGCATACTGGCGTTCGTCCTTTTGCTTCTTATAAAAAGCCTCTACCGAGTCGATGGCTTCCAGTGCATCGCCGAATTTGCCCATACGTGCCAGACACAGGGCCCTCTGGCTTCGCAGGTTGAAACGGGTGGAGGTCATGTCGAACCGGTGACTCTGCTGTAGCAAGCTGCTTGCCAGCAGTGCCTCCAGTTGCGCCATTGCCTCCTCATAACGCTCCTGCTCGTAGTACACGAGGGCGAGGTCTTGCGTCACAGGCAGCACGAAGTCGGCATCCTCTTGTAGCGGGTAGAGCGACAGGGCGTTGGCGAGGCAGTGCTCCGCCTCCTCATATTCGGCACGCAGCAGATGGCGGCCGCCGTCAATCTTGGCCAGTTGTGCCCGTCGGCCTTGCGCTGTGGGGTTGGTGCTGTCGGCTTGGCGCGACAGCAATGCCTCTGACAGCTCGGCAGCGATGTGGTCCATAGCGGTGTACAGCCCTAGCTTGTAGGCTATCTCGGCAACACTCGTCTTGATGGGCCAGTAGATGGCAAACTCGTCGTCTGTCAGGTCTGCCGGGTTCTTCTGGTGTATACGCATCACCGAGTCCACACCTTTTTGCACCTTCACAATCAGGTTGTACGCCTCCAGGCCGTGCATGTCGTCGGCGTTCAGTTCTATGGCGTGCAAGTATGCCGTGTAGTAGTGTTCGTAGAAAAGGCTGTCGTCAAAGATGTTGTCAGCCCTTGCAGCAAAGGAGGCAAAGAGTATGAGTGCTATGGTCGTTAGCCGCTTCATAGTGTTGTTGGTTACTGCCTGGAGTTGTAGTTGACAATGACGAAGGCCTGGTTGCTTCCAGAGTTGTTATGAATGGTCAGGCGGAGGGTGTCGTCATTCGCCACGGCCTCGTCGATAAATAGGTATGCTGCCCCATTGCTGTCTTTCTCTATGCGGCCGACAGGCTTGCCGTTGCGGCTCATTGTGAGGCGGAAGACTGCCTTAGGGGAATAGGGTACCACCACAAAGACCTGTCTGCCCTGACGGCGGGTGATGTCGTAGCTTACGGCGCACCCCTTCTTGGCGGTCACTTCGATGAAGGAGTAGTTGTAGCGGGGGTCCTGTCCGTTGCGGAAGCGGCTTCGCGTATTGGTGACCCCGCTGTGGGATTTGGCCAGGCGGAAGCCCATCTCGTTCAGTCCGAAGGTGTCCACGCGGTTTTTGAGAGAGCATTCGCCTGACTTGTCCACTGGCAGTTCGTCCATAAGGGTCCAGGCATGGTCGTAGGCAAACTCACGTGCCACCTTGTCGGTGTTGGCGTGCGAGCGCAGCAGTACGCAACGCCGGACAATGGCAGCCAGCTCGTCGGGTACCTTGGTGCGTTCCTGTCCTGCAACCAGTCCGGGTATCATGAAGAGGAGCAACAGCAGCAGACAGCACATCTCTTCGGGCCAGAATTTCACGGGCGAGGTCTTGTAGGTTCCGCCGGAGGGGTGCATGACCTGTCTGGGAGGGGGTGGGGGAGAGGAGAGCGCACGGTCGGCCTCAGATTGTAAGGCGTTGAGGGTGATGCGCTGTTCGGGGTGGTAGGACAGGCAGCGGTATATGGTGTCGCTCAGCCTTTGGCTGCCATGAGCCTGGCCGATGCGGGGGATGCGGGTTTCTGCGGTCTGCCCCTTGCCGCCCTTCTCTTCGAACAGGCCTACGCCCATCAGTGTGTAGAAGGCGATGGCTCCTATCGCCCAAACGTTGGCGGCCTTGCCTCCATTGCCTAAGGCATGTTCGGGGGCCTCGAAGGGCAGGATGTCGTCACTGCGCGAAGGGGCGGCCACCCGGAAGGCATCGTCGTCGAGCGTGATGTCCTTGGGTAGCAGACAGCAGAGGTCGGCGGTTTTAGCGGCGTCGACCAGGCTGCTTATCAGCCTCCATACCGACAGTTCTGTGGCGTATCCTGCTATATGCTGTATCGTTATTGCGTCCATGGCGTTTGATTCATCTCCTGTAGATTAGGGTGTCGGCCTCGCCTTTTTTCACCTTTTCCCTGCTCTGCTCCACCTCCGTGATGGGCACGGCCCAGAAGGTCTCTAGGGAGGCTTGTGCGTCGGCTTTTGACACGATGCCGATAACCATCACCCGCTTGCCGATGTGGGCAAGCACGGGGCCGCCGGAGTTGCCGCGGTTCACCGGGGCGGTCATCATCATGCACCCTCGCCGGGTGTCGTCCACGCTGTCGAAGTCGAACTGCTGGCAGTTGCCATACACGATTGTCATGTGCGAGGGCACACCGTGGTCGCTTATGGGGAAGCCAAGCACGGCTATATCTTTGTCGCCTTGCGTTTTGAAGCGCAGCATGTCGGCCATCGTGGCCGCCTCAAGTGAGCCCGCGATGCCGGCCGGGGCCTTGGCGTAGGCGAAGTCCCCTAGCTCCATGTCGCGACGCGACGCCAGCGGGGTGATGGTTCGCCAATAGATGGGGTTGCGGTCGCTCCCTAGGCGCAGGACCTGGTCGCGGCTTTTGTTCATGCCAAATTCGGAGGAATAGAGTTCGTAGTGTTCCTGCTCGTTGCTGATGATGCAGCGCGACTTCACATGGTAGCGGCCAGTTCTTTCGGCGCGGTTCCGCGTCTCGGCCTGTGCGGCAAACAGTATCTCTATTGGCGTTTGGGAATTGAGGGTGCTGCCGTCCCAAGCTTCGTCGTCCAGCCAGGGTTCGAGGCAGTGGCGGGCGGTGACGAAGTAGCCCTTTTTGGTGAGGAAGCAGGTGCCCACATGAGGGCTGGCCAGCTCGTCTGCAGCAAGGAGCGTCTCCTGCCATTGTCCGTCCACGAGTGTGTCCATGGTCAGATAGATTGAGTCGACCGCGATGCGGAACAGAGAGGCCTCGTACTGCCCTAGGTCTTCCTTTTTGAGTTGCCGTCCGTCGTGCGACAGACGTGGAAGGAATAGTAGTGTGGCCAGTAGTAGCAGGATTGTCAGCCGGATGACGGCACGTCGAACCACGAATGCCCGACTATGGCTGACCCTGCCCATTTCGTCCAAGTCCCCATTTTTAAATATCTTGAATCCGAACTTCGTCACGCAGCTCCCGTTGTCGAAGGCTATCACTGCAAAGTCTTTCAGCGGGGCGGCAGTGTGCAGTGGCTTGTCGTTGATGGTTATACCGAAGTGGTCGGTCCTTCTTACAATCATCCACCCCGACTTGTCTTCCCGCGGAAGGATGGCGGCAAACACCTGGGGTTGGTAGATGTCGGAGACAGGAAGCAGCACATCACAATCGGGCAGCTGCCCGATGAGCACAGGCTTGTCGCTTCCGAGCAATCCGTGTCCGCTTTTGGAGGTTCGCGGTCCCGTGATGTGTGTCAGTCGGTAATACATGTCTTAATGATTAGAGGTATGCTTTGTGTCAAAGCCATGTCGTAGATGTTGACATTCTTGCCTGTGGCGTCGGAGCGCAAGTCGCTGTACGCCCGGAGGTCGTAGTGTACCTTATTGTGTTTCAAGAGTGCCTTCTGTGCAATGTCGGCTTCCACGGCTCGTTGCTCCTCGTTGGTCACGGGACGATAGCCGAGGAGTAGTTTCTCGACACTCCAGCGGTTGTGCTCCACCTCGGAGAGTTGTAGTATCTCGTCGCGGCTCAACGCGTAATACGACTGCCAGTCGCCGGTGGCGAGTCCGGCCGAGTGCATCTTGGTGCCCAGGGCCATGGCGTTGCAGAGGTTGGAATACTGGCTGGAGAAGGAGGTCAGCGAGGCCCATGCCTCCTCGACAGCAGCCTCTTCGATATGGGCCGGGGCCGTTACGGGTTCCCCCGGGCCTAGGGAGAAGCAGCGGGTGTATACATAATTGACCATCTTGGCCATCCGCTTCAAGGTGTAGAGCGTGAGCAGGTGGCAGTCGTTGTGGGAGAATGGGTGGATGGAGCTTCGCTGCCCGTCCCCGCATGCAAGATTCAGCCGTGCCTGTTGTGACGTATGGCACAGCACGGGTGTCCGTGTGGAGTATATGGTGTCGGGCATGGAAAAGGCAGCCTCCACGTTTCGTTCCATGTCGCCATAGCAGAATGCCAAGGTCAGCTGCTGCCGGTCGGATGCCGACCACTGCGAGAGCTTTTGCCTTAGGACGCTGTTGCCCACAGTACTGCCCACGAACTCCCACTCCACGTCCACAAAGTCTTTCCGCTCGGCCTCATACATGGGGTGATGGACAAAGGGCTGCGGGTCGGCATCGTTCAGGTCGATGATTCGGTAGTAGGAGTTGTCGAAAAGGTGCCCGTAGTGCTGGAGGAGCCTGTCGCGAAACGGTGCCACGTGGTCGTCGACAATCGTAATCCTGGTTCGCAGTGACGTGTCCCTAGTATAGTTGGGATAATGGACCACCAAGGCGGCATTTACCGCCATGGCCTCCGTCAGCTGTGATGCGCCAAACAGCACAAGGTGGATGGTCTCCTGTGACGTATACCGCACCGGCGCGCGGTCTAAGGCGGGGAAGTGGCTGTCCGATCCGGGCAGTCTCACCAGCAAGTGCTTTGCCAGCAGGTCGTCCGGCGTGGTCGCCATGATGTCGGCCTTGTGCGACAGCCGGTCGGGGATGCCCCTCATCCACAGAAGCCATAGCGACGACATCTCCTCCAATACCAGACAACACTCCAGCCTCCGCCCCCCATTCCCCTGAAGGTTGTAATCTTCGGCCATCACGCACAGCCGTCCGATGACAGCATCGTCGTTCTCCTCATATATGACAGGTTCAGTGACGCCGCCCTTAGGCAGCATCACTGAATCTGTCTTACAGTTGGCATTGCATATTACCATTTTCGTATCAGTTAGTCACATTTTCAATAACTACGTTCTGCGTCTCTAAGTGTTTTTCTACATTTTTATTATTGCGGTTTCTTTTAATAAAAAGATAGTACTCAACTTAATATAAAACAAGTCTAAAGACGTGTTGATGTTTGCAAATATACACTTTTTTCTGAAACTAGCAATGTTTTTATATAAGGTGTGTCTCAATTTATAGCGCAACCTGTGAGGAAGCCGTTTTGCCTTTGGGAGCAGACGGTATCCGTTTTCTCCCCTCATAGGGGCATTATTAACTGAGAAGTGGCGTTATTGAAAAGCGTTTGAGTGAAGAGACCAATTTACTAAAGCATCCTGTCTGACAAATCTTTCGGCTACAGCTACAATGCTCCTCTCCGCTTCATCGACGGTGCAAAGATACGACTTGTTTTTTGACCCCACCATCTTTCAACTGAAAAAGCAGCCTACTTTTTGTCCATTACGTAAACTTTTTGTATATTTGCACTATCGGATTGTTGGATATATATGCTTGAAATTTGTCGCAAGAAATTGATATTAAACAATATTGTGTTACCAATTAAAGCTATTTGTCAATGAAAAAAAAGTTTATTTTCTGTGTAATTATCGCGCTTGGGCTCGCTATGGCTAATGTGCATGCCCAAGTTTATGCGGAACTTAGTCCTAGTGGCAATACCGACCGAGGTATTATCCGCGAACAAAACATTTCTTATTACGAAGATGGAAATGGTCAGGGCTATTTTGTATATCTACCGTCTTTGTCTTCATTAACTGCCAACATAGTGAAAGTACCTGAGAAATGGTCAATACACGACTTCCGTGTCATTGGCGATACCGCTTTTTTTTGCGGGACGGATTTAAACGACAAATCCGCATTGTTAGGCCATTTCAGTATAGGTCTCCTACAGTCTGGTTCGGGAACCATAAACTTCCGTCGCGACAACGGTATCCGAATGAGGATGGCAACACTTAACAGGATTGCTGTATACAAAGACAAAGTCAGTAGCACTGTCTCTGTCATGTCTATAGGACGGGAAAGCACCGATGACCCTAACTTTGCTGGATGCGACCGCGTAGTTTATATTGATGACTATGCCGCTACAACCCGTTGCATTTTTAGTAATCCAAACGCCCCTTACGAACAATTTTGGGACGTGGTGCTGACCGACAATTATTTTGTAATGGCAGGGAAAATCAAGCCAGACTCCTTGACGATGCGCCGTGTGCCTATCGGCACAGGGCTTGCAGCATTCCCCACACTTTTTTCAAATGGATACAAATACCATTGTTCAAACGAGTTAAAGAGCGGCGTTCGTGCCACACATATAACAAACGATGATATTGTCATGGCTGCATATCTGTCAGAATCATCAACCTCAGAAATATGGATGCACCTATTCACAATAGATGTTTTACCAGCCTCTATGAACTACCACCAGAAACCCTATATGCCTCTCTTCCCCTACCCGACAGGAGACCTTTTGCCTCCAAGAGACATGGTATATCTGCCAGACTCTACGGCTCTGATGGTGATAGATACAGACAATATTTCGAATAACCCAACCAAATCCTATATCCTCCGCCTGACGCCCTACCCCGTCGGAATGCCAATCGGGTCATGGTATGTACCGTCTTATTACTATCACTACAACTCTTCGGTAACATACAAAAAATATAATTCCTTGATAAAGGTATCACCAACATGCTGCATGGCAGCGGCAGGCGACAAGTGGCTGATGATTGACCTACAGGATCCTTTGCTGCCTCATCAAACCAATACAAGCACTAACGATTGCATTATGTCGTACACCACAGACTGCTTTATTGTTGCCACTAGTCCTACTGAGTACATAAACGGCAACAAGCATGTGACTTACAATAAGGTAATGACGAGCAATACAAATGGGGTAGAGTCCAATGTACACTTATTCCCATGCACTCCAGTCAGTGTGTGGCTAGACCATAATAAGACGAACAACTCAATAGAACAAACAGAATAGTATAGAACAAACAAAATTGAAAAGCATTATGAAGAACAATCATTTATTAACAGCCCTATTTGTTGTGCTGATGAGCTTATGGGCCAACCCTGCCGAGGCCCAGCCTGAAATAAGATACCCGAACCATGCATACCTATACTGGGATGAACCATGCGCCGATAGTCTTGAATATTCTACAGGGTATATGGGTATTACGGGTGGGCATCCGGTGTCTACAGATTGTTCAATTAATCCATTTGGCAATATGGAAGAAAAACAAACCGTCTATGGGGTGGCTTTCCCCATAATAAGAAGCCACAACCCTATTTCATATGACTTATTTCCCGACAAAAGAATAACGCTCGACATTATGCTGTATCAATTCACACCCGGAGACTCTGTCGTGCAACTGGTAAAGAGCCAAACATTCGTAGTGGAACAAAACCAACAACCTGATTTGTTTATGTTATATAGACTAGGACACTATCCTGCACAACCAGTCCTAGATTCTTTCCGCAAATTTCCGATGTACGAGTTTTATTTCGACGCACCCCAAGAAATGTCAGGCTACTTCTATGTCGGAATGCATTCAAGTGATACTACTTTTATGATCCCCATGGGAATTCAGTTCTTTGGTAATCAGAGTCCGGTTTGCTGCCATAATGGTTATTTCGGAATTGTTGACATGGATAGGGATGTTATAATAAGGCTCTCAAACTATAATGTGAGGTGCGAAGGAAGCGAGATAAATGAATCTGATTTAGATGGTTTGACAGCCCCTCTGCCTGATACGGTTTTTACAATTGAGTCCCAGTTTGCCTTCCCAATAACCAAGCCCAGAGGGTATCTGTCCGCCACAACACCAATGGAGGAGGCGGGAAGTGTACGCCTGCTGCCCAACCCGGCAAAGAGGTGGGTGACAGTGGAGGCGGACCAGGCCATAAGAGATGTGGAACTGACAGACATGGCAGGGCGTGTAGTACTTTCGGTGCAATCTGATGGAGTGGCCAAATCGGTGAAATTGGATGTGGGCCGACTGACCAATGGCTGCTACATGGTGAGGGTGAAGACGGAGCGGGAAGCGTCGACCCTGAAGCTCGTGATTGATAATTGAAACAACCCAGTCCCACCGCCGTAAATACGTTACTGATTGCTTGATTGTTTGAGCATATTGACCGCGCCAACCACTCATGCATTTAAAGATTTTTTCTTGTTGGACAATATTAAAGGGGAAGTGGCGTTATTTGAAATTATTTGAGTGAAGAAACCAATTTACTACAAACATTAATAGAAAGCATCATGTCTGACAAATCTTTCGGCGACGGCTACGACCACAATGCGACACTGCGCTTTTTCGGCAAATGGTGGAAACTGCTCCTTTGGGTGTTCTGCATTGCCTTGGTTGCATCGTTGGTGGTGTCGCTCCTTATCACCCCACGTTATAAGGCTACGGCCACCCTGTTCCCCACCAACTCCAACCGCCTGAGCAAGGCCATCATGGACTATCATTACAGCTTGGACTTTATGGATTATGGCATTGAGCGCGACTGCGAATACTGCATACAGATTCTCTTGTCTGAGTCCATGGAACGCGATGTGTGTTCTCACTTCAACCTGATGGAGCACTACGGCATCAGCAACGATGACCCCCACAAGATGTTCAAGCTGCATGAGCAATATCGCGGCAATGTGCATGTGAAACGTACCGAGTACCTCGGTGTCGAGGTGTCGGTGCTGGATGTGGACCCGCAGTGGGCGGCAGATATGACCAACTATATCGCTGCCAACTACGACAGCGTGTGTCACCGCATCCATCATGCCCGCGCATGCAATGCCGCCGACATCATGGATGGGGTCTGCACCCGTCTCGGCGAGGAGATACGCGACCTGCAGGACAGCCTCCGTCGCAACCCCCAGTACTCGCTGGCCCTTACCCAGCTTATTAACGAGAAGTGCCACGAGCTGGCCGACCTCGAAACGCGCTCCGCCCAGACGCATGTGGACATGAATGAGAACGTGAGCTATAAGTTCCTCCTCGACGAGGCTGTGGCTGCCGACAAGAAGGCCTACCCCAAGCGCAGCATCATCGTTGCCCTCGGTACCTTCGGTGCTGTGGTGATGTGCATATTGGTGCTGCTGCTGATTGATGCGGCTAAAAAGGAGGAAGAAGAGAAACAATGAATGCTTGAATGCTTGAATGTGTTAATGCTTGAGTGACAATTACTCAGACAATCAAGCAATCCTTGAAAATTCTCAATTCTTAAGTAATATGAAAAGCCGTTGGCTACAGAAAAACAAGGCAGCCGTCATCGCCGTAGGGGTGACGCTGCTTTTTGCCGTGGCCAATTCGGTTCTCTTGCTCAAGGATTTCTATTATCTGTCGCTTGTCCCGTTGGCGGGGTTGGTGCTGCTGCTGTTTGTCGTGCGGTTCGAAACGGGGCTGCTCAGCATGGCGTTGATGACCCCCTTCGCCATCAACATGGCCCTCATGCCCAAGATGGAGCTGTCGATGCCGGTGGAGCCGATGATGATATTGTTCACGCTGATGTTCTTCTTCCGCGTGTTGGCCAGCCGCAGCTACGACCTCCGTCTTTTGCGACACCCTGTGAGCATCGCCCTGCTGGCGTCGTTGGCATGGATGCTCATCACTAGCTGCACCTCCACACTGCCGCTGGTGTCGTTCAAATACCTGCTGGCACGACTGTGGTTCGTGGTTCCTTTCTTTTTTGCTGCCGCCCAGGTGTTCCGCGACCGTCGTCGCATCCGCCAGTTCTTCTGGTGCTATGCCATAGGGCTGATAGCCGTTGTGTGTATTGCTACTGCTAAGACGGTGGGCAACTTCTCTGACCTTCAGACGCTGCACCGCGTCATGTGCCCCTTCTACAACGACCATACCGCCTACGGCTGTGTGATAGCCCTCTTCCTTCCTGCGGCATTCTATTTCATATTCAGCCGTGGGAGCAAGGGATGGGCAAGGCTGTTCTTCTTCGGCATATTCGCGCTGCTTGTCGTAGGACTGTTTTTTTCCTACTGCCGTGCCGCCTGGCTGAGCGTGCTGGGTGCGATAGGGGTGTATGTGCTGATACGTATGGGTATGAAGGTGAAGTGGATGGTGTTGCTGTTCGGATTAGGGGTTGGCGTGTTCTTCGTCTATCAGAGCGACGTGCTGTATAGGCTTGGCAAGAACCATCAAGACAGCTCCTACGACCTGGCGGGGCAGATTAAGTCTATCTCCAACATCTCCACCGATGCCAGCAATTTGGAGCGTCTGAACCGCTGGGCATCGGCCATCCGCATGTGGAAGGAGAACCCGCTGATGGGCTGCGGCCCTGGCACATACCAGTTCCTCTATGCCAGCTACCAACGCAGCTACCAGCTGTCGACCATCAGCACCAATGCGGGCAATCTGGGCAATGCCCACAGCGAATATATCGGCCCGCTGACGGAGCAGGGGGTGCCGGGTGTGCTGCTGGTGGTGTGCGTCTTTATGGCCACTTTCGCCACCGGCGTGCGTGTCTACCGTACGGCCAAAGACAAACAGGTTGCCAACATGGCATTGGCTTTCACGCTGAGCCTGTTGACTTATTATATACACGGTGTCTTCAACAACTTCCTCGACACCGACAAACTCTCGGTGCCGTTTTGGGGCTTCACCGCCGTCATCGTCGCGCTGGATGTCTACAGCGAGAAGAAGGCCGCCGCGACAACAGCCCCTCACGATGAAACGTAGCCTCATATTGTTGCTTGCCGTCTGTGCTCTGGGTGAGGTGCAGGCGCAGGGCGGAGCTTTGGATAAAGCCCCGTGGAACAACCACGCCTGGAGCGTACAAGATGTAGCAATCCCCCTATTGCGAGAGGCTATCGACAATATCAACAACATACCCGACACGGCCGACCTGCTCATTGAAGAGGCCCGCAAGCATTTGGGCAAGCCCTACCACTATGGGGGCAAAGGCCCCAAGGCGTTTGATTGTGCCGGCTTTGCCCGTTATGTGTATATGCAGTTCGGCTATGTGCTGCCTGGTGGCAGCGTCCCCCAGTATCGGTTGGGCCGGCATATCAACGACACCAAGCAACTGCAACGGGGCGACCTGGTCTTCTGGCAGGGCCGCTCGGGCACCGGCGGCGTAGGGCATACCGGCATCGTCACCGAGGTGGACACCGCCACGGGCGTGTTCCGCTTCATCCATGCCGCCACCAGCACAGGCGTGATACACTCCTACTCCAACGAGGCATACTACGCCCGCCGTTACATCGGTGCCACCCGCATCATCGGCAACCGCAAGAAACCAGAAAGCCCGCTGCCACGGAGGAGATAACCGTTTTGAATGTGTGAATGCTTGATTGCTTGAATGTGTGAGTCCTTGGCACATCAAAGACTAACACATTAGTAATGATAAAATAATAAGTTGTAACGATGTTGTCAAGTTTTTACACAATAAACTTGGCTTGCTGTTGTCATCATTGTCATCTTGTCATTAAGAACATCGTGAATGGGGAGTAAAAGAGCTAATATATTAATAAAGAAATAATTATATATTTATATGGGCTTAAATGACTACTCACAAAAGCTTAATGACAAGATGACAATGACAATATATGACAATGACGGGGGGGGGTAAATATATTTAACGTCTTGAAGGTCTGTTATTTGAAGTACTATTCGTATTTTTACAAAGTCATTTGTATATCCCATTTCGCCCTATTTTACCCCGTTGTTTGGCCTAGGTAACGGCTGAAATGTGTCGTTGTGTCCTCGCTCGGGGAAGCGAACCTACGACGAACTTTCGACGGAGGTGGGAGAAAGAGACACTTTTAATTTTCACTTATCGTTACACCTTATTTTTTAATCGTTACTTAACATATACCGCTAACCTCTATTATTGGGTACGCACCATGCCGTTGTCGTAGCCGCCGCCCTGGAGGGTCTTTTCGCCCTTGTGGAAGCTCTTGCCGTAGGACATCTGCCATGTGAGGCCGAGGACGAGCATGTTGCCGTTGTTGGCTGTCCAATTGGTGTGGCGGTAGGAATGCACCTCGCTGAGGCCGATGGTCTCGTACATGTACCCTTCGTTGTTGAAGGGACAGTGCCACGCAATCATGGCCTGCAGACTGCGCCAGCGGTACTGGATATAGATGGTTTGCGCCATCTCGTTCATTACGTAGTTCTCGCCGTGGAGTGTCCACTGTGGGAGAAGGGTGAAATTGGCTCCTGCCACAAAGCTGTTCCAGTAGAACTGTGCGTCGGCAGAGGCGGTGAGGTTATCCCTGGTGTGCAAAAAGAGGGGACCCTTGGAAGTGTAGTGGTAGTAGGTGGCATCAAGCGAGAGGTTGAGGTGCTGCCACAATCCCTGTGTACCCACCTGAGCGTAACCAAAGAGGCACTGCCAGAGGTCGGCATTGTGATAGCTACCGACGAAGAGGTCACGCGCGGGTTCGTAGATGTACGCGTTGAAGATGGGTTGAAACCGATGTATTGCGCCAGTGACTGCATGGGCGTACCAGCCCGAGGAGTGGGCATAGCGCAGCATCAGGCGGTTGGACAGTGTCTCGCTGGGCTTAAGGGTGGGGTTGCCCTCCATCCCCTCGACATCGTCGGTCTGCTGAAACACGGGCGATAGTTGCGAGAGAGAGGGCAGCGAGGGTGAGTACTGCGACATGGCGGTGAGCGACCACTGCGGGCTGATGCGCCATTGCAGGCGGGCGGTGCTGAGGTTGCGGAGATAAGTCCGTGCATCGTTACCGTCGGTGACATTAAGTAGCTTGGCACCCGTTCCAAGGAGGTAGGATGCCTTGCTGCCAAGTGTGCCTTGGATTTCGGCATAGAGGTAGCCGTTGTCCTTGGTCATGGCGGAGGTGGTATGCCTGTACTCGTTCTCGGCAAAGTTGTGCTGGTACTGGAGGCCGGTGCGGAAGACCGTTGTGCCGAGCTGCTTGCTGTATACCCCTTCGCCGCTGAGGGCGTAGCCGTGACCGTTGATGGCTGTAACGTATTGGGTATACACTGGGGCATCCACGGGGGTATGCCCGTAGGTGAGCGTGTTGTCATACTTGTTGATGGAGTACTCGCCCACCACGTTCAGCTCCACCTTTTGACCGCGGGGCAATTTGTGGGTATAGAAGAGGTCGAGCTTGGGCATGTTGTCCTTCATATAGCTGTGCTGTGTCATGCTTTGCTCGGTGGTTATGCCGCGGTCGGTTTCGGTCATCGTGCCGACGGCATCGAGGGTCTTGGTGAAGAAGTTGTCCTGTAGCGAGGCGACAAACATGGTGCTGTCGTCGTGCTGGTAGGTGTATTCGGCGTTGAGGGTGTGGCTGATGTACCAGAACGGCATATTGGTGCGCTGGCTGCGGGTGACGGTGCGGGCTGAGTCGAAATAGCTGTCCTCCAGCTCGTAGGGCACACGGTCGTAGTTGCGGTAGCCGAGAGTGTACTCCAGTGCAAACTCGCTCTTGCCTTTGTGATAGCTGCCCTGTAGGTAGCCGTTGACAAAGCCGGTGGTGAGTGCCGACTGGGCCTGCGCCACAATGCTCCCGCCGTCTTCGCGCTCTTTCAGTATGATGTTGATGATGCCCGATGCGCCGCGGTCGAGATAGCGGGTGCCGGGATTGTTAGAGTATTCCACGCGCTTGATTTGGTCGGCCTTGAGATTGGCGAGTCGTGCCAAGGGGACTTCCTTGCCGTTGATTTGCAGGATGGCCATGCCTCCGTCGACGGTGATGGATTGCAATGCCACGTCGACCCGCAGACCTGGCAGGTTCAGCATGTCGAGCAACACCAATGTGTGTCCGGCAGCTTCCACTTCTTCCTTCTTAGGGAGCACCACAAAGCGATCGACTTCCTCGGTGGTGCGGTTGGCGGTGATGGTGACGGCGTCGAGTTGCTTGGCACTCATGGTCAGATCTCCAAGGTCGCCCAGACCGCAACGCACCGACACCCTCTCGTAACCCGCCGAGGAGGCGACAAGGTTGTATGTGCCTTCGTTGGCGGGTATTGTAAACGCGCCGTTCTCGTCGCTGGTGGTGCCGGCAAGAATGCTGTCGCTAACGATGTGTTTTAGTACCACGTTGGCGAAAGCCACAGGTTGGTGGTTGTCGTCTACCAGGCGGCCCGACACCTGCCCTGTCTGGGCGTGTAGCGTAGTGGTCATGCCCAGTACAGAAAGCAGAAGAAATGTAAGTCTTTTCATGTTATCTATTATTGATTATTAATCATCATCACCCAAGGAGATGGCAATACCCAGTTTGATGGGGTAGACATCCTTGTCCATGCCAATGTTCAGTGGGACTGTGGGCAGCTGGAGGTAGGCATAGAGGTTGGGCATACCAATGCTCAGGCGGGCATCGAGGCGGAAGGGATTCATCACTCGGGAAGTGGGTTCCCTGCGCTTGTCTGTGCCTTCGAGGTAGACAACCTTATGCTTCAATCCGGTATGGAAATTGTTAAAGTTCAAGCCAGGGATGGCCGCCAAGCCGATGAAGAAGTCGCTGCTGCGCGAAGGTTCCCAGCGCACCACGAGGGGCAGGGTGACATAGCGTGCCACAAGGCGTGTGGTGGCGTCGCCCTCCTCAGGGATGGAAGAGACGAAGGTGGTTTTCCCTGTCGGGTCGGTGCCTAGGCTCACCCAAGGGTCGACGAACTTAAACACGTCGGACGCATACCCCAAGCCTATGCCCAAATGCCAATGATTGTTGACGAAGGGATAGTAGACCGCCTCCAGTTGGTAGGAGGAGAAGGTAGTGTTCAGCGCATAGCTGCCGTCCATGCGCGAGAGGCCGTTGTAGGGCTTGTCGCCCCAGTTGAGGAAACCCCAGAGGAAGTCGAAGCGAAAGTCGTCGCTGTAGTTCTGAGTCTGTACTTTTCTATTCGTGAGCGGATTGTAGCCTTCGGAGAGTTTGTCCAATTCATCCAAAGCATCACTCTCTTCAAGGTAATCGTCGCCCTCGGACATCCAGTTGGAGTTGGCAACGTTGGAATGCTGAATGGTCACCTTGGCCCTATCTTCCTCCACCTTCCACATATTGGTGCCGGCACAATCGGTCACGTCCATCTTGGCATAGTCGGTAGCTTTGAATATTAAATCGTCCGCAAGGCAGGGGGTGGTTAGTGTCACCGAGGAGAAATCCTCTGCAATGAGCCGTATGCGGCGGGCACGGATGGTGTCGATGCCTTGCAGCGCACGGACATTCACCTTGCTATAATCCTCAGCATCGACAGTCAGCACGGCTAAGTGGGCAGGGCACACCACATCTATCTGCGCATAGTCCTCGGTGCGTATCGTGGTGGAGGCATCCATCACCAAATGCAGGCGCATTCTGCCCACGCCAGGGATGGCCTCGAGAGAGAAATGGTTGTACCTGCCGCGGTTGGACCGATAGCCATAGGTCAAGCCTTTGGGCATGGACGAGGAACTGCTTGTGGGGTCGAAGCATTCAAGATATTCCACGGTATCGTTCACCACCTCAACCTTGCAGTAGCCGGAAAATTTCAACTGGTCAATCTTGGTTGTGAAGTTCAAGCGGTACACCTTCAGGGTGTCGTCCGCATCGCCATTCGCCGTGGCACTGAATGCCAACATCAGCAGGGCAACTAGGGAAATGATTCTTGTTTTCATAGTGTGTATACTTTTATGTTATTCTCTAATAATTGATTCGGGTACGTAGTTCGGCACGGGTGTCGGAGTAGGACTGGTAGGCGTAGTCGCGGACGGTGTTGCTGACACGGCTGCGAAAGGCGCGGAAACGGTCGCCGACCGTAGGCTGGCAGGCCACCGTCACCACCTCCACCTGCGGCTGGCTGGTGGGGAAGATGGTCATTTCGATATACTCAATCACTACGGTGTCCTCATGCTGAGGGAGTGGCGAGGGACTGGCCTCGGCCAGCAGGGCCGGCTCGTCGTATGTGGGCGTCTCATATTGCGGCAGGGCCTCTATTTGCTCTTCCTGCGTCGGCGGGATGGTCTCGTCAGGTTGCGAGGGCTTTGTGTTGGCGGAAGGCACGGCTTCGCTCGTCGGTTGCTCCTCTTTCGGCTGTGCCGTGGGGGTGACGGTTGTCGCCTCCTCGGCAGGTTGGCGCATCTGGGCAACCATACCGGTTGGCTGGGTGGGTTTGCCGTCGGGCCACAGCAGCCACGCACCGCCCACCAGCACCGCTGCCACACATGCCGCAGCAGCCCAACGCCACAACGGCAGCACCTTCGGCTCGTGGCGCATGAGGCGCTCCTTGTCGGGATAGGGCAGGGGCGCTTCCTCCAGCTTGAGGGCGGGGTCGTAGAGCGACAACTCCTCCGCCAGGTCGGGGTGCTGGGCGGCAAAGGCCTCCACGGCAGCACGCTCCTCGGCGGTCAGCTCGCCCTCGCAGTAGCGGTAGAAGTATTCCTCGTAATTATCAGTTGTTATTATCATAGCCTAAAGCAATTAATGTTTTCTTTAATGATACGCGGGCGCGAAAGAGATACACCGACACCTGTTTCTCGGTGAGCGAGAGCATCTCGGCAATCTCCCTACAGCTGTAGCCCTCCACATCCTTGAGCAGCACCGCCTCGCGCTGCACCTGTGGCAGTCTCATCAACGCCCGATGAAGTGCCTCCTGTATGTCGAACTGCTCGTCGGGCTTCACCACCCGTTCGGGCTCCAGCAGCGGCAGAGTCTGCTGGTGTACCTGCTCGTGGCGGTGATGGCTCATCAGGCAGTTGTGCACCACGGCGAACAGATACGACCTCCCCTTCTCCACCTCCACCTGCTCCCTCTTCTCCCACAACGATGCGAAAGCCTCCTGCACAGCGTCCTTCGACAACTCCTCGCCACCGCCGCAGCGTACCGCAAAGCGGTACACATCATCGGCCCATAGCCGCACACCATTGTTATATTCTTTTTGCGTCATTCGCTATATAAACGCGCGAAAGGCAAAAATACTACACCCCCCTATGAAAAAAAATCCCCGATTTTTATCAAATAACCCACCAGCCAGCTGCTAACTTCCTCATAGCGAAGCCCTGCGAAAACTGTAATCCCACTATTTTTTTTCGTTTTAGCATCTCTTTACCTTATCTTTTATCTAGCAGACAGAAAAAAGGAGGAGGCAAAAGAGTAGCAAAGGCCGAAGAAAAATAAAAAGTAACGGCCTCCCCGCCCTTAACGAAGGGGGAGACCGAGAAGTTACAGGCATCATCTTTGCCCGCTTTTTTGCGGAATTGTTGTTGTTTGAGAAAAAAGTTGTATATTTGCAGCGTCAAAAGGACAAAATATATCTGTATAATCAATACGTACAATTATGTAGCATACAAAAGAAACTAAAGACATAACATAATAGCGATTCGTGCTATTCTTGAACGTCAAATTACCACAAGGCCTTTGTTTTAAGGCTCTACAGTCAAGGATAGGTTGCGAAACGCCGATTGTTTCGGCGTGGGATGACTTGTTAGACTGTAGAGGGCGTGGTAACCCTGACGTTCAGGCAAGGAAAACGTTCCACGCTTTTTTTATGTCCCAACCTAAACAACAACGGCAATGAAAGAACGAATCAAAGTAATTTACAGTCCTCCCGCCATCAAGGTAGTCGAGTTTGTGGTGGAGATGGGGCTTGGAGTGTCCTCCACACGGTTCCAATTGGAGCTATGGGATGACGACACACCGGGCAGCCACTCAACCCTATTCGAACGAGACAATTGGGCGGGCGATGGAAACAACACCACTTCGTTTGAGATGGAACGGTGGTAAAGATGTTAAACTAAAAGGTAAAAACTAAAAAGTATTAGACATGACTAAGAGAATACATACAACAATGATAGTTGGCCTGATGGCGGGTATAGTAATGCTGGCAGGCTGCAAGAGAGAGTACGGCACTGTTACATTGGGTGCCAATATCGACAATGTCAGGGACGCCAAGGTGTACATCGACGATTTGACCCCCTGCTGGCACAACAACGACCTGATACGGGTGAACAACCAGACCTGCACTACAAGCGCGGCATTGGGCTCGTCGGCACAGATAACCGATGTGGTGGAGAGCAACCACTACCGCGCCATCTATCCCGCTGACATTGTGGGGGATGTGGAAATCTCCAACAGTAGCACCATTGCCGTCACCCTGCCCCGCGAACAGCTGTACGAGGTGGACAGCCGTGGTGACCAGAAGGTGAAGGTGCCAATGGGAGCCTACTCGTCGAGCGAGTCGCTGACCTTCCACAATCTCTGCTCGCTGATAAAGGTGGTGGTAACCAACCGTATGGAGAGCGATTTCGACCTCGGGTGCATCACGGTGGAGGCAGGCAGTGCCTACCTGAGCGGACCGGGCAGTGCCACGGTGGAGGGACGGTCAAGCGATGCCGTAGAGCTGACGGCATCGTCGTCGGCAAGCCACGAGGTGTCGTTAGTGTTCCCCACCGGGAACCGTCCCACGATAGGCCGTGAGGACAGAGACTCATACGTCTATTACATCGTTGCACCTGAATTTGTGGAGGACGACGTGACCATAACACTCACTTCTGCCAATGGACATTCTGTGACGTTCGAGAAACGCGCGTCGTTGCGCCACAACCGCATGGCATTGGTGGGCTTGACAGTGGAACGGTGGGACGAAGTGGGGCCTGTCGACCCGGATTGGGTGGATCTCGGACTTCCTTCCGGCCTGCTATGGGCTACACGCAACGTGGGTGCCACCTCGCCAGAGGACTACGGCGACTACTTTGCCTGGGGTGAAACCGTGACCAAGAGCGTCTACGCCTGGTACACCTACATCTACGGAGGAGGTTCTTACTCACTCACCAAGTACTGCAGCATTCCAAGCATGGGCTACAACGGCTTCACCGACAACCTGACCATCCTCCAGCCCGACGACGATGCCGCCACAGCAAACTACGGTGGCCGCACCCCCACAAAAGAAGAGTGGCAAGAACTGATGAACAACACCACCAGCTCCTGGACCACACAGAACGGAGTGAACGGACGACTTTTCATTCGTAACGGCAACAGCCTCTTTCTTCCCGCGGCTGGCTGCCGCCTAGGTAGTTCGCTCAGCGCTGACGGGAGCTCCGGCTACTACTGGTCGAGTTCACTCGACGCGAACGGCCCGGACTACGCGTGGTACTTCGGCTTCGGTTCGGGCAGCCAGCGCATGGACTACTACGACCGCTTCCGTGGGTACGCAGTCCGTGCTGTGCGTCAGAACTGACCCTTGCCCCCACGGGCAGAGGAAAAGATGGATGGACACACGACACAACAGCTACACCCTTGCTTAGTGGGCACAGATGGAGGCTGCCGGTGCGGTGTTCTTGCCTGCAGCGGGCTTCCGCGTGGGCACGGATGCCCGCGATGTGGGCTACTACGGCGACTATTGGTCGTCCACACCCCTCGATAGGAGCCACGTGTCCCGCATGATGTTCTACAGCAACTACCTCTACGCAACGGTCGGCAACAGTCGCTACGTCGGGTACTCTGTACGCCCTGTACGGGATAACAATTAAAACATTAAAGTATTAAATCATTGTTGCGGGCGGTCTCCGCCGCCCGTAATAAGCAAAAGAGAGTCCCTTCCACCACGGCAGGGACTCTTTTTCTTGTTACTTTTCTTGATGAATGGAAAATAATGTGTAATTTTGCATTGTGAAAAAGTCGGATGATATGCCTGAGATTAGTCGTTTTTATGGGATTATTATCAAGATGTTCTTCAAGCCGAAAGAACACGAACCGGCTCATATTCATGCAATCTATTGGATATGTGGGGGTGTTTGACATTAACACTTTTGAGATGACTCTTGGTGATCTGCCCGAGAAAGCGCAGCATCTTGTTCAAGAATGGTTGCGCGCTAACGCCAAATCACTTATCGATATGTGGAATACACAACAAATACATAAACTGCCACCTTTAGAATAATGGATACTCTTCCTCGCATAAAAGGCATTGAGACTTTGCCTAATTATCGACTCTCGGTTGTGTTTGACGACGGGAAGGAGGTGGTGTACGATGTGGGTGAGGATATTGAGCAGGTTGATGAGTTTCGTATGCTGAAACAGATTCCCCATCTTTGGGAGCAGGCACGGGTGGATAGCAGCCGTACCTGTGTATATTGGAACGACCGCATAGACCTGCCTTCCGACACATTGTATGAGTATGGTGTGCCTCAATATGTCCTCAAAGATGGGGCATTGCCTCACGTTGCAGAGGAGTGATTGGGTGCTGGCAGATAGCAAGTCCACCACGGCAAGTAAAAATAGGAGAGCCCTTGCCTCTGCGGCAGAGACTCTTTTTATCTTCCAGATTCCATTGCACATACTGTGACTTAACATTTTGCTAATAACATTTTGTTAAGTCAACTTGCAAAAAGTTGCAGAAACACCCATAAAATACTTGCAAAAAGTTGCAATAATAGCACAGAACAACCTGCAAAAAGTTGCAAAACCTCTCCCCATATATAGCAGCAATCCTCTGTCGAGAATCCCGACAGAGGTAGAGATAAAAGAGGCTTAAATCCTCAATCAAAACAAATCGGCATGGCTGCCGGTGCCTGTGAAGAGTAGCGTTAGTTCGGTGTCGTTCTGCTCCCATAGCATTAGCCAGTCGCCTTTGAGGTGGCATTCCCATGTCCCCTCATGGTTGCCCGAAAGCTTATGCGGACGGTACTCCTTTGGCAATGCGCCGTCGGCCTCAAGTAAACGGATAGCCGTCTTCAGGAGTTCCATATTATATCCACGCTTGCGGCATCGCTCAACGTCGCGACGAAAAGTCTTAGTCATTCGAATGGTGTACATACTCAAATGCCTAAAGACTGGAACATGTCGCTCGACGAGTCGAAAGTCTCCACACGGCCAGCGCGAATGTCTTCCTGCGAGAGTTGGTAACTGCCTTTGCCTGTGGGTTGCTCTGTGATGTGGAAGATGTCTAATGAGCGGAGCATCTCCACAATGCTGCGGGCTGTCTTGTTGCGCCCATCGTAATGCAATGTCAATGTCGCCATAATCAGTAATTTTTTTTCAATAACGTGACGTTTTCGTTTTTATTGCCCAGCCACCATAATAATTTCTGTGTAGAAATACTTTGGGTGGGTGCTATTAATTCGTTTTCAATGTCGCGTCTCTACGAGACGCTGTTTGGCTACATCTTGACTATCACCGCACTGCGCAATGTGCGATGTTGCTCCCATTCGGTCGCAACACCGTACATTGCTTGTACGGTGTTATTAATAGTCTCACTTCTTCGAGGTGATTAATAGAAGTCCCCTAATGTCAGTGTTTTCCACAAGGACTAGAGGTTGACGCTGTTCTCGTCAAGGAGAAACTGGCGGAGGCCGAGGGTGGTGATGCCACGGTCGTCGCGGCGCAGGAGGATGTCGTCCTTGACAATGACTATCTTTTTGAATGAGTCGCCTACGGCTTCCAACGGCCTAGTTTCTTGCTGCCACTTTTCGTCAGAGGGGATAGCGTAGGCTGATTGGATGTAGTAGCGTTGGCTCCCGCGGTTGACGACAAAGTCAATTTCGATCTGCTTGCGGTCGTCTCCCTGGCGGAGTTCCACCACCCCGACATCAACGTTGTAGCCCCTCATGAGAAGTTCGTTATAGATGACATTTTCCATAATGTGGTTTTCTTCTATCTGCCGGAAGTTGAGGCGGGCGTTGCGTAACCCGATGTCGCTAAAATAGTATTTGTAAGGAGTTGAGATGTATTTCTTGCCCTTTATGTCGAACCGCATGGCACGATGTATGAGAAAGGCATCTTCGAGATAGCTAAGGTATTCTTTGATGGTGGCGGATGACAGAGTTGTGCGGCTCAGGCTGTTGAAGGTGCGTTCCAGTTTTGAGGGATTGGTCAGCGACCCTACAGAGGAGGACATTATATCAAGAATGGTTTCGAGTGCCATGTCGTTGCGGACGTTGTGCCGTTCCTTTATGTCGCGCAGGTAGGTCTCGCGAAACAGCTGTTTGAGATAGGAAGACTTCTCGTCGTCGGATTGGAGTTGCATGGTGTAGGGCAGCCCGCCATAGGTGAGGTACTGTTGCCACAATTGCTCCCAACCAAGTTGAGGAACGGCTTCGGCAATCTCTGCAATAGAGAGCGGATAGAGGTGTATTTCATCGCCACGCCCGCGGAACTCAGTAATGACATCGCGAGAGAGGAATTTAGAGTTACTTCCCGTCACATAGACATCGGCATTGTCTATTTTGGTATAACTGTTGAGGACATCTTCAAATTCCGGCACCATCTGCACTTCGTCAAGCATGATATAGTAGGTGCCCTTGTTGGTCATTAGGCTGTCGATGTGAGCAATAAGTGCGTCGGGATTACGAAGGGACTTGTTTCGACGATTTTCCAAGTCAATACGGATAATGTGGTCGTCGGGAACGCCTTCGCTTTTTAAGTGCTTATAGAATATTTCGAATAGCAGAAACGACTTCCCTGAACGCCGGATGCCAGTGATGACCTTTATCAAATGGTTATTCTTGTGAGCGATGAGTTTGTTGAGATAACGCTGTCGTGAGAAATACATGATGATAGCCTATTTTACATTTCTTCCGTTTACGGAACTTTTCTAAAACAGGTGCAAAGATACAAAATGTTTTTTTATTGATGACAATTTAAAGCAAGTATTATTATAACTATGCTGATTTATAATAATATAAAAATGACTTGAGTATAATTATGCACATGTTTATGTTGGCCATCCTGTGTAATATATTTCACTTTTTTTCCGTTTACGGAACTTTTCTGAAATAGGAAATGAGTAGATGGGTACTGTTTTGGTTTCTTTTATAATGGGGGGGCTTCTATAAATCGCCCCGGAGAGGGGTGGCCATTAATAACACTGGACAGGCCGCAAGGCTCAGTGCGGTGATAGTCAAAACCTAACAAAACTGCGTCTCGTAGTGAAGCAAATCCGGTGGAGTTGCGATAGCGGAGCAAAGCGAAACGGAGAGACACGGCGACAATGAAAACGGCTTAATAGAACTCACCTTACTTCAGCGATTCCATTGCATATACCACAACTTAACATTTTGTTAATAACATCTTGTTATGTCGGTTTTTTTGTTGCATGATAAGGGGCTATTCTCCGAGGAGGTTGATTACTTCTTTCAGGCGGGGGGCGAGGATGATTTCGGTGCGGCGGTTGACGGCTTTGTTGGCTGCGGAGGTGTTCTTCACTTTGGGTGCGTATTCGGCGTGGCCGGCGGCTTCCACCCGTGCGGGGTCAATCTTGGGCCCCTGCTTGAGCAGCAGCTTCACGATGGCGGTGGCACGCATCACGCTGAGGTCCCAATTGTCTTTGACGGCTGTGCTGCCGTGGAAGGTGTCGTTGTCGGTGTGACCTTCAACTACCACATGCAGGTCGGGGTTGGCTTCCAGCACTTTCGCCAGGCTCTTCAACGCTTCCACCCCTTTGGCCGAGACCTCCCAACTGCCTGAGGCGAAGAGGAGCTTGTCGGCCAGAGAGACATACACTTTCCCCTCCTTCACATTCACATCCAGCCCCTTGTCGGCAAACCCCACCAGGGCTTTCTGCACCGACTGCCGGAGTGTCTCCAGCTCGCGTTGCTTGGCTTCCAGCTCTTCGTTGGCGGCGAGCTCGCTCTGCGCCAAGGATGCTAGCTGCTCCTCCAAATCCTTCTGCTGTTCCTTCATTGTCTGCTCCTTGTTGCGGATGGCTTGTTCCTTCTCGTTGAGCTCGCGGGTGCGTTGCTCTAGCATCTTGTTCACGCGTGAGAGGTCGCGGTTTTTGCCGGTGAGCTGCTGCATGTAGTTCTCCATGGTGGTGTCGTAGCGCAGCTGTAGGGCAGCATAGGAGCGGTTGATGGAGGCCACCGTGGCCTCGCACTCCTGGCGGGCGGCTGTCATGTCGCTCAGTGCCACGGTCATGGCTTGACCTTGGCGCACAAGTTCGGCGTTCTCTTCGCGCAATTCCTGTAGCTCCTGTTTGGCCACATTCCACCCCTTGGTGGCTTGTGAATACTGCGACTGCAAGGCCTCGTATTCCCGCATCGACACGCAGGAGGTGAGTGTCAGGGTGCATAGCACTAGTGTTACTATATTTCTAATCATAGTCTATTTCTTTATAAAAGTAACGCGATTGAAAAAAAAATCGTATCTTTGCTGCTTGATTTTTGTAGAAATGACTCTGGTTGATATATATAAGAGGCTGCATGTATGGCGGTTGCGGCATATTTCGGAGCAGACCTATCTGCTGTTCCTTAGTGCGATTGTGGGTGTATTCAGCGGTTTGGCGGCGGTGCTGCTCAAGACCGTTGTCTTCTTTTCTGGGCAGCTGGTGATGTCCTTTGGCAACTCCCCTGCTACCGGTGGTGGCAATATCCTCACTTTTATTGCACCCCTGGTGGGCATACTGCTCACCATCCTCTTCGTCCGCTTTATTGTCAAGGGCGACATCGGCCACGGCATCCCCAGTGTGCTGCTCTCTATCTCGCGCCACAAGGGTAAGCTGCCCCCACGTAACATGTACACCTCCCTGGTCGCCTCCACCCTCACCGTCGCTTTCGGCGGGAGCGTGGGACTAGAGGCCCCCATCGCATCCACAGGCAGCGCCATCGGCTCCAATGTGGGGCGTTTCTTCCATGTCAGCCCTCGTGGCGTCAAACTGCTCTTGGGCTGCGGTGCCGCGGGTGCCATTGCCGGCATCTTCAAAGCTCCGTTGGCGGGTGTGCTTTTCACCTTGGAGGTGCTGATGTTCGACATGACCATGACTACCGCCGTGCCATTGCTCATCTCTGCCCTTTCGGCCTCCACGGTGGCCTACTTCCTTATGGGGCAGGATGTGCAGTTCGCCTTCCAGGTTACCGACGACTTCACCCTGAGCCAGATACCGTTCCTGATGGTGCTGGGAGTGTTCTGCGCCTTCAGCTCTGTCTATTTCCTACGCTGCACCGACAAGGTGGAGGGGTGGTTTGCCAAAGGTAAGTCGTGGGTTCGAAAATGGCTCGCCGGAGGCTTGGTGTTGGGCATTATGATATTCCTTTTTCCGCCCCTTTACGGTGAAGGTTACTGGGCATTGACTGCGCTGCTCAACGGCAGCAACTCTGACCCCCTCTTCGCCAACAGCGTCTTCAACGCCTTCCGCGACAACTCGTGGGTGGCTCTTGCCATCCTCTTCGTACTGATACTCCTCAAGCCTATTGCTACCGCCACCACCATCGGAAGCGGCGGCGTGGGCGGCACCTTCGGTCCATCCCTTGTGGTGGGCGGCCTCAGCGGCTACTTTATAGCAGCCCTCGGCAACCAGCTGGGCCTCCCTCCGCAATCCACAGCCAACTTTGCCCTCGTCGGTATGGCGGGCGTGATGACCGGCGTCATGCATGCACCTTTTATGGGAGTGTTCCTCATTGCTGAGATTACAGGCGGCTACGCGCTGATGATACCCCTGCTTATCACTGCCACGGTGACGTACATCTGTGTTCAACCGTTTGAGAATCATTCTATCTATGCCCGCAAACTGGCGTTGCAGGGCGACCTGATGACTCATAACAAGGATGCCTCGGCATGGCAGCTCATTGACTTGAAGAAGCTTATCGAAACGAACTTCGCCACCCTGCCGGAGGATGGCACTCTGGGTGATATTGTAGAGGCTATCAAACGCTCCAAGCGCAACCTCTTCCCGGTGCTGGACAGCAACGGCCGCTTCCTGGGTCTCATCGTGATGGACGACCTGCGTCAGCTCATCTTCGACCCCGAACAATATGACAAAGTCACTATCAAAGAGCTGATGATGACCTTCGATACCAAAGACATCGTCCACCTTAGCGACTCACCTGCCGATGTCGTGAAGAAGTTCCAGCTCAGCAACCGCTACAACCTTATCGTGGTAGACGACGAAGGCATATACCAAGGCTTCCTCTCCCGCGCCAACACTTTCTCAGCCTACCGCCGCTTTATTTCACAAAGCTCTGAGGAATAACGATAAACCGCTTACTGAAGTAGGTGCTATGAACTAAGAATTAATCCAGGTACGGCAGCCAATTTCTTAGGTCATAAGTCTTACTACGCTCACAGTTCCACCTCTTGGCGGAAGTCGGGGATTTCGACCCTTTTCCAACCCACCTCGTTGAGGGTCTCGCGAAAGTGCTCCTGGGTTTGGGCCTCACCGTGGACGAGGAATATCTTCTTCAGCTTGCGTTTCTCCTGACAGCCGATGTAGTTAATCATCTCGCTGTAGTCGCCGTGTCCGGAGAGCGACTCGATGCGGCGCAGCTCGGCTCGCACTTCGAACAGGTGGCCGAAGATGGATACCTTCTTGTCGCCACGCATAATCTTGGCCCCAAGGGTCTTGGGTTCGCAGTAGCCGACACAGAGGATGGTGGTCGTGGGGTCTTCGATATGGTTGGCGATGTGGTGCTTGACACGTCCGGCCTCCATCATGCCCGAAGCGGAGATGATGACGCATGGTTTGTGGCGGATATTGAGAGCCTTGGATGCTTCCACTGACTGGATATACTGCAGACGGTCGAAGCCGAAGGGGTCGGGGTCGTTCTTCATGTATTCGAGTATTTCGGGGCCAAAGCACTCCTCGTGCATCCGCATGATGTTGGTGGCGGAGATGCTGAGGGGGCTGTCGACAAACACGTCGATGTCGGGCAGCAGTTTGGCGTTCGAGAGACGGTCGAGGGCATAGATGATTTCCTGTGCACGTCCGATGGCGAACGAGGGGATGATGAGCTTCCCCTTCTTCTTGGTACAGGTGTCGAGCACGGCCATCAACAGGTCTTGCTCGGCGGTGTCGAGGGTGGTGTGCAGACGGTCGCCATAGGTCGACTCCATGATGAGGTAGTCAACCTGCGGAAACGGTTCGGGGTCTTTGAGGATGCGTTTGTCATAGCGTCCGATGTCGCCGGTGAACCCCAGTTTGATAAGGCGGCGGCCGTCCTTGATTTCCAGATATACGCAGCTGCTTCCCAGGATGTGGCCAGCGTCGAAGAACTCGACCGTCACCTCGCCTTCGATATTGAATTTCTTGTGGTAGGGAACACTGATGAAGCAGCTCATGCACTCTTGCGCGTCGTTCTCGTCGTAGATGGGCTCTACGGGAGGCTCACCAAGTGCTTTGCGTTTCTTGTTGAACGTGTTTACATCCGCCACCTGTATGCGTCCCGCATCGGCGAGCATGATGGAGCAGAGGTCGCGTGTGGCCGGGGTGCAGAGCACCGTGCCGCGGAACCCCAGTTTGTAGATGTATGGTATCAAGCCTGAGTGGTCGATATGGGCGTGCGAAAGTATCAGATAGTCAATCTCGGCCGGGTCAAACCCCAAGTCGCGGTTCATGGCGTCGGTCTCTAGCCCCTTGCCTTGATACATACCGCAGTCGAGCAATATTTTCAGCCCCTTCTTGGTGGTGATGAGGTGCTTGCTGCCCGTAACCTCTCTGGCCGCTCCTAAAAATGACAGTTTCATGGTTTGTTCCTCAATATATTCTAACGACAAATATTACAAATAAATACAGATGTTGTTCCCATCAGAGTCGGGATTGATAGGATTGGCAAAGATACACATTTTTTTTCAATCCCCACGCTTTTTTCTCTTGCACCCACTCCTGTCGCTAGCCTTGCATCGGAGCACCGCAGGAGCCACAACCAAGGACCACTGCAGTCACCCTGATGACAAATTTTGTTAGTATATTAAAAATAATTCGTATATTTGTAAGTTCTATTGGCTTGTGGTTTTCGCCGCAAGCCAATGTAAATTAGTATAATAACGAGTAAAGGAATGGCACTAAAAAGAGTAATGGTCCTCACCGGCGGCGGTGATTGTCCGGGTCTTAATGCCGTGATACGCGGCATCGTGAAACGTGCTTCCCAAGAAAAAGATTGGGAGGTAATCGGCTGCATCGAGTCGTTTAACGGCGTGTTGCGCGAACCTACCGAGATTGTGGAGCTGACTGAGAAGAGTGTGGAAGGTTTGCAGATACAAGGCGGCACCATTCTCGGCACTACCAACAAGGGCGGCCCCTTCGCATGGCCTGTAAGGGAGGCCGACGGCAGCTGGACTACTGTCGACCGTAGCGACGAGATGCTGCGCAAGCTGCAATATATGGGCGTGGATGCTGTCATCAACATCGGCGGCGACGGCTCGCAGCGCATATCCCTGGGTTTGGCTCAGAAGGGCTTGAACATCGTGGGCGTGCCCAAGACCATCGACAACGACCTCTCCTCGACCGATTACACTTTTGGATTTCAGACTGCTGTGCAGATATGCACCGAGGCCATTGACAAACTGGTGACCACTGCTGCCAGCCACAACCGTGTGTTCATCATGGAGGTGATGGGTCGCGATGCGGGTTGGATTGCTCTCCACAGTGCCATTGCTGGAGGCGCAGACGTGTGCGTAATACCCGAAATACCCTACGATGTCAACCGAATCAAAGAGAAGATAGAGCAGCGCTACAACAAACGTCATGGCTACTGTATCATCGTTGTGGCTGAAGGTGCCAAGCCCAAAGGTGGCAGCATTATCGGCACCGTCACCGGCGAGGTTGGTTACCAGCACATCAAGCTCGGCGGCATCGGACACCAGCTCGCCGAAGAGCTGAAGGCTGCTGGCGTGGAGCACGACATCCGCTGCACCATCCTCGGTCACCTTCAGCGTGGTGGCACCCCCATCGCCTTCGACCGCATCCTGGCATCCGAATTCGGTGTCCGCGCTATGGAGCTGGTCATCGAAGGTCATTATGGCCAGATGGTTGCCTACCGTCATCCCGACGTGGTGGCAGTGCCTCTGGAGGAAGCCGTCAAGGCTCAGAATTTGGTCGATCCCGGCAGCCGCCTGGTCAATACCGCACGCGGCTTGGGAATAGAATTCGGTGATTGATTTTTTTTCACGACATTGTAACTACAGCATAAAAGTATGGAAACAAAAAAGATAAAATCGGCACTCATATCAGTCTTCTACAAAGACGGACTGGAGCCCATCGTCAAAGCCCTCGCCCAGCAGGGGGTTACTATCTACTCAACCGGCGGCACTTACAAGTTCATCCATGACCTCGGCATCGAACCTGTCGCCGTCGAGTCTCTCACAGGCTACCCCTCTATCCTCGGTGGTCGTGTCAAGACCCTTCACCCCAAGGTCTTCGGTGGCATATTGAGCCGTCGCGACATGTTCTCCGACGGAGAACAGCTGGCCGAATACGAGATTCCCGAAATCGACCTCGTAATCGTCGACCTCTACCCCTTTGAGGCTACCGTTGCCAGCGGGGCTCCCGAACAGGACATCATCGAGAAAATCGACATTGGCGGTATCTCGTTGATTCGCGCCGCCGCCAAGAACTTTAAGGATGTGGTGATTGTGCCCGCCGTGAACCATTACGAGGAGTTCCTCAAAATCTATCAGGAGCAGGATGGTGGCACCACGCTCGAACAGCGCCGCCACTTTGCCGCCTATGCCTTCAACGTCAGTTCCAACTACGACACAGCCATCTTCAACTACTTCAACCAAAAGGAGCAACTGCCAGCCTTCAAGCAGAGCTGCACCCAGGCGCAGGTGCTACGCTATGGCGAGAACCCTCATCAGAAGGGCTACTACTATGGCGACCTCGATGCCTGTTTCACCAAGCTCAACGGCAAGGAGATTTCTTATAACAATATCGGCGACATCGACGCTGCTTGTACTCTGATTGACGACTTTGACCAAACCACTTTCGCCATCCTCAAACATAACAACGCATGCGGTCTTGCCTGCCGGGCCAACCTGTTGGATGCATGGAAGGACGCCCTCGCCGGCGACCCCGTGTCTGCCTTCGGCGGCATTCTCATCACCAACCGCACCGTCACCAAAGAGGTGGCCGAAGAGATGCACAAGATTTTCTTCGAGGTCTGCATCGCTCCCGACTATGACGATGACGCACTTGCCATCCTCAAAGGTAAGAAAAACCGTATCATCTTAAAACGCAATGCCTTTAAGATGCACGACAAGATGTTCCGCAGTGTCCTCGACGGCATCCTCGTTCAAGACCGCGACACCGTGGTGCCCACCGCCAGCGATATGCAGAAAAGCGTCACCTCCACCCCCATCACCGAGCAGCAGGCTCAAGACCTTGCCTTTGCCACCATTTTGGTCAAACACACCAAGAGCAACGCCATCGTGCTGGCCAAGAATGGTCAGCTCTGCGCAAGCGGCACCGGCCAAACCTCACGTGTCGATGCCCTCCGTCAGGCCATCGCCAAGGCTCAGAGCTTCGGCTTCGACCTCAACGGTGCTGTCATGGCTAGCGATGCCTTCTTCCCCTTCCCCGACTGTGTGGAGATTGCCCATCAGGCAGGCATCGTGGCTGTCGCCCATCCCGGTGGCTCCATCCACGACCAAGATTCCATCGACTACTGCGAGAAGAATCACATGGGCATGGCTATCACTGGCTTTAGGCATTTCAAGCACTAGCAGATGCTCCCCTGTAGTGCCTCAAGCCCTGTGGGAGAATAGAAATATAATTAAGCAAATAAATAATAGTAATAATGGGTCTATTTTCATTTTTCAACAAAGAGGTCGCAATGGACTTGGGAACAGCCAACTCCATTGTCATTTACAACGACCAGGTAGTCATCGACGAGCCCTCCATCGTGGCCGTCGACCGCAACAGCAACCGCATCATTGCCGTCGGTAAGCGTGCCCAGCAGATGGCAGGAAAAACCGACAACAAGAATGTCGAGACCATTCGGCCCCTGCGTGGCGGTGTCATCGCCGACTTCGAGATGGCGCAACACCTCATCCGAGAACTCATCGGCATGACCAACATCAACCGCTCCTTCATGCCCCCTTCGCTGCGTATGGTCATCTGCATCCCCTCAGGCATCACTAACGTCGAGGAACGTGCCGTGCGCGAGTCCGCCGAACAGGCAGGTGCTAAAGAAATCCGCATGATTCATGAGCCTATGGCCGCAGCTATCGGTATCGGCATCGATGTCCTCGAACCCGAAGGACACATGATTGTCGACATCGGAGGCGGCACCGCCGAAATCGCTGTCATCTCTCTCGGCGGCATCGTGTGTAACAACTCCATCCGTGTGGCTGGCGACGAATTCAACGAGAACGTCGTGGAATATATGCGCAAACAGCATAACATGGTCATCGGTGAGCGTACTGCCGAACAGGTGAAAATCAAAGTGGGTGCCGCCGTGAGCGAGCTGGACGACCCACCAGAGGACTACCCCACCTTGGGCCGCGACCTCCTCACCGGCCTCCCCAAGGAAATCTTAGTCAACTACAAGGAGATTGCCCACGCCCTCGACAAATCTATCGCCCGCATCGAGCAAGCCATCCTCGACACCCTCTCCGCCACGCCTCCCGAGCTGGCAGCCGATATTTACCGCACCGGCATCTATCTGGCAGGCGGTGGCTCCCTGCTCCGTGGATTGGACCAGCGCATTTCGTCGAAGACCAAACTCCAAGTCCACATTGCCGACGACCCCCTGCGTGCTGTCGCCCGTGGCACCGGCATTGCCCTCAAGAACTTCACCAAGTTTTCGTTCCTGATTCGATAAAAGCGAAAACTAACCCAAAAAGCGGCCCCGCGTAGCGGGGCCGCTTTTATTATTTATAGTACCTATAGTTTCTATAGCTTCTATATCTTCTATAATTTAATAATCTCATCCAGCACATCCCGTATCAGCCCGTTCATCGTGTCGTCGTCGCCGTCATAATCGTTGCAGAGGATGGCAAAGCTGAACATCTCGTCGTCCTCATTGGTAAAATAGCCCACGCAGTTGCGAACGCCCGACATGGTGCCGGTCTTAATCTTCAGCGAGCAACCTTCTGGTACATCGGGTATTATCGAGTATTCGGGCATCTTGCGGCTGATGCCAAGGGTGCCGACAAAATCCCAGAAAAAAGGCTGCCGTGCCACCACGTCGAGGAATTGGGCCACGAAGTAGGCCGTGATGCGGTTCTCGCGCGAGATGCCACTCCCATCTACGATGCGCACCCCCGCCGGGTTGAGGTCCAGTTCGTTGATATAATCATACATAAACTTGCGCCCCGAATCATAGCCGCCATGTCCGTCGCGCAGATACCCCAGCATCTTAAAGAGGCTTTCCGCAGCTATATTGCTGGTAGTCTGCATAGTGAGCGCGGTAATGGTGAACAGGTCGAACGAGGTGTCGATGCACACCTTCTTATACTGTTTGGGCATGACAAAATTCTCCGAGGGGTCGCCTGTCACCGTCACCCCATGGCTGCGGAGATATTGGGTGAAGTCCTTCGCCATCGTATATGCCGGATGCGGCATCGAGGCGCGGAAATGCGTGTCGGCGGTGCCCAGCGGTATCATGCCCCGGCAGATGCGGCTGTTGCCGTAGGGCGAGCCGTAGAAGCAGATGTTGAATACCGTGTCGCGCGGGCCGGTAACCACGTGGTTGACGAACGTGAGCGAGTGGTTGGTGCTGGTGATTTGTGCCGGGTCGCCTACTCGTCGGCCGGCCTTGAAATGGATGTCCACCGAGTTCTCGTTATAGTTGAGGCCGCAGGCACCGCTGCCATAGCCATTGCCGATGTCCGACCACTGCCAGCTGGGGTGTATCATCTCGTCCTCGAAAAGCGAAGTGTCGGCATATATGTGTCCATCAATCCGGCGGATTCCCAGCTTGCGTATGGCGTTGGTGAGACGGTAGAAAGTAGAGTCGGTATAGGTGAAGCGGTCGGAGCAGAAGAAGGGATCGCCCGAGCCTGCCACGATGATGTCGCCGTTGAGCGTGCCCTGACGGTCGATGCTGCCAGAGTAGTAGAGGTAGGTCTCAAACGTGAACCTGGGTCCCAGTCGGCTGTAGGCGGCAGCAGTGGTGAACAGTTTGTTGACTGCTCCAGGAAGCATCGCCAAATCCTCGTTGCGTGTATATATGGTGCTGTCTTTATTTATGTTGTGAACACATACCGACAGCGAAGCATGTCTGACGGCTGCCTTGCGCGTGATATGACGCACCACGAAGTCCAACCGGTCGGTGTTCTGCGCCAGCGTGGGCATCGTGGTGAAGACAATGAATACTAACAGCAGTATTTTCTTGCAATAATTCATTATGATAGGGTTGTTTCGTTACTTTTTAACTGTTGGTTGATGTCGTCAATATACTGTAGCAGTCGGTCGCGGCCGTAGCGGGTGACCGACGAGGTCATAATCATCCCCGGCAGCTCGTCCCATGTCTCCGACAGCACTTGGCGGTACCTGTTTACCGTAGCGGCAATCTCGCGCTGGTTCTGCTTGTCGATTTTGGTGAAGACGATGGTGAGGGGGATGCCGTTGGTGCCTAAGAAATTGATGAACTCAAGGTCTATCTTCATCGGCGGGATGCGCGAGTCGACAAGCACAAACACGTTCACCAAGGCTTCGCGCTTGAGCATATAGTCGTTAATCATCTTCAGCCAGCGGCCACGCGAGTCCTTCGATGTTTGGGCATATCCGTATCCCGGCAGGTCTACCAGATACCATTCGTTGTTGATGAGGAAGTGGTTTATCAGCTGTGTCTTGCCGGGTTTCACGCTAGTCTTGGCCAGTCCCTTGTGACCCGCCAGCATATTGATAAGCGACGACTTGCCCACGTTGCTGCGCCCAATAAAGGCATATTCGGGCAGACCCGTGTCGGGGCATTTACGATAATCGGTGTTGCTCACCACAAATGCAGCTTTCTTTACTTCCATAGGGAGGGCGTTTTGGGGTTAGTGTTGTTTGGAGACGGAGGTTTTTATTTCTTACCATCCCCTTCATCCTTCTTCTTGTGCAGTTTCTTTTTTCCGCCTACTTCGTTCCTTTGGTTCATCTCCTTCAGGCTTTTCAGCCGTCTCAGTTCGGCACGTTCCTCCTCGTCCATTTGCTTCCACCACGGCATCTTCTTCATGTTGATGCGAAACAGGTGGAGGCGGTCGAAGACGCGGTTTTTGGTCTCATACGACTCCAGATAACGTTGGCGCTTCTCCGGCACGATGTCGCGCAGCGTCACCAGTATGCCTGTCTCGTCCGTGTTGCCGAAGGTGGAGTTGATGGCGGTGCCGAACGAGCGCATCGTGGGCGAGAGGTTCATGTAGGCGTTGATCATCGCCGGCACAGTGCTGCCCAGTGAGCGGACGGCGCGTACCAATATCTGGTAGTCCTCCTTGTAGTTGCGGCCGTTGAAGATTTCGTCCAGCTCGTTGAGGTCCGACTCGATAGGCAGGGGGTCGTAGGGCCACACCAGTCCGTCGCGGTCGGGGAAATGCTTTTTGAGGAAGAAGAGTATCATGTCCTTTGCACGGCGGTTCATCTGGGGGTACATGGTGATTTTGCCGAAGAAATACAGTGTCTCGGGTATCTCCAGGGCTATGCCGCCCAGCCCGTCCCATAGGTTGTCCAGCGAGTAGAGGCCTTTGCGGAGGTCGTTGGAGGGTTGGTAGGCGGGTTGCACAAACGCTCGCCCCAGTTCCACGGTGTAGGGGAGGTAGTTCTTCACAAAGTCGTCGGAATACTGGAATAGTTCCGACGTGGGGGTGGCGATGGGTCCTTCGTCCAAGTGCAGCATATTGCTGCCATGGATAAAGCGGTAGCCGCCCACAATCTCCTCATCCGTCGGGTTCCACACAAAGAGCTGCTTGAAGCAGTGGGGTTCGGGCAGCGTGTCGAACTCGTCGATGTCGCAATCCTTGCCCGTGCCACCTCCTTCGAGGACGAAGCTCAGCTCCCTCAGCCGGCCTATCTCCTTCATGATGTTGGGCGAGATATGGGCGGTGGTAATATATATCTCCTTGTTCCCGCAATTGGTCTTGCGGAGAAAGTTCTTATGTTTTAGTTCGGTACGAATCAAATCTCGTGAAACCGGTGGGATAATATATGAAGTATCAACCATCTTTGTTGCTTTTTTTTTCAAACCATTTTACCTGCCATTGTGGCTTCAAACACCGCGGCGGGGTTGTCTTTCAACGTGTAGCAATAGTCCTGCACCATCTGTGCCCACTCCTTGGCGCTGTGGCGGCTGTCGAAGGTGGCGTAGGGGATGGGCTTTCCCACCACCAGGCGGAGGGTCTTGCCCCGCTGGGCGAACATCTCGGCCGGCAGCAACGCCATCTCAAAGTTGAACCTGATTCCCAGCCGCTCGCGCAGCCGTGCCAGGTTATAGAAACGCTCACGGTTACGCGCGTCAAAGAAGAAAGTCACCACGTCGCGTTGGTAGCGGACGGCCTTCTTGATGAACGTGGGCTTCCATTCCAGGTCGTGAATTTCGCCACCCTTGCGTTTGCGCGAGCAGAGCCCGGCAGGGAAATAGAGGAGGGCGTTCTGCCCCGCGAAGGCGGCTTCCAGAGCACCCACGTTGGACGTGTTGCGGTGCACCTTGTCAATAGGGACAAACAACGGTGCCGGCCCCGGAAGATAAAGAAGGAAGTCGTTGACTGGGAACTTGATGTCCTGGCGGTAGCGGCCGATGGCACCCATCAGAGCCAGCCCGTCGGGGCCTCCCAGCGGGTGGTTGCCCGCAATGATGGGGTAGCCCTCCCGAGGTAGGCACTCAGGATTCACCACCTCCACCTTCACATTCAGATCGTGCGGTTCGGTGCCTTCCAAGAAGGCATGCACGAAGTCCAGCCCGAACTTGTAGCGGTGGTTGTAGATGACATAATTAATCTCTTCCACATGAAGCAGACGCTCCACCCAACGGACCATCCATTTGGGTAACTTGACATTCTTGCTCGCTAAAACCTTTTGGATGTCAACATGTTTTGTTGTGATTGCCTCCGGGTCGATATGACTATTTTCCTCCATAAAATGCTGCATTTCGAATTTGCAAAGATACGAAAAAAAAATAAATGCAGAAAAATAAATATACTCCATATCAGGAATGTGTTAATTCTTGAATGTGTTAATCCGTTAGCCTGACTAACGCATTCAAGGATTGCTTGATTGTTTGATTGCTTGATTGTCGGAGTAATTTGCCCGCGCCAGTCACTCACGCATTAGCGCATTCAAGCATTGATGGTGTGCGATACACACCAAAAAAAGGATGCCTTTCGGGGGCATCCCTTTGGGGTTAGTCAGAAGGGTGAATGCTTAGCAGATTTCGATGTGTTGCATCAGGGCTTTCTTCTCCTGTTCGGTGAATTTAGGCAGCGTGATGTGCAGAATACCGTGCTCCACCTTGGCACTGATTTCGTCCTTCTTCACGTTCTCGGGAAGGGAGAGGAGTTGTTTGAACTGTAGTTCGTTGAACTCGTGGCGTAAGAAGTGGCGATTCTTCTTCTCTTCCTTCTTTTCCTCTTTCTGCACCATCTCGACAACCAGGTTGTTGTCGCTGTCGATGCTCAGGTTCAGATCCTCTTTTGAGAGGCCGGGGACGCAGAGTTCAAGTTCGTAATCTTTGTCGCTCTCGCTCACGTTCATCTTCGGCATTGGGTAATGCTCGTCAGGCGTGAAGTTGTTCCAGTTGTTCCAATCAAGGAGTTCGTTGAACAGTGAGGGCATCAAATCGTTTCTTTTAGCTAGTAACATGGTTTAAATCTCCTATTTTTAATTGTTATTGTATATCTTTGTTTGAGTTGTTGTTTCTTATTTTTCTTTCTTGTCCGCGCTCTCAATCGCGCTTACATCCCCCATAAGAACAACTCTGATGCCATCCAGTTATTACTGACAAAATGACCGATTTTGGCTAAAAAACGTCATTTTTATATGACAAAATTTCCGAACATCAATCCGCGACGGGCAAATGAAGGAAGACCCGAATGACTTTAAACTTAACCTCGACGGCGTTTCTGAAGGGTCGGAGCCGTATTCGGTCAGCACCCGTAAGACGGCTGTCGGGGCGGTTGTACTTTTTTTTGTCTGCATATGGTTTCTTGTGGCTTTATGTTTATTTTTTGTAGGTGAAACAGAAACAGATGAAATGAGAATGGAGGGGCGAGGGAAATGCAACGAAAGGGGCACGACCGCGCATGGCCCAGAAAGGTTGTATCTCCCCATTGGCCGATTTGGGTTAATACAGCATATTGGAGTTTCCTTTTTTTGTTAGGAATTTTAGGTTTAGCTGCAATTATATCAGATGTTTATGAATTTTATTTTGCCGAATGGAAGAAAAGTCGTATTTTTGCAAAACTTTTTAAGCAATTCACAATAAGGATTATTCCGTTGTGAAAACTATTTAGGGGGCGGATTCGTCCGTCGCCTTTTTTTGTGGAGATTTGTGAATTGCTTAAAAAGGAAACACGATAGTAGTTCTTTGACAATAACTCCGGCTGCATCATCTCATCATGCTGAGTTGTGAATTGCTTAAAAAGGTAACATGATAGTAGTTCTTTGACATCGGGGCAACGGGACGGCGAAGCCCACCCGAGTTGTGAATTGCTTAAAAAGGTAACATGATAGTAGTTCTTTGACATCCAAGGCCACCTACACATTCAGCGGTGCGGTGTTGTGAATTGCTTAAAAAGGTAACATGATAGTAGTTCTTTGACATCCTTTTGTTTCAAGAATAACTGACTTTTTCGTTGTGAATTGCTTAAAAAGGTAACATGATAGTAGTTCTTTGACATCAACTCAAATGTCATTGTTCGAATGAAACCGGTTGTGAATTGCTTAAAAAGGTAACATGATAGTAGTTCTTTGACATCAATAGCAAGCAATGCAACCTGATTAACAATGTTGTGAATTGCTTAAAAAGGTAACATGATAGTAGTTCTTTGACATCAGGAACCTGCGGCTTCCCTGCACGGTCTTGGTTGTGAATTGCTTAAAAAGGTAACATGATAGTAGTTCTTTGACATCTGTTGGACGGGTGAAACCAACAAAAAATATGTTGTGAATTGCTTAAAAAGGTAACATGATAGTAGTTCTTTGACATCACGTGTCGTCGCTTTGAAGGGCTTAAAATGTTGTGAATTGCTTAAAAAGGTAACATGATAGTAGTTCTTTGACATCGTCTTTGGAAGACCAGTAGTAGTATGAGTGGTTGTGAATTGCTTAAAAAGGTAACATGATAGTAGTTCTTTGACATCATTTTCAGATTTTACAAACCAAGAAAAGGTGTTGTGAATTGCTTAAAAAGGTAACATGATAGTAGTTCTTTGACATCATGCTCAAGAACTCGTTAATCAGTATCGAAGTTGTGAATTGCTTAAAAAGGTAACATGATAGTAGTTCTTTGACATCTTAAAGCCTGCAACGTGCAGCAACACACAGTTGTGAATTGCTTAAAAAGGTAACATGATAGTAGTTCTTTGACATCGGTATTTTGTAAAATTTAAGATGCGCGCGAGTTGTGAATTGCTTAAAAAGGTAACATGATAGTAGTTCTTTGACATCTAGGGTTACAAGTTATGCAACCCTTGGGAGTTGTGAATTGCTTAAAAAGGTAACATGATAGTAGTTCTTTGACATCTGTTTCAATTTGTTAATAAACGTTATTCTGTTGTGAATTGCTTAAAAAGGTAACATGATAGTAGTTCTTTGACATCAAAGTCTTTGTCTGCTCCTAACGGCATGCGTTGTGAATTGCTTAAAAAGGTAACATGATAGTAGTTCTTTGACATCTTCAACCACCAATTCTTGCGTCGACACCTGTTGTGAATTGCTTAAAAAGGTAACATGATAGTAGTTCTTTGACATCTTCAGATTGCAAAAGTACACACTTTTTGCAAGTTGTGAATTGCTTAAAAAGGTAACATGATAGTAGTTCTTTGACATCTCGGCACGACTGAACAGCTGATGAACGCCAGTTGTGAATTGCTTAAAAAGGTAACATGATAGTAGTTCTTTGACATCTGACGACCGTAGACCTTGACCCTGAAATGGGTTGTGAATTGCTTAAAAAGGTAACATGATAGTAGTTCTTTGACATCGGAGTGCGGTGAAGTTATTGCTGCTGTTAAGTTGTGAATTGCTTAAAAAGGTAACATGATAGTAGTTCTTTGACATCACGATGTCAATAATGGTTTGAGCTACAACGCTTCATGTTGTGTCAGGAGCTAAAAAAATCCCGTCTGTTTGGGCGGGATTTTTTATTGGTAAGTGAGTTTTTTCGGATTCTAAATGGGTCTAAAAGAGTTCAAGCTGCTGTCCGGGAGCGTTGGGCTCAACTTCTTTCTGACAGGAGTACAATTCTATGTTGGCAAATTGTTTGTCGGTGATGGCTAGGCATCCCACTTGTCCATATTGCGGTAGCATAGCTTTTACACGTCGCAGGTGTACGTCGGCATTCTCACGGCTGGCGCAGTGGCGCACGTAGATGGAGAATTGAAACATGGTGAAACCGTCGGCAAGTAGGTTCTTGCGAAAGTCGGCAGCGGCTTTGCGTTCTTTCTTTGTGTCGGTTGGCAGGTCGAAAAAAACAAGTAGCCACATGATTCGGTATTCGGAAAAGCGGTCCATTACATATCAGGATAGCTTATTCTGCGGATTTCGCCAGAGAAACAGCGGGACAGCGATGCTGAGGTTTGGCTGGCGGCCACCATGAGGGGGCTGCGTTGCCCGCCAATATGCACTTCGAGGGTGGGTACGGTTAGGAGCGACCGTTTGAGGTCGGTAGTCAGTTCTTCGGTGTTTGGAGATTGGCTCATGGTTTGGACGACAAGGCGGTCGACAAAGGGGCGGTAGGGTTCCATGATGTCGTCGGCAAGGCAGTAGGCGTTGTAGCGGTTGTGGTGGTGGATGCCGAGGGTGGGGAGGAGCCCGCTGCTGACTAGTGCGCGGGCGATAACGGCACGCAGCACGGCGTAGCCGTAGTTGAAGAGGTTGTTGGGGTAGTTGCCTTCGCGGCTGCGGGTGAAATTGTCGATTTCGGGCAGCAGATGGCTCCAGTAGAAGGCGGCGGCACGGCCTTCAAGATTGGTGCTGTCGCCCGAATGTACATCGGCAGCCCATTGCCGCATGTTGCCTGTCTCGATGTTGTGGAGTTCGCGCAGCAGTGAGGCTTGGTTGAGTATTTTTTGTTGGACGGTTTGCTGCCATAGCTGTTTGCGCAGGGGAAGGGAAGAAGATAGCTGGTCCTGAAATCGTTCGCTCTGTACGGTGTGCCCTTCCAGTGGGAGCATAAGGCCTACGGGCATGTGCCTGTCGTCGCAGGTGATGACAGAGGCATTGTTGTCGAGTAGGGCTGCCATGACCCCATGTGTGATGGTGATTTGCTGACAGTCGAGCACCACGATGCCGATGTCTTCAATAGGGACGGTGGCTTGTCGTTCGGGTTCGTCGCCATGTTTGTCCAGCCGTACTACCAGCTGCCTGTTTTTCAGGGATAGATAGGCGGGGTTGGAGAAGCAGAGAGTGCGTTTAATCATAATTGGTTGGTTATTTGAAGATGATGTTTCCGAGTGGGTCTACTTCAAAGTCGTAATTCTCAATGAGGGCTCTGAAGTTGTTAGCTTTGAGTGACAAGTAGCTTTCGGAGGTGTCGCATTCGGTTTCTTTTCGAGCCTCAAGATGATGCCTCAAGTATATATTAGGTGTTCCTATAGCATTAAATTTGTAAACAACATATAGCCGTTTGCTTATTTTTTCACGGTCAAGTTCTTTTACTTCGTCGGGAATGTTGTTGTAGAGTAGTACCCGTGTGCCTTTCTTGATGATTGCTTTAAGGGGCATACTGGGGTTTCCTTTGAAGGTTGAGAATTCTGGTTCAGCAGACATAGTGTTCACATCAGTTAGATGGAGTTGGGAGATTTCGAAATAGTTGATGAGTCGAAATTCTCGTTGGTGTTTTCCTTTCATCATTCCTTCATAGAAGAGACACAGGTAGTTGTCATCGTTTTGAACATAATAGGAGTTTTTGTGTTCGTGTTTTGACGGATAAGTCTGTTGCTTGATTTTCAACACGGTTTCCATCTTTAATTCTCCTCGACCAGCTTTTGCATAGCACCGGACGTGTCTGATGGGTGAGATGGGGCGTCCGTTTTTGTCTGTTTTGACAGGTGTGCCATTCTTGTCGGTCATGAATATGGGTTCTTCAATCGCTTTGGCAAATGATAGGTTCTGTTTTTCCATGTATTGTTTCACTTGGGATTCGATAGCCTTTCGTAATGCAGGGTCAACAATAGAGTCAAGGTCTTTCTCCCTAAGGCCTCTTAAGGGCTTATGAACGACTACGCGATAGTTGTTGTCGATGCCGACAATAGCCCCATAGTATGTTTCTTTATGTAGGCTGCCACGGATGGAGTCGCCTTGCAGCCATTGTCCTTTTTTGAGGTGTTTGCCTGTCCTTCTAGGCTTTTTTGCAGGAGATAGGGTTTGGTCCTTTGTAACATGGTTGACAAGGAAATTTTGTTCAATGGTTGCTATCAAGTTGTTAATATTTCCAAGATGGCAGGATTTGATTTCATTGTTTAATTTTATTCTGAATGCACCTTTTTCTGAATCGTTAGCTTCTTGTTCCTGATAGAATAGTTCAATCATCCTGTCGCGTTTGGCAGATGAGGGTATCATAGTGAGGATAGCGGCATCGATGGCGTGGTGGGAGTGCTTTTCTCTGTCTTTCTTCTCATCTACACTTTGTACGCCAAGTATCTTGCGGAAATCGGCGGTGATGCTACCCTTTTGCACGTCAACGCGCGAGAAAACGGATTTCAAATAGTGGAAGGCGTATTTGGTGATGATACGGGTGTCGACGAGCTGGCTGTTGCGAAAACCCAGGTCGAGTTCGTCTTTTTGAACAGTGAAAGTATGAACTTTTGCTTGCCAATAGTCTAGTTCGAGTTCCCACATGTGTTTTTGTTGCAGACATTCATTCTTGCGTTCTACAGTGGGTGCAGATTTGGCATTGCCTTTCCATAGTTCAATTTGAGATTTGATATGAGCTACTTTTTCTTCCCACGGTTTGATACGGTCTTTGATGTCGGCGTAGTTGGATAATTCTGTGGGGATTCGGTTCACTTTAACAAAGCGGTTGAAGTGGGTTTCGCACACTGTTTTGTTCTTTAGGGAGTTGTCGAAGGAAATGCTTCTTGGTATGGTGTGTTCGATGTCAAACTTGTTGTTTGCAAAAAGGTCGGTGAGGCTAATGGTATTGCCGGTGTAAAGGCTTCTGAATTTTTGTTCTTTCCATAGTTTGTATTTTTCCATGTCAATAGCGAACCTCATTGCCCGTTCTTTCTCTTTGCGAGAGGCTTTTGCTATGTTGTTGAAATCCATTTTGTCTTCACCATCGGTTTCGATTTGTTCGAATAGTAGGCGGCCTTTCTCTATGTCGTCGTCGGTATAATTGGGGCGGAACTCTTTGATTATTTCTATAATGGTATCATTTTCTTTTTCACGTTCTTTTTGGTAACGTTCAATGGATTTGCGCCAGTTGGCATCGTTCATGTCGCGGGCGGTTTCGACTACGATACGTGAGTCTTCGTCAATCATGCCATTAAGTAGTAGCTGGTTGATAGCTCGCCTTAACACATGTAAAGCACGCATTGCTACTGGGTTCTTTATTGAGCCGATGTTGGGTTTGCCTAATTGTGGTACGCATTTGACGCTGTCTTCAGTGGTAATTCTCCGGGGCTTCTGATGAGGAAATATGTCTATTTGTGAATGATGATAGAGCTGTTCCCATTTTTCTTTTGGTATTTCAGGGAATAGTTCGGCGAGAGCGGACTTGAAAATGTCACTTTGTCGAGGGAACTTGTAGTAGTCGCGCTCGGTTGATGAAAAAAAACGCTGGTATAGGTTCTCTACATCTTGCTGTATTTTTGCTTGCATTGTTGCACCAAGTCCGTTCCAACGTCTTTCGCTGAGTGTGCCTTTGATGCACTGGATAGCGTCTTCTTTGTCCAAATCGGTTAGTTTGTATTGAGTGTTACGAAAGGCTTGCTGCTCGTCAATGGGTAGGGACTTGTAGTTTGAAATGAGGGTGTTGGCAATGTTATAGGTTCGACGGGTGTAATCATTCTCCTCTGACAGTATTTTTAGTTTCGCTATAATATTGGAACGACATTCGGCCCAACGGTTGAAACCAATGATATCGGGAATTTTGGCATAGGATACAGCTTCACTAAATAACATGCCTTCGCGCAGGAATGGTAAAATATTGCGGATGGCTTTTAAGCTGAGAGACGTGTAGCCCTCTTGAATAACACTCCAGAGACGTGTTAATTCGCCAGCTTGTTTTTGGTCAAGATGCATGGCTTTTTTGGAGAATTCGGATAGTTCCTCAAAGTCGTCGCTGTTGTATGCTAGGTGCCAAACATCTTCATAGTTGTATTCGATGGTGTGAATTTCGCCAGTGCGATAGTTTGTTCGAGTCTTGCCAATAGAGATTGTGCGTGTACGCCAGTCGTCCCCTAAGATCTTTTTGAGTCGACAGATGACAGGGCAACCTGCCACGGTGGTGTGGTCAGGATAATTAATAGTGTGTTCACTGTAGTTGAAAAAGTATCCAGTATGTTCCTTCTCAAGCCACTTGCGAATGTCATCGAACTTGAAAGTGGATTTGGCACGTGTGAAGCAGTCGGCGAAAATAGTGGAGCGTTCTTGATTGGATAATGTCTGCCATTCTCCATTGGGTTCAAGTCTGAATTTTATGTTGTTTATGAAGGATAACGCACGAAACTCTTCGAAGTCGGGGTGGCTTACAGGGCATCGCTGCTTGGTCGGCTCTAATGTGCATTTTCCGACTAGCCCTTTTTGAGAACGAAGTGGACGGCGGTAGAAGATGGTTCCCTCGTTCTTCTTGGTGCTAGTCAGACTATTGCACAAATCGTGGTCAAGTTCTTCAATATGCTGAAATGCACATATTGCCTTGACCTCTTCCATGTATTGTGATTGGACGGCCTGGTATTCACTGTTTCTTATACGGATGCCCTCTTTTTCCATTTGTGCAAATGCGCAGCCGACCGTATTAAGATGTTGGGACACCATGTATTTGGTCAAATCTTTGGCTTTCTTTTCCTCAGACTTCTTCATGGCGGTACTAATTTCGATAGAAGAAAGATCATCGCTTTCTTTGGCGTCTTTTAATGTCTCACCTTTGCTGCTTTTGAACCCCCTGCGTTGTGCAATGTGATACATGGCTCGGCCAAATTTGTAGCGGTCGATTTGGTTGTCCCAATTGAGGGTCTTTTCCATTAGTTCAGCACGAAGTTGGTAAGGACTGCTATAATCGGGTTTACCGTCACCATCGAAATCCAACCGAACCCACTGTTCAAACGATACGGCATCAATGGGATATTGCCGTTTAAGGCCTTTTGATTTGTCATATTTGCTCCATCGGTCTAATTCCTCGTTGGTAAGAGGACAGCAGTGATGTTCAATGAGAAGCCGTAACGTGGCCCATATTCTGTATTTCCTTGCTTGATATAGTCTTCTTGTGGAGCGATATTTTCTCCGTTCGGCAGCATATGAGTATTCACCACTTTTTCCTGAGCCAACGCCTGATTGGAAAATAATGGAGGTATAATAATCTAATTGGTCGATAAGATTTCCGTTGATATCAGGATCCCGTAAGGCGATGCCAAGAGAGTTGGTGCCGAGGTCTATTCCGAGAATTTTTTGACTCATAATATTGTTATTTCAAGAATTATTGTTATCTTTGCAATATCTTTTTAAGCTTTTCACAATAAGGCTATAAGCCGAAGATTCTGGGGATCTGCGCATTAAGTGGATCCCAATTTTTTATTGCTAAACTTAAAAGAACTCAGACAGGCTGAGTTTCAACGTGCAAAAATACGATTTTATTTTAGAAGAACAAATCCTCAATCATGTATTTAACATTTTGGGGAGAGGGTGAGATAAAAAAACAAGCCTGCGCAGAGTAGCGTAGGCTTGGTTGTTATCATAGTTGAGAGGTTTCTCCCAGTATGTCGTTTATAATATCGAATATTATTAGAAGATGATGCGGTGGGTGAGGCTGATGTAGCCGACTTTGCGGACCATGGCGCCGAGGTCGTAGGCGGCATAGTCCTGGTTGAGGTAGTTGTGGAGGGGCATGGAGAACATGAGCAGGGTAATGCGGTTGCTGTTGTTGGAATGGTAGGTGAGGCTGAAGTCGAGTCCCCAGCCGTTGGCGAACATGTCTTTGTCGGGGTCGCCCCAGCTGGTCCAGCTGCCGCTGGCACCGACGACTTGGTCGTAGTAGACACCGGCTTCAACAGCCGTCTTTTCGCCGCCGATGATGAGGCCGCAGCGGGGTTGCACATAGAAGGCACGGAGGTTCTGGTCGAGGGTCCTGAAGCATATCTCCTGGCTTTTGTAATAGGCGCCGGCATAGATGCCAACGAGGGTGGGCGACCAAGAGAGGTCGACGCCTACGCCCCAGTCGCCGATGCGCTTGAAGGGGTTGCTGAAGGCGCGGTGGTAGGGACCGTAGATGCTGTTGGGGTCGGCAAAGCCTTCTTTGGCCATCCCGACGGGGAAGACGAGGTCGGCACTGGGGATGAGTGCCTCGAAAAGGGTTTCGTCCTCGGTGCCTCCGTTGGTGAGGAAGTAGGTGAGGACGCCGTCGGCGGTGTTGTAGAGGAGGTAGGTCCAATAGTTGGTTGACCAGGCGCGGGTGTTGAAGGTGAATTGCTTTTTCGTTGTCTGAGCGAAGGACTCAAAGGCAACCATAACAGTAAGAATTACAATTAATAGTGCTTTCTTCATGTTGTTCTGATTTTAAGTCTTTGTGTCTGCAAAGTTACGAATATTTTTTGACACTGCGTTTTTCGTTGTGCCGTTTTTCGTGTTTGCGGGAGAAAAAAAGTGGCTATGTGCGAAAAAAGATGTATTTTTGCACGTTCAAAAAAGATTGAATCATGGTATCATTTTTAGTTGCTATTGTGCTTTTAGTGCTTGGTTATCTGATATATTCCAAGGTGGTGGAGCGCATCATCGAAGTGGATTCCAAGCGTCCGACGCCCGCAGTGGCACACCCCGACGGGGTGGATTATGTGCCTATGAAGGCATGGCGTATTTATCTAATCCAGTTTCTAAACATCGCAGGGGTGGGGCCTATTTGCGGAGCCATCATGGGGGCGCAATTCGGCTCGGCCTCGTTTCTGTGGATTGTGTTCGGCAGTATCTTTGCCGGTGCCGTGCATGACTTCATCGCGGGATTTATATCAATACGCAGAGATGGCGCTTCGCTGCCCGAAATCCACGGCGCGTATCTCGGCAATGGGGCGAAGCAGTTTATGCGCGTTTTTACCGTGCTGCTGATGATATTGGTGGGTGCGGTGTTTGTGAATACCCCGGCGGTGCTGCTGAATAACAACTTCACTCCTGGCTGGAATGTGTTCGTGTGGGTGGGCATCATCTTTGCCTATTATCTCATTGCCACCCTGCTGCCTATCGACAAGCTGATTGGCAAGATTTACCCCATCTTCGGCTTCTTGCTGCTGGGTATGGCGTTGGCCATCGTGGTGGCATTTGTGGTGTATCGTCCTCCGCTGCCGGAGCTGTGGGATGGCTTGCAGAACCAGCATCCCGACGCGAAGCATAACCCCATATTCCCCATGATGTTCATCAGCATTGCCTGTGGTGCTATCAGCGGTTTCCATGCCACCCAGTCGCCTTTGATGGCGCGCTGCATGACCAATGAGAAGCAGTCGCGGCCGGTGTTCTACGGCGCGATGATTACCGAAGGTGTAGTGGCCCTCATTTGGGCGGCGGCGGCAACGGTGTTTTACCACGACCCGCAGCTGCAGCCGCTGACCGTCAACCCGGCGACGGGTGCCACCTTGGGCGGCAATGCCATGGTGGGCGTGATTGCCAACGCTTGGTTCCCGAAGGCTATAGCGGTAATATGCGTGCTGGGTGTTATTTCAGCGGCTGTCACTTCGGGCGACACGGCATTGCGGTCGGCGCGGCTGATAGTGGCGGATTTCCTGCACTATGAGCAGAAGCCCATCAAGAACCGCTTTTTCGTGGCACTGCCTATCTTCGCCATCACGGCGGGGGTACTGGTATATTCGCTGATTGATGCCAAGGGGTTTGACGTGATATGGCGTTACTTCGCATGGAGCAACCAGGTGCTGGCGACGGTGACGTTGTGGACCATTACGGTGTATCTGTGCCTGAGACATAAGCCCTATGTCATCACGCTGTTGCCGGCGATGTTCATGACCATGGTGACGGGCTGTTTCCTGTTTGTGGCGGAGAAGGAAGGGCTGGGCTCTTTCATCCCCCGCTGGCTGGGCTACACGATAGGAGCGGTCATCACGTTGGGAGCCACCTGTCTGTTTGCCATTTGGGCTAAGAAGCACAAGGGCGCAGCGGAGGAATAGAGGAGACGGGCGGACTTCCGTTTCCGAGGATGGCACATCGCTTTTTGGAGATGCCATACAATTTTTTTGCATCTTCGTCGTTATCATTCAAGAAAAAGTTGTATCTTTGCAATGTATTTTATATAGGGTAATATTGTTTAAAATGAAGAAATACATCGTTTTATCATTGGTGCTGCTGGTGGCTGGCACGGCCTTTGCCGGCAACAAGCCGCGCAAATCATCGCGTCAGGAAATGGGCATTAACGGAAATGCTGTCTATGTGATTGAATACACTTATGACATCCATGGTGGCCGCAACGGCGGCCGTAGGCTGATGTGTGTTGACTCAATCACGTTCGACAAGCGTGGTAATTTCCAGGACAAATACCGTACAAAAGACGGGGAATACACATGGTATTCCTACTATTTTGACGTTCACGGCTATGCCTTGGGTTGGAACGAGTATAATCGCGCCAAGGAGCTGACAGGCCGTACCGCCTATCTGAACGATAAGAACGGTAACCGTATCGAGCGTACCGTGTTCATGGGCGACCACATGACAAAGAAAGAGACATCGCGCTATGAGAACAACCGTCTAGTTGAGGAGCAGAGCTTTGCCCCCGACGGCACAATGACCGAGAAGCGCGTGTACAAATATGATGCCCAGGGCAACAACTCGGAGATGGAATTCTACGATGCCGACGGCGAGCTGATGCAGCGCTATCTTTACAAGTATGACAGCCACGGCAACCGCATCGAGTGGCGTTTCTATGATGCCGACGACTTCCTGGTGGCTCTCACCACTTATTACTACGACGACCACGACAACCTTATCGAGCTCTCGTCGTTCAACTATGACGAGCACTTGAACTGGAAGCACAGCTATGTGTTCGAATATGACGAGGACGACAATTGGGTGCGCCAGACCATCTATCGCAACAACGTGGCCTATCAGGTCATCGAGCGCGAGATTGCATTCCCAGCATATTAACATATAAAACCTTAAAAGTATGCCGACTGTAAGAAATATGAAACGTACGAAAGTCATCGTCGCCATCATCTTCAGTGCAGCTATCATTGGCGCAGTGTGGATTGGCGGTCATTATCTCAACAAGGCTCGAGGCCATGCCAAGACTGTCTCCGTTGTGGGGATGGCCGAGCGGGACTTCGTGTCGGATCTTATCGTCTGGAGAATGTCGTTTGACGTGCTCAACATGGACATGAAGAGCGGGTACAACGAAATCAAGGATGTCAGCAAGACGGTTCGCGACTACCTTGTGAGCAAGGGCGTGAGCGAAGACGAAATAGACTTCCAGGCCATCACGTGTGACAAGGAGACGGAGTACCACTACAATACAGAGACCCATCAGTCCTATTACACCTTTGCAGGATACCGGCTGACGCAGGTGGTGAAGGTGGAGAGCAACGATGTGGACAAGGTGGAGAAGATTTCCAGAGAGATAGCCGAGCTGCTCGACAAAGGCATCCAGATGAATACGAACAATCTGTCGTACTACTACACCAAGCTCTCCGACCTTAAGATTGAGATGCTTGCCGAGGCTACAGAGAACGCCCGCAACCGTGCCGAGACCATCGCCAAGAGTGCCAAGGCTCGCTTAGGCGGCCTTCAGACAGCCAATATGGGTGTGTTCCAGATTACTGCCCCCAATTCGAGCGACGAGGAATACAGCTGGGGCGGCACCTTCAACACCACCTCCAAGAAGAAACGTGCCAGCATCAATATGCGTCTGACCTATTATGTGAAATAGGGCAGCCTAGTGCACAAGACTATAAGACGTGCCTGCCGTGAGTGGCGACACGTCTTTTTTTTAGATTCAAAAAAGCTAGTGATATGAAGCGAATGTTATTTTCCATAATGCTGTTGTGCCTTATGGCCAGCGGGCAGGCTCCGGCATTGGGGCAGAATGCGGCAGTGTCTGACGGCGACATTGTTATCCTATACGAGAATGATGTGCATGGGGCCGTAGAGGGCTATCCGCTGATGGCAGCGATGCGCGATGAGATGCGGCAGAAGACCCCTTATGTGTCGGTGGTGTCGTGTGGTGATTTTCTGTCGGGCACCTCCTTGGGTTCGGTGTCGCATGGAAGATATATCGTGCGGATGATGAATGCTGTGGGATATGACTATGTGACGTTGGGCAACCATGAGTTTGACTTCGGAATCGATACGATGAACCTACGTATGTCGCAGCTGACCGCTACCACACTGTGCTGCAATTACTCCGACTTGAGAGACGGCAGCAGCCGTTTCAAAGGGTATGAGATAAGGCAGTATGGGAGTGTGTCGGTGGCCTTTGTGGGCTTGACCACTCCCCATGTTCCGACATCAAGCACCCCGATATATTTTCAAGACAGCACCGGGAATTGGTTATACACCTTCTATGCCCAACAGTTGGAGTTGGTGCTACAGAAGGCTGTGGACGATGCCCGCAGTCATGGGGCTGACTATGTGGTGGTGTTGTCGCATGTGGGAGAGGTGGATTTGCCAGGCATAGTGGAGGCCACCCGCGGCATAGATGTGGTGCTTGACGGGCATTCGCATAGTGTGATACCCCAAAGCATACTTTACAACCGTGATGCCCAAGAGGTGCTGTGGACCTCTACGGGCTCCCGCTTCAAATATATCGGGCGGCTGGTCATCACCCCTCAAGGGAAGATGTGGAGCGAACTGCTGCCCACCAGTCAGATGACGCTGCCCCTGACGGCTGTTGCCGACACTCTTCGCGCCATTCGGCAGGAGTATGCTGTGGTGGGTCAGCGCGAAGTGGGCAGGAGCGACGTTCAGCTATGGCGTAAAGGCAGGGAAGGCGACTATGTAGATTCGCCTCTGGGCAATTTCTTCAGCGACGCATTCCGCGCCCTCACCCATGCTGAGGTAGGGTTGGCCAATGCGGGTGGCATACGGTGTGACATTGACAAGGGACAGCTGGTGTTTGACGACATCTTCTCTGCCGCGCCGTTCGACAACCGGCTGTGTCTGGTGGAGATGAGCGGAGAAGCTTTGATGGATGCTTTGGAAATGGGGTGTCGGCGGTGGCCGAAGATTGGCGGCGGGTTCCTCCATGTGTCGGGACTGATGTATACAATAGACACCACTGTCCGGTCGACGGTGGTATGCGACGAGAACGACGTGTTTGTGCGTGTGGGCAGCGACCGTATGGTGAAGAATGTGAGGGTGTGGGATGCTGAAAAACAGCAATACCTGCCCCTAGATTCTCAGCGCATCTACCGTGTGGCGGGTTGCGACTACACGCTGCTGCAACAAGGCGACGGACATGTGTTCCGTGGCATCAAAGTAACCCGGCAGAACATCTGTTCGGATGTTGAAGCCCTAGAAGTTTATCTGCGAGACTGTTTGAATGGGGTGGTAGGCGACCGCTACGCTCACACCCAAGGAAGAATCAAGGTGAATTAACCAAAGCCGCATCATACGGATAGGCGCGACGAGTCGTTTTTTGGCTCGGCAAACCTGCGTCGGCCCTCTGGCAGTTGAAAACGAGGGGCTTCCAATAGGAAATTGTTAAATTTGTTAGTAATATGAGGGGAAGTGGTTGTACATTGGGATTATTTTCGTATTTTTGCACTTTATTAGAATAATGAAAACAATAGTACATATATGAATATCAGACTGCGTCTCATATTGATGAATTTTCTAGAGTTCGCCGTGTGGGGAGCCTATCTCACCTCGATGGGCGGCTTCCTCTATGGGGCAGGACTCGTGGATAAAATATGGCTTTTCTTTGCCGTGCAGGGGATAGTCTCTATCTTCATGCCTGCCTTGATGGGTATTGTGGCTGACAAATGGATTCAGGCGCAGAAGGTGCTGTCGCTCTGCCATGGCGTCGCGGGTCTCTTTATGGTTGCTGCCGGGGTTTATGCGATGACAAATGCGGGAGCTATTCAGTTCGGGCCATTCTTTGCATTGTATACAGTAAGCGTGGCTTTCTTTATGCCCACCATCGCCATCTCCAACTCGGTAGCATACACGGCACTGGATGTGGCGGGGCTCGACTCGGTGAAGCATTTCCCACCCATCCGCGTGTTTGGGACGATAGGGTTCATCTGCTGCATGTTGGCGGTGAACTTCATCAAGAACGGCCAAGGAGTGCAGTTTCAGCATTCGCACGAGCAGTTCCTGCTGTCGGGTGGGTTGAGCCTGGTGCTCTGCGCCTATGCGCTGACCCTGACGCCTTGCCCCTGCTTAGGGAAGGACAAGCCTTCGCGCTCGTTTGCCGAAGCATCGGGACTGAGTGCCTTCCGCCTTTTCAAAGAGCGTAAGTTTGCCATCTTCTTCCTTTTCTCCATGTTCTTGGGGGCATCACTGCAGATTACCAACGGCTATGCCAATTCGTTTATCACCCATTTCCGTGAGGTGCCTGAGTTTGCCAACACCTGGGGTGCCAACAATGCCAATGCGCTCATCTCGTTAAGCCAGCTGTCCGAAACCTTGTGCATCCTACTCATCCCCTTCTTCCTGCGGAAGTTCGGCATCAAGAAGGTGATGCTCATCTCGATGGTGGCGTGGGTGCTGCGCTTCGGCCTCTTCGGCGCGGGCGATACGGGCAGCGGCGTGTGGATGCTTATCCTCAGCTGTATTGTCTATGGCGTGGCCTTCGACTTCTTCAATATCTCCGGCTCGTTATATGTGGAATATGCCACTTCGGACGACATCCGCTCATCGGCACAAGGGCTTTTCATGCTTATGACCAACGGCTTGGGTGCCACCTTCGGCACCTGGGCGGCCGGGTTGGTGGTGAACCACTATGTAGCCTTTGCCGAGGTGCCTAATTGGAGTGCCGCCTGGTATATCTTTGCCGCCTATGCCTTGGTGGTCGCCGTCCTATTCACCTTGTGTTTCAAAGACGAGAAATTCCCTGCAACGAACAAGCGTTAGTGCCGGCGTCTGTAATCATTCAAAGTAGAACATAATGTTAACTAATAATTTTATTAATCAAAAAGAACAGTACTATGAGTAAGACAATTAAAAGATTGCTTGTTGTCCTCATCGGCGTGTTGTTTGCCACAACAGCCTACGCCCAGTCGACAACTGCTTCCATTGCCGGCCATGTTACCGATGCTAATGGAGGTCTCCAAGATGCGGTGATTACTGCGGTCTACACCCCCACAGGGATCACCTATCATGCTTTTTCTGGCCGCGATGGCGTCTACCGCATCAACAATGTTGTTGCCGGCGGACCCTACACCATCAAGGTCGAGATGATGGGCCACCAGCCCTATGTGGTTACCAACGTGCATGCTCCTCTGAGTGGAACGATTGTGGTTAACTGCATACTGAAAATCTCTGCCACCACGCTGGAACCGGTGTCAGTGGTTGCCGAGGGCATTAACAACAACATGAATGTTCAGAATTCGGGTGCCAACACCTTGATTGACAATCAGACTATTCAGAACATCCCCACTACTAGCCGTAGTATGAACGACATCATGAAGCTCACCCCGCAGGCCTCGGTCACGGGTGGCGGCTTTGCAGCCGGTGGTGGTAACTACCGTGGTTCGACGGTTACGGTCGACGGTGCCTCGTTCAACAATGCCTTCGGTATCGGCTCCAACCTGCCCGCAGGCGGCAGCCCCATCTCGATTGATGCTATCGACCAAATCTCCATCAACCTTACCCCCTTTGATGTCCGTCACAGCGGCTTCCAGGGCGGTGCCATCAACGTGGTGACCAAGCACGGTAGCAACCAGTGGCACGCATCGGTCTACGACTACTTCACCAACGAGTCTCTCCGTGGTGTGCTGGTCGGCGAAGACACCTTACCCAACAGCCAGTTCCTCAACAATGTGATGGGTCTGACCCTCAGCGGTCCCATCATCAAGGACAAACTCTTCTTCTTCGTCAATGCCGAATATGAGATGGACAATGTGCCCGGATCTACCCGTCGTGCACGTGCCAGCGAAACCGACGAATGGGGCAAGAGTACTACATTCAACCGTCCTACAGAAGCTCGCATGGACGAGATTTCTTCGTTCTTGCAGAATACCTACGGCTATGACCCAGGCCCCTATCAAGACTACTCTCTCAGTACTCCCGACTATAAGGTCTTGGCTCGTTTGGATTGGAACATCAATGCCAACAACAACTTTAACATCCGTTTCAGCCACACCCACAACTATACCTCCAACCAGCCCTCATCTTCTATGAGCCCCATCGGAGGAACTAACACCACCGTCAACATCGGCGGCACCGAATACACCTTCAACCGTAACAGCCAGGGTCGTCAGTCGGAATATTCCCTCTATTTCAAATCGGCCCGCTACTATCAGGAGCAGAACTTCACCTCCTTGGCAGCTGAATTGAATAGCCGTCTTTTCAACGGAAAGGGAACCAACACCCTCCGTGCCACCTGGTCCTATCAGAACGAGCCCCGTTCGTTCGACGGCGACCTCTTCCCCACGGTGGATATTCTTGAACCCTATGTTGACAACAATGGCGAAACGCAGTATGCCTTCTATACCACCTTTGGTATCGACCCCTTCACCTATATGAACACCCGCCGTGTCAACACCTACATCTTCACCGATGAACTCACCTACACCACCGGCATCCACAACCTCATTGCTGGTGTGCAGTATGAGACCAACCGCGTAGTCAATGGCTTCATGCAGGGTGGCGCCGGCTGGTACATCTTCGACTCTTGGGAGACCTTCAAGAATGGCGGCATGCCCTTGTCGATGATGATTACCCATGCCAACCTTGACGACCCCACCGCCACTGTGTATCCCACCTTCGACTACAATCAGGCCTCCCTCTATGCACAGGACGAAATTGAGTTCAGCAAATACTTCAAACTGACTGCCGGTCTGCGTCTGGAGATGCCTCTGGTTAGCTTCCCCAACAACAACTTCAATAAGGACTTTGCCGACATCGCAGAGGCCAATCCCAACAGCTCATTCGCCGGTCTCAGCACCGCCGACCTGCCTGGCCTCACCGTGAATATCTCACCGCGTATCGGCTTCAACTGGGATGTGACCAAGAACCGTAAGGTCGTCGTCCGCGGCGGTACTGGCCTCTTCACTGGTCGTATCCCCAATGTCTGGTTGGTTAGTGCCGCTGGCAATGCCAACGTGCTGCAGTATCAGTATATCGCCAACCTCCAGACTGGTCAGCCTGTCTTCCCGTTCGCCGACAACCGTAATGATATTATCAACAATATCTATGCCGGTAATGAGTTCCATCAGCAGGATCTTGCTGCTCCCACCAGCACCACTATCCTCTCAAAGGACCTCCGTATGCCCACAAGCTGGAAGACCTCCGTTGCTGTTGATGCAAAACTCCCCTTCGGCATCAAGGGTACTCTTGAAGGCATCTACTCGTACAATTTCAACGAAGTCGTAGCCACCACCCTTGGCTACAAACTGGGCGACAGCATCCAGCTGCCCGGCGAACCCGAAAAACGTCCTACCTATGTCAGCGAGAACATTCGCAACAGTGCTAACGGCAAGATGAGCGGCTACCTGCTGCATAATGCCAACGACCTCCACGGTCAATACTTCTCCGTCACCGCACAGTTGAGCAAGAGCTTCATCTGGGGTCTCGACCTCATGGCTGCCTATACTCATAGCTTCAGCATGTCCGCCACCGACGGCGTGGGCGACCAGGTCTACAACATTGCTCAAATCAGCAACCAGAACGGTGACAACAGCCACGAACTGGGCTACTCCTACTTTGTCACTCCCAACCGCTTCATTGCCAGTGCTGGTTACACCATCTATGAAGGCCCCTACACTGCCACCAAGCTCGGCCTCTTCTACGAAGGCTACAACATTGGCTATGTCGGTTCCTACAACCAGGCCCGCTACTCCTATCTGATGACTACCGACGAAGGAACTGGCATCAGCACCGCGCAGCTTGTATACATTCCCACTGCTGACGAACTGGCTAAGATGCCCTTCTCCAGCGATGAGAACCGTGCCGCCTTTGAGACCTTCATCCAGAATGACAGCTACCTCAGCGCACACCGTGGCGAATACAGCAAGCGCAACGGCGCCGTATGCCCCTGGCTCGGTCGTATCAACTTCAAGGTTGACCAGGAGTTCTACTTCAATGTCAGCGGTCGTAAGACCACCCTCCAGATTGGTGCTGATGTGAACAACCTCGCCAACATCCTCAATAGCAACTGGGGTTGCCACCAGCAGCTCAGCAGCGAGACCATCCTGCAATACAAGAGCGGTCAATACACATTCACCGAACCCAACTGGCATAACTACAGCAACTTCCTCTCCACTTGGAACATCCTGCTCCACGTCCGCTATTCCTTCTAATAATGGCATTAGTGTAACTTGACGAGGGTGTCCCAATTTTCTTATTGGGACACCCTCTTTATTGAAGCACCTTCATGTTTCTCGAGAAAAATATCCTTTTCGCCCCGCTGCAGGGGTATACTGATGCGGTGTACCGCCGCATCCATCACGAGGTGTGCGGTGGGGTGGATGAGTATTATACTCCGTTCGTCCGTTGGGAGAAAGAGGGTGTGCGGAAGAAGGATTTGCGCGACATTGATTTGAAGCACAGCGAAGGGGTGCCCACGGTACCGCAGGTGATTGCCAAGGACCATGACGAGTTTGCGCGGCTGTGCGACTGTGTGCAGGAGGCGGGGTGGCAACGTATAGACCTCAACATGGGGTGTCCGTTCCCGTTGCAGGTGCATGCGGGCAGGGGGTGCGGGTTGCTTACCCATCCCGAAAGGGTAGAGGAAATGGCAGAGGAGATGTGCCGCCGCAGCGATGTGCAGTTCTCCGTAAAGATGAGGCTTGGACAGGACGACATGTCAGAGGCTTTGGCCTTGATGCCCATCATCAATGCGATGCCCCTGACGCAGGTGACGCTGCACCCCCGACTGGGACGCCAGCAATACAAGGGCAGCACCGACAGGGAGGCCTTTGGGCGGATGCTGGAAGAGTGTCGTCATCCGGTGGTATACAATGGCGACATCACGGAGTTGGGGCAGGTGGACGACCTGTTTTCGCAGTTTGACACACTGAAAGGGGTGATGCTTGGGCGCGGGCTCTTGGCGCGACCCTGGCTTTTCACCGACAAAGAACCGTGGGCGGCGGTACGCGAGATGCACAGCAAGATGTACGACCATGCCTGCCGCACCCTACAGGGCGATAGCCAGATACTGGCGCGGTTGCATGCCTTTTGGGAATATCAGGATGTGCTGCCAGACAAGAAGCAGTACAAGGCCATTATGAAGAGTGGCAGCCTCCGAAAATACAACGAGGCGGTGGCGTTCCTCAATCGGTAGCCGTTCCTGCCAGGTTCGCAACTTGTATTATGAGTCGTTTTGCCTTTCTTTCGGAGTGCATCGCTTGTTGTTTCTATCGTAGGAAGGAAGTCGAAAAGAAAACCTGGTAAGGTACAAACTGAATAGTGGCTAGAGGCTCTGCCCTCGACGGAGGTGCCGATTAGGGGATGCTGCTGTCGCGGGATGGGGTTTTGAGGCGTCGGCAGTAGCGTTTGTAGGGGCATTCGTAGGGGGTGTCGCAGTGGTCGGACATGGGCGTGTGCGGCTCATCGGCATGCAGTACCTGCTTGAAGCGTATGACGTTCTGCTCGATGCCGTCGCATGCCGCTTGGGCTTGTTCAAGTAGGTCTTCTTTGACGAACCCGCCCTCCCCATTGTTGTAGAGCAGGTAGAAGTGCTTTAGGGTTAGCCTTTTGCAGAAAAGGTCGTCGGGCAGGATGGTGTGCAGGGCATGTTGGATGACGTAGTTTTGGATGCCTATATCGTTGCAGAAGGTGTTGCTGACGGCGCCGCTGTTCTTTACTTCGTAGATGTCGATGGAGCCGTCCTCGTGTTTGTGTACCACGTCGGCGAGCACGAACACTTCGTTGTAGAGGAACCCGGCTTCGAAGAGGGCCACTTCGCCGGGGCGTTGCAGCAGTTCGGCAGTCATAACTGGATAGTTATCCATGTGGTAGCGCAGCCGTACGCTGATGTCGATGCCGTTGGGAAAGGTGTCTTTGAAGGTCTTCTCGAAGTCGCGGCCTTGTCGGAATTTGGCCAGCGTTTCGGGCGGGTAGAAGGCGAGTTTGGGTTTGTACACATCGAGGTACATGGCCTTCTCGCATTGGAGGCCGCGGATGTATTTCGATTTGGTGAGGATGTAGCCTTTTGCCATTGTTGTTTAGGACTTGGAACGCAGCCTTCTGGCAACAGGACCTTTCTGGGTATCGGGGCTGAAGTCGGCCAGGCTCTTCAGCAGGCTTTCGGGGTGCGAATCGAGGATTAGGTATCTGGCGTTTTTGAGGTTGTAGAAGCCCTCTTGCTCCATGTGGCGGAGCATGTCGTATTGCGGGGAGAAGAAGCCGAGGGTGTTGAGCAGCCCCATAGGTTTGCTGCACAGCCCCAGCTGGTTGGCTACAAGGACTTCGAATATCTCGTCGAGTGTGCCGATGCCGCCGGGGAGTGCGGCGAAGGCGTCGCTGTGGGCGATGAGGTATTCCTTGCGCTCAGCCATGGAGGCAACGCGCACCAGTTCGGTGACGGGTTGTGAGAGGATGATTTCCTCGGTAAAGAAGGAGGGGATGACCCCGACCACACGGCCGCCGCCTTCGAGCACGGCGCTGCTGACGGTGCCCATAAGGCCGAGGTTGGAGCCGCCGTAGAGCAGGGTGTGGCCGCCTTGGGCGATGAGCTGCCCCAGTTGTCTGGCGGCGTGGATATATTCTTGGTTGTTGGGGAGCGTGGCTCCGCAGAAAACTGATATGCGCATTGTGGTATTATTATTCTTCGTCATTGTATCGGTCTCCATAGAGTATTCTGTCTATTATTTTCCAACCTTTGCGTAGGAAGAAGTTATGGATGGTATCGTCGCTTACAAAAATGTCAAATAAAAGAACGCAAACGAGTATTATTACAATAAGAGGGAAAACTACGTACTCCCAAGACTGAACAGGTTTGCCTTTCACCAGATGCCAATCTACGGCAACCAACAATAGCATGACAATCATCGTTAAATAGCAGATGACCTTGATTAACTTCCCGCGACGGCTGTTGTTATCCATATCTTCTTGCAGCTTGTCGTCTTTCTCCTTTGCCCAGTGGTAAAAAATGCCATACCCGAAACTGGTGATGGAGAATAACGGCATCATAATAATGCCTAGCCAGCCGTTGACATCGCTAGGCCATTGCTGTCCGACAACGACCTCTTTCCATAAAAGATATGTCGGTATGGCGAATATGATTCCGATGACAATAAGGACACCGCTGCCGATTAATTCATCTGTTGACAGTTTCATTTTGCGATTGTGATTGACTATTTTGTTTCCGTTCAATGTGTTGTTTCATTCTGTTAATTACGCTGTGCCAAAATTCTGGCAGCCTTGATGATTTCTTTGGTGTGTGCCAGCGACAAGCCGCAGAAGACGGCCATGTGCATACTATTCTTCTTTTGTTCTATAATTTCTTTCAATTCCAGACTTACATTTCGTCCATCCTTATTGTATTATCGCATATCGTTTATAATACGTTTGAAGTTTTCCTCTGCACCTTTGCATGTTCGGTACATGGGGAAATCGCCGAGAAATTCTTCGTAGTTCTTGTATTCGGCTAATGCAATGTCTATTGACATCAGATCCATGAGATTAATTAGTTTCAGGTCACCCTCTTCGCTGGAGAAGTTCTTTTGTGCGTTTGTGAACGACTTGTTGGATTTTGGGTAGCCGCATAAGAAATTGAAGAGATGGTTGCCGATGCCCTCGCTTTGGCCGTCGTCCAGTGTGGTGTCGGATAGTATAAACAGGCACTCGGCCTCGTTCGGAAGTGTTCCGGCGGCCAATTTCTCGTCAATGGCCTCCCAAGTCAATTCGTTAGTGTTGGTTTGGTTGTTGGCGGTGTCGTTTGCCGTCCCGCTCTTGCAGGCGGTTAACATTCCGATGGCACATATTAACGTGCCGAGTATAATTGCTTTCTTCATATTTTTTTACATGGACAAGGGATTGATTATTCCTTCGCTCAAAGAGAACATGACGGGTAGGATGAATTGGTAGCGAACAATAGTGCCACAATCGCTGGCGGGCTTCCATTTGGGCATCATGTTTATCACGCGGATAACCTCAGCACCACAGCCAAGTCTGACAGCAAGACTGTCGGCTTCCTCGTTGCCGTATACGATATCCCGTATTATCTCGGCATTGGTGATGCTGCCGTCTTTTTCAACGATGAATCGGGTATATATTTTGCCTTCAATCTTTCTCTTTATGGCTTCTTCCGGATAGCGGATGTTCTTGTTCAGAAAATAGTATAGCGAATCGATGCCTCCTGGGAACTCGGGTTCATGCTCTGCAACTACGTATAGTTCGGCACCGACCTCAGTTATTCCGAAGACAGGGGAGTCGGTGGGCTGTTTGTCCTGAGGAGACGGATTGCATGCTACCATCATCCCGAAGGCACACATCGCCATGGCTGTTAGTAGCAGGTTCCTTATATACATTTTGGGTAACAATAGTTCTACGGGTTTTTCCAGAGCCCCGCGCCTGTGGCGCGGTTGTTTTCTTATTTGCAAAAATAGACTATTATTTTTCTGTAAACCACTCATAATTAGCAGTATTTGATTATAATCCCCTGTCGTACATTTGCTATACATTGACATTATTATAGAACCTGATCCCGCGCGTAAGCTACTTTCGTACTTTTACATTATATACTCTACTGTCAATAATCTCATTCTCCCATGGGCGTTTGTTCGTCATTTTAATCCGTGTTGTTCCTTTGCGTTTGCCAACGAATGTCCATTGCTCTATTCCAGGTCCTCCGATAAAATTTTCATCGTAAGGAATAAATTCCCGTTTAAAGGTGTCTACTATGTCATCTTTTTTCTCCCATTGCCAAGAGCATCCTGTCCCCATCCCTGGCGTCTTAAGGTCTAAAACAATCTGTTCCCCGACACTTATTTTGAAGTCATATTCCTTGCTGCACGAGGTGAGCAGCAAGAAAAGTGGCAATAGAAGAGCAAATACTGGTTTTCTCATAACGATTTAATCTTTGATTATTTTTATTGCACTTGTTTTTCTTTTGTTTCAACTTTTACGATGTAAATTCCTTGAGGTAGTTGTGAAAGGTCGATGTGGCTGTCAATGCTCGTCATTAATAAACTGCCAGTTATTGTGTAAATTAATACTTTAATAGACGATATGTCTGATATACCAGAAATAGAAATAAATGAGTGTACGGGATTAGGGCAAACTGATAAGTTATCAAATTGTATTATGTTTTCAATATTTGATGCCGACTTAGTATTCTGATTCCCAATATCAGCCATAGCAGAGAAATCAATCACTGTTGGTGGAATCGTTGGCATTGGTTGTATTTCTGCAACATATTCCGAACCGAAGGCTGCTTCAAAGCCGGGGGCGAGGACTATTTCACCAGATGCAATTGTTTTTGCATTATGTCCAGAAATAATGGTGGATGAATGATTGGCATAGTCAGACGATATGTATGTTGAAGGCTCTGGAATTAGGACCGCAGCATTACAAGCGATTTTAGCCGATGTCATACCGATTCGCATATATCCATTTTCACCCCATCCTGATCCCCAGGAATTTCTTACAATCCAATATTCTCCCTCATTCTCATCCTTACCCCAGCCGACAATAGCAACTACATGGTTTGTTCCTTTAAAACCGCATGGTGTGCCAGGACATTGTGTATCGTTGTTTTTAAAGATGCCATGATGATAATTTTCAAATCTGTCATCAGTGTATGTTAGTGTGCTGATTACTCCATATTTCATAATGGCATCCTTCATTGAAGCAATATCGTTGCAAGCGATTCTGTACCACCCACTGAATTTCACTTTTGTGTCATTCCAGTGGTAACAACTGTCTGGTTGTGTCGTTTGGTATGGGAATAGGTGCCTCAGGCAAACACCGTCACTAGTTAATGCCGCAACTTCCGCTCTATGGTTGGTGGTTCCCCAACAACCATGGAAGTAAGGATAGTATTCGCTTTTACTTCCCAAACACCACATAATGAAAGACTCAGAAAGTTCAATTCTATTTTCGTCATAGAGCCCCCAATCAAAATTGAAAACACCTTCGGCACTTGCTACGGTAGCGAACGCATAACAAGCACCACAGGTGTTTCCCTGGTCTCGTATCGGGTTTACATAAGAATGCCCGTTGTAAGCACGCCAATCAAAACTGGATGGAAATGAGGTGGCCAAACGATTGGAGATGTAGACGCTATCTTCATAATCATCTGATGAGTTCTCATAGAAAGACTCTTGCTCTTGCACTGCCGCAAAATCTCCGTTTTGAATCATCATGTCTCTCACCGTAACCCTACTCCTATCTTTTGTGACACAATACGCACAGCGGGACACAAGACCGTTGGAGGAATCAACTATACTGATTTGTGATAAGCCCATTCTTGCGCAATAGCTGTATTCTGACTTACACTCTCCTCTGTAGAAACTCCATTCGTCGGCAGTAGACGAGTCGGGGAAAACGCAAATGCCGTGCTCCGCTCCTGTTGAATCCTTCACAACCATATAATCATAGCCGAGAGAAACACAATATTGCGCTGCAGGATTCGATATCATCGGAGATTGACCTATAGCATGCATTCCGAGGGCGCACACCATCGCGCCGAGCAGAAATTCTTTTTTCATATTGTCGTTCATTTATATTGTTATACATTATATTATAAAGCTGGTTCCCGCGCCGTAGGCGCGGGGCTGGCAACTCAATATCGTCTTTTCTTTCTAGTCCTAATATATCTGGCAATTCTGATCCTTCTTTTAAGTTGCTTGATACCGTTATAAATGTCTACGATTGGATCAATGATGCGTGACCTGAACACCCCATAGACCAAGATAACAAAGACAGCAACATACGCTATACCAAGCAATATGCCTAACAATAATTGGAAGATAATGACGAGGAGACTTGTTACTTCTTCCATCGTTTAAGCAGCGGGAAGTACTGGCGGAGTTGCTCGCGGTACTCGTCGGCGGTGAGGTGCTGGCCGGTGTTCTTGTTGAACTCGTCGACGAACTGGACGCAGAAGTCTATCATCTGCTCCATGGTGCACTCCTGCGTAAAGTGGCCGTCGGCGAAGCAGTACTTGCAGTAGTCGGGGTTCTCCGACGTGTCAGACGAGTCGGACTTGTCGGACGGGTCTGACATTAAAGGCATGCCGCAGCTCTGGCAATAGCGCTGCTTGGGTGTGCCGGGCTTGCGCTGAAGGACGGCATAGACCTTGGCCATGATGTCGGCGGCGCGGAGGTGGTAGTTGGTGAGCATTTCGTCGGGGGTGCCGCTCTCGCCGAAGCGGTCGTCCACGGCCACGTACTCCATCGGCGTGGGGCAGTGGAGGGCGAGGGTCTGGGCCACGCTGTCGCCGAGGCCGCCGTTGAAGAGGTGCTCCTCGCAGGTGACGACGGCGCCGGTCTTCTTGGCGGAAGCCACGATGGCCTCCACGTCGAGCGGCTTGATGGTGTGGATGTTGATGACCTCGCAGCTGATGCCGACTTTCTCCAGCATCTCGGCAGCCTGCAGGGCTTCCCACACCAGATGGCCACAGGCGAAGAGGGTGACATCGGAGCCCTCGCTCAGCAGCTGGGCTTTGCCAATCTTGAACTTTTCACCTTCGGGCAGGAAACAGGGCATCTTGCTGCGGCCGAGACGGATGTAGACGGGTCCGACATGCTCGGCGGCGGCCAGTGTGGCGGCCTTGGCCTGGTTGAAGTCGGCGGGTACCAGCACGGTCATGTTGGGCAGCACTTTCATCAGGGCGATGTCCTCCATGGTCTGATGCGTGGCGCCGTCCTCGCCGAGGGAGATGCCGGCGTGCGATCCGCAGATTTTCACATTTTTGTTGCTGTAGGCCATTACCTGGCGGATTTGGTCGTAGACGCGGCCGGTGACGAACTCGGCGAAGCCCCCGATGAAGGGCACCTTGCCGCAGAGGCTCAGACCGGCGGCGATGCCGACCATGTTGGCCTCGGCGATGCCGCACTGCACAAAGCGGTCGGGGAATTCCTTGGCGAAGCCGTCCATCTTGACGCTGCCTTTCACGTCGGCACTCAGCGCGACGACATTCTCGTTCTTGCGCCCGGCCTCGATGAGACCTTCGCCCATGCCGGAGCGCAGCTCTTTTTGTGATTTGATTTCGTAGTGGGTCATATTATTAATGTTTTTTTATTGTTATTCTTTGTCGGACGGGTCGGACTTGTCGGACGGGTCGGAGGGGTTCGATTACTTGGGGTTATTGTTCCTGTAGTTTAGTCTTGCTCGGGTCATTTGTTCTCTTACGCCGCCTTCTTGGAGAAACTGCTGTTGCTGTTTCTCTATCAGTCGGCGGAGCATGTATGTTGCTTGGTTGATCAGAGTGATGCAAAGGTTGGCAAGTTCCTCGTCGCTCATCTTCTGCAATAGGGTCGGATACTCAGCATATATCTTTTCACTCCGGGCGTACTCGCGCATTGGCTCGTATCGTGGGTGTCCACTCTTCCATTGTGTCAGATTGTGCTGCCGCAGGTAGTCTTCATAATCCACCAACAACTCTTCCAAACTGGCTTTGGCAACATTAGTCAGCTTTATTTCCGTCTCGCGCGATGTGGTGGCTGCCTCACTACCCTCGGCGATATTCTGTTTGCCGCTCCTTGCTGCCTGCACCATTTGGTCGATAGTTCGGTCGCCCTTGCCAAGGTGGGTATGTACAAAGTGATATGTGATGTCGCAGATTATTTCTGTCACCTTATATACCCGTAGTTTGCGATAGCCACCGAGGGGTTTCAAAAAAGGTTTGGGGTCGTTGTTGGGCATTGTTTGTTGTTTTTGGTGTTTGTCGGACGGGTTGGACTTGTCGGACGGGCCGGATTAGTCTGATTGTTCTTGCTGTTTTGGCAGTTTGATATGGTGTTTTCGTAAGTCATGCTCTCATGTGTTTTTTATTAGTACAAGCAGCGAGTCGTTTTGGTCTTGTTCGAAGCGTTGACCGTTGTGTAGTTGGTAGAATATGGTGCTGTGGTATGTGCTGTCAGGCTTTAGTGGTGACTTGATTTCGGCATCACATTCCAGCAGGTCTATAGTGTCGTGGACATAGAAGGTGGCTTTTTTCAATCCGCCCCAGTTGTCGTCACCCAGTACAAAAGGAAAGGCTAACCCTTCGTTGTCAAGGATGTACATCCGCTTGTCGATGAGGATGCCGCGTTTGTAAAGTACATATACGTCGGGGTCGGTGAAGCCGCCCCATTCGGAATAGACCACATAGTGCTTGTCGCCCCATATCCTGTATTCCATCACCGCTCCTGCCACAAAAAAAGTGGCAATACATAGGAGGGTGACCAATGTGCAGCCCAGCCATATCATCACCTTGATGGCCCAGTGCTTTCCTTTGCTGATATGGCTGGTCGTCATGATGGCGAAAACCATTGTGAGGATAGGGGCAAAGAGCAACGCCCAGTTGTCCAGCTGCCAGATGGGTCTGTCACCATGTCCGAATAGCACGAGTGCAACTTTCGACACAATGACGAATACCCACAGCGTTATTGCCGTGATGCCGATTATTCTGCGGATGTGTATATTCTTTTGCATCTATGTCCTCATTATTGGCGACATTTGGAGGGAGGCTCCCAGTTTCAACACTTTCACAGGACGGTCGGAACCGAGGACGAGGTTGGGGCAGAGGGTCTCCCTGCCAGTGTCAAGGAAACCGCACTTCACCATGACTCTTCCAGAAGCAGGATTGTCGGGGAAATAGGTGCCCCACAAGGTGCTGAACCCTTTCACGCCGAAGCAATAGTTGATAACAAGGCCAAGTGCTTCGGTACAGATGCCCCTACCCCAATAGGGACGGGCAATCCAATAGCCCACCTCACATTGGTCGGACTCAATCTTCAGATTTGATGCCGATGATTTCAGGTATCCGGCACAGCCGATAGCCTCGCACGTCTCTTTCCACACTACAGCCCACATGCCTTCGCTGCTGAAGAGTGTGCGGATAATATTGAGACTTTCTTCCCTGCTCTTGTGCGGCGGCCATCCTGCGCGTGGGCCCACCTCTGGGTCAGAAGCGTACTTGAACAGTGCATCTGCATCATTCTCATCCCATGGTCGGAGCAAGAGCCTTTCGGTTTCCATTGTGGTGGAGGTGTCCATATCGTGGTTTTTGGTTTATTAAATGCTACCGTTAAAGAATGCTTTTCAGCCAGCCGAAGAGTTCGTCTAGTGCGTAATCGCCACTGTGTGGGCGGTTCCACGCGAGAAGGAAGTTGACGTCGTAGCCAGAGTTGTGGAGTTTCAATGCCAGATTGAGGGGGATGGGGAATCCGGTGTCGCGGTCGCGTGCCCCATGGCGTATATACCAGTGGGGGGCAACGGTGTGATTGTCTTGCTTGACGGCTTTGCTCCCATTGCTTTCAGCAGCCCGAATAAAGTTCATGGGGTTCATCAGATACACGTTGTCTACCACCTCTTTGGGCAGGTCGCTGCCATTCTTGTAAGCACTGTAGACGGTGAAGTTTGTGCTGCTGCCCTCTTCGTTCCCAAACACCTCGTTTTCGGCTGAAGGCTGTTGCCCTAACACCCCTTTGGTGTCAAATGCAGGGGCTGATTTCAAGGGCTGGGTGCTGACCACATAGTTAAGATACTTTGGCAGGTCGAGCCCTATGATGTATTCCCCCTGTCCATGCCGTGGTGCTGCCGCCAGGGGAAGCACCTTCTTGATGCCGCCGTTGAGCGGGGGGAAGTTGGGATGGCTCTCTTCGTTAAAGACAAATCCCATGGTGTCGCTGATGTCGGCTCCGGCATTCTTGGCGATTTGGGCAGAACGAATCAGTTCTTGCTTCAGGAGGTCGGCGTAGTTTTCTGCCGTGATGGGGTTCCCTTCCCAGTCGCGGAGGTCAAGGCTGTTGACATATTTGGGGAACTGCTCTTTCAGTTCGTTGCTGATGTTGCGGAGTTCGCCAGTCATCTGTTGACGGCTGACGGTGTTGTTGTACAACCATTCGTATGCCATGTCGGCGTGTTCCAAGTCGGTGATGGGGCAGAAGCAGACGGCGGCAAAGACGTCGTCCTCCTCCTTGGCAGCACCCATGGCTTCGAGAAGGGGCTCGTATGCAGGATGGTTGCCAGTGGCACCCACTAGGGCTGACATGGCACCGCCTGCGCTGGTACCGTCGATGATGATTTTCTCTGCGTTGCCAGGCATTGCCCTATCGAAAAGGCGCAGGTAACGTATGGCCGCTTTGAGGTCGAGCAACCCTTGCGGAGCCCGCCCGTTATAACGGTTGTCCTGAGTCGAATTGCGTCCGCGCGAGCCGGGGATGGCCACCACATATCCTTCCGCCAATGCGCGCCCGGTAGCGTCACCCGCTTGTGGCTGGCCAGCCTTTGACGCCATATATCCGCCAATATAGGTGCGGAGGAAGATGGGCGTATGCTTGGTTGCCCCTTCTGGCACAAAGACGTTCATGTATTGATAGGCTGTATCAGATATGTTGCGTACGTAATAAAGCCGTTCGTATGCCGTATATCTAACCACCTGTCCGTCGGGCATGGTCAGTTCGGCTTCGCGGCCGTCTCTGGGGTTGAAGTTGAGTCCTTGGCGGTTGCGGCCACATGAACATAGGGTGGCAAGAATGATAATGGCAAAGAGTAATTGTTTCATCTCTCTATATGGGTTTGTGGGTTGTGAATAATGATAGCGGTTGCGATGATGGTGAACAGGGGTGAGAGGGCAGGTGTAGGGAGTAGTGGCTGTTCATTTGATGGACAGGCTGGTTTGTTTGGCTGTGAGGATGGTGAATTGTGCTGATCGTACAGCCGCATGGCTGAGGTCGTTGAGAGGTTGCAGGATGATTTGATAGTTGCCCGGCATAAGCAAGATACGCTCATTAGGCATGGCGGAGTCGAGATTGCAGACCCATTGTAGGCCTTCGGGCTTCACGGCAAAGATGCAGCCTGCCGTTGGTGTGGCGGGTTTGTCTAAAGCCAGTTGTCCGGGGAGGGGGAGCTGAAGGTCGGTGACGGAGCCATCGCGAATTTGTATGTTAGAGAGGCGGATGACGGGCTGGGATAGAATCTCCAGGTCGTAGCTGCCTTCAAGGTAACGCCTTGAGGCATCCATCGGTTGGCTGGCCAGCAGCTCAGATGAGCCGTGGCGGTGGACGAGTATTGAGTAGGAGGTCAGTTGGAATGAAGTCCGCTTGTCTTCCATATGCAGCCGCAGGGTGCCTTGTGGGGCGGCGACCTCCAAGCGGTTGTGCTGGCCGGGTTTGAAATGACGGTCGGCCAGGTGGATGGGAGGCGTGGTGAAGATGGTGATGTCGTAGTGAATCAGAGGGTCAAGGACTAGTGTGTCGGCGGGCTGTCCGGTGATGTGGTGGTAGATGGTGGAGGTCTTGATGGCGTGGGTCAGATGGTCGTAGAAGATGACAGGCACATCGGTCTCGTATAAGTTGTGCTTGCTGTCGGTGAGGGCAAGTGTGACCAGAGACTTCTGGTCCGAGAGGTAGAATACCTCGTGCAGGGTTTCGGCGAAAAGTTCTTCGTTGGGAACAAAGGTAAAACGGCCGGCACAGTCCAGCTTGTGTTGGAAGTCGTCGGGGTTGCCAATGCCGATAATGAAACTCTGTGATATGGAGCCGGTCTGCTGCACTTGCCGTGCCACCTCGCAGACGCTGCTCTGGCAGTCGTCAAGGCCGTCGGTAATGACGAGGATGATGTTGCGTGACCTTTCGTCGTGGGGGAAGTCCTTCAATGCGTTGGTGAGAGCCGAGTCGGCAGTGCAGCCGCCGTTGGGTACGAGGGTCTTGATTTTGCTTTGGAGCTTGTGGTGGTTGTCGGCCTCAAAGGGTACCTCAAGCCGTGAGCCGAAGGCCTCACGGTTGAGGTGACCGAAAACCCGAAGCGCCACTTCCATGTCGGGTTGGTTCTGGATGCTGTCGAGGAAGTGGAGCAGCACTTGTTGGGTGACTTTGATTTTTGAGTCGCTCTGCCACTTGTCCCACATGCTGTTGGAGCAGTCGAGTATGATGAGCACACGCGTTTTCTCAGGGATGGTCTTCTTTGTTTGAGCCATCCCAGAGAAAGCTGTGGTAGCGAGTAGGAATATGAGGGCTAGTTTTCTCAAGGCCTAGAAGTCGCCGAGGGTTTCGGGTAGTTGGGCCAAAGCCTTGGGAAGGTCGTCAGCTGAGAGCACCGAGCCGTGGTACTTGTTGATGCCCTGCATGAAGTCGACGCCGTAGCCCATCTCGGTCGTGAGGATGACAGCCACCGGGCTGCCTTTGCCGGTGAGGGCTTTTGCCTGAGCCATGCCGTCAAGCACCTGCTGCATGTCGTTGCCGTTCTTGATGACGACCACGGTCCACATGAAGGCCTCGAACTTGGCTTTCAGGTCGCCCAAATCCATCACCTGCTGGGTGGTGCCGTCAATTTGCTGGTGGTTGTAGTCAATGGTGGAGATGAGGTTATCGACATGTTTGGCTCCCGCAAACATTACGGCCTCCCAGATTTGTCCTTCCTGCAGCTCACCGTCGCCGTGGAGGGTGTAGACGAGGTTGGGGTCGCCGGTCATCTTTTTACCTAGGGCTGCGCCGATGCCAACGCTGAGGCCTTGTCCTAGCGAGCCGCTGGCCATGCGGATACCCGGCAGGTTGTGGGCAGTGGAGGGGTGTCCTTGAAGGCGGGTGCCGAAGACACGGAATGTGGACAGTTCGCTTATGGGGAAGTAGCCGCGGCGGGCCATGGTGCTATAGATGACGGGGGTGATGTGACCCTGTGAGACGAAGAGCATGTCCTGGCCGGTGCCTTCCATGGTGAAATGCTCGGGGGCGTGGTTCATGATGTTGAACTGCATGGCTGTCATCCAGTCGGCAGTGCCGAGGGAGCCGCCGGGATGGCCCGATTTGGCGGCGGTGGTCATTCTTAATATGTCGCGACGGACTTGTGTGGCGATCGATTGGAGTTCTGTGGTGGTTTTCATATAGAGTATTAAATGTTTTTTTATGACAAAAACGTCGGAGAGGGGATGACCCCCGACGAACAAACACTGGACCCGCACTGGACCCCAGTGTAAGACTGCCTTATAACAGTTTAAAGTTTGAAGATATACTGGCGGCTGTTCTGGTCGTAGCAGATAAGCTCTTCGCCATGACGGGTGCAGGTGACGGCGAGGGCGTTCTCATGCTCGTCGGTGACGCTGCCTTTGCCCTTGTCGCCTTTCATGGTGATATGACCCCATACACGGCCGTTGGCACCATGGCCAGAGATGTAAAGCACTTCCTCTTTCACCGGTTCCTTCTTCACGGCTTGGCGATTGACAACGGGGACAGGCACTGGTTCGGGTTCCGAAATCTCAGGTTCAGGCTCAGGTTCAGGCTCAGGCTCGATGGTGACAGTGTCCAAAATGGGTTGGTTGTCGGGCTGTGCTTGATGGCAACCAAGAAACAAAAGAGGCGTAACAGCCATTAAAATGAGGAATAAACGACCTTTATTACTAATCATAATACTATAATGTTTGTTTTGCAAAAATACACATTTCTTTTCAATAAATGGCTCTTTCGAGGAAAAATAGTTTTCCACACACACAATTAACATCTCTTGCGCGTCGTCGGCTGATGATACAACTGCACCTTTCCTGCTCTCTTTTGGGCTGCAACGGCCCCGCCAGATGGCATAAAAAGTGGACAAAATCGAATGAGATTCTCATTGTATGAGAAAATAATTGTAATTTTGCAAATTGGCTCATTTTGCCAAAATATACTGATAATGCAGATTTACAAACGGATATGAATAAGAAGTCAATACTCGGAATAGTACTAATCTTCGGCATTTTTGTCGGATACATGTGGTGGGTGGCCCCCAGCAAGGAGGAGATTGCCGAACGGCAGCGTATCAACGATTCCATTCGTCAGGCTTATGCCGACAGTGTCGCTTATGCCGACAGCGTGGCGGCAGTGAAGGCCCATCTCGACAGCCTTGCCATGCAGGGTGACAGCAATGCCCGCCGTCAGCTGCAGATTAACGAACGTGGCGACATGGGTGTGTTCAATGCCAGCGCTTTTGGCGACACGGTGAATGTGACGGTCAAGAATGAGTTGATGACGGTCAACTTCACCAATATGGGCGCGCAGGTGCGCGAGGTGGTGCTGAGCCAGTATACCACTTATGACAGTCAGCCTTTGCAACTTATCACCCCTGCCTGCGACAACATGAATCTTATCTTCTCGACCGAGGATACACGTGTTATCAATACCAAGGACTTGGTGTTTACCGCCTACCGTGTGGTTGGTGATGGCGAGCTGTTGCCGATAACGGCCGATAGTGCCTACGAGATAGCCTCGAACGAGGCAATCTACCTGAGTTTCCGTGCCTACGTGGGTGACAGCAATGGGGTGAGCCAAGACAAGTATGTGGAGTTTGAATACGTTGTGGTCGGAGACGAGTATGATGTGAATTTCGATATCAAGTTCCACGGGCTGAAGGATGTGGTCCGCGCTACGGACTACATGGACTTTGAGTGGCACAACAGGATGAACCGTCAGGAGAAAGTGGATGCCAGCAGCCGTGGCAGCCGCAACCGTAATAAAGACCCCGAGAAGTTCTATTCAAGCATCTATTTCAAGGCCGCCAAAGACGACGTGGACGAGGTGGGCCGCGGACGTGACGGCGAGAAGAATGTCAAGACCTCGGTGGAGTGGGTGGCTTTCAAACAACAGTTCTTCTGCGCTATATTGGTGGCCGACAGTACTTTCGAGAATGCCTACATGACCCAGTGGACCGACAAGGGCACCGAGGCCGCCAACTACCTGTGCGATATGTCTGGCACCATAGGCTTGGCCTACGACAGCGAACACGACTGCACGATGGGTATGAACTTTTATTTCGGCCCCACCAAATACCGCGACCTTCGTGCCATGCACCGTGGTTTTGAAAAGATGCTCCCCTTGGGCTGGTGGATATTCTCCAGATTCGTGAGCCGCTACCTGATTATCCCTGTGTTCAACTTCCTGGAGACCTTCAACTGGAATTATGGTATTATTATTATCGTGTTCACCATCCTGCTTCGTCTGGTTCTGTTCCCCCTGACCTTCAAGTCCTATCAGGGTTCGGCCATCATGCGCATCCTGAAGCCTGAGATGGATGCCCTCAACAAGAAGTACCCCAACCCCGAAGATGCCATGAAGAAGCAGCAGGAGATGAGCCGGCTGCAGAAGAAGGCGGGCTACAACCCGATGGCGGGTTGTCTGCCTGTATTGTTGCAGATGCCCATCCTGACGGCTATGTTCATGTTCTACCCCGTGGCTATCGAGTTACGTCAGAAACCCTTCCTGTGGTGCGACGACCTCTCCACCTACGACAGCATCCTTGACCTCGGTTTCAACATACCGCTCTATGGCGACCACGTGTCGCTTTTCTGCCTCCTCATGTTCGGCATGCAGTTCTTCTACACCTGGTACACCATGCGCGGCCAGAATATGAATGCCGGCATGCCCGGTATGAAGTTCATGATGTACTTCATGCCATTCATGATGCTCTTCATGTTCAACAGCATGGCGGCAGGTTTGAACCTCTACTATTTCTGTTCCCTCTCCATCACCATGCTGCAGATGGTCCTCATTCGCAAATTTACCAGCGAGAAGAAAGTCCGTGCCCGCATGGTGGCATACGATGCCAAACACAAGAACACTCCTCAGAAGAAGAGCAAGTTCCAAAAACGGCTGGAAGAGATGCAGCGCATGACCGAGGAAATGCAGAAACAGCAGAATAGAAGATAACTATCGAAACTAAAAAATAGAAGCCATGGTATTAGTATTAATCTCTATCTTCATCGTCGGATACACCTGCATTGCGTTGGAACATCCGCTGAAAGTCAATAAAACAGCAACAGCCCTTTTGTTGGGTACCGCACTGTGGGCGGTCTTCTCCTTTTGCAATATAATCTTCAGGCCCGACCTCGATATTGAGCAATGGCGCACCTTTATATCAGGCAACCTGATTGAAAACTTGGGCGAGACGGCCGAAATCGTCTTCTTCCTGTTGGGAGCTATGACCATCGTCACCCTGGTCGAAGACTATCAGGGCTTCCGCATCATCACTGACAAGATTACCACCACAAACAAGAAGAAGCTGCTGTGGGAGCTGAGCATCCTCACCTTCTTCCTCTCGGCCCTGTTGGACAACATGACCACCGCCATCGTCATGTGTGCCCTCCTCAGCAAGCTCATTGCCGACAAGAAGGAGCGTTGGCTCTTTGCCGGCATGGTGATACTGGCGGCCAATGCGGGCGGTGCGTGGAGCCCCATCGGCGACGTCACCACCATCATGCTCTGGATTGGCGGGCAGGTGACCACCATCAACATTATGGTGAAGACGCTGGTGGCCTCGTTCGTCTGTATGGCAGTGCCTGTCCTCATTGTTGGGGGCACCCTCAAGGGCGACATCACACGCCCCGAAAGTGAGAGCAGAGGCGTCGAAGTGCCTGTGCACCTCCGCCGCCTTATTCTCATCATGGGCGTTGCCGCGCTCATCTTTGTCCCCATCTTCAAGACCATCACCCACCTGCCTCCCTATCTGGGTATGCTCTTCGGTCTGGGGGTCCTGTGGGTGACGACAGAAATTGTCAGCCGCAAGTATGAGAAAGAAGGTCACAAACTGCCCACCGCTGTCAGCACCTTGGAACACATCGACGTGCCCACCATACTCTTCTTCTTGGGTATCCTGATGGCCGTTGCCTGTCTGAAGGTGGCCGGCATCTTGGGCGACCTCGCTGGCGGGCTCAATGATGCCTTCCTCAACATCAGCATGGGCGACGAACCCGTGGGATTCTTCCTCATCGACCTTATTATCGGAGTCTTCTCCTCCGTCGTCGACAACGTGCCGCTGGTGGCCGCCGTCATGGGTATGTATCCTATCACCGATGGGGCCCTCTTCGCCGTCAACCATCCCTTCTGGGAGTTCCTCGCCTACTGCGCCGGCACGGGTGGCAGCCTGCTCATCATCGGCTCGGCTGCCGGTGTGGCTGTCATGGGCATGGAAAAGATAGACTTTATCTGGTATCTCAAGAACATCACCCTGAAGGCGTTGGTTGGCTACCTTGCCGGTGCGCTCGTCTTCGTCCTTATGGATATAACCCTTTTCGAAAAAGTAGAATGGCTTCGCAATCTCGCCTGACCCCTCCCCGCTGGAACAGCCTCCCCTGGTGGCGCAAGGTCTTCGACATCGTCGTCTGGCTCTTCGCCTTGGCAGGATTTGCCATCATAGGCGCTTGGGCTTTCTATCAGTTGGGCTTTACAAAAGACCGTGGCGCGCAGGACCGAAACAACCGTTACATGCTCTCCGTCGGAGAAATGAAGGAACTGGAGGATGCCACCCTCACCGAGCAACAGGTGCAGGAACTGTGGATGCACCAGTATGTCAAGATGGCAGTCTTCTCCAAGTTCTTCCCCACCAATGCACAGCTCATCACACAAGCCGCGCAATACGGGCACGACCCCCTGCTCGTCGACCGCATGATGGCTGCCTGCAGTATGTATATTCCAGACATGACGGAATACAACGAGCTGCTGAAGAAAGTCGAGTCAGTGCTTGCCTCACAACCCCAGCAGGAAGCTGTCAACGTCATTCCGTGGATGGCCGATGCAGAATGGGCGGCATTGCGCGAGGCTATTGTCCGCGATAAGGCCCTCATCATCGAGGCCGGGCGCCTCACCGGCGTGGAGCCACGCCTGATAGTAGGATGTCTTATCGGCGAACAAATCCGCCTTTTCAACTCCAAACGCGAGATGTTGAAACAGTACTTGGGACCAGTCAAGGTGCTGAATGTGCAATCGCAGTTCTCATATGGTGTCAACGGAATTAAGATTTCCACCGCCAAGGCCATCGAAGAGCACCTAAAAGACCCCTCCTCCCCCTTCTATATGGGAAAACGTTATGAACACCTGCTCGACTATACCGTCGAAGGTAAAGCCCAGGAGGACGAGCGATACAACCGCCTGGTGGACTATCGCAACCACCTTTATTCCTATCTCTACACAGCCTGCATACTGCATCAGACAATGCTGCAGTGGAAGCGGGCGGGGCATGACATCAGCAATCGGCCCGACATACTCTTCACCCTCTTCAATGTTGGCTTCGCGCAGTCGCAACCCAAGCCCGACCCCATCTGTGGCGGCAGCCATATCACCATCAATGGCAAGGTATACACCTTTGGTGCCATAGGCTTCGACTTCTACTATTCTGGCGAACTGGCCGAGGATTTCCCCTTCTGGCGCGAGCATTTCATCCCCGGTGACCGCGAGCTTACCGAGGAGGAAATAGCATATATCCAGGGCAGCGTCAGCAACTGCAAACGCCCACCCCGCGGATGGGAATATCAGAAACCCGACAGCCTCCCCGCCCCGCAGCACACCGTACCTACCTATTCAGAGGAAGAAGATGAGTTTGCGGGCACCTATGCCAATGAATGATAAGTCGAGCGCAGAGGGCAAATCACGCTGTGCTTGCACTATGCCGAGGCCGGAATTCATCACGAAGTAACGAATAACACGCCAAATAACCAGATAAAAACAGCATAATGGAAGCAACAAACTATTCTGGCACGGGCGTGATGTCTCAGTGTGCCTGAAAGGCACAGACAGATATAGCGTATGGCACCGCCATACGGGGGGACAACGACGGCAGCGACCAGCAGCCTGTAGGGGCTGCTGGCAACGGAAACGCCAGCGGAAGTCGAGTGCAGAGCCGAACTTTTATCGGGTTATGCCGAGATGCAGCAACGTCTCGAAGAAACCCCACACAAGCAGCGCAGCGTGGGGTCAACGAAAACCCTACTACTCAGCATCCCGGAGGGACGCGACAATGGGAAATGTTGGAAAAAATCAGTCATACTTTATACTAGAGCGAAAAAAATACCGATTTTGAACAAATACATCGTGTGATATATTACTGTGACATGGCTGATTTTTTAAAAGCAAAGCATTATTACAAGTAAATTGCATCATGCTTTTGTGGATAATTATTGCCTTAGGTAGCTTCGTAACACATTGAAATTATGGTATAAATTTGTCGGATTGTATTTTTTTTGCAAGAAATTGTTGTTAATTGAAAAAAAAGTAGTACTTTTGCAACCGCTTTCGAGGAACGTATTGTGGATTGTTGATGCTCCTTCCCATGCGGATAAGAAAGCGGAAACAAACAAATGATAAGCCGAGCGCAGAGGGCAGAATCACGCAGTGTTTGCACTATGCCGAGGCAGGAATTTGTCACGAAGTAACAAATAAAGACAGTATTTAAAGAAAATGGCAAAGAAAAATAAAGACGCAAGAGTGCAGGTTATCCTCGAGTGCACCGAGCAGAAAAATAGCGGTGTCCCTGGCATGAGCCGTTATGTCACCACTAAGAACAAGAAGAACACTCCTGAGCGTTTGGAGCTCAAGAAGTACAACCCGTACTTGAAGAAAATGACAGTCCACAAAGAAATCAAATAGTAAAGGAGAAAAAGACCCATGGCAAAGAAAGTTGTTGCAACACTGAAGACCTCTACCGGTAAGAGCTACGCCAAAGTCATCCGCATGGTACGCTCCCCCAAGACCAACGCCTATACCTTCCAGGAAGACATCGTCCTCTCCGACCAGGTACAGGAATTCCTGAAAAAGAAATAATACAGAACAGTAATAATATTTTTTTTCATACGCTTTTGTTTTAGCCTTCGTTGTGAAACGGAGGTTTTTTTTTATTTATTTGAAAAAAATGCGTATCTTTGCAGCGCTATTTGGAGCCATATAATGATGCCTCGATTGTTTAATGATAGAGTCTGCCACTGGGTGGTCGCGTATTTATTGCTCACATCTTTTGTGGGGAATAAGATATTTGCGCAGACGGATAGTTGCATATACGGCTATCAGTTTACAACTGGGGTGGACACATCGCAGTGGATTCATTGCGATACGTGGGATAATGCTAATGCTTCGTTCAGTGGATATAGTCGATTGTTCAACTATGATATTGGGTTCGACTTTGTTTTCTGGGGACAACTGATGAGGCTTATTACTGTGTCGCCTTCGGGTTCAGTCTATTTGGGAACTTCTTTTTATCAAGAGTATATGTACTACCCCGCCTTTTCCCTGCAGAATCTTGGACAAACACCTCTCTTGAGGCCTATGGGACTCTCTCTGTCAACAAATGGTGGCGGCTATTGTCGTTGCAAGTTGTTGGGTGTGGCCGATAGCCATCTTTTTGTATTGGATTATGCTGTGTCTTCCTCTTCTCGACGTATGCAGGTACAGCTTAGAGAGTGGGACAACAGCATTACTTTCCTCTATGGGGAGATGACGGATAACCTTCAGCGGGATATGCAGATAGGTATGGCGGGTACACAAACAGAATACATTGTCGTTGACCAGCTGACTCATACCGCCACCGACGTGGCTTTCAACGACAATCAGGTCAGAGGGTGGCCCGGACAGGGTCGTTATTACAAGTTTACCCCTGTGTGTACACCTCCACCACGTCTTTTTTTCGAACAGCTGACTGCTAACTCTGTTCAAGTCAGTTGGAATGGAGTAGGACATTATCGTGTAGAGTATGGCGAGGAAGGCTTTGTGCCAGGTACGGGTACCAGTGTCGATGTCGTGGGAAACGAAGTGGTCTTGTCTGGTCTGGATAACTCTTTGGTGTATGATGTGTATGTGAGGAGGTTTTGCCCCGATAGTTCATGGGGAGAACCGTTGTTAGCTCGCTACTATATGCGTTATTGTGCTTCGAACGAGTGGATTGGGAATAGAATACGTTACTGGGACTTGAATGCTCCGAGCGTGACATGCCGTAAGGGGAGATTCTCCGCTCCAGATGTCGATGTCGGATGTCTCGATTTGGGTCCATCTAGCAATCTGTCTCGGCATACTGTGCACAACAATCCGACAGAACTGGATTCTATCACCGAATATGCATTATTAAAGATTCCTCCCGGCTATTGCTACTCTGTCCGGCTGGGCAATTGGCAGAATGGTGGAGAGCAAGAGTCGGTAGAGTATACCCTATCTGTAGACACGAATGATTACGACCTGCTAATACTGAACTATGCGATTGTAGAACAGCAACCCAATCACCGGCCAGAACAGCAACCCTACTTCACGTTTAGAATCCTTGACACTCTGGGCAACTTAATTGACAATTGTTACTATGCCAATTTCATCTCGGGCGACTCCTCGGGCTGGCAGCACGCTACCAATAATTCTAATATCGTATGGCGCAACTGGTCTGCCGTAGGTGTAGACCTGACCCCACTGCACGGACAAACAATCCGTGTTAGGCTCTCCAATGCCGATTGTGTCCTAGGGGCGCATTTCGGCTATGCCTATTACACGCTGGAGAGCGGGCACAAGAACCTACGTGTGATGGCATGTGGAGCCTCAGAAGATAACACCATCTATGCCCCCAAAGGCTTCACGTATCGCTGGTATAGAGCCGACAATCCAAGTGAAACATTGTCTACCGCCGATTCCTTATACGTCACTGACGACGGCTATTACCGTTGCGATGCCACCTATCGTCTGCCGGGGCAGAACTGTGGTTTTACATTATCGACATACGTAGGTGAGCGTTATCCTACGGCGGCATTCAGTATGGATTACCTAGACTCCTGTGGCCGACATATCCGTTTCGTCAATGAGAGCTTTGTGGCTCACGACAGCGCCCATACACTGACATCTGCGGAGCCTTGCGAGCAATACCTTTGGGTATTTGACGACAGCATCACCACCACGCTTGTCAACCCCGTGTGTGAATTCGATACGGGGACTCATACCGTAACGCTCTATGCCATGTTGGGCGATGGGGAATGTGTCGATTCGGTGAGCCGCACCTTCCGAGTCACTCGTGTAGATGACACGATTTATGCCACCGTATGCCCCGGCACTCCCTATCGTTTGCAAGATACAGTATTCTTGGATTCCGGCACCTATCACTACGAGGACTATTGCGGCTCCTTCCAGCTCCATTTGGCATATTACGACACGGCATTCTTCTCATTCTACGACACGGTCTGTCATGGTCGGGCTTTTTCCTTCTTCGGCTCTACCTATTACACCTCGGGCATCTATACCCACCATTGGACATCAAACGGCTGCGACACAGTGGCAAGGCTGCATCTGCTCGTGAAGCCCATCGTGGAGACGCAGTTGGCTGACACATTCCTTCTAGGCACCGTCTATCATTTCGGGGCAGACGACTATACCGTCCCGGGTATGTACAAGCAGCTGTTTCACACCGCAGATGGGTGCGACAGCGTGTGCATACTGCAGTTGAGCAGTCTCGAACGACACGACACAACGTTGTGTGTGAATGATATGCCGTTCAATTGGCGGGGAGGCTATTTCTCCCAAGCAGGCATGGACACGTTGTATCTGAAGTGTATGGCAGGGACAGACAGCATCGTGGTGCTGGCCGTTTCGGTGCGGCAGCATCCGGTGGTGCAGCTGTCGGCGGAGCCTTACTGTGAGGATGACGGCTACTACCTGGTCGCACTTTCAGACACCCTTGTCTACCGCTGGACGGCGCAGCCTTCCGATTTGCAATTGCCTATGGGCGTGGTGGCAGGTGCCCAGTACCCCGATGGGTTGCGTCTGGCACCTATGGCGGCAACAGTTTATTACATCACTACCGACTACATCAATGCGCCCCAATGCCCTGTGGCTGACACATTGGTGTTGGAGCCCATCCCTGTTGTCGATACCCGTCTTCAAGTCTCGCCCTCGTGGCTGTGGGGCGATAATTCTGAATTTGTTGCCACCGACTTGGGCGACACGTCGTTGAGCCGTGAGTGGTACGTCAACGGCGCATTGCAAGGGGAAGACGGTATTGTGCTGAGATATGCTCCCGGATTGGGGGCCGACAGTGTGGTGGTAATGCTCGTCAATTATAGCACACTATGCTCCGACACGGCATACGCCACAGTGGCGGTGAGCCGACAGGAACTGTGGTTCCCCAACATATTCACCCCCGATGAGGCGACGAACAACCTGTTCCGCGGCCATGGTGTGAACATTGTCCAATATGACTTGAAGCTATTCACCAAATGGGGTGACCTCATATTCCGCACCCACAACCTGGAGGATGGCTGGGACGGCACCCACAACGGCATTCGCAGCCCTGTGAGCGCCTATGTCTACCGCTGCGACTACAGAACTTTCGACGGGGAACCAAAAACCGTAATCGGCACGGTGACGCTCCTGCGCTAGCCGCAGCCCGCAACTTCCGACCTTTCCCTGCCGAGCCTCTCTCGCGGTGGCTTCGCCCTGCTTTCATCTCTCCTTTTAACCTTTTATCGACCATATCTTGTCGTCCAATTACATTTGTTTTATTATTCATAAAAAAAGTCAGATATGAACATAAACGAAATAGAAACGAACTGGAAATGAATGTCATGAGCTGCGGCGAGTTGTGACTGGAGCCTTTGCTGTTGCGTTTCGAAGGGCGTTTTGGAGGAGGGTCAATGATCGGAGACAAGAATTTTTACGCAGCTTGGTTTTGATAATCAGCATATTGGTTGGTCTGGACAAAAAGTTAACATTTTTCTTTGCAAGATTTCGGCATGTTGAACGTTATATTAATAAAAAGGCTTGGATTATGAAGATTAAATACTACAAATTGAGACATTGGCTGCTGGCGACGGCGGCGGGATTGTTGGGACTGAATGTGGGGTGTGAGCGTGTTATCCAGTGTGAGTACGGTTGTCCCGAGGCTGACTATGAGGTGAAAGGGCGTGTGACAACGATGGATGACGTGCCTATCGAAGGTATTGAGGTGTCGTTAAGCAGGTTCAATGCCGATACTACTGATGCCGACGGACACTATTACCTTAGTTATGGCAATTTCCCTTACGAACATGACACGGCGAATGTCACATTCTCCGACATCGACGGCGAGGCCAACGGCCATTATACTGACACGACGGTGCAGGTGGTGTTCCACCGCTCTGACCTGCGTGGCGGTGACGGGCATTGGTATGAAGGCCGTGCTACCAAGGAGGTAGATGTGAAGCTGCGGGAGGTGGAGTGATTGCCTGAACGCTCGAATGGGTTCGGTCAATCCAATCAAACATTATTCAGACGTTATGAGTGTTCTTAACATGGTCCAGTAGTTCAAGTTAAATTGTTTGATAGACATATGTGTTCTATAGGATAATTCATGATTGCGTCACGTATTATACAGCAAGCAATGCCTTTGTAGTACGTGGCGCATTTATAATATTTATAAAACTAAGTGGTAGTTAATTATGCGAAAAGTATTTTTATGTGCTATAGTGTTCCTTATCCAGTTTCAGGAAGGAATGACGCAGACTTTCTCCGACTCGTTGATGGACAGCCGGGTTCGGCAACATTTTGACGGACTGAAGTCGTGGGCATTTGATATTGCGATAGACCAGTATATATGTCCGGAGAAAAGGACGAATGAGGGCCCTCGATGGCATGTGGATGTGGGAAGCAACGCAGTGGACATTCATGGGGAGGAGCTAGCTCTGCGTATCGCTCCAGACTCGCTCTGGCTGGTGGAAGACGGTTATGGGAATTTCACCGTGGGACCAAAGGTTTACGACACGAGCTTGTATTCGGAAGATATATATTCCATCATAAAGGCCAATAGGCTTTGGGGTGTAGATCTCTATGCTGGCTACATGCTGAGGATGAACGCATGGAATGCCGCTAGTGCTAAGGTGCTGCATGACACGGTTGTTGATGGAATGACGTGCAGAGTGTTGGAAGAGGTGTTACAGATTAGTTGGCTGTATAATAAGAAGACGGACAGTTACGACATCCCCATCTATGATACGGTGTGGGCTTATGTGGACACGTCTTCGTTATGGGTGGTACGTGTGGAGAAGCGGAACAATGTATTCCCCTTCTCGAAACTTATTTTTCGGTTTACGAATATTCGCGTTGGAGGTGTTGTAATGGATGACGAACGGTTCGATTTTTCTAATCCTCGTTATGCTGGTTACCAGTTTTATGCATTCCCTGAGAGGTATCCAAGTTCGGTTATTGAGCTTGTTGGTGACAATGAAAGTCTCAACGACACCGTTCTCGGATATCCTCTTGTGAATCCATCGGGTGACACCTTGTATTTGAGGGATACGACAGGGTGGAAATTGATTTATTTTTGGAGATATGGTTGCAGACCTTGTGCACAATTCTTTCAATTCATGCAGAAGGAACGGGTTCAGAAAGGAGCAACCACGTTGGGGAAAGCGGGCGTTTCTGTTTTCTGTATCAACAACACCACAGGAAATACGCCCCTTTTTCAAGAATATGTTGAAGAATTCGGACTTAAAGAATGTGCGTATGCAGCTCACGACATGAACTGCCTTAAAATAGAAGTCTATCCCACATATTATTTCTATGCTCCCAATGGAGAGTTGGTCTCTTCGGGGCAGAAATTAGATGTATCAAAACTACTTAAAGATAAAAGGAGATATGAGAGGAGGCATAAATTGAAATGAAGTATCCAATAGTATTGTTTTTGATGATTACGGGCTCGATAATGGTAATGGCTGGAGGTGAGGCGAAAATCGTTTTTAAGAAGACAGATTATGATTTAGGAACCATTGAAAGAGGAAAGCCAGCAGTCTGCCAATTCATTTTTACAAATGTAGGAGACAAGCCCTTGAAAATAGAAAGGACAGCAACGTCATGTGGGTGTTTGTCAATATACCATTCTTCTGGTTATGTTGAATCAGGAGAGTCTGGAATGATAACGGTGAAATATAATTCGAACAAAATAGGTAGGATAGGAAAGATAATTATTGTGGTATCTAATTCTAACGGTTATGAGAAAACCATTTTACGGATAAAGGGTTAGCCGTTTTTAGGGCAAAATGTCGTTTGTCGTTTGTCGTTTTCAATGTTTTGGAACCATATGCCGCCGTGTTCGAATCGGCGGACGTTTGCTTTAAGGCAAACGGCAACCGCGTGGGGTTGCTTCTCCGCTGACGCTATCGAAAAGGTCCACTGGACCTTTCCTTCACCTGATGCTATAGTTATAACGCAGAAAGGGCGATCCTACTGTGCGTGCGAAAGTGTATCTATAAGTTTCCCGCCCAAGGGGCGGAGAAAACATATTACTTAAGGACGACTATATCGTAAAGGTTGTTCATTGCGGTCTTTAAGACACATAATCTATCTGTCTTTCTGTCCCCACATTTGTGTTGTGGGGTTAATAGGATGATGTGTCTCCGACACATTATTGCTACACCTTATTTTAAATTGTTACTTGCACCCGATGAAAAACAGAATAGGAGCGACAGAACAAACGCGTCAAAATCGGATGTTGCATGTGCCGTGGGAATGCGCTCTCAAATCATTGTCGCTTGCTGGGTTGATAGTGCTTGATTCTGGCGCGCCGATGTACCATTGCTGGCAGAGGATGCCTCAAAAGTCCGAAGGACTGAGCGCTTACAGGCGGGGTGTACCTTCCCCCCCCATACTGAAGGATAGCCAAACAAAGACCTGAAGGAGCGACGGATATTCGTCACCATGCATTGTGTCACCCCCTTCGGGGTTCTGTTTTATTAATACCGTTTGGCTCTAGTTTAATAAAGGACTGATTTTTCAACAGCCTCGAAGAGGCTGAATCTCAATAACCCCACACAAGGAACGCAGTGTGGGGTCTACGAAACCCCTACTACCCAGCGTCCCGAAGATGAAGAAGAGCCTGTGGCTCTTCGATAACGTAGTAAAACGAAGTGGAGAAAAAAACGACAATGAGAAAGATTGGCAAAAATTAGTCATACTTTATACTAGAGCGTACCGTTTACACAGGGGTAGCACCCCTGTCTGTTGTATGACATCCCCGTCGGGGACTATTAAGGCACCCTCTATTAAGATTGAGTGCCTCTGGCATTCCGAGTGAAGTTTGATGCGTTTGCCCTGATAGGAGCGTTATTTCTTTTTATCTGATTATCTGAATCGCTTTTTTTTCGTATCTTTGCAATTCGGTCGCTTTGTGCCTTGTGTGGTGCAAGGAGTTGTGTATATGTGTGTTACTAAATAATATTTATATATAATAATGAGCTATAAGGAATACAAACAGCTTAACATGACCCAGATTGGCGAGGATATTCGCAAATTTTGGGAGGAGAATGAGATTTTTGAGAAGGGGCAGAAACTTGCCGAGGGGCATCCCTCATACGTCTTCTACGACGGTCCCCCATCGGCCAACGGCAAGCCTGGCATCCATCATGTGATGGCTCGCACCATCAAGGACGTGTTCTGCCGCTACAAGGCTCAGAAGGGCTACTTTGTGGAACGTAAGGCCGGATGGGATACCCACGGTCTGCCGGTGGAGTTGGGTGTGGAGAAGAAACTGGGCATCACCAAAGAGGACATCGGCAAGAAGATTTCGGTGGACGAGTACAACAAGGCCTGCCGCATCGAGGTACTGCAGTATAAGGACCTTTGGGACGAGCTGACCAGGCAGATGGGCTACTGGGTGGATTTGGAACACCCTTATATCACCTTTGAGAATGAGTATATCGAGACGCTGTGGTTCCTTCTGAAGATGCTTTATGACAAGGGGCTGCTGTATAAAGGCTACACCATCCAGCCTTACAGCCCTGCTGCAGGTACCGGCCTGTCGAGCCACGAGCTGAACCTCCCCGGCTGCTACCGCGACGTGAAGGACACCACCTGCGTGGCTATGTTTAGAATTATGTCGGATTTGTCAGGCTTGTCAGACAAGTCTGACCTCCCCACTTACGCCATTGCGTGGACGACCACGCCGTGGACCCTGCCGTCGAATACGGCCCTCTGCGTGGGCCCCACAATCGACTATGTGCTGCTGGAAACCACCCATCCCTATACGCAGGAACCCTGCCGCATCGTCATGGCGAAGGCCTTGATGGGCAACTTCTTCACCGAAGGGGAGCCCGACGAGAAGTCGAAGCTTTTGCATGCCACAGTGCTGGGCGAGTGCAAAGGTACCGACCTGGAGGGCATCGCCTACGAGCAGCTGATTCCTTGGGTGAAGCCTACGGTGGTGAATGCTGCCGAGCAGACCCATCGTGCCGCCAAGGAGAGTGAGGCGTTCCGCATCATCTTGGGCGACTATGTGACCACCGAGGACGGTACGGGTATTGTTCATATCGCCCCCACCTTCGGTGCCGACGACGCCCGTGTGGCCAAGAAGGCGGCTATCGGCGACCTGCTGATGTACGACCGCGACGGCAAGCAGATGCCTATGGTCGACAAGCAGGGCCGTTTCGCACGCATCGAAGACCTCGACCCCGAATGGGTGAAGGAGAATGTGGATGTGGAGGTCTATGCACAGTATGCGGGCAAGTATGTGAAGAACGCCTACGACTCCACCAAGACCGAGAAGGACATGAGTCTGGATGTGGAGCTGGTCATCATGCTCAAGGAGCAGGGCAAGCTGTTCAAGAGTGAGAAACACACCCACAGCTATCCCCATTGCTGGCGTACCGACAAGCCGGTGTTGTACTACCCGCTGGACAGCTGGTTTATCCGCACCACCGCCCTGCGCGACCGCATGATTGAGCTGAACAAGACCATCAACTGGAAGCCCGAAGCCACCGGCACCGGCCGTTTCGGCAACTGGTTGGAGAACATAGTGGACTGGAACCTGAGCCGCAGCCGCTACTGGGGCACCCCGCTGCCCATCTGGCGCACCGAGGACGGCAAAGAGGAGGTCTGCATAGGCAGCGTGAAGCAGCTGAGCGAGGAAATCGAGAAGTCGGTGGCAGCCGGTTTTATGAAGGAGAACCCCTACAAAGGCGGCTACAGGGATTTCGACCTCCACCGCCCCTATATCGACGGGGTGGTGCTGGTGTCGCCCAGCGGCAAGAAGATGATGCGCGAGCCCGACCTGATAGATGTGTGGTTCGACAGCGGTGCCATGCCTTACGCCCAGATTCACTATATGGGCGAGGAATTGACCGCCGACCAGTTCCCGGCCGACTTTATCGCCGAGGGCGTGGACCAGACACGAGGCTGGTTTTATACGCTTCATGCCATCGCCACCATGTGTTTCGACAATGTGGCCTTCAAGAACGTCATCAGCAACGGCCTGGTGCTCGACAAGAACGGCAACAAGATGTCCAAGCGTCTGGGCAATGCCGTCGACCCCTTTGAGACATTGAAACAGCAAGGACCTGATGCCACCCGCTGGTATATGATAACCAACAGCCAGCCGTGGGACAACTTGAAGTTCGACGTGGAGGGTGTGGACGAGGTGCGCCGCAAGCTCTTCGGCACGCTGTACAACACTTATAGCTTCTTCGCCCTCTATGCCAACATTGACGGTTTCGAATACAAGGAGGCCGACCTGCCCATCGCCGAGCGTCCTGAGATTGACCGCTGGATATTGAGCGAGCTGAACACCCTGGTGAAGAAGGTGGATGAGGCTCTGAGCGACTACGAGCCTACCCGTGCGGGCCGCGCCATCTCGCAGTTTGTGGATGCCAACCTGAGCAACTGGTATGTGCGCCTCTGCCGCCGCCGTTTTTGGAAGGGAGAGATGACCGCCGACAAGGTCTCCGCCTACCAGACCCTCTACACCTGTTTGGAGACATTGGCACGCCTGATGTCACCCATCGCCCCCTTCTTCAGCGAGCGCATGTTCCTCGACCTCAACAATGTCACCCACCGCATCGACGCCGCTTCGGTGCATCATGTCGCCTTCCCCGAGGTGCATGAGGAGATGATTGACAAGGAACTGGAAGAGCGTATGCAGCTCGCCCAGCAGATATGCTCCATGGGGCTTTCGCTCCGCAAGAAGAGCAACTTGCGTGTGCGTCAGCCGCTTTCGAAGATTATGCTGCCTGTCCAGGACGACCGTTTCCGCCAGCAGGTGGAGCAGGTGAAGCACCTTATCTGCTCCGAACTGAACATCAAAGAAATCGAGTTTATAGCCCCCGACAACGACCTGCTGGTCAAGCGCATCAAGCCTAACTTCAAGACCCTGGGCCCCCGCTACGGCAAGATTATGAAGGCCATCAGCAACGAGATACAGGCATTCTCGCAGCAGCAGATTACCGCACTTGAGGCAGCAGGCAAATGCGACCTCTCCATCGAAGGCCAGCCTGTTGAAATATTGCTCTCCGATGTGGAAATTGCCACGCAGGACATCCCCGGCTGGGTGGTGGCCAACGAGGGCAGCCTCACCGTGGCCCTCGACATCACCGTCACCGACGAACTTAAGGCCGAAGGCATTGCCCGCGAGCTGGTGAACCGTATCCAGAACATCCGTAAGGAGGGCTTCGAGGTGACCGACCGCATCAAGGTGGACCTCCTCCACGGCGAGTGGGACGAGGCGGTTCTTGCCCATAAGGACTATATCTGCAATGAGATTCTTTGCACCGAAATGAACCTGACGGACAGCATCGCCGACGCTGCCCAACAGACCATTGAGATAATCGAAGGCAAGCCTACACAAATATGGGTGAGGAAATCATAAGCAGGATAAAGACTCTGGCAGCAGCCAACGCCCCCACCGTTGTGGAATGGCGGCGTTGGCTGCACCGCCACCCCGAGCTGAGCCAGCAGGAGCACGGCACCATGGCGTATGTGGCTGAACGGCTGCGCGACATGGGGCTGGAACCCAAGACCGGCATCGGCAAGACAGGTGTCATGGCCATGATACGTGGCGGAAAAGACCCCGAGGGTTATTGCGTGGCCCTGCGTGCCGACTACGACGCGCTGCCTTTGACCGAAGCCACGGGTCTGCCCTTTGCCTCGGAAAACCCCGGCGTGATGCACGCCTGCGGACACGACATGCACACTAGCTCGCTGCTGGGTGCCGCCCAGATTTTGTGCGCCATCCGCGAAGAGCTGAACGGCAGCGTCATGCTTATCTTCGAGCCGTCGGAAGAGATGTACCCCGGCGGTGCACGCATGATGATGGACGACGGTCTCTTCGACGAGGTGATGCCCAACGAGATTTACTCGTTCCACTGTCTGCCCGAGATGGAGATGGGCCGTATCGGCATGCGCAAAGGCCGCTATATGGCCTCCACCGACGAACTCTATTGGACAGTGAAGGGTAGGGGAGGGCATGGCGCCACGCCCCACCTGAGCGTCGACCCCATCCTGATAGCGTCGCACATCGTGGTGGCGTTGCAGCAGTTGGTCAGCCGCAATGCGGCCCCGATGATGCCTACGGTGCTCAGCTTCGGCAAGATAATTGGAGAGGGACGCACCAACATCATCCCCGACGAGGTGAAGATGGAAGGTATTATCCGCACCTTCGACCCCCAATGGCGGCTGGAATGCCACGAGAAGATTCGCAAGATGAGCTGCGGCATTGCCGAGAGCATGGGGGGCGAATGCGACCTCTTCATCGACTATGGCTACCCACCTGTCATCAACGACGATGACTGCACCCAGCAGGTGCACGACAACGGCGTCGCCTTCCTGGGTGCCGAGAATGTGGACTGGATAGACCTGCGCATGACGGCGGAGGACTTCGCCTTTTTCGCACAAAAGATACCCGCCTGCTATTTCCGCGTAGGCATCCATGTGCCCGACACCCCCTTCTGCAACCTCCACCGCCCCAACCTATTGGTCGACGAACGCTCCATGCAGGTGGCCAGCGGATTCGAGGCATACAACGCCTATATGGCATTGCAAAACCGAATCAAACAGTAGGGTTCCCGTGTACGCCCAGCCCCATGTACCCGTACGGGCATACCCCCGTGTACACTCCACCCCAAATAGTGAAAATGACAGAAACAATAGATACAACACAAGAACTCGGCACCAGGAATATGGGTGCGCTGCTGTGGAAGTATGCCCTTCCCGCAGTGGTGACGCAGATTATAGCAACCGTCTATAATCTGGTCGACAGCATATTCTTAGGTCATGCCGAAAATGGTGCGCTGATACTTGCCGCCCTAGCCATCACCCTCCCCATCATGAACATCATCCATGCCTTTGGCTCACTGGTGGGAGCCGGAGCCGGTGCCCGCATGAGCATCGTGCTGGGCAGGAAGGATGTCCGTTGGGCAGAGAAGATTCTTGGCAACAGCATGTGGCTCACTTTCTTCTTCGGCATACTCTTTGTCTCGGCAGGCTACCTTTTCATGGACCCGATACTGGCGATGTTTGGTGCATCGGAAATCACCATGCGGCTGGCGCATGAGTATATGTCTATCGTGCTGCCCGGCATGTTCCTCACCACCCTGACATTCAACCTTTCGGGCCTTATCCGTGCTTCGGGTTATGCCACCAAGTCGATGTGGATTCAGGTTAGCGGTGCCGTGATGAACATCATCCTCGATGCCATCTTCATCGTCGGATTGGGTTGGGGTATTAAGGGCGGAGCGTGGGCCACCACCATCTCCATGGCTTTCTCTGCCACTCTGGCGGTGATGCACTTCGTCTCGCCTAAGTCGTTCATCCACTATAAGCGTCACTGCTGGGAGCCTAAGATGTATATTGTCAAGAACATCCTTGCCATCGGCATCAGCCCTTTCTCCATGAATGTGGCGTCGTGTGCGGTGGTGGCGTTGCTCAACACCCAGCTTATCCGTTTCGGAGGAGACTATGCTGTGAGTGCCTATGGCGTGGTCAACCGTATAGCCTTCCTGGTATTTATGGTGCTGATGGGCATCTGTCAGGGCATGCAACCCATAGCAGGCTACAACTATGGAGCTGGTCTCAACCACAGGCTGAAAGAGATTTACCTGCTCTCGCTCAAATGGAATGTGGGCACTGGCATATTGGGCATGCTGCTTGCCCTCTTTGTGCCTCGCACCATGGTGATGATGATGACCAGCGAGGAGGAACTCATCTCCATAGCCATACCCGCCATGCGGTTCCTGCTGGTTATGGCACCCCTTATTGGCTTCACCGTCACCAACTCCCAGTTCTTCCAGTCTATCGACAAGCCTTGGATAGCCATCGTCACCAGTCTCTCGCGACAGGTCATCTTTTTGATACCGTTGATGTATATCGTACCCGCCTTCATGGTGAGGCATGGGTGGAGCGGGCTGACGGGCGTGTGGCTGAGTATGACTATTAGCGACGTATGTGGTGCCCTGCTTTCGGGCATCCTGCTCTATACCCAGCTCAAGGTCTTCCGTCCAGGCTATGTGCCGCCTCACCGCAAGCCTCGAAAAGAACGTGGTCCCAAATCAAACTAAAATATTATGAAAAAACTAGTTTCCTTAATTGCCTTAGTCCTTAGTGTCACCATGTTGATGGCACAAGGTGAAAGTAAACGTGTGCTGTTCATCGGCAACAGCTACACTGAAGTAAATAACCTCCCCCAGCTGGTGCAGCGGGTGGCCGAAAGTGCCGGCGATGTCGTAGAGTATCAGAGCAACACTCCCGGCGGCTGCACCTTCCAGCAGCATTGTAACAATCTCTCAATGGATTTAATCCGGCAAGGCGGCTGGGACGTGGTGGTGCTACAGGAGCAGAGCCAACGGCCCTCGTTCCCCCAGTCGCAGGTTGAAGTCGAGGTGTTTCCCTATGCCCAGCAGTTGGTGGAAGCTGTTTATAACAACAACCCCGAAGGCGAAGCCATGTTCTACATGACATGGGGAAGGAAGTACGGCGACCAGCAGAATGCCCCCTATTTCCCAGTACTCGGCACTTACGAAGGAATGGATAGTATGCTCTATGAGCGTTACATGTATATGGCTCGCCAATACGATGCCTCGGTATGCCCTGTGGGACGTGTATGGCGCTACCTGCGTACCAACTACCCGGAGATTGAACTCTACCAATCTGATGGGAGCCATCCCTCACTGGCTGGCAGCTATGCAGCCGCCTGCGCTTTCTACACCCTGATTTTCCATCGCAGTCCGCAGTATATCACCTACCAACCCGAAATCGATGCTGCCCAAGCCCTCACCATCCGCGAGGCGGTGCAAAGTGTGGTCTTCGACACCCTCTCATTTTGGCTTCGCCAGACGACAGACACCGTTCATCACGACACCACCCAGGTGGACACTACCCAGATGGACACCACACAAGTGGACACCACACAGATTGACACCACCCAGGTGGGTATCGGACGTGTGTCGGGGCATGAGGCCGGTTTCCGCGTCTATCCGAACCCTGCCACCGACCAAGTGACAGTGCATTTCCCTCTCTTGGCAGAGGTCTGCGAGGTGACGCTCTCCGACATGAAAGGCCGCAAACTTCGTGCTGTGACCTTGTCAGGCTCTCAAAACACCCTGTCGTTGTCTGACTTGCCCAAAGGGGTATATCTGCTGACCGTCATTTCGCCGACCAATCACTTCTCAACGCGTATCCTTAAACAATAAGATATGAAAAGAATCTTCCTTTACTCATTATTGCTCTTAGCTTCCTTATCATTGGAGGCGCAGTCGCAAGAGACAAACTCAGGCTTGCAGCGGCCCAAGGTGGGTGTCGCCCTCAGTGGCGGAGGTGCCAAGGGTGCGGCGCATATCGGTGTGCTCAAGTACATGGAGGAGATAGGCATCCCCGTCGATTATGTCACCGGCACCAGCATGGGCTCTATCATCGGCGGTCTGTATTCTTTGGGCTATTCGCCTGACGAGATGGCCAAACTCATTGCCGCCATGGATTGGGGGCTGTATATGAGCAACAGCGTCAACCGTAAGTATCAATCGGCCGAGCGACGTGAGCGCAACAGTCAGTTTCTCTTCTCCGTTCCTTTCGGCACCGGCGAGTTCCAAGAGAAGTCGGGCCGTCTGCTTTCCACCCTGCCCCGTGGCTTCATCAATGGTGCCAGCCTCATCAACCTCTTTAGCATGCTCAGCATCGGATATAACGACTCGGTCGACTTCAACAAGCTCCCCAGGCCCTTCGCCTGTGTCTGCACCGACATCCTTAATGGCGACTCGGTAGTGCTGCATAGTGGTGTCTTCTCCAAGGCCATCCGTGCTAGTATGGCCATCCCCGGTGTCTTTTCGCCCGTCGAGTGGGACGGTCATCTGCTGGCTGACGGCGGTTTGGTCAACAATTTCCCGGTAGATGTATGCCTCCAGATGGGTGCCGACTTGGTCATCGGTGTCGAGCTCGCCGACGATTTGGCCGACGACCCCAGCCAGCTGCGCTCCCTCCCCCAGCAGATGAGCCAGTATCTGTCTATTGCTGTGAGAGGCAACCGCAATGAGAACCGCAAGCTGTGCGACCTCTACCTCCATCCCGATGTGACGGGGTATAACATGATGAGCTTCAGCTCTAGTGCCATCGACACCATGGTCAGGCGTGGCTACAATTGCGCCAAGGCACATCGCGACGAGTTCTTGAAACTCAAACAGCGGCTCGATAGCTCCGGCACTATACAATACCGGCTCCAAGCCCCCCGCGCCAAGTACTTCACCGAGACAGACACCTTCGTACTGGCCGAAGTGGTGTACAAAGGTGCCACGCAGGACGAGCAGCGGTGGCTGAACAAGAAGGACGCCCTCGAGGTGGGCATGCCCGTCACCATGGGCGACATCGAGCGCGCCATCGGTGTGCTGAACGGCACAGGAGCCTATTCCACCATCACCTACAACCTCTACGAGACAGACGAAGAGATGTGGGTCTCCAACCATGTCTATACCGATGCCCTGGGGCGTGAGACCTACAGGTTGGTCATCAACCTCGAACCTGCCGAGCCCCATCTTCTCTCGGTCGGCTTTCGATATGACTCCGAAGAGAGTTCCTCTTTGCTCTTCCATTTGGGGTGGAACGAGCAGCGTCTTTCTGGTTTCAAGCTGCGCACCGACGTCGACTTGAATTATAATTTCCGCTTCGGCGCAAGGGCCTCGTGGTGTGGCTTGGGCTTGGGCGACATCAGCCTCGCCTACAGGTATCACAACAGCAGTATGAATATCAACTACTACGACTCCATATCGCTGACCGGTCGCCTCATCGACCACCACAACATCAGCCTTTTCATCTCCGAGTTCCACCTGTTTGACTTTAGCTTCGCCTTCGGTATCGACGAGGACTTCTACTCCAACCGCGCCAGTTTCACCCTCAGCAATATGCTCTATAACGGCATCTTCCATTTCGACCGCACCGAGAACTTCTTCGGTGTCTTCTTCAATGGCCGTTTCGACAATCTGGACAATGCCTACTTTGCCACCAAGGGTGTCTATTCCACCCTCTCCTCCAGCTGGCGCAAGAACAACCAGCACCTTTTCCGTGAAATCGACTCCGGCTTTGTCGACATCAATTTCGACTTCCAGTCATATCTCTCACCCACGCCACGCTTCACCATCATCCCGCAAACCCATGTCCGCATGGTCTTGGGGCAGAACTCAGGTTGGTACGACAATGTGGTGGGTGGGACCCTCTCAGGTCGCTACCTTGACCACCAGATGGCTTTCATCGGCCTCAACAACCCCCTCCATGTGGGCGACATGGCCGGCATCCTCCGTCTCGACCTCCGCTACCAGTTCGCCAGCAAGCTGTACCTCTATCTCATGAGCAACTACTTGGTTTCCTTCGACAAGATGGATCCCTTCTATTCTCTTGAAACCACTTTCGGCACCGCCCTCCGCGTTGCCTACGACTCCCCCTTGGGCCCCGTCTCCCTCGACCTCCACTGGAACAACTTCTCCCACCGTCTGGGCGCATATATTAATATCGGATACGTTTTCTAAATCACATGGTTGATACGATAATACCCAACACCTTTGGCATCAAGGCCACTGCCGACCGCTACCTCGTGGTCAGCCAGCTACAGCAGCTGCGCGATGCCCTCGCCACGGTCAGGGCCTCAGCCTCCCCCTTCCTTGTCGTCGGTGCGGGCAGCAATATGGTCTTCACCGACCATTTCCACGGCACCATCCTTCATCTGGATAATAAAGGGGTTAGCCTCGTTCCCCCTTCTGACGCTGACACTCTCTATGTTGAGGCAGCGGCGGGCGAAGTGTGGGACGACTTTGTCCGCTATTGTGTCAGCCAGGGCTGGCACGGTGCCGAGAACCTCGTTGCCATTCCCGGCACTGTGGGGGCAGCCCCCGTTCAAAATGTCGGAGCCTACGGCATCGAAGCCAAGGACATCATCCACAGCGTCCGTGCTATCGAGGTGTCCACGGGCCAAGAACGCATCTTCTCCAACGAGGAATGCCGCTTCGGCTATCGCAACAGCATCTTCAAAGGCGAGCTCGTTGGACAATATGTCGTCTGGTCGGTCACCTTCTGCCTCCATAAGGCTTTCCATCCCGACTTGCAATACCGAGCCGTCGTCGACGAGTTGGCCGCCTTGGGTATCAGCAACCCCTTACCCCAGCAGCTCATCGACGTCATCGCCGATATACGTTGGCGCAAACTCCCACGTCCCGAACATACAGGTAGTGCCGGCTCGTTCTTCAAAAACCCCATCGTCCCCGCATGCCAGTACCAGCAAATTAAAGCCCTCTACCCTGGCCTTGTCGCCTATCCCGCCCCCGCGGGAGGCTACAAGCTCGCTGCCGGTTGGCTAATCGAGCATGCAGGTTGGAAGGGTCGCAACCTGGGACGCTGCGGCGTATATGAACATCAGGCCCTCGTACTGGTCAACCGTGGCGGATGCACAGGGAGCGAAGTGGTGGCCCTGGCCGACGCCATCACCGCCGATGTCAAGGCCAAGTACGGTGTCACACTGGAAAAAGAAGCTATCATCATCTGAGGTGAGGAGTAAAGACTAAGGCGGACGCCCACATCATAACAACGTAACAATATAACAACGCAATGAATAAACCCGAACAATTCTGGTCATGGTTCCTCAACCACAGCGAGCAGCTGACCATGATGAACGACATCCCCGAGGACGAATGCAAAAAGCTCCTCGCCGAAATGCAGCAACAGTTGGACAGCTACTGTCCCGGTCTCACCTTCGAGATTGGTGAGCCCACCGCCCAAGGACGCACCATGACCATCAGTGCCGAAGGCGACTTCGACCTTTTCCGCTATGTGGTCGAGCTCACCGACAACGCTCCTGACGTCGACTGGTGGGAGTTCGTCCCCTTCAAGCAGCCCCAAGGCAAGGCTTTGAAGGTCTTCTTCGACAAATACCGCTTCGAAACCGCCAAGATGGCCTTCCAGCAGCTTCAAAACGATGAGGAACCTGATATCATCGGCCTCCGCATTGCCGTGCCTGACCTGCCCCACGACTACAAACCCAGCAACGATGCCAATGCTGACGACGACCTCCTCGTAGGCGTCTATGTCACCATCGAAGCACTCATCGGCGAATTCGACTGCACCACCCTCATCGGCTATGTCGACCTCTGCCCCATGCCCAAAGAGCCTTTCAAAGAGGGTTTCCGGCCCCTGGACGACCTTCCCGAGTTTGTCGATTGGTTCAAAAGTAGTCGCGAGAAGTAGTTTTTTCTTACGTATATAAAAAAAAGTTCGTATCTTTGCATCCGAATATTAACTAATCGTTCTTCAATAGTACTATTATAATGAGCAAAGTAGACGTTCTTCTAGGACTCCAGTGGGGAGACGAGGGGAAAGGCAAAATCGTTGATGTGCTAACCCCCGACTACGATGTGATTGCACGCTTCCAAGGCGGTCCTAATGCCGGGCATACCATCGAGTTCAACGGCATCAAGCATGTCCTCCATATTATCCCTTCGGGCATCTTCCACGAAGACAAAATCAATGTCATAGGCAACGGCGTTCTTATCGAACCCCGCATTTTCCAGCAGGAAATCGGCGAACTCTCGACCAAAGGTGTCGATGCCACCAAAAACCTTTTCATCTCCAAGAAGGCACACCTCATCCTCCCCTCCCATCGCTTGCTCGACGCAGCCAACGAGAAGGCCAAGGGCAATGCCAAAATCGGTTCTACCCTCAAGGGCATTGGCCCCGCCTATACCGATAAGATTGCCCGCACGGGCTTGCGCGTGGGCGACATCAAAGAATTCGACTTCCGTGAGAAGTACGAGCTCCTCAAGGTTCAACATCTCCAGATGGCCCGTACCCTCAATTTCGATATCGACTCGTTCCGCATCGATAAGATGACCCTCAGCGAGTATGAGCAGGTGTGGCTCGAATCGCTTGACACCCTCAAACGCTTCCAGCTCATCAACAGCGAATACTTCATCAACCGCTGCATCACCGAAGGCAAGCGCGTCCTGGCTGAAGGTGCCCAAGGTTCGATGCTCGATATCGACTTTGGCTCTTATCCCTTTGTCACATCTTCCAGCACCATCACCGCCGGTGTTTGCTCCGGCTTGGGCGTGGCCCCCTCACGCATCGGTCGCGTCATGGGCATCACCAAAGCCTATTGCACCCGCGTCGGCTCTGGTCCTTTCCCCACCGAGCTCTTCGACGAAATTGGCAACAAACTCTGCGAAGTGGGGCATGAATATGGCGCCACCACGGGTCGCCCCCGCCGCTGCGGTTGGATTGACATCCCCGCCTTGCGCTATGCATGCATGCTCAACGGCGTCACTGACCTCTTCATCACCAAACCCGACGTGATGAACGACTTCGACGAAATCAAGATGTGTACCAGCTACGAAATCAATGGCAAGCTGACCGACGAGATACCCTTTGAGTTCAACGCAGTGGAAATCGAGCCCCAGCTCGTCGCCCACCCCGGCTGGAAGCAGTCGCTCGAAGGCATCTCCAACTACTCCGACCTCCCCTACAACCTCCGCAGCTACCTCAACGCCATTCAGGAGGCTACTGGTGTCTCCGTCAAGGCCGTCTCCATCAGCCCCGACCGCAAAGATGTGCTCTTCAAATAAAAAAAATCCTAACGACGCAATATTTTAACAATTCCCTCGTTTCTAAGGGCAAAATATTTTTAGAGATGAAAAAAGTAGTTCTTTTCCTCCTCATCGCACTCCCGTTAGTAACACTGGGTCAAACCAAAATTAAGGAAACCCAAGTGCCTAAGTCAGTGCTTATTTCGCTCGACAAGAAGTATGACTCCTACAAGGTGAAGACTTGGTATCAGTCCCCCGGACAGTATATCGCCGAGTTCGTCTACGACGGTCAGAAGGGCCGTGCCTACTTCACCCATAATGGCGACTGGCAGTACAGCTCTTTCCCCACCCGTCAGGAAGACTGCCCCACTGCGATGAACCGTTATTTCGTTGACAACTATCCCGGCTACCGCATCCGCTCCATCGACTATGTCGAGCAGATGGATGGCGACGTGTACTACCGCATGATGATTGTCAAAACTGGTGTCGGCTACAGCGACAACGAGCTCATCTTCGACCCCCGTGGCCGTCTTCAGAAGAGCAATGCTCCCGACCCCGATGCTGTCAAGCGCGAGTACTACACCCTCAATAACCCCGACGAGTCTGATGTGGCTGACGAACACCTCCGCAACCTCAAGAGCAACAAAGGCGGCAAACGCCCCGTGCCTGTCGAGGACGTACCAGAGGCTGCCGTAATCGACACCACCCCGGCTATCCTTGCCCATTTCAACAAGATATGCCCGCCCTCAAAGGTGACAGAAGGCCCCGAATGGGTCAGCCGTTTCCCTGGTCAGGTTGTGGCCTACTACATCAACCGCCAAGGCGTTGAAATGGAAGAAGTCTACGATGTCGCCACCGAGTCCCACATCATGAACGGCAAGGTGCTCGACGGTAACCACTACACCGCCGCCATCGTCAAATACCTCGAGGAGAAGTTCAGCGGCGAACGCTACAAGATTGAGCGGATGATTGTCTATACTTTCGACTCCAAATGGCGTGTTGACGGCAAGAAACCCAAGCCCTACACCTATGTCGTCGTCAGCCAGAAGGTCAAAGGCCTTGGCAACAAGCTCAAATATACCCGTATGGAGTTCGATGCTTCGGGGGCATTCACCAATCTCCTCACCCAACCCCTCGACAAGAACGACATCCAATAGTCTCATATACATAAGCTAAAAGGTAAAAACCAGGAACTGAAAAGTGGCGGTTTTTACCTTTTAGTTTTTATTTTTCGCACACCTATGGACTACCCAGCTTGCATCTACGGCCCTCCCGAAATGCTCTTCAAGCGCAGGAAGGCCGCAGAAAAAGAACTCAAACGCATCGAAGTCGTCGCCGCTATCATCCTCGACGGCAGCCGGGTCCTCGCCACACAGCGCGGATACGGCAAGTGGTGTGGATGGTGGGAGTTTCCAGGTGGCAAAGTGCAGCCTGGTGAAACACACGAAGTGGCCCTCCTCCGTGAAATCAAAGAAGAGCTTGATGCCGCCATCGTGGTCGACCGCTACCACAGCACTGTCGACTACGATTACCCCGACTTCCACCTCACCATGCACTGCTACTGCTGCCACCTCTCCGACGGTCATTACACGCTGAAAGAACACATCGATGCCCGCTGGCTCACCGCCGACACCATCACCTCCGTGCAATGGCTCCCAGCCGATAAAGACTTGGTGGCATCGTTGACTTCTGTGTTGTCGTAGCCCGTTGTGATATGTTGGTATGATAAGAGAATGGTGTTTGTGGGTCGTTAGTGCGCCATACTACTCTTAGTATTGAGGTGTTTGTTTTGCTGCATTTGCATATTCTTTTTGCTATGTCAAAAAAAAGATGTATCTTTGCAATCTCAACAGAAAACCCTTGTCGGTCGGATGTTGTTGAACACCATGCGGATATGGCGTAATTGGTAGCCGCGCTAGACTTAGGATCTAGTGGCGAAAGCCGTAACGGTTCGAGTCCGTTTATCCGCACAAGGCGACTGACGAGGGTTGCATGCCCTCGTCTTCCTTTTTATAGTTGCTTGATATTTGAGCAATTAATTCAAGTGCCTTGTTGGTTTTTATGGTACGATAATCGCCTTTTCTCTTATCCCAAAGAATGGTTCATCTTCATAACCCTGTGTATACAATACGGAAAATATTATTATCTTTGCAAGACAAAAGATAAAATATGGTAGCCACGAAAGAATTGTTGAAAATGCTGTTACCCGAAGACTTACGTGACAGCTTTGAGATTGTGGATGTCAAGAAAGTGAGCAACACAATCACCATCACATTGGAGGAACACGACCGAATCATGCA
>JAFWOP010000134.1 GCA_017545365.1 Bacteroidales bacterium
CTTTCCCATTGTCGCGTCCCTCCGGGACGCTGAGTAGTAGGGTTTTCGTTGACCCCACACTGCGTTCCTTGTGTGGGGTTATTGAAATTCAGCATCTTCGATGCTGTTAAAAAATCAGTCTTTTATCAAACTAGAGCCTTGAGAGTTTGCCCCTCTGGGGCAATTTATAGAAGTCTCTTTTTGCGAAATGAAACCATAGGTCTCCACGCAGGTTGGATGGGTGAACGAAAACAGAGGGCTGAAATTTGTCGTTTAGCCCTCTGTCCTAGTTGGTTATAAACGACTATTTCTTGTCGATTCTCATACGGTAGAACGAACGGTAGACGAACACGAGCGCGATGACCAAGAATACGATGCCTACGTAGGGAGCCATGTGGCGGAAACCTTCGCTGATGGCTATTTCCATGGCCAGCACGCCGAAGAGGGTGGTGAATTTGATGATGGGGTTCAGAGCCACCGAGCTGGTATCCTTGAAGGGGTCGCCCACCGTGTCGCCCACCACGCTGGCATCGTGCAGTGCCGTTCCTTTGGCCTTCATGTCCACTTCAACCACCTTCTTACTGTTGTCCCATGCACCACCAGCATTAGCCATGTACACGGCTTGGAAAAGACCGAAGACGGCGATGCTGATAAGATAGCTGATGAACAGGCAGACAGCATTTTGGCCTCCAATGCTCTCGGGCGAGGAGAAGCAGGCAAAGGCAAGGGCGAATGAGAAGATGGCGATGAAGATGTTTATCATGCCCTTCTGGGCGTAGTTGGTGCATATCTTCACTACTTCCTGACTTTTCTCAATGTCGGCTTTCTTAGGAGCGTTGGCATCCAGCTTGATATTGGCCTCGATATATTCCACTGCACGGTTAGCCCCCGTGGTGACAGCCTGCATCGATGCGCCAGTGAACCAGTAGATGACGCAGCCGCCAAGGATGAATCCGATGATGCTGTATGGGTTGAGCAGGTTGAGAATGCTGGCAGGCTCTATGCCGAGGGTCTTCTGAATGAGAAGGATGAGCGAGAATATCATGGTGGTGGCACCCACGACGGCAGTGCCTATAAGCACGGGTTTGGCCGTGGCTTTGAAGGTGTTGCCGGCTCCGTCATTGGCTTCGAGGTAGTATTTGGCTTTCTCAAAGTCGGGGGTGAAACCAAATTCGGCTTTCACCTCTTTGGTGGTCTTCTCTTTGTCGTCCTCAATAAGCGATAGCTCGTAAACGCTCTGGGCATTGTCGGTCACAGGGCCGTAGCTGTCGACGGCAATGGTCACGGGCCCCATGCCCAACATGCCAAAGGCCACCAGGCCGAAGGCAAAGATGGAGTAGTAGTCGCCGAAGATGGGGGATAGGCCGAATCCTGTAGAGGCCATGTATGCAATAATCATCAGCACCACAAACACCATGCCGGTCCAGAATGCGCCCATGTTGCCGGCCACAATGCCGCTGAGGATGTTGAGGGATGCGCCCCCTTGCTCCGAGGCCCTCACCACCTCTTTGACATGCTTGGAGGTGGGGGAGGTGAAAATTTTGGTAAATTCGGGGATGAGTGCCGCACCCAAGGTTCCACAGCTGATGATGATGGAAAGTGCCAACCACAGGTTAGGCACCACGGCGTTAGTCTCAGGCGTGTTGAGGATAAGATAGCTGGCCAAGAAAGTGCCTAGGATGCTCAGTATCGAGGTAATCCACACCAGGCTGGTCAACGGTTTTTCGAAGTCTAAATTGTCGGAATTCTTGTATTTTGCGGAGGCAATGGCCCCATTGATGTAATATGCCAGAACCGAGGCGATGATGCCGAGAATGCGCATCACAAATATCCACACCAGCAGCTGCACCTGGAATTGGGGAGGCACTGCCAGCAGGATGAAGCTCACCAATGCCACGCCGGTGACACCGTAGGTCTCAAAACCATCGGCGGTGGGCCCGATGCTGTCGCCCGCGTTGTCGCCGGTGCAGTCGGCAATGACGCCCGGGTTGCGGGGGTCGTCCTCGCCGATTTTGAATACCACCTTCATCAAGTCGCTTCCAATGTCAGCAATCTTGGTGAATATGCCGCCAGCAATACGCAGCGCACTGGCCCCCAGGCTTTCGCCGATGGCGAAGCCGATAAAGCAGCTGCCTGCCAATTGCTCAGGCATGAATAGCAATATGACCAGCATCAGCACCAGCTCGATGCATATCAGCACGATGCCGATGCTCATGCCCGCGCGCAACGGTATGTTGAGCAGGTCGAGCGGTTTGCGCCGTAGCGACGCAAAAGCCATGCGCGAATTGGCATAGGTGTTCATGCGCACACCAAACCATGCCACACCATAGGAACCCAAAATGCCTATGATTGTCCATGCCAGCACCAAACACACCGAGCCCAAGCTCATGTGCGAAAGCACACCAAAGTAGAGTGCAATGGCGGCACCGATGAAGACGAATAATACTACTAAGAACTTACCCTGCTGTTTCAAATAGGTGGAGCAGGTCTTGAAAATGACATTCCCGATTTCGAGCATCGATTTGTGTGCTTTCAGCTTTTTCACACGGTTGAACTGCCAAAAACCGAATAAAAGCCCGAGGATGACAATCAAGAATCCCCAATAGAGAATTCTAGTGGATGGATTGGAAGCAAAACCCGCAGGCATTTCCAAATCAGCCTCACTTGCAAAAGCAAAAAGTGGGAGTGAGAGTGTCGTGAGTAGAATAGTCAACTTCTTCATAGATATTATGTTTTGATTCTTTCTTCTATTTCAAAGCGAATACAAATATACTATTTTTTGCAAAGATACAAAAAAAAATCGTACTTTTGCATTTCCTTTTAAACACCCCTGCGAGGGTGTTTCTATACAACATCAATATGTTATAATATAATTATCATGATAGAGCAAGATATCCAGCAAGCAGTTGCTAACGCCTTAAAGTCTCTTTATAATTTAGATGTCACACCCGAATCTGTCGTCCTCCAAGACACCAAGAAGGAGTTCGTCGGCGACTTCACCGTCGTGGTCTTCCCCTATGTCAAGCAGGCGCGCAAATCGCCCGAACAATTGGCCAACGAACTGGGCTCGGCCGTCAAAGAGGCCGTCGCCAATGTGTCTGACTTCAACGTCATCAAAGGGTTCCTCAACTTCTCCGTAGCCGACAGCTACTGGCTGCAGTTTGTAACCAAGCGGGTGGGCGATGCCCATTACGGCATCAAGCAACCCAACCCCACCGACAAGCCGGTGGTTGTCGAATACTCTTCGCCCAACACCAACAAGCCCCTCCACCTCGGCCACATCCGCAACAACCTCCTCGGCTGGTCGGTCAGCGAGCTGCTCGCCGCCAACGGTGCCAACGTCAAGAAAGTGAACCTCGTCAACGACCGTGGCATCCACATCTGCAAATCGATGCTGGCGTGGTTACGATACGGCAACGGCGAGACCCCCGAGAGCAGCGGTATGAAGGGCGACCACCTGGTGGGCAAATATTATGTCGAATTCGACAAGCATTATAAGGAAGAGGTTAAGTCGCTGGTTGCGCAAGGCATAGAGGAGGAGGAGGCCAAAAAACAGGCCCCCCTGATGCTCGAGGCCCAGTCGATGCTCAAACGGTGGGAGGAAGGCGACAAAGCAATCCGCGACCTTTGGAACCGCATGAACAGCTGGGTATACGCCGGCTTCGACGAAACCTACGCCCGCATGGGTGTCGGTTTCGACAAGGTATACTACGAGTCCAACACCTACCTGCTGGGCAAAGAGTTGGTGCAGAAGGGACTGGACATGGGCGTCCTCTTCCGCAAAGACGACGGCTCCGTGTGGTGCGACCTCACCGCCGACGGCCTTGACCAGAAACTCCTCCTCCGCCGCGACGGCACTTCGGTCTATATGACCCAGGACCTCGGTACCGCCCTCCTCCGTCACAACGACTTTGGTGCCGAAAAACTCATCTACGTGGTCGGCAATGAGCAGGACTATCATTTCAAAGTGCTGAAACTCATACTTGGCAAGTTGGGCTTCGATTGGGCCGACCAGGTCTACCACCTCTCCTATGGTATGGTCGAGCTGCCCAACGGCAAGATGAAGAGCCGCGAAGGCACCGTGGTGGATGCCGACGACCTCATCACCGAGATGGAAGTGACGGCCGAGGAGATGTGCCGCGACCATGGCAAGAACGACGACATGACCCCCGAACAGCTCAAACAGCTCTACCATATACTGGCATTGGGTGCCTTGAAATACTTCATCCTCAAGGTCGACCCCGCCAAAAACATGCTCTTCAATCCCGCCGAAAGCATCGACTTCAACGGCAACACTGGCCCCTTTATCCAATACACCCATGCACGCATACGCAGCATCGTACGCAGGGCCGAAGAACAGGGCGTGCACGACTCGCAGCCTCAGAATTTCGCACCCGGCATGACGCTCACCGACAAGGAGCGTGCCGTGGTCAAATGTCTGCACGACATGCCCAATGTCATTGCTTCCGCAGCCGATAACTTCAGCCCTGCCATGGTGGCCAACTATGCCTACGACCTGGCCAAATCCTTCAACAGTTTCTATCAGGACACCCCCATCCTGCGCGAAACCGACACCGCCCTCAAAACCTTCCGGGTGCAACTCTGCATCGTGACCGCCAAGGCCATCAAGAACACCATGAACATCCTTGGCATCCAAGTGCCAGAAAGAATGTGATTTATTAATTCTTGGAAGGCCTAGGTTCTCCTTGACTTTCCAGAGCTCCCTAGGAAAACCCAGCAACCATCACAAGCTATGTATTACACCACACCGCTCACCCTGCCCAACTACCTCTGCGACCAGCACGACAACCTCGCCATGTGGGCCGCGGCTCGTCTCTTCCAAGAGGTGGCAGGCTACCATATCGCCACTTCCGGTATCGGATTCTCACAACTTATCCGGCAAGGAAAGGCATGGGTGCTCTGCCGCTCCTATTATCAGGTTCGCCGACTGCCCCATGAAGGGGAGAACCTTATGCTCCGCACATGGTCGCGTGGCACCGATGGACTGTTCGCCTTCCGCGAATTCCAACTGCTCGACGAACAGGGCGAGGCAACGGTCGCAAGCACCACCTACTGGGCTGTCATTGACCTCGCCACCCGCAAGGTGTTGCGCATGCACGACAGGCTGGTTAATTTCGAGCACCACTCCGACCTGGCCACCGACCGCGACACCATCGACCGCCTCCGCCTTCCCAAAGGGGTGGAGCGTCCGATGCCCGCAGCCCATTTTACGGTACGTCCCTCCATGCTCGACCACACTTCACATGTCAACAACGCCGAGTACGTGCGGTGGATTTTCGACCACCTCCCCCAAGGCTCTGCCCCCGGTCTGCCCTTCCGCTTCTCCATCGAGTATGTGGTGGAAACTCCGCCCAACGACACTGTGTCGCTCTTTGCCTACCCCCAGCCCGGCAGCACCATATTTCAAATAACCAACTCCAGTGCGGTCGCAGTCATGGCGAAGATTGAATATTAACGAAACTCCTATTACCATCAAAACTCTTATACCCCACCTTTCATCCCCCATACAATGAAATACCTGCTTGTCGCCTTTACCCTTCTGCTTTCTATGATGGTGGCATCCCCCGCCCAAGCCCAACTATTTAAGAAGAGGTCTGCCAAGAAGCAGCTCACCGTCACCGACACCCTTCCTGGAGCCAAACGAATGTTAGAGGTGTTGAACCTGGTCAACAACAACTACCTCGTCACCCCTAATACCGACAGCCTGAGCGACGTGGCCATCCGCAACATTCTCAGCAGCCTCGACCCCCACAGCATCTATATCCCCGCCAAAGAGGTGAAACGCTCCAACGAGGCCCTACAGGGCAACTTCGAAGGGGTGGGTATCTCCTTCTCTGTCATCAACGACACTCTGCGGGTGGCCGAAGTCATCGCTGGCGGCCCGTCGGAAAAAGTGGGGCTGATGCCCGGTGACAAGTTCATCCGCATCGACGGTATCCCCGCCACAGGCGACAGCGCAGTCAACTCCTTTGCCTTCCGCCACCTCAGAGGAAAGAAAGGCACCGTGGTCATTGTCGATATGCTGCGTGGCACCGACACCCTCACTTTCCACATCGAACGCGACAAAATACCTATCCACTCTGTGGAGGTATACTTCATGGAAGACGACACCATTGGCTACATCGCCCTGCAACGTTTTGCCCGCAATTCGGTCGATGAGTTTCGGAAAGCCCTCAAAGCCCTTCAGAAGCAGGGAATGAAGTCCCTCATCCTCGACCTCCGTGGCAACACCGGCGGCTTTCTTGACATAGCCTGCGGGCTCGCCAACGAATTCCTCTCCAACGGCAAACTCATCGTCTATCAGGAAGGACGCATGCGCAGCAGGCAGAACTTCGTCTCCAACCGCTGGGGCTCGTTCCACAACGGCTCGCTGGTAGTGCTGATTGACGAGAACTCGGCCTCCGCCTCTGAGATTGTCAGCGGTGCCGTGCAGGATTGGGACAGAGGCATCCTCATCGGGCGCCGCAGCTATGGCAAAGGACTGGTGCAGACTCAGTTCAGCCTCTCCGACGGAGGACAGGTGCGTGTCACCACCGCACGCTATTTCACTCCCTCGGGCCGTTGCATCCAAAAGCCTTACGACAAAGGCAAGGAAGAATACTCCAACGATTTCCGCAACCGTTACAAGCATGGCGAGATGTTCAGCGTCGACTCCATCCACTTCCCCGACTCCTTGAAATACCAGACCGTTGGCGGCCGCACTGTCTATGGCGGTGGTGGCATCATGCCCGACATATTCATCCCCATGGACACCACCCCATCCACCAAGTTCTATCAGGAATGTCGCCGCAAGGGCATTGTCAACCAGTTTCCCCAAGTGTGGGCCGACCTCCATCGTGCTGACAAGCGCATCCCCGATTTCGACACCTATTTGCTCAACTACGACTCTCTGGGCATCGACAGTGCCTTCGTCGCCTTTGCCGCCGAAAAGGGCGTAGTGCGCGACAGCATTCAGGAGACCTGCTCCGACAGCGTGAAGCATTACAACCAACGGTTCCTCTCACTACAAATCAAAGGCCTAGTTGCCGACCGTCTCTTTGGCCGGGGCTACTACTATCGCGTGATGAAAAACGAGGACAACTTCTACAGGACGGCTGTTGCCACCCTCCGTCGACAGGAATAAACGTCAGCTCACCGATTACTCAACCACTAGGCGTTTGGTGGTGGTGCCGGCGGCGGTGCGGACGGAGGCCACGTAGACACCTTTGGGCAGGCGGCCCACGTCGAAGGTGGCGGCGTTGCCGGCAGCCTTCTGCTCCAGCACCAGATGGCCCTGCACGTCGTACACCGCCACATGGCTCAGCCTGTAGGTCGACTGCACCGTCACTATGCCGCTGGCCGGGTTGGGCATCAGCCGTGTGAAGAACCCGACAGCGTCAATCGACACCGTGTCGGGGCCTTGGACGGTGTCCGTATCGGGCTGGTGGGCGGTGGTGCGCGCTTCGATGGAGGGGCTCCACTCTCCGTATTCTGAGTCACGAGTGCACCAAGCTCGCACATGGGCCAGATAGGTGGTGGTGGGGCGCAGCCCCGTCAGGGTAACCCTGTTGTTGTTGGTGGTCACGGTGTATGCCGTCATCCCATCGGCCTCGGCATACTCCACCTCCCACTGCGTGGCGTTGCCGCCGTACCACTCCAGCATGACGCTGGTGTCGGTGGCATGAATCATGCGCAAGTCCGCTGGAGGGTCGCACCGCGTGGTGTCCCGCGGCGTGAGGATGGGGAAAAAACCGCCCCAACGTTTATTGGAAACCCTCACATGATGGTTGCAGAAATACATCTCTCTCGCAGGTCTGTCACTTTTGTTATGATACTCCCATTGATCGTTTCCAGAAGAGAACTCTGTCGTACCCCATCTCGTATATAATTGTGCGAAATCATTGACATAAGGAAATCTCACCCCAATAAAAAAGGTGCCGGCAACGGATATTGGTTTGTCAAAATAAAACTCGTAGGAGTAGGTGACAATTGGGGAGCAATCATACGATTCAAATCCGCGAGCCGGATACTGCTTGTATTCGAAATAGCGGTAGGGGTTATTGTGCCGTATCCATTTCACGGAGTCGATGCAGTATGCCTCGCCGTTCGACACCCCGTACAGATAGGCATACAGGTTGAAGTTTGAATCCGTTATCTGGCTTACGTTAAGGATTTCCGCACAAGTGTATATGCTGTCAAGATACCGTCCCAATTTTTCATAAATATGTAGTACTCCCTTTGTTTAGACCAGATTATGATTGATATTGCGGAAAAGGTTTAACATTATTTGTGAGTTTAACTGTTGTTTAGAGGTTGTTGTTTGTAGGGTCTTGATGCTGTTTTATGCTGCTTTTGAAGCATTGCCA
>JAFWOP010000068.1 GCA_017545365.1 Bacteroidales bacterium
GGACGACGGGTCGGAGCAGCGCATCCGCCCCGACAGCAACCCCTACGAGCTGACCGACCTGGCTGCGGGCGTGGTGTACTCGGTGTGGCTGCGCGCCCGGTGCCATCACGAATGCGTGGTGCACGACACGGTGCTTTGGAGCCCGTGGAGCGGGCCGCTGCAGTTCCGGCTCACCCCCCAGGGGGTTGAAGAAGTTGTCGGAGGCCTGAAGGCCACCCTGGTGCCCAACCCCGCCCGCGGCATCTTCACCGTGGAGCTGGCTGAAGAGGCCGGAACCCCGGGCATCGGCAGCACGGTGACCGTCACCGACATGGCCGGCCGTGTGCTGCTCACCGTCCCCCTCCTCTCTGCCCGTCAGCTGGTGGACACCTCCGCCCTGCCCGCCGGCACCTACTTCGTCACCCTCGCCACCCCCCAGGGCTCCAGCACACAGAAACTCATACTGGAGTAATTGAGATTTGAGGAATGTGTAAATGTGTTAACGTGTTAGTCATTGTTTATATATAGAGGGGAAAAATGTGAAACTGACAAAAAAAGAAAGCCCCGCACGAGCAAGTGTGTGCCGTCGTGACGGGGCTGAAATTGAGGGCACGAAGGTGGGAGAAGTAAACCAATTACCATCTCATTCTACTTCTCTCCGCCCACAAAACCCAAGGCATAGAAAGGTCTGATACCGCCACTATAAACGCAGCAAGACCGATTCTATTGTGTGGGACAAGAAAACAGTCTGCACCTATCACCCACGCAGCAACAGCAGACATTTTTGAAATTAAAAAATTAAGTATTATGTTGTACAAGAAATCATCACTGCTAATTGTAGCGTTACTATTATCAACAACTATCCAAAGCCAAATAAAAATAGACAATATAGGTCGGGTCATTGCCGGACCGAACAACATGGCATATTTTGACCCGGAAGGCGTTTTGTCGATGTCCATACAAGGTCGGGTAAACGAATACAACAATGCTGGTTCAAAACTGGCATTTGGTGATTTTGGTAAGTTTTCCAACAATGGATGGAACGTGTTCATCGGTGAGTATGGCAATATAGACTCTGATATATTATGGCTGCATGGGAAGCGGGGGATAAGAATGACAGTAGACAACGGAAATACAATAGTTGGAGAATTCGGGTGTGGTGAGGATACAAGAGTTGTTTTCCGTTCCAACCTGCACGTTAATCGGCTTTCGTTGCTTTCCAATGACGCTTCAAAATCCAACATCCAGTCTTTGGGGAATGCTTTGTTCCGGCTGTTACAGCTAAACAGCATATCCTACTTGTATGTAAATCCTACTAGTTTCACTATGACACCCGAAGCAAGGAATGCCATGTCTGAAATGGATGGTCGCACGCGAGAGGTGTGCAGTACAGACAAGGAACGTGCCGACAGTGTGCGGTTATCCCGCCGTGACTCCATACGCGGGGCTGGCAGTACAAACTACGGCTTCATGACAAGCCAGATAGAGCAACTCTTCCCCGAATTGGTTATTACGGATGGCGATGGGAACAAGTATGTCGACTATGTGGAACTGATACCTGTCATCGTGGCAGCCTTAAATGAACAGCAGACTGCCTTGGACATTTTAAGGGCACAGTTGCAAGCGTGCTGTCAGCAGGCTCTGTCATCCCGCGAGGAAGAAGGCTCGGGCGAGGTAGAAGGGGCAGAAACTAAAAAGACCCATAAAAAAGATTCTGGTGGTGAAGTAGGTGTGGCACAACTGTTCCAAAACACACCCAATCCTTTTTCCGAGACAACGACGATTGAGTTTTATGTTCCTAAAGAGGCAAAGGATGCCACTATTTACATCTTTACCCTGAACGGGATTCTGTCGCAGACTCACAAGACTGCCAGCCGAGGCAAAGGTTGTGTCACAATCAGTGGCTCCACACTCTCGCCCGGCATGTATGTGTACACCTTGGTGGTGGACGGACAGATTGTTGACAGCCGACGCATGATTCTAACAGAATAATAAAGGAGAAATGTTATGAAAAAAATCGTATTACTGATAATTACCGCTATTGCGGTAGTCACTGCATGGGCGCAGGACACGGCCAGATACCTGCCCGCATTCGAAGCAGGTCAACGTTGGAATGAGGCACGAATTGGGAGCATTCTGAGTGAGACAGTTATATGCTATATGGATTCCTTAACAACGGTGGTGGATAGCAATGAGTACTGCACCTTTCAAATGGATAATAGGCTAGCAGGTTATACTCACCTATTTCCATCTTATGATTATGATGAACGAATCTATTTAAGACAGAGCAAAGACAACAGCAAAGTCTACTTTAAATCTCCACGAGATAGTGAAGAATACTGTGTTTATGATTTGGATATGCACGTGGGGGACACCTTTTGTTCAATCATGCGTTCAGCCCCAGTACCTCTGATAGTGGACAGTGTGTACTTACTGGATGGGCGAAAGCACGTCCGGTTCACCCCCAGACTGGCAGCAATAGATACGGCCAATCATTTTCTTCCCGAAGTGAAAAATCTGCCGTTGGAATTCATCGAGGGCATGGGGCCTTCATGGGGGTGGATGTGGCTCATGACAGATGGAGATCATCACGGGCCGAATTACCCCAGAGCTGTGATCCATGCAGCGGCTTGGTCTGTTATGCTATGTGTTTACAGGGATGAGGTGCAGGTCAACAGTGATTTTACCGAGCCATTCGAACACCACTTGTACGACCTCCTCCCCAATACTAATATTCCTTTTGCAAACTGTGTCTTGGACCCGGGCGAAGAATTTGGAGGAATCAAGCATCCTAGTAGAGATGTGTATACCGTCTTCCCCAATCCGGCATCGTCCATAGTGCGTATAGGGGGGCTGGTGGGGAGGCCGGCCACAGTGGAAGTATACGACATGGCAGGCCGCCTGCTGCAGAGGGAGCAGACCTCGGCCTCAGACCCCACGGTTGACCTCTCCACCTTGCAAGGCCAAATGTTCCTGATTCGTATCATGACCGACGAGGCGTGTTCAACTCAAAAAATATTGAAACTATGAAAAAGCACCTGTTCGCATTGATGTGCTTCTGCACAATATGTTTTGTGGCCTTTCCCCAAAAGGATGCCCGTAACGGATATGATATTTCACCTAGTGGGATGTTAAGAATCTTAGTGGTTTTTGCTGATGTGGTGGACGACCCTAATCCATCACCCGTATCCGGCTGGAATGCCGGACAGCTGCCACGATACAAGGACAGCATCATCGACCCTTCCATCTCCACCTCCATTGTCAGCCAGATAACCCACATATACCATCAGGCCTCTTTTGGTGCGTTCCAAGTGGTGGGGACTATCTACCTTATCTTGTGCCAATTCATTATTCCGATTTAGGTGGCGGTTTCTATAATGGCTATGGGGTAAAACAGGTGGTTAGTTATTTGAACAGTCTTTCTGGTGAAATATACTCAAACGGTGGTCTTCCATTGTCTGCTTTTGACATGAGGACTCCAAATAGAACATCTTATAATCCAAATGTACAGGGTTCTAATGGGAAAATTGATGTGTTTGCCATTGTGTGGCGGAACAACAGCAAATATTGGCCCGGTAGAGATGGTGGTAATACTGATAATAGAATGAGTTGGGCATTAAAAGACATGTCAGGTCTGGATTTGTATATAAACATCTGCACAGACAGCATTTCGGGCTGTATGCGTCACGAACTTGCCCATAGATTATTAGGTGATAATGACTATCACACAGGAGGTGCGGGAGCAGGAGTCGGACATTTCCTCTCCAATATAGGTGGCTATGGCATACTGAGCAGTTTCAACAAAAACCTGTATTCATGCAGTGCCTGGGATCGGTGGAGGCTAGGGTGGAAAAGCATCGCCAACCAATACTACATCTCGGCCCGTAGGCCGGATGACATGACAGAGGTTGAAACCGATCTTGAATATGGAGAGGCTCTGACTGATGAAGTATTTGTACTCCGCGACTTCCTGACCTATGGTGATGCCATCCGTATAAAGCTGCCCTACGTCAAATCAATCCGTCCACTTGCTGAAAACCAGTACCTGTGGATTGAAAACCACCAGTTGCTGCCAAACTCTCCAGAATATGACCCTGATAAGCCCAAAGGAATCAGACTCAATATTCAGATTGGTAATGATATCCTTGTAGGAAATGAACTTGACCATTCCCGCACCAATTACTATGTGCCCCTCTCATCGTTTGGGAACTACGATTTTGACTACTATTTTGACCCTGCCAATGCAGGCCCTGGCAGGAAAAAGAATGGCTACTATACAGCCTCGACAGGCTGGCAGATGGCAAATCCGTTCTCTGGACACCACCTGCTGATGCTTCCAGCCCTTGACACCTTGCCTGGAGATGATGTGATTGGTCCCAAAGAATATGTGGCTATTTACAATGTCCTATATGACGGGGTGCAAATATTAGACTATCATCCTGTATTTGGCAGTCAGTATGATGCATTCCCTACAGGTAGCTCGTTGCGACTGTCCTCTAATCCATCTACTGTCCCATTGTTGACATACAAGACAGGGGATAGGGCTAGTAATAGTGTCATTTATAATCAAGCAGATATTTCTGACAACCGCCATATTTTCCTTAACGGACTCAGAGTAGACGTTCTAGAAGAGGATGTGGGCGGCAATGGTGCTGTAAAAGTTCGAATAAGATGGAACGACTTTGATGTGGACAAGCATGTCCGATGGTGCGACTCAATCATTCTGACCGAAAAGGTCTCTCTGAACCCAGGCTACTCCATCACATTAGACCAAGGAAGATCGCCGGTGCAGCCGTGCAACCCCCGTCTATTTAATCAACAGAAAATCTTTGCCGACCCCACAGTCTTCACATGCAGGGACGGCTCGACATTTACACAAAAGGAAAACTCTGTTGTAAACGTCATCAACAATTCGACGTTAACCATAGAGTCAGGTGCAACCTATATCGTTGAGGATAATGCCTCTCTGAACCTCCTTAGCAACTCAACCCTGATTGTGGAAGATGGAGCCACACTTAAGGTTGTAGGTCGTGGACATGTGGAGATTGATGCCTCAGCCTATCTCTGTCTCGGAGAATATGCAAACCTGATACTACTAGACGAACTGAGTGCGCTGAATTTTCATCATGGGGCTGTATTGGGTGTAGACACCACGGTACATCCTGAGGCGACATGCTCATCAAGCGATTTTGAGTCTATAGCCTTTACTGGGAATGGACACCTCATCAATTATAACAACAGTTGCTATGTACAAAACAGAACATTTAGCACTCAGACCTACCTCACTGGGTCTACAGTGTGTGCTGGGCATCATGTCACCAATGATATTCCGTATGGAGACGTGATTATTTCACCAAGGGCAGATGTGATTATTGATGCTGATGCCGACACTTTTTTGGAGTCTGGTGTGGAAGTCTCCCTGGGTGGGCAGTTGGAAGTTCGATAATGAACAACAAAAACCATGAAACTGATACAAGAAAGCCCCGCACAAGCTAGTATGTGCCGTTGTGCGGGGCGGAAATTGAGGGCACGAAGGCGGGAGAAGTAAACCAATTACCATTTCATACTACTTCTCTCCGCCTGCTAGGCCCAAGGCATAGAAAGGTCTGATGCCGCCACTATAAACGCAGCAAGACCGATTCTATTGTGTGGAAAAAGGGTAAAAAGTCTGCACCCCCACGCAGCACGCATTGACAGATAAAAATGTCTAATCAATGATAAAAAACAAACAGAAACATCATGAAAACAAACATAAATAAAAGATACCTTACTGCTGCGGTATGCCTCATGGTGTGTGTGACAGCATTCGCTCAGGCGCAGAGCGACAGTTCGGACAGGGTACTTCTCTCGTCGTGTCCAAGCGTATGGACCAGCTACAGCAACCCTAGAGAAGAATACAGCTTTGTGAGAAGCAACGCGACGAATCATGTGGTATATATCCGGGAGAAAGAAAAAGTAGATGGCAGGGTGATTCACACCTTCATCGTCAAACGTACTGACCTTTCGGAGGTGGCTTTTTCCACCTCTTTCCTCCCCCAACCCTATTTATCGGTGGAGATTTTGGACATGAGGCTTTATGAGGACACCTGCTATTTTTGTGGAAAGTATATTATACATTTGCGCGACTCAATAGTGAGAGAGCCTAGGACTAGAGGGTTTGTGGGGCGTTTTGTGACAACAGAGATGATAGGGGATTCGGGGTCGGTGAAATATTATATTGTTGATTCGGCGTATTTGCTGACACGTCTGGCAATCAGCCAGGGCAATGGTTCTCCGTTGTTGATTAGCGCTATCGGAGAGGCGTATCCTTCTGGGAAAGATTGTATTGTGGAGATGAAAAATGGTGGGGCGTTAGGGTGGAAAAGGATCTATGATATAGTTTATACTGCCGACAATCTCATCTTTTCGGATATCATGAAGATGGGCGACAGCCTCACGTTGCTGGCCCAGTACAGCTGCATCAATGACAACCCGCCAGGCTCTATCGACTATGACTATAACCATCAGGTGTTCCTGCTGGACAGGTTTACCCTTATGGGATGCAAAGCCACCCATGGCTCAGTGCCGTGCTATATGGCTTTGTATAGCCTGCCAGTAGTGCAGGATTACTATTTCCATCACGACAGGGCACCGATGCGTCTGTTCCATATCCAGGACAAAAAAAACAAGTTTGGTGTGGCGTTCGGGGTAGAGGAGGAAAACGGATTTCATAGCGGCATCAGGCTGTTTAAATTCCAACATGCCTGGGAATATTACAGCAGCCTATACTATCGGGCAGGCACGAACACGGAGATAAAAGAAATAGGGAATCATTACAAGACGGATACCCTGTATGTCCTGTCAAAGGATAACGCAAACCCTAACGGCCTGATAACCGTACCCTCAATGGGTATAGGTGCGTATCCTGTCACCGTTTTGAAGCACTATGCATACACTTTCAATTCTCTGACGCAGAAATTTGCCGGGAGCCACATAGACATTTCGGGTCATGACAATTTCTCTACGTTTCATCTGTTTGACCAAAATATCTACAGCCTCTCGTCACCCTCATGTTTCCAAATATATACCCGCGAATATGAACCCCTTTCCAAGGGCCGGGCCGAAGGGCATCGCGTTGTCTGGGATTACTCGGAAGAAAGAAAGTTCGACTGGACGACGGCGGAAATAAACAAAATACAGATAGAAAAAACTACTGTTTGTGAAAAATGCGACTAAAAATACAAATACCATGAAAAAGATTGTTTTAATTATCGTCATGTCTGTGATGCAGACCGTAGCAGGGATTGCCCAGATACCGTATCCCTCAACCGACACGCTGCCCTGCGACGAACGGCAGAGGAACTATTTCTACAGCGAGTGGTATGATACCGTAGACTTTTATCTGCGCCCTGACTGCTACAGCTACTCTTCTGCTGATTTTCCAAATGATTTCTGTCGTCTTGAGCAGGTTTCTGAGGATTTGCCAGGATATATCAGCTGTTTTCAGCAGTATGCCCCACGGCGACTCCGAATCAAGGGGCTTTGGGCGATGGTCAGGCAATATGGCCCTCCATCTAATGCCAGAGTTAAAGACAGCACAAGGCTGCCCGAATACCTCTACCTCGGTTTTCGTGAAAAAGAATGGCCTTATCCAAGCCATTCCACGTATAACTTCTTGGAGTTTGTGGATTCGGTCCGATGGGACACGGCGCAGCCCAAGATGATGTGTGTGAGGCAGACGGCGGATGAGCGGAAGCGCAATTTTTACTGCCATGTGTATGAGGCGCTGTTCGACACGGTGTACACCATCTCGGGCGAGTTTTGGATAGGGGGGTCTAACTACAGCAACAAAAGTGATGGTGATGTTGTTACTAATACATTTGATCATTGGCCAACCTTCTATGTGGCACATTCCCCCTTTCCGGCTCTATTTGGAGAGCACGTACCGAATCTGCCGTACTATATGAATTGTGAATGTCGTATCCGTGATGGTCTGTGGGATACTGAGATAGGACATCCGAATTATTATTATGGACCCTTCGGGGTTATCCTTGACGAGCCGCAGTACCTTGTGAAACTAACCTCGTCCGACGCCGCGCGAGGGATAGCCAAGCATACGGCATACTATCCCGCGGGGTCGCGCCAGACCATTACCGCCGTTGCCAGCCCCTGCTACCGCTTCAGCCATTGGAGCGACGGGGACACCGCCAACCCGCGCACCATACATGTGACGCAGGACACGTCGTTCACCGCCTATTTCGACACGGTGTCGAATATATATGAGGTGGCGGCGCGAAGCAACGACCTCGAGATGGGGCGCGCGGTGCTGCGAGAGTGGCCTATATGTGACTCCACACCAAGAAACACCGACCCTGACAACCCTACTTTTACCCAGGATTCATTATTCTTTCCAGAATATAGGGTTATCGGGACCGACACAGCCTATTGCGAAGGGGATTCGGCAATATTCTGGGCGAGGCCCAAGTTTGGGAGCTATTTCTGGTATTGGAACGACAGCGTGAGGGAGAACCCGCGCACCATACTGGTGACGCAGGACACGGTGCTGACGGCCATCTTCAAGCGTGAGGTGCCGCCAGAGTATGTGCGTCCGTGCCCCCGAGTCGGCAAGCCCCTGGCGGTGTTGCTGGACACAGGCCGGGTGATGCTGACGTGGGGGTGGGGCAGGAACGTCCGGCACCAAGACTGGGAGCTGGCATGGGGCCTGGCGGGGACGCCGCCCGACTCGTGCGAGATAATACCATGCAGCGGCTTTGATTGGGTGTTGGACGGCCTTGACTCAGGAGTGCGATATGTGGCATACGTGCGTGGGCGGTGCCTGACCAACTCGGAACAGTACTACTACAGCGACTGGTCGGACAGCGTGGAGATATACTTCCCCAATACCAACCGATACACGGTGACGGTGACGGTGGACTATCAGGAGCGCGGACGAGTGTATGGCGGAGGGGAGTATGACGAGGGCTCGGTGGCGATGCTGACTGCCAACGCGTGGAACCCTTATAGCTTCTCGCAGTGGAACGACGGCGACACGGCGAACCCGCGGTATGTGGTGGTGACGCAGGACACTGCATTCACCGCCCTGTTCGTGGAGCCGGAGCCGCCAGAAGGGGTTGCGACGGCTGACGGTGCGGGCATCACCTTCAGGCTGCTCCCCAACCCGGCATCGGGCAGTGTGTTTTGTGTTTTTGACGGAGAGGCGATTGCGGGCGGAGTGTTAGCGATGACCGACGCCACAGGCCGCGAGCTGATGCGGCGCGAGTTGGAGCCCCACACCACCGGCCTCCGCCTCGACCTCTCCGCCCTGCCCTCTGGATCCTACTTCGTCACCCTTGCCACCCCGCAGGGCTCCAGCACCCAGAAACTGATTCTGAAATAGTGAACAATCTGATGAATAAAAGATTATAGGTTATGAAAAACCTGCCACCCATGCCCCGCACACCCATACTGGAGTGTGCGGGGCGGAAGGAGGCAAGGCTGACCCCAGAAAGAGGATGGCAGAAAAGAGTCCTTTCCTGCTAAGGGGATTTCTAGAAATCACCTCGGAGAGGTGTGGCCATTAATAACGTTGCAGAAGTCGAGAGCAGAGCAAGCTTGCTTGCCTTGCCGAGATGCAGCAACGTCTCAGAGAAACACCGTACATGGCGCAGTGCGGTGATA
>JAFWOP010000135.1 GCA_017545365.1 Bacteroidales bacterium
TGATTGCTGATGGCAGCCAGCGCCACTTGCGCCTTGAACTCTGCCGTGAATTTTCCTTGCATTTTTTTAGCCATTTTCTGATTGCAAAATTACAAATTTTTTTCCGCATATCAGTGGTCTAAATTTGGGGGAGTATTACACTTTTTGCCCGATGCCGCCCTCACCAGCCTGAAAGGCTATGAACACGGACGTGAATTGGTGCAACAGAATAGCCAATTCATGGCTGACTATTTCTTCTCTCAGCATAGATAGAGTACACAATAAAAATGCCCGACAAGCGTTATTCACATGATGAAACTGAAATTTGTATATATTATTCTCTTGATGCTAGCTTTGGCTCCCGTGGCCAAGGCCCAGTATACCGTCGACAATAAGAAGGCTGTCAGCGAGTTTGAGAAGGGGCAGCAATTGCTGTCGAGCAATCCGGCTAAAGCCTTTGACCATTTTGAGAAAGCCTTGAAGGCAGAACCGGCCTTTGCCGAGGTGCGGCTGACGATGGCGGCATGGTATATGGACCACGACAGCCTCGGCTTGGCAGAAGAGCAGTTGAGGGCTTTCCTCCGCTACGACAAAGGCAAGCATAAGAAGTGGGGCGCTTCGGCACAGTACGACTTGGAGTGTATCGCCTTCCGCCGTCAGGCAATGGCAAACCCCGTGCCGTTCACTCCCGAGAATATGGGTGCAAACATCAACAGCCCTGATGATGAGTATCTGCCTACCCTCACCGCCGACGGGAAAATGTTGATTTTTGCCCGATACAACCGTCCCGCTATGACAGAGGACTTTTACGCTAGCCGACTGAAAGATGGTAAGTGGACCAAGGCTGTGCGCATGGCGGAGCCACTGAACAGCGACGAAAATGAGGGAGCGGGCTGTATATCACAGGACGGGCGCATACTATACTTCACCGCCTGCGGGCGAAAGGATGGTGCCGGACGTTGCGACCTATATGTCTCCTACCGTAAGGCAGGGGGCTGGAGCCGTCCACAGAACCTAGGCCCTGCCATCAACACCAGCGGGTGGGAGTCGCAGCCCTGTCTCTCTATCGACGGGCAGACGCTCTATTTCGTCAGCGACCGCAGCGGAGGCTACGGCGGCATGGACATCTGGCGTAGCACCTTGGTGGAAGGACGATGGAGTAAGCCCGTAAATATGGGAGCCACTATCAACACCAGTGGCGATGAGAAGAGCCCCTTTGTGTCGTTCGACGACCAGAGACTCTATTTCTCCTCCAACGGACGTGTGGGCATGGGAGGACTGGACCTCTTTGTCAGTCGCCGCACAGGCGATACCACATGGAGCGAGCCAGAGAACTTGGGCTACCCCATCAACACACGTGGCGACGAGAGTTCGCTCATCGTCTCGCCCGATGGCAGCACCGCCATCTACGCTAGTGACGGCGGTCAAGGTGGGCTTGACCTCTACACCTTTGCCCTGCCTGAAGCCGCCCGCCCCGAGCCGATTGTGTATAAAGAAGAAATCACCGAAGTGGCACCCGAGCTGAAAGTGGGCGAAAGCATCACACTTAAGAACGTCTTCTTCCAGACAGGCAAATACACCCTGCTCGATATCTCCATCGTGGAACTTGACAAGGTGGTGGAGATGATGCAGAGCCATCCCAGCCTGCGCATCGAACTGGGCGGACATACCGACAACGTGGGCAATGAGGCCTCGAACCAGAAACTCTCGGAGCAGAGAGCCAAGGCAGTGTACGACTACTTGGTTGGGCACGGCGTGAGTGCCGACCGCCTGAGCTATAAAGGCTATGGCCAAAGCCAGCCCGTAGCCGACAACAGCACCCCTGAAGGCCGCCGCCAGAACCGCCGCACCGTCTTCACCATCCTAGAAAAATAACCCTAGCAATACTAGTAATACTAGAGATACTAGAAAAAAGAAATGATATGAAAAAGAAAGTAGTAGTCCTTACCGGTGCCGGCATCAGTGCCGAAAGCGGCATCAGCACTTTCCGCGACAGCGACGGTTTGTGGGAGCAGTACCGTGTGGAAGATGTGGCCACCTATGATGCCTATCTGCGCAATCCCGAGTTGGTGCTCAACTTCTACAACGAGCGCCGCCGCCAGCTATTCCAAGTCAAGCCCAACGAAGGCCATCGCCAGCTGGTGCGTCTGGAGGAAAAATACGATGTGTACATCGTCACCCAGAACATCGACAATCTGCACGAACAGGCGGGTTCCACAAATGTCCTTCATTTGCATGGCCTCCTCACCCAAGCACGCAGCGACCGCGATGACAACCTCATCATCGATATCGGCGACCGCGACATCCACTTGGGCGACAAAGCCCCCGACGGTGCCCAGCTGCGCCCCCATATCGTGTGGTTTGGCGAGGCGGTGCCCAACATCGAACCCGCCGCCGCGCTGTGCGAGCAGGCCGACTACTTCATCGTGGTGGGCACCTCAATGAACGTCTACCCTGCCGCTGGCCTCATCCATTATGTGCCGCGCACATCGCCCTGCTATCTGGTCGACCCCAAGGCTGTGCCCATCTCACGGCCTATCACCATCTTTCAAGAGAAGGCAGGCACCGGTGTCAAAAAGGTGGTGGACGAACTAATGTCAATCTAATCATTCATTAAATAAACAACCCATGAAAAAGTTATTATCTTTTGCACTCCTGCTCAGCAGTTTCATGTTGCTGAATGCACAAACACAAATCAGCTTTGTCTGCAACGGACAAACCTATCAGAATGGAGAATCCTTTGCTGTGGTTCTTGAAAATAACTACAGTACCGAGGCCATCTCCCTGCACAACAACACATCGTCGCGTCTCCAGAACCTTGTCATCACGGTCACCCAACTCGAGAGCAACGGCATCGAGATTTCGGCCCTCTGTACCGAACAATGCGTACCCGGCTTGGTCAGCGTCCCATTCAATATTGCCCCCAACGGCGACTACCCATTTAGTATCGACTACGAGATGGATGAGACGGTTGAGAATCCCTACTGTGTGTATAATGTGGAAGTCTCCAACGGCTCCATCACCTGCTCGGCTGTTGTGCGTCTCCAGACTTCCCCGCTTGGTATCGAGGCCGTGGTGATGAGCCATATCAGCGCTTATCCCAATCCCGCCGAAGGTCAGGTGAACATCAGCTATGAAGTCGCCCAGCCCTCCACCCTCGCTGTCTACGACGTGCAAGGCCGCATGGTACGCCAGCTGACTGTTGCTGGCAGCGGCAATGCTGTCATTGACAACCTCCCTGCTGGCATCTACGCCTATGGAATCTTGGGCAACACCATGAAGAAACTGATTGTCAAATAAAGCACGGGCGCACCCCAGTGTATGGGCGTACCCCGTGTACGCCCTTTTTGCTCTATGCGTCTCTACACTACATGCAAAAATTGTGGCAAGCCCATTTATTTGAAGGGGGGGTATAAAACTGCATCTGAAGTCAGAGACCATATGGGAGAAATACCCACCCTCCGTTGTTCTCATTGTGGCAAGACCAGTCATCTCCCATACACCTGTTTATGGAGCAAGACTTGGGGACCGTGGCTCACCGTAGGCATTCTTTCTGCCTTCATTCTTGGTGCTGTGGCACTGGCCGCACTCCTACAGCAGACAGGGGCAAACATTGCTACGGTGATATGGATACCCTTTGCCGCCATGGCCGTCTACGCCCTGCTGGCCAAGCGCGAGTCGGATGCCGTTGAACACTACAAACGTTCTTGGGAAGAGGCTCCCCCGCCACGTCTCACTGTCGAGGCCGCAGCAGATTTCACTGACATAGAACTAGTCGACTGGTTCGACATAGCATCATACGACGACATCACCAACCCATACAGTCAAGTCATTTACTATGCCACCTGTTTGAATTATGAGGAGGCACCCCGTTATTTCGAGTGGTACTATTATTACGAGGCCAACGAGCACGACACCCCCGACGACGGCACCCTGCTCTACGGAAGTCTCATCGCTGTTGGGGCTGCCCGCCATGCCGAGACAGTCCGCCAGGCCCGTGAGATTTATCTTCAAAACAGAACCGAGATAGAACGCTGCGTCCACAGTGTCACCCACGACGGCTACCAGCTGTTGCTCTCCCTCAATCTTTTCGACAAGCAGGACGATGCTACGGCAGAGTACTACCGCACCGAACCCCTTCTACCCCTTGTAGCACAATACATACGTGAGCACATAGACCAACTCTGACATTGCTTGATTGTCTGAGTAATTTGACTGCGTCAGCACTCAAGCATTAACACATTCAAGCATTCAAGCAATAATTCAAGCATTCAAGCAATAAAACTATATGACCGAAGAATATATCAACCTAGGCATAGAACAGCTCGACAACGACGATACCGAGCGCGCCTTGCAGTATTTCCAAGCCGCCTACGACCTACAGCCCGACAATGCCGAGGTGCTTTTCTATCTTGGAATAGCCTACAGCCGCTTGGAACAATATGAGGAGGCCACACACTATTTCAAGCTCTCGCTACACTACGAACCCAACGCTGCCGAAACGTGGCTGAACCTCGCCAACCGCTATGACGACATGAACCAGCACGACCAAGCGGAGGAAGCCTACCGCACCGCCTGCAATATCACACCCGACAATGACAACATCTATCTCGAATGGGGCATCTGCTACTACAATCAGGAACGCTACAACGAGGCACTGGCATGTTTCGAACATGCCGTCCGCCTTAATGCCGACAATATAGATGCCATGTGGCAACAGGGTGATGCGTTGGTGAAACTGGGACATTATGAAGAGGCGTTTGAAATTTCCTCCACCCTTTGTGAGCGCGACCCCGACAATTGGCAAGCATGGTACAACAAAGCTTGGTGTCTTGAAAAGTTAAACCGATACGAACAAGTCGTCCCTGCGGCCCAACAGGTAATCACCCTTTGCCCCGACAACGAAGACGGCTATGAACTGATGGGGAATGCCCTTCTAAAGACAGGTCATTTCGAAGAAGCCCTTGTCCAGTATGGCATAGCTCTGAAATACTGCCCTACCTATTGGAGCGTATGGGCGAGCAAGGGTTTCTGCCTCCTCCGCTTGGAGCGTTATGCCGAAGCCCTGCCCTGCTACGAGACCGCCACACGCGAAGTGCCCGATGACCCCGAATGGTGGAACAGCCAAGGCTTCATCCTCCACCAGTTGAAACGCGATGAAGAGGCTCTTGCCTGTTACGGGAAGGCCATACGTCTCAAACCCGACTATACCTTGGTTCTCAGCAATATGGCTGATATTTACCAAAGCCGTAAAGCATACAACAAAGCAGAACAACTATACACACAAGCCTACCATCTCGACCCCGACCACCGACGCTACGACCTCTTCTCCGCCACTTGGTGCATGTATTGCACCCAACGTTACAAGGAGATGATTCCACCCCTCCTCACCCTTCTGCCCTTCGCCAAAGAGGACAACCTGCCAGTTGCCAACCGCCTAGGGATGGCCTATAAGAATCTGCATCGGTACAGCCTAGCTGTCAAATACTATACCCTCGAACTTGAAACATCCCCCGACAATTCCCAAGTCCTCGACTGCTGGCTCAACATCGCCATATGCAATGAGAAATTGAAACACTACAACCAAGCAGAAACCGCATGGACGAAAGCTTTGGAACTATGCGACGACTACGAATGCAAAGCCTTGTGCCTCTATGGCTTAGGTATGATATGCAGCAAGCGGCATCAATACAAAGATGCAGTGGAATACTTCAATCGCTCCCTAGCCCTCGACCCCGACTTCGACGACTGCCGTGAGGCCCGTAACAATGCCCTCCTCCACAGCTCCCTCTAATCTCAATAACTGGGGAAGGCTACGCACAAAAAATCTTTTATTTAAATAAAAAAACGTAACTTTGTAATTCGATATTTTAATAAATAACAAACATAAAACACTGTAATTATGTACACAAAGTTCCAACAACATCTTCAGAAAGAGCTGGCCGACATCGAAGCTGCCGGTCTTTACAAGCACGAACGCATCATTGAGAGCCCACAGGGTGCCGAAATTATGGTAGCCGGCAAGAAGTGCCTCAACTTCTGCGCCAACAACTACCTCGGCCTCGCTAACAACCCCGAGCTTATCAAGGCCGCTAAGGAGGCCATGGATGCCCGTGGCTACGGCATGGCTTCTGTCCGCTTCATCTGTGGCTGTCAGGACCTCCACAAAAAACTGGAGCAAAAAATTGCCGAGTTCTTCGGCACCGAAGACACCATCCTCTACGCTGCCTGCTTCGACGCCAACGGCGGTGTCTTCGAACCCCTCCTGACCGACGAGGATGCCATCATCTCCGACGCCCTCAACCACGCTTCCATCATCGACGGTGTCCGCCTCTGCAAGGCTCAGCGTTATCGCTATGCCAACGCCGACATGGCCGACCTCGAAGAACAGCTCAAAGCCGCTCAGAAGAACCGCTTCCGCATCATCGTCACCGACGGTGTCTTCTCTATGGACGGTAACGTCTGCCCGCTCGACAAGATTTATGAGCTGGCACAGAAATACGATGCCATGGTCATGGTCGACGAGAGCCACTCCGCCGGTGTTGTCGGTAAGACCGGCCGCGGTGTCACCGAGCGTTATAACCTCCGTGGCAAGATTGAAATCCTCACCGGCACCCTCGGCAAGGCCTTTGGTGGTGCTATGGGTGGCTTCACCACTGGTAAGAAAGAAATTATCGACATGCTCCGTCAGCGCAGCCGTCCCTACCTCTTCTCCAACAGCATGGCCCCCGGCCTTGTGGGTGCAGGCATCCGCATGTTCGAGATGATGAGCGAGACCAACACCCTGCAGGACAAACTGCACGAGAACACCGACTACTTCCTCCGCCGCATGAAGGAAGAGGGGTTCGACTGCAAACCCAGCGAGAGCGCCATCTGCGCCGTCATGATTTATGATGCCGCCAAGAGCCAGCAGTATGCTGCCAAGATGCAGGAACAAGGCATCTTCGTCACCGGCTTCTACTATCCCGTCGTGCCGAAGGGTCAGGCCCGTATCCGCGTCCAGATCAGTGCCGCCCACGAACACGAGCACCTCGACAAGTGCATCGAAGCCTTCAAGAAAGTCCGCAAGGAAATCGAGGGCTAACAATTGAACCTGTTAACTTGTGAATTAATACACGCACCAGCACATTCACAAATCAACGAACTCAATTAATCGCAATGCTTTTTACGAAGGGTGCAGGGCATCGACCCTCACCCTTCATTTGATTACACAAAATTATCAACACCAAAACCGTAGATTAATAATAATTCACCATGAAGCGAATCAACACCTATCTCATCATCACCGCCGTGTTGCTCATCGCACTCGGTGTGGTATGCATCATCCATCCGGGTGCTAGCTTTGCCTCTACAGCATGGCTTATGGGCCTGCTCATCATCGCGTCGGGTATCTCCTCGCTCATCTTCGGCCTGCGGGCCCAGGCATTCCTTCCCAATGCCGGCTCCACCACCCTCCTGGCGGTGTTCCAAATCATCGTAGGCCTCATGCTGGCCACCGACATCCTCGCATCCGAAGTGGCCCTCATCGCAGTCTTCTCCATGTGGGTCTTGTTCGAAGGGGTCTCCCTCGCCGTCCTCTCCATTGACTATAAGAAAGGGGGCTACGACCGCTGGTGGCTCATGCTCCTGCTAGGCCTGTGCAGCATCGTCTTGGGCTTCTTGGCCCTCCGCAACCCTGAGAAGACAGGTATCTTCCTCGGTGTCCTACTTGGTATCGGCATCCTGGCCAACGGCATCGTCCGCATTGTCGCCTTCTTCGGCCTCAAGCGCATCGAGAACCGCCTCCGCGACCTCAAAGAAAGTGCCACCGCCACCCCCATCGACGACATCAACCCCTCTAAGGTAGAAGAACCCTAAGCCACCCAAGGATTGCTTGATTGTTTGATTGTCTGACTGTTTGAATAATTGGTTGGGGGTTAGCGGTTAGAGGGGCGGCAGCAAATTCTCAATTCTCAATTCATAAGGCATCGTCACTCAAGCATTTACACATTGACTCATTTTATTAACTTTTTTCAGCGGTGTTCGCGGCCTTCGGCTCAAGCATTCAAGCAATAATTCAAGCATTGATTCAAGCTTTAAGCCTCCTTGCGGCAGGGGCAGCAAGTGTCTTCCCTCATTGCAAAGTCCTCATTTACACTTTATTTATCTTGTCTTTCTTTTAGTTTTTTTTTACATCTTGTTTACATAGAAGAAAATAAACAGATACAAAAAAGATAGTTAGTATTAAACATATATAGGGGAATGACTTCCTTCGAAGTTGACTGACAGATTTGGGAAGGTTAAACTGATGTGGTTTACATTGTATAGCTCATAGTCCTAATCTGGTTTGCACCGTCGCTGTCTCGGTTTGCACTTCTCGGTTCGTTCACCTGTTTGTCGGATACAGTTTCACTAGCCTGGTTTCCCTTTACCAGGGGGAACAATCTAGAGCACCTTCTCTTTTGGAGGTGCATAGGCACACACTTCTGCGTCAACCAACTTCTATCGGCTTCTACGGTATGGCCGATGCTGTGAATGGTGAACGCTTATCCCTCTTTTGGGTGAATCTTTCTGTAGAGTTTCACGCTGTTCAGCAGCGAGCCGAATTGCGCTTTGGTTATATGGGTGGCGCGCACATAGCCGTTGCGTTTCACACTGAACTCTATGATGTGTCTTAGAAGAAAGCGGCGCGAAGTGACATACACCGGCTCTATCTCTCCAGTGGAGGGATTGGCCAATGCAAGGCAGCCCTCGGTCAGCAGCTCGGTTCCCTCCCGTTCTTTGGCAATGGCCTTGAATTCTTCCATCTTGGCTTGTGCCTCTTCCAACGTGTTGCCCAGTGGGATGAACAGCTGGAAGACGGGGTCAACCTGAAACTGGATGTAGTCGTCGCCGATACCCAGCGTTCCGACACACAGAAAATACTGGTTCTGCCCCTCTTCAGGCATGTTAAAGACAGAGATGGTCACCTGGCCGTCGTTAATTTCCACCTCGGCAATGTCGAGTGTCTGCTTCAAGATGTTGCCTTGTGCAAATGCCGCAACAGTCCACAGAAGGATGAAAGTGATGCTGATAATTCTTTTCATTTCATTAATTCTTTTTCACCCCTATAACGCAAACCCCCGCAGCTTATTGTATGAAGGAAACTCTTCAAAGGATTATTGATTACAAATCTGGATAATCAGTTAGGCTGGACTGCAAATCCAGCCCAATGAGAACAACAAAGAGATTCCGAACATCCGCCACGATGGATCCTGCAAGTTGACCTATAGGAACAAAGTACCAAAAATCATCCTGCAATTTGACCTATATGCGGATATTTAGGGGGTAGTCTACTAGAAGAAAGAAAACTTACTCTGCGTGGTTTCTAGATTCAACTGCCTTTCGCCCTCTGTAGGGAATAGAATACAATGCGTACTTTTTCAATTCCCAATATCGGTCCTTCACATAAGGGTAATCCTCAAGATAAACATCATACTGTTTACTACATGAAAGTAAGGATTGTTCAATAAAAGTAATTTGAGTCTCCTTGAGCGGTGTATTCTTGCCAAACAGTTTTGCTCTACAAATATGTCCATTTGAATCGAGGCATACTACCATCATGAAATTGACCGAATAATACGATATGGAATCTTCATCTAAACATGATATGCAACTATCTACAATGGAAGTAACATCTGCAATTAAACGTTCAAAAGCAGCATAATTATCGGTCAATATCTGAGCTCTACAAGATATAGACGCTAAAACTATCCACATTAATAAAACAATCTTTTTCATGGCCTCACAAGTTTTAAGGTGGGTTCTATTTATTCACTTTTTGGTCATCCAAACAGGCTGAACCCATTAATCTGCCGGACAACCGTTGCTTAACATTTGTTTTGCAACCGACCTTTTCTCGCTTCGGCGTAGTGCAAACACTGCGTAATTTGCCCTCTGCGCTCGGCTTATCGAACAGCATCTATAACGCAGGATTATGATTTATATTGTTGAATTTTTGATATTTAATCTTTAGAGGTTGCTTTAGCCAAATCGGTCATTAGGTCGACTTTTTGGGGTTCAATCATTTCGACAGATAATCTTTACGATAGCTGCTGTAACTATTTTTGTTTGGTGAGGACTCTTGCAAGCTGATGCTAGAGCACCGAAGTCTGAACTCTTTGACTATAACTGCTGTGTTTTTCTTGTCACCTTGACAACATGTAATAGTCGAGCCTCCTTTTTTATGGAGTTCTATTGCCCCACCTGCCAGAAAGAATGCCTGCAGTAGGACCTTCAAGCTGTAAAATGGATTAGCATAGCACTGTCTATTTTTCGGCACATCAATCGACTGTATCTGGCAATAGTCTACGGTTTGTTTGCTTGAAAAGAACAAGTAGTTCTTGACAATATCCACATTGTCACCATTGAAAACAAAAGTTTCTTTGCCAAAGAATTGCCAACAAAGCGCATTCACAGAAGCGGGTACAAAGTCAAACCGAGAATAAACATATCTGTAGTGTCGTACCACCCCGCTATGGTAAAAGCCACACAGAATATAGTGATACCAAGTAGGTTTAATATAGCTAATCCGTTCGGTTGCTTCCGCGCCACTATCGTTTTTGTAGATTCCATATATAAGTCAATATATTCCGTAGTTCTCCATTGTTTATAGGCAGCCTCTATTAATTGCTTGCAATTAAAGTCTCAAATACTTATCAAATTCAAAATGTGCAATCTACGAATTCTTTAATTCTCAAGTTCTTGATAAATAGAAATCATCTATAGCGTTTCCCGTTTTTTTTGTTCTTCAAAAATTCCTCAACTATATAACTCTTGCCAACTCGACGAGCACATTCTATCATAAGGGCGGTAGTTCCGTCTCTCTCCTGCTTCCATTGGACCAGTCGGTCATATATCTTGCGTCGCATAATCACGTTTCCTAAGAGTTTTAAGACCTATTTTATACACCTTTCCGCGATATTGTAAAACAGAACAACAATCTATAAATCAGTAAAAAATGCTATTTTTTGCCGATATTTCCGTTATTTTGATGCTGCAAAGGTACGACTTTTTTTCACTTACTCGAAATTGTGCCTGCTTTTTATTTTCGATAGGTGTAGTACTCCCTTTGTTTAGACCAGATTATGATTGATATTGCGGAAAAGGTTTAACATTATTTGTGAGTTTAACTGTTGTTTAGAGGTTGTTGTTTGTAGGGTCTTGATGCTGTTTTATGCTGCTTTTGAAGCATTGCCA
>JAFWOP010000069.1 GCA_017545365.1 Bacteroidales bacterium
CTCCACCAATGCCTCTGCCGAACAACTCAACTCTAAAATCAAGGCTTTCCGAAAGTCCCTGCGTGGTGTCCAAGACCTCAAATTCTTTTTCTTCCGCCTGTCAAAAATCTACGCCTAAACACAGGTGTTTGCAGCTGAACCGATTATCCTACCATATTAAGCGTGTGTGCATAGTTGATAATCAGTATAGATAATAACAAAATATGGGGAAAATACTAGAATATTTAGCTCAAGAGACACAAGGACGATGCTTCACTTCATATAAGTATTGCTTTGACACAGAATCCCTGCCCCATATATTATATGATGATGCTGAGAGTTCTTATATCAATTTGAAAGATTATGCAGAGAGCACACATGACCCTAACTCGCGAGACATGGGACCTCTGGCAAGAGAATATGCTAGAGAGACACCATTGTTTAGATTCTTTTTAGATGGTTCTCGTAAAGTGTATAAGGTTGATGATATACAATACGACAACAAGGTGTACCCTGTAGTGTCAGGGCAGATTTCAGTGGCTTGCTGCGAAAGAACAATGAACGATGACAATTCGTTTGGTTCTGTTCATCATATTGCCGAAGAGGTGTACCCTGTCCTGTGCCTGCCCGTCAAGGCCAATACGGAAGGAGTCTCTGACAACCTCTTCTTTAATAATCTGTGCAAGAAGATTAATGAAAAACCCGAGTTTGCAAATAGACCAAAGCTTAAGAAAGTTCTATACTATTCAACTCAGATTCAAGGAAAACAAACGTTAGAAAATAATGCGATAGCCAAAATTCAGGACGAAATGGTTGAATGCGAGAAAAGTATTGTTGCTCAGCTAACAGCCAAACATCTACTTACGGAAGACCAATTTCTAATCAAAGATGGTTCTATTCAGTACAAGCCAATGAAAACAGGCGATTTCAAGGAGATAAGTAAAATTCGCAGCAACTATCGCCATGTAGTTGGTGTATCGAAATCGTTCAATCCTAATATTATGAAAGATAAAAGAGGTCAAAGTAATGCAGGTGAGATTGCCCGACTTCCGTTGTTTCATCGGACGCCCGCCTTTTTATGGCAGCCGGGGTCAGAGTGGGGTGATGTGAACTTTGCTATCTGGTATGTCCGTATACGCGAAAAGAAATATACCGCCACGCCCTATTCGGGTATTGTAAAAGTTGAAAAGATGTTAATGACAGGTTCTGAACAGGAACATGGATTGCAGACGGATGAAATAAACCTTATCACAGCAAATATTATTAATGAGAGAAAGCCTGTTTGCTATGGGAATGATTCTAGGTGGGCAAACCATCTGTACCCAGTATATATGACTGAAAGTTACTGTAAGAGTCGTTTTATAAGCGACCCTTATTTCATCAATATGTTCTGATGCCTTATGGAGAAAATTGGGAAAATAATTGCAACAGAGAAACAGCCTTCGACCATTGATTATTTCACATTTTGGACAGACAAGAATGTGAAATTAAAACCATTTGATGTGGTTGTGGTAGACCATATTCAGAAGTCGTTGACCTATGGCGTTGTTGAGGAGATTTCACACATGACGGATTCGCCTAGTGCGTTGGCTGGTTTTATATCTAGTGATTTTGGCGATGTAGAAGCCACCAGTTACACAGAGAGAATTGGTATGAATTATGTGAAGTGCAAGGTGGTTGGTAATACTGAGAATATATACATACCTGTGCAAGAAGGTCGGCCTGTATATCTTGCTGATGAGAGTCAGATTAAGGCTGCTCTAGGTTTAGACAATGTGGACAACCCCTTGCCAGCAGGCTATATTGAAATGTATGAGGGCGCAAATAAAGAGACTATACCTGTCAATTTCAATTCCCATTTCCTTATAGGCCCGGAGGGTGCACATTTGAATATATCGGGTATTTCTGGGCTTGCGTCTAAGACCTCATACGCAATGTTTCTCATGAAAGCCATTCAGGACAGAGCCATGAAGACAAAGGATGAATCGGTGGCGTTTATCATAATGAATGTAAAAGGGACTGATTTATTGTCGATTGATGAAAAGAATATACGCCAAGACGAGTTAGACGAAATCAAGCCCGTATACGACCTGATGGGAATGGATATGAAACCATTTCAGCAGGTTAAATATTTTTATCCATACTCGTCAGATAAGACCACATATACTTACGAAAAAGTAGGGAATATTGAGCGAAGACTTCAAATGGGTACGGCCGCACAATACAAGTACCTTTTTGAGACCACAGAAGATAAAGAATGCCTGGACTTGTTGTTTGCAAATGTGGATGACCCTAACGATACGATAGAATCCATAATCAACTATATCATTGCTGGAAGTGGCAAGTTTAATGGTGTCGATAGTTGGTCGGACTTCCAAAGGGTGCTATCAGAACAGGCCAACCCTACAGAGAGAGCCACATCGGGCAAAGAAATTTCGGTGATGAGCTGGAGAAGGTTTTATAGGCTGTTCAACAAGTGCTATCAGAAAAACAAACAGATGTTCACCAACGGGTTGGGTGATTCGGGCGTGAGGCTGCGTGAAGAGATTGACAGGATAAAGAAGAACGATGTGTATGTGATAGATGTTGCCAAACTGGATGAAGAGTCCCAAGGGTTTGTTTTTGGTGATGTGATGAGGGCGGTATATAATCTCAAATTGGGAGCGACAGACCGTCCTGAAGAAGAAATACCCGACCGTATTGTTTTGTTTATTGACGAATTGAACAAATATGCTTCGAATGATGTGCCCAAATCATCGCCGATTCTGCATAGTCTGCTTGATATTACGGAGCGTGGCCGCTCACTAGGCATCATCTTATTTGGTGCTGAGCAATTCGTTAGCGATATTCACAAAAGAATTAAAGGTAACTGTGCAACTCATGCGTTTGGAAGAACCAATTCGATAGAAATGAGCAAACCCGACTTCTCCTATGTGCCTTCGGTATATAAGACAATGCTTACAAGGCTCAAACAAGGAGAGTATATCATACAGAATCCAATTTTTCGTTCCCTGCTTAACATTAAATTCCCCAAGCCCATATATAAATATTACGAATAATTATGCCAGACAGATACGAATACATTACCTCTTTAGAGGATGTAAAAATCGGAAAGAACGTCCTCGAATCATTAACCAGAAGTGCATACGACGATTGCAGGTGTATTCTCAGAGAGTACGTGCAAAATGCCGCCGACCAAATAGATATTGCGAAAGAACAGCGTCTGTCGGAAGATGATGACTACTCCATACATATTGAAATTCGCCCACAGCGTAAATATATTGAAATTGAAGACAACGCCACTGGAGTGCGTGCAGAAGAGATATATCCTGTATTGAGGAATGTGGCCTGTTCCACAAAAGACCGTAATACGAGGAAAGGATTTCGTGGCATAGGAAGGCTTGGAGGCTTGGGCTATTGCGACACACTCACATTCGTCACTTCCTTTAAGGGTGAAAATGTGAGGAGCATCCTTAAATGGAACGCATCTGAGATGTCTCGAATGATTGATGACGCAGATGATGAAAGCAGTGCAAGTGAAGTGGTTGCAGCAGTCACCTCTCTCCGCACAGAAAAGGAAGATGCCGATAGCCATTATTTTAAAGTTATATTAGAGAATGTAAACGATAACAGATTATTGAATGTCAATGATATACGCGACTATCTTTCTATGGTTGCACCTGTTGAGATAGCCAACACCTTTTCGCCATTCAAAAACAAGATAAAAAGGTTCATGGCAGAGAACCATTTGACCCTTGACACATATAACGTATTTGTTAATAGTGATCCGGTATATAAAAAGTACACCAAGACGGTATACGACAAAAATAATATAGCAAGGGACGAGGTAAGGGATGTCGTATGTGATATTCGTAAAGACTCTGAAGGCAAACCTCTATATTGGTGGTGGTATAGTATTTGTAAATTTGATGGAATGATTGATTTCTGCAATGTTGCTCACGGAATTAGATTAAGATGTAAGAATATCCAGCTTGGCGATGAAACATGCTGCCGTAGATTTCTTCCAAACAAACAGGAACAAAGATTTAATGACTATTTTTTTGGTGAGATACACGTCTTATCTGAATTTCTTGTTCCTAATATGGACCGTAACTATCTCCGTGTTGATGAAGCCCGAAAAGTCTTTGAGAGTATGGTAATGAGTGATTTTAATGAGCTAAAGGCAATTTGCTATCAGGCTTCAGGATATAGAAGTGACTATAATAAAATTGCAAAGGCAAAGAAATATGGTGAACAATTAGAAGAAAAGAAAAGAGAAAAGAAATTTGCAAGTGAGGAGCAGTTACGGAAAGAGGAAGAAGAATTTGAGAAAGCTTCACGAGAAGCCACAAAAGCAAGAGAAAGTTTAGACAAAAGAAAGAGCCAAATGCTTCAAGAAGGTTCACCTCTAGCCAATGTGATGCAAGACGCATATAATCCAGATTCACTAGATGAGCATAAATCGCTCCCCCCAAGTTATGTTGAACAGAATAATACTGATGTAGTGTCAGAGCTACTTCAGGCAACGGAAGATAGCAGTGTACCTATATCTTATGTAAGAACATCGAAGACCATCTATAACAAGTTTAACAGTCAGACGAAAGATGTTATCAACATTGTTTATAAGATAATTGGAGACGTGCTGCCAATAGAGGAAATGCGAGAAGCTTTAATAACAAAGATTGAGGAAGAACTGACTCGATGAACCGCAAGGTACTACTACTCGAACCTAATTACAAAAACAAGTTTCCGCCAATAGGGCTGATGAAACTTGCCACGTACTTTAAGCTCCGAGGAGATGATGTGGTTTTTTACAAAGGAGACCTTAAGGAGTTTGTTCTTCATGATATAGCCGAGGATTGCGTTAACAAATTGACATCGATAGACGGTACTATCGACTGGCGGTTAAGTGCTGATAAAATAGTTAAATACATAAAGTATCGCAAAAAAAGTTATCTTAACCAAATCGGTATGGATAATTCCAAGTACGCTATATTTCTGTATTCGTGGCTTGAAAATTATAAAAACCAGTATCACAAAGGGACATGGAAACAACATCCAAAGTGGGATTGGGTAGGAGTGACAACGCTTTTTACTTTTTATTGGGACATTACGGTTGAAACCATCAATTTTGCTAAATTGTTGGTGAAAGACCCGAAGAATCTAATGGTTGGAGGTGTATTGGCTTCAATCCAGCCAAAAGAATTGGAAGAAGCCACAGGAATAAAGCCACATGTAGGTATTTTGGGGACATCTATTTATAATGCAAAAAATGGGCAAGTACCTGACATTGACCCCGACAATGAATATGTTATTGATAGTCTGCCATTAGATTACTCAATACTAGATGAGATAAATTACAAATACTCAGACAATAATGCGTACTTTAGCTATTCGACAAGAGGTTGTATAAGGAGGTGTCCCTTCTGCGCTGTGCCAATCTTAGAACCCACATATTCGGCCTATCTACCACTTTATGAAAGGATTAATCAGACAAGAAGGTACTTCGGAGAGCAACAAAACCTACTTTTGATGGACAACAATGTGCTGGCTTCAAAGCGTTTGTCAGACATTATCGAAGACATTAAATCGTGTGGTTTTACAAAGGGTAGCAAATTTCAAGAACAGAATCTGTATAATCTTACAATCAGAAACCTGCGTATCCATCTAAATGATAGAGCATATACACGGAAGGGCTTTCATTTGTTGGAAAAGTTGAATACATCCAAACGACTCACTCTTGAAGAAAAAGAAACAATATATCGACTGAGGGAAGAACATGGCTTACTAGCACTTGAAACTTGTACTAGAGATGCTTTGATTAAGACATACAGATTATTTAGACCTTATTTTGATAAAACCGAGACGAAGAGTAATAATGGTGGGAGACTAAGATATGTGGATTTCAACCAAGGTGTGGATGCAAGGTTGTTTAATGAAAAGAGAGTGGCTTTATTATCGGAAATCCCGATTAAGCCATTACGTATTGCATTTGATAATATCAAAACAGAACCAGAATATACTAAAGCAATAAAGCTCAGTGTGTCCAAGGGGATGAGGGATTTTTCCAATTATTTGCTGTATAATTTTGATGATGAACCAATAGACTTGTACAGACGTTTGAGAATCAACATTGATTTGTGTGAACAACTTGACGTGAGCATTTATTCTTTTCCGATGAAGTACCATCCTATCCGTAATGAGCATAGCCATGATAGAGATTATATAGGAGAGCATTGGAATAGGAAATACATAAGAGCCGTTCAGGCTATTCTTAATGCGACTAAGGGTAAAATAGGAAGGGGTGTCAGCTTTTTTGAAAAGGCATTTGGCAAAACAGAAGAGGAGTACATGGAATTGCTAATAATGCCTGAAACATTTTTGATTTATAGGTTTTTCTTTGAACATCTCGGCTATACGCAAGAATGGCAGGTCGCATACCGAGACCTTAATGAAGCGGAGCATACTGAGATCCTTCCCATCATATACAGAAATGAATTTAACCATATTGAATCATTGACAGATAATCCCAGATTATTGAATGTGCTGAAGTATTATAGAAATTACCGCAAGGAGATAGCCGACCACAAATCGGAACTATATAAGCAAAAGAAAGAGTTTGAATCGAAGTCTATAAGGTTGTTATATGGAGTTAATTGGAAATAAATCATCTTTATTGCTATTAGGCGATGACAACTATAGTCGCAGGTTTCAATCGGAGAAATCGAAATTCATAGGTTCGACTAAATGGAAGAACAGATTAGATGGATTCTTTCGAGAAATGAAGCAACAAGTTGCTGCTGGTGATCTTGAAGCTCTTAAAAAGTTTCTGCGGGATTATAGGTCAGATGTTCTGAATACATTTAAGACCAAAGGGTGTTACTATGTATGGGAAAGATGCTATGTTCGAGAAAAGAACGTGTTTGACGGAGGTGCTTTTCTTAGAAAGTTAGAGCTAATTGCCTCTGACAAGGAAGTCGACGAAAATGAATTGAATGATACTTTTACGTATATTTGCTTGACAGAAAATATTGATAACATATTGGCCTATGTATTGGCATTAGAGAAGTCTCAAAAAACTCCAGGGAATATAATACAGGTATTATCTAGTCATATAGCCATTAATCAAGGAATCATCATTATTAATCAAACTAATTCTAACGAAGAAGCAAAAGTATTTTCAGAAGACGAAGAGGTATTGTCTAATTTGATTTTTATAGACAAATACTTCTATGACAACCACCGGCTACATCGTCTAAGAAATGAGATAGGTAGAAGTATTGATTTAAAGGATTATAATGGGGTTTTTGGCTGCTTAGAAAGAAAGCGAATAAACCCAGAAGTCCAAAGCGAATGGTATTACATTAGTAAGGCTATAATAGAATCGGGTGTTGCCAAGAGACATTCGGTAAGCGACTTCTTGGATCAAATGTCCAGATGGTATCCGACAGCTTTCGAAGGGACTGGCACGTTGAAAGAGAAAAAAAAGTTATTTAATAGGATGGGAAAGTCCATCTCCCATGAGAAATCACTTTGGCAAATTAATAAAGGCGAGGTTGTGAAGATAGAGGATATGTGGGCACGATTCTCCAGACTACATCTTGACAAAAAGAAAGTTGAATATGTACAGCCCATTGCATACGGATTATTACTTGGTTTGAGAAAGTTGAAGAACGAGATGGAGAGGGAAAATGTAATATAAGGCATCGAAAAACTCATTTTAACGCAAAAAGAGACCTAAAAACAGGCCTCTTTTTTTGTTTTCTATTAGACAAAACCATTAGATTGATTAGATAGAATGTGACAAAGTTGTTAGAATTATTAGAAATAACTGAAAATAAATTATATACATTAGTAATAGCTGAAATATTGGTTGTATCTTTGCACTCGGAATTGAGTTGGAAATGGCTCTTTTTCGAGTGTATTTTTTTTATTATTAACCTGAGTTGAGGCGAGGATTTTCATGTGAGTTAGCGGGCCCGCGGTTCACGCCTTGCTCTCAATTCAAATTAACAATGAACCAATATGTAAATATTGACAGGCTGTTTACTGAACTGGTCCGCGTGGAGCGGAATTTGGAGGCGGTGGCACTGGCGACAGGGGTGGCGCTGCCGGAGGTGATGGCGTTTGCCAACGAGATGCTGTTGGCGAGCTATGACAATAACAATAACAATAGGGTCGCACCTTTGCCGCTGCCGAAGGGGTTGAGGAATCAGGTGCGCGATATGGAGGCACTGGAGAGGGCTCTGCAACGGGGCTATGTGGTGCCGATGGCGGACCATTGGGAGTGGACGGCGGGGAGCAAGACGCTGCTGGCCTACTTCATGGGGCGGCTGCTGTGCGGCGACTGCCCTAGGATGAGTCGGGCGACGGGCAGATGGCTGTGGAAGGAGGGCAAAGGTTGCTTCCCAGACAAGGAGCTGAGGGCGCTGTTCGGCATGGGGTCGCTGCGGTCGCTAAGAAAAAATGGTTTTCTTTCACCTCTTCCACAAGGGCATGAAATGATTGACAACCTGTTTGATAAGGAATAAAGCGGCATAGGGGTGCCACTTTGGGTGGCACCCTAATTTCTGCTCTTTTGGGTATAACTTAGTTAGAAACTGTTTAATTTTAATTCAATGATTTTCTTAAAGCACCTGAACGGCATCTTTTCCTTCTTTTCTCAATTACAATGGAACCCCATTGCGCAATCGAAAAGAAGAAAAATCTGCTCGTCCATGTCCATAATAAACTTCATCAATCAAATTTAAACAGCTTCTTAGAAAGACAATAAAACGTCAGTATGAGAATAACTTTAAAATAATTAATATGAACAAAAAAATCATGACAAAGAAGGAGGAATCCTTAGTAAGAAGAAACATGGGTGTTGCCGAGGCGCTGGCATGTAGGGTGTATGCATCGGCTAAAAAGAGATGCGGCTGTGTCCCGACATTGGAGGACTTGAAACAGAGTGCGTACCTGGCTTTGTGCGAGGCTTCGCTCGAGTACGACGAGAGCCGGGGGGTACAATTCGTAACGTTCGCTTTCCCCTTGGTGCGTAAGAGGTTAGAGGAGGAGGTGAAGTACTATCTGGGCGGCTATGAGAGCAACGAGGAGGCGGAGGAGGCGCCTGCGGATGAGTGCTACGAGGCCGACTACGCCATGGTGAAGGCAGAGGAGGTGGGCGTGCTGATGGCTGCGGTGGAGCGGCTGACCCAGCGGGAGCAGATGGTGATAACGGCGCTGTACGGCTTGAAGGGCAAGAAGAAGAGGGTGAATGAGCTGTCGCTCCAATTGGGACTGACCCCCGGCCAAATCTACAAGGCTGAGCAGCGGGCGTTGCGGAGGTTGGGCTGTATGTTGGAGGATACTATTTAACTTCGCTCTAGTATAAAGTATGACTGATTTTGCCAAATTGTCTCAATGTCACGTCTCTTCGAGACGCATCTATTCTGATGTTTGATTGTCACCGCACTACGCCTACGGCTTGTACGGTGTTATTAAGGGTCTCACCTCTCCGAGGTGATTTACAGAAGTCTCGTAATCTTAGTAATAACCTTTTAAATACTATTTATTATGTCAAAAATTGTTGTTGAGGGCAAGATGACCTATGAGGGTATGAGCCACAGCTTTGAAGCAAAAGAGAATGGCAACGTGGAGTTGCTGGAGCAGGAACACAATGTGCGCGGGGTGAGCCGCGTGGACAGGATGGGCAACATGGTGTTTGAGCCGGACAACCCACGAGTGCCGACACCGCCGATGATGCTGCTGGTGGCGGCAGGGAAGAACTTCCGTGTGCGCCGCAGTTCGCAGAACTACATCGTATCGCTGAAACTGCCTATCGTGCAGAGCCGTGCGGAGAGCGAGGAACTGCACCGAGCCGCATGGGCAGAGGCTCTAGGCGAGATAACGCTGGACCGCAAGGCGATAGCCGACACGATGGTGTAGTCTTGGGATTAGGGGTGAGGGTGGTGAAGATGCCGCCCTCACCTTTTGCATTCCCGCCAAAATAGCGAAACAAATAACTAATCAAAAAAGAAAGTATGTCAGTACATGTTATTAAAATAGTTGGGGGTGCAAAGGTGATGTACCCTGTTGAATCGGAAAAGGAGTATTTGAGGCTGCGCGACACGAAGCGGCAGCAGCAGTTGACGGCATTGGCGCGTCAGGGCGACAGCGAGGCGAAGCATAGGCTGTTGCAGATGAACTACTCATGTCTGCCCGGTGAGGGCGGACGGCTGAAAGGGAGCCGACGGTGTTCGACGAGTGTGGGCATGGATATTGACTTGGACCGCACGGCAGAGGGCTACGAGGAGCAGATGAAGGCAGTGGCGGAGAAGGTGTTGGGTATGCGCGAGGAGCTGGGGCTGCTGATGCTGGAGCGGAGCGCGACGAAGGGCTACCACATGGTTTTCAGGCGGCATGAGGAGATGAGCCAGGAGGAGAACCTGCGCTGGGCAAGCGAAAGGCTGGGAGTGCCTTTTGACGAGGGTGCCAAAGATGTGACCCGCGTGTTTTATACCACTACGGCGAGCGAGGAAGACCTGCTGTTTTTGAGTGACGACTTGTTTGACCAGAAGGAGGCCCCGTGGGTGGAGGAAATTGAAAATGCATACCCCGCTCAAGAGGGGAAGGGGACACCTGACGCAGGCATTAATTCTCAATTTTCAATTCTCAATTCTCAATTAAAATATGAGGAGGAATATGACGGGGTGCCCTACAGGCTGATAGTGGAGAGCCTGTGCGAACTGCTGGGCGGAGAGCCTGCCCACGGGTCGAGAAACAGCTTCATCTTCTCGATGGCGGCACATCTGCGGTATGTGTGCAACGACGACGCGCACTGGATAGCCCGGGTGCTGCCCACCTACGGCGAGGGGGAGCAGAAGTGGTGGAGGACGATACAGTCGGCGTGCCAGCGGTCGCAGAACAGGGGTATGCCCACGCTGGTGAAAAGGGCGTTGGCAATGGCAAGGCAGAAGTGTAAGAGAGAGGTGGCGGAGGTGGAGAATATGGGTGGGGAACAGCCGCCCGAGATGCCCGCAAAGCTGCCCAGGCTGATACGGCACTTGGTGAAAAACGTACCCGAGGTTTGCCGGCCGGCGGTGGCGAACGCGATGTTCCCGGCCTTGGGCATACATTTGAACAATGTCTGTTTCGAGCTGCTGGACGGCACGGAGAAGGAGGCGACGTTTATGTGTGTGACGATGGCACCCCAGTCGAGCGGCAAGGCTAGTGTGAACAAGCCGATAGAGTATATAGTGGCAGACATTGTGAAACGCGACGAGGTGAACCGCCAGCGCGAGCAGGAGTGGAAGGACGCGAGCGCGAACAGGGGCGCGAACAAGGAGAAGCCCCAGCGGCCGTCGGACTTGTGTGTGCAGGTGCTGGTGAGCGATATGACGAACGCGGCATTTGTGCAACGGATGAAGGATGCCAACGGGCGTTATCTGTATACCAACTTGGAGGAGCTGGACCTGCTGAAGCAGTTGCAGACCAACGGCACGAAGGATATAGGCAAGATAATATGCCTCTGTTTCGACAACGGCAAGTATGGTCAGGAGCGAGTGGGCTGCCAGTCGGTGACAGGGCGGGTGGCACTGCGGTGGAACTGGAACGCCAGCAGCACGATACAGAAGGGTGTGAACTTCTTCAGGGGGAGGATGGTGGACGGAACGCTGTCGAGGGTGAACATCTGCACCATCATACCCGACAAGAGCAAACCGTTTGTGTATGGCCACTATGACGAGCATTATGCTGAGGAGCTGGCCCCGTTTATCGCCAATCTGAACCTGGCTCAAGGGAAGGTGGAATGCCGTCAGGCATTGGCGCTGGCAAAAAAGCTGTTGGACAGATGCCAGGACATAGGGGCGCTGACGGAGGACGATGTGTATAAAGACATGTCGTACAGGGCGGTGACAATAGCGTATATGAAGGCCATGGTGTTGTATATCGCCAATGGGATGAGTTGGGAGAAGAGCATTGCGGACTTTATGGAGTGGAGCCTGATGTATGACCTTTGGTGTAAGAGCCGTTTCTTTGGTCAGGAGGTGACGGCGGAGAACGAGAAGGAGTCGCAGTTGGGGTGTCGTGGCCGGAAGAATATGCTGGATTTGCTGCCAAAACGTTTCACGCTGAGGGAGGCGGAGGCGGTGAGACGCGAGCAGGGTATGGAGGGCAGCGGCAGGCCGATGCTTTCGACATGGGTGTACAGGGGTTATGTGGTGTATGACGAGCCGCTGGGGGTGTATGTGAAGACGGAGCAGTACCTGAAACGAAGGGAGGTGGGGTGAGGCTGCTGAATAATCAGTCCAAGCAGAAACTAGAGTCAAGAGCTTTTGTCGTTACGGAATGAGCAAAGCGAGGCCCGTGGGGCCTCGCCTTTTTGTTGCTGTTGACAGGGGGGGGGACTACAGACAATAGGTGTGTTCTAATCCCCTGCTAGTTTCCAAAATGGAGCTTCAGGTCGTTGAGCTTCTTATCGCGCATACGGTGCCATATCTCTGTGATGCAGGCCTTGGTGGACAATGGGAACTCGGACTTCATCATCCAGTCGTAGTAGGAAGGTTCGTCGTTGAAGACCTTCTCTACCTGCTTGCCTTTGTGTTTGCCGAAATTGAAGACCTCGCGTTTCTGCGGGTCGTAGCCGATGAAGCCTGTCAAATCAGCCCACGGGTTGACCGTTGAGAAGCGACTGAGGGCCTCGATGTCGTTGACGATGGGTTTGCTGACCGTACCATCTGGGGCGGTGTACTCCACATCGTGATAGCGGTCCAGCTGCGCCATCAGCACCTCGTAGGTGGCCAAGGTGTCGGCATCGGCGCTGTGGGCGCCTTCCAGTTCCTTGTTGCAGTAGAAGCGATAGGCCGCCTTGAGGGTGCGCTGTTCCATCTTGTGAAAGATGTTCTGGACATCCACACGACGGCGGCATTTGAGGTCGAAGGGATAGTCGGCACGCAGGAACTCCTCCACCAGCAACGGGACATCGAACTTATTGGAGTTGTAGCCGGCCAAATCGGCATCGCCGATAAAGGCGGCTATCTCAGAGGCCAACTCACGGAAAGAAGGCTTGTCGGCCACATCGGCATCGCTGATGCCATGGATGTTGGTGGTCACTTCGGGGATATGCACCGTCTTCCCCTGCGCATCCACGGGGCGGATTAAATGAGTTATCGTCTGGGTTGTGCCGTTGGGAAGTACTTTGTGAAGACAAATCTGCACGATATGGTCTTGTCCCACATTCACACCCGTGGTTTCAAGGTCAAAGAATACAATCGGTTTTTCTAAATGCAGTTGCATGATGGTAGTTATATTAGTCGGGTTCTGTTGATTCTTTTCGCTCTATTGTAACAAATGACTGATTTATGCTCACTTTTCTCAATGTCGCATCTTTACGAGATGCAGCAACGTTATTAAAATTCAGCTTCTTCGAGGCTGTTGAAAAATCAGTCATATACTGCATAAGAGCCATTCTTTTTTGAGAACGCGTGACTTCGACACGCTATTTCCTACTACTTTGCTCCCACACTGCATTACGTTTGTGGGAGGTTGAGCGTTTTTCCTCGTAGACATGATGAGAGGCTAGCGGTCTGCCCTAGCGGCCTGATGGATGCGGAGGAGGGTTTCGAGCAGATCTGGGGCTTTGTCCAAGGGCAGCATATTGGCCCCGTCTGACTTGGCGGCCGCTGGGTTGGGGTGTGTCTCCATAAAGATGCCGTCACAGCCCACCGCCACCGCCGCACGACCGATGGTCTCAATCATTTCGGGGTCGCCGCCCGTCACACCGGCGGGCTGGTTGGGACGCTGCAAGGAGTGGGTGATGTCCACCACTACGGGCACCTTGTTACGTTTCATCTGCGGCACGCCGCGGAAGTCCACCACCAGGTCTTGGTATCCGAAGGTGGTGCCACGCTCGGTAAGCATGACATTGCTGTTGCCGAAATGGTGCATCTTGTCGACCGCATAGACCATTGCCTCGGGCGATAGAAATTGTCCCTTCTTGATATTCACACACTTGCCCGTATGTGCGGCGGCCTCCAAGAGGGAAGTCTGGCGGCACAAGAAGGCAGGTATCTGTAGCACGTCCACACAATCGGCGGCCAAGGCAGCATCGCCCTCGGTGTGTATGTCTGTGACCACGGGAATGTCATAGCGTTCACGGACAGCCTTGAGGATGTCCAAGCCTTCGCGGTCACCGATGCCGGTGAACGAGTCGACACGGGAACGGTTGGCCTTGCGGTAGGAGGCTTTGAAGGCGAAGGGCAGGTGCAGCCGCTCGGCTATAGCAAGCAGCCGCTCGGCTATAGCGAACGGCTGGCGGTCATCCTCTATCACACACGGACCGGCAATGAGGAAAAAATTGCCGGTCTCGGTAAAATGTATGTTATCTAAAGTCGGATACATTGTGTAGTTAAAGATTGAGCTTTGAAAACCCGTTAGTAGGGCAGTCGATTCCCAATTCCCATTTACTAGAAGTTGGTATCAATTGCGTCTAAAGCGTCGTCGGCCTCATCGCTGCCAGAATTTGCATCTGCATCCGTTTCGTCACGTCTGCGGCCTGAAGAACGTTGCAACGAGATGATTAAGGCCCCAATCATGCGGGTCAGCTCCATGAGATACTCACGTGACTGCTCGCAATGTTCGTCATCCAGCATGCCCAGAGTGTGGGCGACAGTGGTATAGACAATACACTCGCGGATGGCAGTCTTGGAGATTTTCAAGTAATGCTCGAATTGGGGCTTGTTGCGGGAAGAGCCTTCGGCAATATTCAAAGCTATGTCATAGGACGAATGGCAGAATGCGTTAGCCAGATTCTGTTGTCTGTCGTTGGTGGGAGTCCCCAAATTAGAAATAACCCAGGCGCTGTAGTCTGTGGCCTTGGCATAGATGCGCAGATCTTCGAAACGGAAGAAACTAACGACCTTCTCTTGTGTGTTTTCCATTATGTAATAGTGTTTGATTATATAAAATATTATTTATCTTTTCAATCATCGGCTGCCTTACAATTGCTGTTGCCTGCTGAGCATCCGACTATTCATGCAAATTCTTCTTCCGAGACGGTTCAGACGAACAGGCTTTCAATATCCTTGCGGCATCGCGCCTCCACCACCGGGCGTTTCACCTTCATTGTCGGGGTGAGGCATCCGTTGGCAGTAGTCCACTCGTCATTAATTATCTTGTAGCGTTTAATCTGTTCCGCTGTCCCTAGCATCTTGTTATACTTCTCCATCACTTTGGCATAACGGGCCAGCGTTTTCTTGTCGGCCACCATCTCATCACGGGTATCACAATTAATATGGTGACGTACTTGCCAATCCTTCAGGAACTGAAAATCTGGCACAATCAATGCGGCTGCAAATTTCTGATTCTCGCCGACCACCATCATATCCAGCACGAAAGGACTTTCTTTGAATTTGTCCTCAATCACTTCGGGGTTGACATACTTTCCCATCGACGTTTTGAACATCGTCTTGGTGCGCCCTGTGATACGCAGCTGACCTTCGGGCTCAAAAACGCCAGTATCGCCAGTATGGAACCAGCCTTCCTCGTCAATGGCCTCACGTGTAAGTTCCGGCTGTTTATAATAGCCAAGCATCACATTGGGTCCGCGGCACACAATCTCGTTAGAGCCTTCCAACACCTTCACCTCCACACCTGGGAGCGGGAGTCCCACGGTACCCAGTTTGCGGCCATGGGGTGCGGCCGAACTCACCGCAATCACGGGAGCCGTCTCGGTAAGTCCGTAACCCTCATAGATATCCATCCCAATACAGGTAAAGAACCGAGCCAGACGGGGCTGTATGGCACTACCACCAGAGACAAACATTTCGAGGCAGCCCCCGAAGGTTTCGCGAATTTGACCATAGACAAGCATGTTTGCCCACTGACGGCGCACCTTGTACCACCAGGACATACCGTCAAGGTCGTATTTCAGAGCCAAGCGGAGCGACCAGAAGAAGATATGGTTGCGAATACCCTTCAATGTTTCTCCTTTGCGGTAGATGCCATCGTACATCTTCTCAATGAAACGGGGTACGGCGGTCATCATGTGCGGACGGGCGTCCTTCATGTTTTCCACCACCTTGGCGATACTTTCGGCATACCAAGTCTCGTAACCCATATATTGATAAAGATAATTCATCATCCGCTCATACACATGGCACAAGGGGAGGAAACTCATCGCACGGGTGAAATGGGCCTTGGGGGTACCCTGCACGCCATAGAGGCAGGTGAGGATATTCTCATGGCAGAGCATCACACCTTTTGGAAACCCCGTGGTGCCGCTGGTGTAAATCATGGTGGCCACATCGCGAGGTTTGATAGAGTCTTTCATTTCTTTCAGCCGTGCGGCATCGGCATGTTCCCTGCCCTCGGCCATCAGGCTTTCAAGTGTGCAGTAGGTGTCGTCAGAGTCGTGCTTGTCTATCAGGCATACGCCTTGCAATGTCGGCAAATCGGGCAGCACCGATTTGACCTTACGCAGCATATTCTCATTCTCCAACACTAGATATTTCACCTCGCAATCAGTCAAGATATAACGGTAGTCATCCTCGCTGATAGTCGGATAGATGGGCACCAGCACGGCACCCACCTGCTGGACACCCAGGTCTACCATGTTCCATTCGGGGCGGTCGGACGAAATCAAGGCCACGCTGGCACCACGGCCAATGCCTTTATGAAGTAACCCGAAACTGACAGCATCGGTCTTCTCTATATACTCGTCGATAAAAATCTTGTTCCACTTGCCTTCTTTTTTTGCAACCAGCACGGCACAGTCGGGCCTGGTTTCTTTGCGGTAGGCAAGGAGGTCAAATAGTCTTGAAGGCTTGTCCATAGACTGTAAGGGCTAAGAGTTGGAGGTTGGGTTCCAACTTTATTTTATTTCTGCAAAATAGTTCATAAACTGGGTACGCATCAGCATGGAGGCCTTGTCGTTGGGGCGCATGGCCACTTTGCCTCTGAACTGCTCAATGCTCTCGTAGCCTTTGCCGGCCATCCAAGACTGTAGCTCGTCGTTCAGCACGCGCATATAGTCCACCCCATTGCGATAGAGACATGAGGCCACCTGCACTGCTGTAGCACCTGCTAACAGCAGCTTCACTACATCCTTTCCATCCGAGACACCAGTGGTGGCGCAGAGGTCGCAACGTAGTTTTTTGCTCAACACCGCAGTCCAACGAATGGTGTTGTACAACTCGCCCGGGAAGGTAAGTGAATCGGCATTGCACACTCGTTCACCATCCACATCAACATCAACCTGTAACGACTTGTTGAACATGGTAATACCCTTGATACCAGTCCATGAGAGCTGCTGCATGAATTTTGCCAGGTCGGTAAAATAGGAACTCACCTTGATACTAATAGGTATGTTGATAGACTTCTTCAGTGACTGGATGATATTGCTGAATGTGCGTTCCACATCGTCAGTCGACATGGATGTCTCGAAGGGGACAATGGCCATGTTCAGTTCCAATGCATCGCAGCCAGCATCCTCAAATTGCTTGGCATATGTAAGCCAGTTCTCATACGAGAAACAATTGATGCTGCCGATAACCGGTATCGAAAGGTTCGATTTCGCTTCGCGAATCAGGGCGAAATGCTTCGACACGGAATCCGCCGCCACATGCTGTGCGATATACTCATAACTGTCGCCATAGTTGCCCACAGGTGCATACACGTGGGTGTTGCGCTTGATGTCGTAGATTATCTGTTCTTCAAAAATTGATTTTAACACCACTGCACCAGCACCTGCACGTTCCAACGCACAGAGACTGTCAAGCGTCGCTGTCAACCCACAGCTGCCCGCCAAAATGGGGCTTTTCAGTTTCAGACCGAGATATTCAATATTTGTGTTCATATTGACAAACTTTTATTCTAACCTATGCATAAAAATCCAATTTGCAAAGATAGACAAAAAAAGCAGAAAAAACTTTTTTTTGTTTTAAAAAAAACCTTTTCACCACATAACAACAACCTACACAGCATATTGCAAAATGTTAAAAAATAAAATGTGGATAAAAAAACAGTCGATTACAAAAAAAATATCGTTTCTATGAAAAAAAATGACTAATTTTGCAACCTCAAAAATCGGACACGACCGTATGGGAGCAACCACTTTTTTGAGGACTTAACACTAACGAATAAAATAAATACAACAATAATAATGAAAGAGCAAAACGAAGAGAAAAACCTTGAAGTTAGCGGCATTATAGCCAAAACCGAACAGTACATCCAGGAGAACAAAAAGAAACTCACCATCTGTGCTTGCATCGTGGTCGGCATAGCTTTGGCCATTTGGGCGTATGTCGCGCTGGTGGCTCAACCCCGTCAGGTGCGTGCCGCCGAAAGCATGTTTGCCGCCGAGCAGTGGTTCAACGAAGGTCAGTTTGAAAAGGCTCTCACAGGTGACGACCAGTTCCTGGGATTCAACGATGTGATTGACCAATACGGCAGCACCCGCTCTGGCAACCTCGCCCGCTACTATGCCGGCATCTGCCAGCTCAACCTGGGCAAATATGATGAAGCTATCGACTTCCTCAAATCTTACAAAGGCAAAGATGCCTTCACCGGGGCAGAAGCCCTGATGCTGATAGGCGACGCATACGCCGAGAAGGAACAGCCCGCCGAGGCTGTGAAGTATTATCAGAAAGCTGCCGACAAGGCCGGCAACTTCGTCATCTCCCCTGTCGCCCTCTGGAAGGCTGGCATGATGCACATGCAGCTTGGCGACAACAAGGCCGCCATGGCTGCCTTCCAAAAAATCAAAGACAACTATCCCGAAAGCCCTGAATACGCCGAGGTTGACAAATACATTGCTTACGCGGAGAACAAATAGGGCGCACACACATTGTAAAAATACTATTGTTTCATAGTTTTTATGGTGGGACTGCCGCTTGCGGCAGTCCTTTTTTTGGCTACTATCGGTCACTAGTGGTCATGACCGAACAGTGGCAAATTTGAGAGCGCGTGTCACAGACCTCGTGGCTGAACCTAAGGAGTGGGATAGTGCCTCAGCTGACCGGAATGGAAGCGGCTCTTGATGAACCGTATCTGGCTGTCGCCGCTGTCAATGATGAACCATGGGTTACGGAGCAGGTTGGTGTTGCGGACTATATGCTTCTCGCGTGCGGGGGTGTTGCCTTCGAGGCAGAGCACCGCCACCCGCCCCGAGGGACTGTGCGCCACGTCGGCAATAAGGATGGCGTGGCCGTAGTTCTCGTCTTTTTGTGCGGGGTGCACCAGAATGTCACCTGCCCTGACGTCGACAAAGGGCCGCGGAAGCGTTTCGCGGAAGAGGGAGGTGGTGTTGCACCAATTGAACACATGGGTGATATATCTTTCGAAATAGTCTTGTACGCTGTCGGCGGGCACGGTGTCGGGATTGAAACAGAGGAGTGAGTCGTTCACATCAGTATAGCAGAGCTCGCCATACCGCCCCATGCCCAGCAGGTATTCGGCACGGAGCCGAAAAATGACATCGGCACACTGCTCATAACGGTTGAGCAGGGGGTGGTCGACGACGGCGGCGGCAAGTATCTGATGCTTCGCCACCTGTCCACCAAAGAGACGGAGGGGTGTCCCCTTAGGCTTGAGAGGCAGTGCGCGCAGGTAGGCCTGATAGCTTTGGGGAGGCACTGTGTCACGGACAAAACCCCTGGGTGCGGGGATGTCGCCCACAGAGGAGGCCTGCCATATATTGCTTGTATTCATCAAACGCCAGCATACGGCAGCCGACACACCGCCAAGCACCAAGGCTGCTGCCAATATCCATATCCAAGTCTTCAACCGTCGACACATGGGCTCTCCTCCATTCAGCTACAGGTGAAGCGAAACTGAGTGTGACTTTCAAACAGCTCGCCAGGGCGGAGGTAGGCATTGGACTGAGGCCACTGGTGATTGGGACTGTCGGGGAACTTCTGCGTCTCCAGACAAACCGCGCTGCGACGGGGATAACGGACACCCTGCTTGCCGCAGATGGTGCCGTCGAGGAAGTTGCCCGTATAGACCTGGAGGCCCGGCTCAGTAGTGCGGAGTTCCATAGCGATGCCGGTGGCGGGGCTTTCCAACCGGGCGCTGAGCCGGTGAAAATCGCCCTGTGCGTTAAGAACCCAGTTGTGGTCGTAACCCGAGCCGTTGAGCAGCTGGGGGTGTTGCAGCTCGATGTCGCGGCCGATAGTTTTGGGGGTGCGGAAGTCGAAGGGGGTGTCCTGCACCGCGTCAAGGGGACCCAAAGGCAGAGAGGTACTGTCGATGGGGGTGTAGCGGTCGGCATCAATGGTGAGCAGGTGGTTGAGCACGGTGGTACTGCCGTCACCGTTGAGATTGAAATAGCTGTGGTTAGTCATGTTGATGACCGTGGGGGCATCGGTGGTGGCACGGTAGCGGATGTCCAGGGCGTCTGTATCGGTGAGAGTGTAGCGCACTTGGGCGATGACGGTGCCGGGGAAGTTGTTGTCGCCATCGGGGCTGACCAGCTCCAGGAGCAGGGAGTTGTCGGCGCTCTCCAAGGGTCGGAAGAGTCCGTACTGCCAGCCTGTGGGACCGCCATGCAGGCAGTGGGGTCCGTTGTTCTGCGGCAGCCGGATGGTGCGGCCGTCGACAGTGATGAGGCCGTTGCCCAAACGGTTGGCATAGCGGCCAATGACGGCACCAAAGTCGGTGAGGTGGTTCTCACGGAGGTAGTCTTCGGGGCGGTCGAACCCCAGGACTACGTCACGCATGACGCCCTCGCGGTCAGGGACAGAAAGCGAGATGACGCGAGCCCCATAGTTGGTGATGACAGCCGTGAGGCCGTGAGGGTTGGTGAGCTTGAATAATTCCATGGTGAAGTATTGTTTTAGGGATTATAGGAACTATAAATAGCTATAGTATCTCTCCCAGGAGGCGGGCTGCGCACCCGACAAGGTCTTCGCACGAATGGTCACGGCCTTGCTGACGCAGGAGTTCAGGGCAGTTGAGCTCCCCATTCTCTTCACGGAAACGGTTGGCGAGGCCTTTGAAGAACATGGTCTGGTCGCAGAGGCCGCAGACGATGCCCATGGCCGTAACACAGCCGCAGGTCTGACGAAGACCCATCATTCCACGTCCAAAGGGGGATGACAGCTGCAATGCCGCCTGGGCATCTATCGGCAGGAGGTCGGCATAGGCCAGCACTACAGACTGGCAGCAGTTGCACCCCTGCTGGTGCAGCTGTCGGGCTTTCGCCTCGCGTTGTTTGATTTCTTGACTATCCATAGAACGTAGTTGTTATGTTATTGTGTTAATTGGTCACTTGTCGGTATGCTGACGGATTTATTCCACTATCTGGCGGAGAACGGCAGAGACGTTGTCGGCAATGATTTGGCGTCCTCGCTGAATGTAGTGTTCGGTGGTCCAGTCGCGGTCGCGGAAGAGGCTGTCGGGCACAGCATCGATGTTGTTGACTACCGTGACCCCCATGCGGCTGTAACGCTGTTCCAGCAACTGGGCATTGGAGAGGATGAGGCCTGTGAGGTCGGGACCCACCAGACTGTCGGCCCATTCGACATCCTCGGCCATGATGTTGAACACCAACTTCCAGCCCCGCTGCTGGGCAAGGCGCACTATGCGGTCGAAATCATGCACACGCGGGTTGTGAAGGGTGTCGATAACGAAGGCGTAGCTGCGGACGAAGGTGCCGGGCATGGTGGTGCTGTCGGTGTTGAGGCTGTCGGCCCAGGCGGGGACGCTGGGATGACGCGGGAGGGGATGATGGTCCCAATAGTGACGCATCTGGGCATAACGTTCGGGCGTGGTTTTGATGTCGTAGGCCTTAAAGGAGAGGACGGCACGATTCACCAAGGGGGGACGGTTCTGCAGCATGACGAGACGTTTCTGCAAGGCAGTCTCAAGGGTAGAGTAAATCCAATCGGGGCCGAAGGAGCGGAGGTTCATGGTGACCACAACGGTGCTGACCGGGGTGGAACGATGCAGGTTGCGCAGCAGCTGGTAGTATATCTCGGCATGGGAGGCGTCATGGGTCATGTCGCACACCTGAAGGCTTGGAAATTGGCGGGCTATCATCTCACTAATCCATGCCGTGTCGGCATCCTGTAGACCAAAGGTGTGGTTGGACGACTCGCCCAGATAGAGTATGTCGGCACCGGTGGAGTCGATTTTGTCAACCAACGACGCCAGCGGGCCGCTGAATGCCTGACGGTCGTGCTGCCAGAAAAGGAGGCGGTAGAGGCCGTCGGCCAGCAGTGCGAGGGCTATGAGGATGAGGGTGATTCGGGCAACGGCTTTCATGGGTCAGAACTGGAAATAGATGAATGGAAATATTTCAACGCTTGCAAAAGCCATAATGGCGAAGGCCAGCAGGAAGCAGAGCCCCCACTGCACGAAAGGACGCTGACGGACGCACCAACGGTCGAAACGGGTGTTGCGCAGCAGATAGTCGGCCACGATGAAGAGACACAAGAACAGTAGGGTGCGCCACTCAAAGTGGGGCATTGCGGTCTGTCCGAAGTTGTGGAGGAAAGCATCGCAAAGTTGGCGCAGCTGCCAGAAGCCTTCGGCACGGAAGAGGGTCCACAACAGGGTCACCACGATGAAGACCCCTGCCGTTTTCAAAATGCGGGGCATCATGGGCAGCTGCTCGGAGGGGAGCGGCTTCTTCTTGCGCAGCTTGTAGGGCAGCCCTTCTGCCAACAGCAGCAGGCCGTGCATACCGCCCCACACCACAAAGGTCCAGCTGGCACCGTGCCAAAGGCCGCTGAGCAGGAAGACCACCATGATATTGAGCATCCAGCGCGAGAGGCGCACACGGCTTCCACCCAAGGGGATGTATAGATAGTCGCGGAACCAGGAGGAGAGCGATATGTGCCAGCGGTGCCAGAACTCGCCCACCGAGCTGCTGAGGTAAGGGGCTCTGAAGTTGTCCATCAGGTCGTAGCCCATAGCCTTGGCACAGCCCAAAGCGATAGTGCTGTAGCCAAAGAAGTCGCAGTAGATTTGGAAGGAATAGGCCACCATGCCCAGGGCAATGGCGGCAGAACCGAACTGGTCGGGCTGGGCATAGATTTCATCAACATACACTGCCAAGTTATCGGCCACTACCATCTTGGCAAAGAGCCCAAAGAGGATGAGCATGACACCACGCGAGAGGTTGTCAGCCTGAAAGGGCTGTGGAATACGCAACTGCCGCAAGAGGTTCTGAGGCCGCTCGATGGGGCCGGTGACGAGCTGGGGGTAGAACATAACGTAAAGGGAGTAGATGCCAAAGTGTTTCTCGGGCTTCTGATTGCCCCGATACACCTCTATCACATAGCTGAGGCTTTGGAAGGTATGGAACGACAGCCCGATGGGCAGGATGATGTGGGTTTCGTGGAACAGCCCTTGGTACTTAAAGACGAACAGTACAGTGAGGGTGGAGACGATGCTGGCCGCCAGCCACCCCTTCTGCTTGCGGGGATGCTGGCGTGTGCGGTCAATCATCAGGGCTGCGGAATAGTCTATCACTATGGTAGTAAGCAGGATAAGAATATATATCGGCTTGAACCACATGTAGAAGAAGCAGCTGGCAGCCAACAGCCAACACCACCGCCATTTGAAGGGCAGCAGATAATACCCCAGTGTCACCACTGGAAAGAATATCATGAACGGCAGCGTGTTGAACAGCATCGGAGCAGGGATTTTCGAGTGTGTCGACTAGTATTCCAGTATCTCGGTGAAGAGACGCCACCCCACAGCATCCTTATAGAGAGGATAGCTGTTTGGCGGCACCCTCAGGGGAATATCCATGCTCACCTTGTCGAACGCCGACTCGTCCAGCCGTGGTGGGTTATTGGCCTCTATCACCACATATTCGAGACGCTTGCAGCCAGCAAACGCCCCTTCGCCTATCTGGCGGAGCGTGGAGGGGAGAACCAGTCGCGTGATGCGGTCGCAACCTTGGAAAGCATAGTAGTTGATGGAGGTGACGGTGTAGATGGTGGTGTCGTCATCTTCGGGGTCGGCGTTTCGGCCATGCGCACGGTCAGGCGTCACCTTAGCAGGTATTGATAGCTGACCCGACGGGCGTGTAAAGCCCTTCCAAGGCATCTCTTCCGAAGGACCCGGATAGGTGACCTCCACCGTGGCCCCATTCTTACCACCGGTGCTGGTGATATAAAAATAGAGTGTGTTGCCTCCAATTTTCTTGGCAAAGTCATATTCCTGCGCTATGCAGAGGAGCGGCAGGAACAGCATACATGTGACCATTAGCTTCTTCATGCCCTTAATAACGACAACCGCTCTGTTTTATTGCGCACCTATTATGAATTGAGAATTAAGAATTGGCTCTAGTTTGATAAAAGACTGATTTTTTAACAGCATCGAAGATGCTGAATTTCAATAACCCCACACAAGGAACGCAGTGTGGGGTCAACGAAAACCCTACTACTCAGCGTCCCGGAGGGACGCGACAATGGGAAAG
>JAFWOP010000136.1 GCA_017545365.1 Bacteroidales bacterium
GGCTATGGAGTGAGTGTTCACCTCTTCCCATTCCGAACAGAGAAGTTAAGCCTCACATCGCCGATGATACTGCGCATGTTCGTGGGAAAGTAGGCCGCTGCCAATCTTTTACAGGGGAGCCGGGTACGGCTCCCTTTTTTTGTTTCCGGGGGGGGGTAGTTCTAGGCGTTTCTAGGCGTTCCTAGGCAATTCTAGAGGACTTGGGAAGCCTAGGATGAAAAAACTTTTCTGATAATTGAAAAAAAAATCGTACCTTTGCAAAGTATAATGAATGGTTTATTACAGATAGATAAAAACAATAATTAATAGCTTATCAATATGAAACGTATCCTTACACTTTGTGCCGCCCTGCTGATGGTAGCCTCTATTGCCACAGCCCAGGACGCATCGCCTGTCAAATTTACCGATGGCAAATGGACCACCTCATCAACGCCAGCCCTTAAGGTTAGCGAGTTCTTTTTTAACAACTGGGCTACCAGCGGTAATTCCCAAATTGACGCCACGGCCACATTCTTCGGCAATTACAAGTACACCCACCCTAAGTTTGTCTGGGACAACATCGCCGACTTGGCCTACGGTTATGCATGGCAAGACCTTACAGATGACGATGCCTTGCCTTTCTTCGAAACCCGCCGCAAGAGCAACGACAAGATTGACCTCACCAGTGCCCTGTCGTGGAACGCCTACAAAGGGTGGGGTGCCAGCCTTACCGCCAACCTCAAAACCCAGTTTGGGGCTGGCTATGAATATACGGGCATTGGTACCAATCAGGACACCACGCGCGTGTCTGAATTCTTCGCACCTGCCTACCTCACCACGGCCCTCTCGTTCGAGCATAAGCGCGCTGATTGGTCAGTTTCACTCTCTTTTCTCACAGGAAAGACCACCTTTGTCTACAACGATGACTTCATCAAAGAAGGTCGTAACTATGGTGTGATACAAAAGGACGATTTTAATCCTGAAGACCCCAGTACATTCACCCACAGATACTTTGCCCTCGGTTCTTACGTCAAGGCGCAGTACCTCAAGAAAGACATTCTGCCTAATCTTGACCTCTATGCACGCGCCGAACTCTTCTATGACTACTGGAAACCAACGAATATGAACTGGGACAATATGACCGAGAAGACAACCTACAAGCCTGTAGGCAATGAGACGTTAGAGAAACTAAAGGAATATAAATGGTTCAAACGTCGTGCTTTTGAAACTGACCTCGACTTCGAGCTCAAGCTCGACTACCGATTCTCCAACTTCCTCTCTGCCAATTTTGCCCTGAACCTTAAATGGGACACCGACTACAGCGGATGGAGAGAAAATTATGGTCACTGGCAGGTTTACCAGATGGCTGGTCTCCAGCTGTATCTCAACTGGAAGACTCCCAAACCCATGGCGAACTAATGAATTATTAACCCCCATACACCTGGCCGAGACCCACGCATTGGTTCCGACTGGGTGTTGTTGTATAATAGAATAATGCAATGAAGAAATTCAGTATCCTCATTCTTTCGGCTGTCGTGCTGATGCAGTTCGGCTGTAGTCGCCAGCCCAGTAATTCCATGACCTATCGTCCTTTGGGCAACACAGGGCTTGAGGTCAGCGAGATTAGTATAGGCTGTGGCGGGTTTGAGAAACTCGACACTGCCGGGTCCATTGCCTTGATGGACGTGGCCCTTGACAGCGGCATGAACTACATCGACATCTACGATGCCAGCCCTGTCACCCGCTCCAATATCGGCGCAGCCCTCAAAGGCCGTCGCGACCGCATGATAATCCAAGGCCATATCGGCACCATCTACAAAGATGGTCAGCATACCCGCACCCGCGACCTTGAAGAGACTAAGCAAGGCTTCGAAGACCTTCTTCAGCGTCTGGGCACCGACCATATCGAAGTGGGCATGATACATATCACCGACAGTCCCGAAGAGTGGAACGAGCTAGAGGGCAGCCCCTTCCTCGAATATGTGTTCCAGCTGAAAAAGGAAGGGAAAATTAAGCATATAGGTGTAAGCAGCCACAATGCCGAGGTGGCCCTGATGGCTGCTAAGAGCGGCTGGATAGAGGTCATCATGTTCTCGCTCAACCCCGCTTTCGACCGTCTTAAAGGGGGTGCCATCCCCTGGGAGCAGGGTGCGATGGACAACCTGCAGGCTGGTATAGACCCTGTGAGAGTAGAGTTCTATGACTATTGTGCCTCACATCATATCGGCGTAACGGTGATGAAGACTTTTGGTGGTGGCGGACGGCTGCTGGATGCCAAGACCTCCCCGCTTGGCGTTGCCTTCACCCCCGAGCAGTGCATCGCCTACTGCCTGGCCAAGCCCTGCATCGCCACCTGCATATTGGGTGTGGACAATATTGATGAGCTGCTGACCGACATGCACTATCTGCACGCCACCGATGCCGAGAAGGACTATACCTCAGTGATGCAGCCCGTCAAGGCAGACAAAGGTGGCGACTGCACCTACTGCAACCACTGCTCCCCCTGCCCCCAAGGCATACCCATCGCACGAGTCAACGAAATGCTCGACAAGGCTCAGAACGACGGCCTCACCGCAGAATTGCAGGCTCAGTATGATGCCTTGCCCCACCATGCCTCGGAGTGTACCCATTGTGGCAGCTGCATGACGCGCTGCCCCTTCGGGGTAGATGTGCCCAAAAAGATGGACGAGGCTGCCAGCGTTTTTGGCAAATAGCCACAGCTTCATAAGAATAGACAATGCCCCCTCCCAACCAAGTGAAGAGGGGGCTTCGTTTTATTGGGGCAGCCCTTTATTCGGCCGAAAGCACCTCGGTGACCACATACTGGCTGTTGCCGCGCCAGGGCAGGGTGCCCATGTAGCGCTGCCACCGCAATTCGACATATTTACCAGAACAACGCATCAGTTTCATGGCCACGGCCTTATCGGTGACCGAGAACTTGAACTCGTTAGACCGTAGGGCGGTGGTGGAGCTGCCGCCCGATTTGAAACCGCTCTGTATCATCTTACCTTCGTAAGTCTTGAAAATGAGGCCTTCGCGTTGGAAATAGTTGATGTCGCCCGCGTTTACGCCTGTGCTGTAAACGAAGAAGAAGTGAAAGTAGATAAAAAGGCCCAAGCCCACCACGATAATGGATATCAGGGTGGTGAAGAATTTTGCTTTGCGTGAGAGTTTTGCCATATAGTTTGCTGTTTCAATTTGACGCTGCAAAAATACACAAAAATATTGGATTTTCAGAAAAACAATTCCACTATGGCACCTCTGCCTCTGTTCAGCCTCTTCATCTTGGAATCGGTAGGAGCGAAACTTCGCCGTAACTGCACTGCTCCACAGGTGCTTAGCTTTCATTTAGTTTGCTTTATGATTATTCTCCATCTCTTTGTTGTTTCACGTTGAAAAATAGAACAGTAAAAAAAGTGGTGTTTGTTGTCCAGTAAAAAATAGGGAAAATGGCGGCACAAGGCTCTTTTTGCCGTGGTGTTGCGCATGGGGAGCGGTGTGGGTGAATTGCTTTTTCTGGGACGCCTGAGGGTGGGCATTTTGTTGGCGAACCAAAAAAAATGACTATCTTTGCAAAAAAAATGGAGATACAATTATGGCAAGCAATCCTGACTTTGTACAATACATCGCCGACCAGTGTGCCGGTGCCGGCGACGTCACCGTGCGCAAGATGTTCGGCGACTACGGCATCTATTGCAATGGGAAAATCTTCGGCCTCATCTGCGATAACCAATTCTTTATCAAGCCTACCGATGCCGCACGCTCATTGCTGAGAACCGTTGACATGCGGCCTCCCTACGAAGGCGCGAAGCCCTATTTCTATATCGAGGATGTGGATGACCACGACTACCTGGCCCAGCTGGTCAGGGTCACGGTCAGCGCATTGCCCGACCCCAAGCCAAAACATAAAAAATGTTAGTGCTGTAACAAAATGCCCCCTTTTTGCTACTAACAAAGCGTAACCGTATGGCGACACGGCACCATCGGCACAATAATTATGTATTATTTTCGTTATCAATGATGTTATCAATTTAAAATTCAGCATTATGAAAGCAACTTCATTTTTGAGTAAGTGTATGCTTTTGGCAGGTTTGCTGATTTTCAGTGCGAATGCTGCAAAAGCTCATGGTGAAGAGGAGGCTGACAGGACCCTGTCGCCCTATTTCGTCGTCATCAGCGAGAATCCTGAGACTGATGAGCTTCCGCTGAAAGAGACTTCGGTCAGCACCAATATCGTGGGTGCGATAGCCGATGTCACCGTGCGGCAGGTCTACGTCAACAGCGGCAAGAATCCGCTGGAGGCCATCTACACCTTTCCCATGTCCACCAAGGCGGCCGTCTATGGTATGAAGATGACTATCGGCAGCCGCATCATCCGTGCCAAGATAGAGGAGAAGAAGAAGGCTCGCGAGGATTACGAGAAAGCCAAACAGGAAGGCAAGCGTGCCTCGTTGCTGGAGCAGAGCCGCCCCAATGTGTTCACGATGAATGTGAGCAACATCATGGTGGGCGACACCATCATAGTGGAACTTAATTATACCGAGTTGCTGGTGCCTGAAAAAGGGGTGTACAGCTTTGTCTATCCCACAGTGGTGGGACCACGCTATTCGAATAAGAAAAAGAGCGATGCCGGTCCCGACGGCCAGTTTGTGTCGTCGCCCTACACCCATGAGGGTGTGAAACCCACCTGCCAGTTTGGCTACGAGCTGACCATCAACTCCGGCATACCTATTAGGGACGTAACCTGCAAGACGCACAAGATGAGAGTTTCGCATCCCGACCTGACCAAGGCGCAGGTGAAGCTCGACAAGTCGGAGGCTAGTGGAGGCAACCGCGACGTGATAGTTACCTATTCGCTACAGGGGGGTGATATTCAGTCTGGCGTGATGCTGTATGAAGGAGAGGATGAAAACTTCTTCCTTCTGATGGTGCAGCCTCCTAAGCAGGTGCTGAAAGAGAATATCCCGCCGAGGGAGTACGTTTTCATAGTGGATGTGTCGGGTTCGATGTGGGGCTTTCCGATGGATATTTCTAAGAAGTTGATGCGTAATCTGCTGCTCGGACTCAATAAGGGCGACAAGTTCAACGTGCTTCTGTTTTCGAGCAATGCTGCGCTGTTCAGCCCACAGTCGGTGGATGCCACGGAGGAGAATCTGGAGCGTGCCATCGAGTTTATCAAGGGAGGCGGCATGTGGAGCAGCACCGAGGTGTTGGATGCGCTGAAGACGGCCTATGCCATTCCGCAGGCCGACGAGGATGTGTCGCGCACTTTTGTGATACTGACTGACGGCTATGTGGATGTGGAAAAAGAATGTTTCTCGATGGTACGCCAGCATAACGATAAGGCCAACTTCTTTGCCTTTGGCATTGGCAGCAGTGTGAACCGCTATATGATAGAAGGCATGGCTTTTGCCGGCAATGGTGAGCCAATGATTGTCACTAAGGCCGACGAGGCTTCGGCGGCGGCTGAGCGTTTCCGCCAGTATATCAACACGCCGGTGCTGACGCGCATAAAACTCAACACCGGCAGCTTCAAGGCCTACGACATCGAGCCTGCCACGGTTCCCGACATGATGTCGGAGCGCCCCATCATGATTTTTGGCAAGTATAAGGGTAGGCCCACAGGAACGGTGACGCTGACCGGCAAGGTGGGCCGCAAGTCGTATAAGCAAAGCTTCGACCTCTCGCAAGTGAAGCCCGACAAGGGCAATGCCGCACTGCGCTACCTTTGGGCGCGCGAGCGTATCAAATATTTGGACTATCAGGTGGAGTCCAACGAAAGCCCAGAGGCAAAGGCAATTTTGGAGCTGGGGCTGAAGTATAACCTGATGACAAACTACACCTCCTTTATTGCCATCGACGAGCAGGTGGTGAACAAAGACGGCAAGCAGGTCACCGTGCAGCAGCCCATACCCATGCCTGAAGGAGTGAGCGACTATGCCGTGGGGCATGATGTGGCGGAGATGGTTATGTCGAAAGTGGCTGCTGTGGGTGTCAATAGGCAAACGATAGTTATGGAAGAGGAGGAAATCGAAGAGGAGGTGTTTGTTGTGGTGGAAGAAGATCCCGAGTTTCCCGGGGGAATGAAGGCAATGTATGCATTCATTGAGAAGAATTTGGTGTACCCCGAAGAGGCCAAGGCTGCCGGAATAGAGGGCAAAGTGTATGTCAGTTTCACGGTAGAAAAGGACGGGAGCATCAGCAATGTGAAGATTCTAAGAGATATAGGTTATGGTTGTGGCGACGAGGTTGTGCGTATTGTCCAACTGATGCCCAAGTGGAACCCGGGCAAACAGCGGGGCAAGCCAGTGAGGGTGCGCTTTAACCTGCCAGTGCAGTTCAACTTGAAGAAGATGTGAGAATAGGACTGTTCTGGTGTATGTTGTGTGTGGTGTCGCTCCTGTCCTGCAAGGGCAGGGGTGATGCCGTTGTGGTAGCCGAAGCCGAAGCGGACACGGCGGTTGAGGCTGTCGACACCATGTCGCGCACCTCTATCACATTCATCATGGGTGAGGACAACTGGGCATACAATCAGTACTATACCTTGGCCAACCATTACTACCGTATGAGCCGTGAGGAGCGGACAGAAGTGGTGGTGGAAGGCTTGCGTTCGCTGAGCCAGGTGCTGGAGTACTTGCAGAACAACCCGCCCGAGAACGGCATGCCATACGGATTGGTCAACGTAGTGAGTCACGGCAACGAGTTCGTCGATTTGCAGATGAAGGTGGTTCCCAAGGGAGTGCGCACGTCGGCCGAATCGATTTATGAGGCGTTGATTGACGGGAAGATAGTGCCGCCCGACAGCAGCGTGGTGGACAGCCTGACAACGGTGTACCTTCATGGCTGTGCTGTTGGGCAGAATTATGCGTTGCTGGCTCTTTTGGCACGGGCCTTTGGCGAAGGTCATGGGGTGACGGTGAAGGCATCGAAGATGTTTGAGTACTATGCCTACCTTTCAGGCAACAAGAACCCACAGTCGGTGCGCCATTATTTTGCCCGCACGTGGTATGCCTTCTATCACCCCGATTCGCTGATGGACGAAGATAAGATGGTGCGACAGCTGCGGCGGCGCTATCCCGACGACACAACAAACTGGCGCGAGGGGCTGCGCCGGCGTTTCCAGGACAATCCGTCGCAAGTGTATCATTATAGTTTCGAGGTGCCCTGTTCGTATGAAGAGGTGTACGGTGTTGGAGAGAAGCTTGCCTCGGTGGGTGGTCCGCGCTGGCGGCGGCAATGGTTGGCAGAACATCCCGACTTTGCGGGACTGATGGCGCAGACACATATTCCCCAGCAGTATTTCCAGATGAAGTACTACCGGAGCACTTACATTCTGGAGGACGACGAGCTGGTGTATGGCCTGGTGGTGAAGGCTAGGGCAGGGGTGGTGTGCCTGATTCAGCCGCTGACGTCTGCGGACAGTATGGGCAACCCCTTCATGCCTTACCGCCCCGAGGATGCCGACACCACGATATTTGCCTATGCCACCTACCGCGAACCGAGCCTTTTAGGCCCCTATAGACTGCCGGAGGCAGGACAGGTGGTGGCAGAAACCTATCTATGTCAGAAAAAAGACGTACCTTTGTAGCATGAAAATAGATGATATTTATGATATTTTTGCTCGGCAGGTGGCTGAGTATCACAAGATAGATTCAGTTGACGCACCTACTCAGAATCCTTTCGAGGAGGGCTCGTTTGAGCATCTGTTGTGGGAAAAAAGCTTTGTGGACACCGTGCAGTGGCATCTGGAAGACCTCATACGGCCCGATGACGTGGACCCCGTGGAAGCCCTGCGCCTCAAGCGATGGATTGACCGCTCCAACCAGCGTAGGACGGATATAGTGGAACGCATCGACGACTGCTACATGCAGCAGTTTGGGTCGGTGACACCGCTTCCCGATGCCAAGATTAATACCGAGACACCCGCATGGGCTATCGACCGCCTGTCGATACTGGCACTGAAGATATACCATTTTGCCATCGAAGTGGAACGCAAAGGGGTGAGTGCCGAGCAACATGAGCGTTGCGTGAGCAAGTTGGACACCCTGTTGGAACAAAAGGCCGACTTGATGCAGGCTATCGGCGACCTGCTGGACGAACTGGCCACCGGTAGGAAACGGATGAAACTCTACCGCCAGATGAAGATGTACAACGACCCGTCGTTGAATCCGATGCTTTATAACAAGAAGTGAGCGGGCGGCAATATAGGATGCGTCTGCTGGTAGTGCGCCTGTCAGCCTTGGGCGATGTGGCCATTTTGGAGCCAGTGTTGCGCCAAAGGGCGTTGCAGAATCCTGATGTGCTGTTTTTTGTAGCAGGACCCCCACGGCTGGAACCCCTTTTTCGGGGTATGGAGAATGTGCGGTATGTGCCTACCGAAAAGCGTCAGAAGCCTCGGGAATTGTTCAAGCAGTTGTCCGCATTGAAACCTGACCGTGTGGCGGACGTACACCATGTGCTGAGGGTGATAGGAATGGACTGGCTGTTCAGGCTGCACGGCGTGAGGGTGCATAGCATTCGTAAACATACGGTACGTTCAATCCCATCTTGGCAGCGGTATGACTGGGTGTTGGACCGCTGCGGGCTGAAAGGTACGGTTTCAGGGGGCGGCTATTGGCAGGGGAAGCCCCCCGCCGGACGGCCACCAGTGGTAGGTGTTGCCCCATTTGCGCAACATGAGGGGAAGATATGGCCTTTGGAAAGGATGGAACGGCTGGTGGCGATGCTTTCGCAAAAAGGGTATAGTGTGCTGCTGTTTGGCAGTGCCGCCGAGGCCGAGGTGCTAGAACCGTGGGCTGGGAAATATGCCGGGGTCGAATCACTGGCAGGCAAGTATAGTTTTGCTGAAGAGTTGGAAAGAATTGCCGCGTTGGATGTGATGGTGAGTATGGACTCTGCCAACATGCATTTTGCTTCTTGTAAGGGGGTGCCAGTGGTTAGTGTTTGGGGGGCTACGCATCCCCAGCGTGGTTTTTATGGCTGGAGGCAGGACCCGGCATGGGCTGTGCAGCAAGAGATGGGCTGTCGTCCATGCTCAAAGTATGGCAACAAACCCTGTCGTTTCGGGGACTATCCTTGCCTGACTGGGATAGAACCGACAGAAGTGCTAGAGCGGATTGAAAGGGTGCTTGGCAGATGATAGACTATATTGCAGATAAGGAACATTACACCAAGGTGCTGGAGAAGTGTGCCAAGGTGCGGCACGACTTGTGGATAGGCACTGCTGATTTGAAAGACCTCTATGTGGCGCGGGGGAAGGATTCGGAGCCTTTTTTGGCAGTGCTGGACAGGCTGTTGCGGCAGGGAGTGGAGATAAGGTTGCTGCATGCCAAAGAGCCTGGCGAGAACTTTCGCGAGGATTATGACCGTTACCCAGGGCTGTGGTCACGCATGGAACGCCGCCTCTGCCCGCGGGTGCATTTCAAGCTGATGGTGTTCGACTGCGCGGAGGCCTATATCGGCTCTGCCAACCTTACAGGTGCGGGTATGGGCATGAAGGGCGACACCACGCGCAACTTCGAGGCGGGCATCCTCACCGACGAACCCGCGTTGGTGGATGCTGCCGCTGAGCATATCGACAGCATCTGGCGGGGCTACCATTGCACCAAATGCCGCCGCAAAGCCTTCTGCGGCGACAGGATAAATGCACGGTAAGGAAGATTTTTCTTTCCAATTGGAAAAAAAATCGTATTTTTGCAAACGAAAATGACAAGTCAAGAGGAAATAATAAGCAAGGTTCGTAGTGTGGCGGATAACATCCTGCCAAGTGATGTTCTGTTGGTATTGTTTGGTTCAAGAGCAAGGGGCGAAGCTACACAGGAATCGGATTGGGATTTTCTTATGTTGTTGGATAAGCCCTTGCTAGAGCCAGATGATTTCAAGCAATATGCCTATCCATTGGTAAGGCTTGGATGGGATCTGGGAGAGTATTTCTCAATCAAGCTGTATACCCACAATGAATGGCAACAGAGAAAAGGAACCCCGTTTTATAAAAATGTTGAACAAGATAGGATAATGATATGAACTTGACTGATGAAGAACGAAAAGCCTTGGTTGAGTATCGTATTCAGCGGGCAAATGAGACATGGAGAGAAACTCAAGAAATAATAAAGAGTCATCTATGGTATGCGGCCGCAAATAGGATGTATTATGCTTGCTATTATATGACTTCGGCATTGCTTATTAGTCATGGTTTGTCCGCAAATACGCATGCTGGTGTCATTAGGATGCTGGGAATGCATTTTGTGTCAAAAGGATTGCTATCGAATGAAATGGGTTATTTCTATAGTCGCCTATTTGAGATAAGGCAGACTGGCGACTATGATGATTGGGTAATGATAAGCGAGAAGGATATTATTCCATTGAGCGAACAGGTAGAAAACTATTTCTCTTCCGTGTTGGAACTGATAAAGAACAGATAAGTATAATAAAATGAACATTTAATGTAATAGAATAGGAAGATAAACATAACATAATAGCGATTCGTGCTATTCTTGAACATCTAATTTCCACATTGTCCTTTGTATAAGGACTACAACCAAGAATAAGTCAACGAAATGCCGAGTGGTTCGGCGTGGGATGACTTGTTGGTTGTAGAGGGCGTGGAAACCCTGATGTTCAGACAAAGATTCGTTCCACGCTATTTTTATTAACCCAAAAATATTAAAGAATCATGAAAAAGAACTACAGATTTAGATTTTTAGCTCTAGCAGCCATTCTGCTGCTTGGACTGTTCGCCGTCAGCTGCCACAAGGACGATGATGAAATCACCGAAGAACAGGCACGGATAGTGATGGCAAATGCCGAGGTGGTAATGGACAATGTCTCCCAAATCTATGAAGCATCGGCAACAATTGAAGAAATGGCACAGCATTTGGATGAAATCAAGGCAATGGCGAATGTGGAAGATGCCTGGCAAGGCGATATTGCCATTTGTGTGAAGATAAAAGATGGTGGTGTCATCATGTATCCATATTATCCAGAATATGAATCAGATTCTATTGATATTGATGAATTTACAAAGAGAATAAATAGTGAAACATCTCTCAATAAAGAAGGGGCATTGTGTGAAGAGAGAAGTTTATGCATATTAAATGTACTTCATGATAGTGAGGGGAATATGAATGAGCTGATGAGCCAAATAGAAAGGCTTTTTCATAATCAGCTGGGTTATAAAACACGAATAATTAATAGTGAGGACGTTACACCTAAAGTGTTTGTTGATACAATGCCGTTATATGGATTTACGATAATTAATTCACATGGATTCTATGAGAATGAGCTTCATTGGATTTTAACTGGAATGTCTGAGAAGACATCTATAATAGAAATGAAAGATTACTTTCAAGAGTGGAAACGTGACTATACTAGGTATATTTGCTCAACAACTCATAATTATCAGGTAGCTATTAGTGAAGAATTCCTAAATAAATATATTGATAGACGTTTTCCGAAAAACAGCATTGTTTATGCAAATATATGTAGTACACTTAAGGACAATGACAATCTATGGAAGATACTCGAAAAAAAAGGGCTAGGGTGTTTTATTGGTTATAATAAGAATGTATGGGTTTTTGCCGAATTGTATTTAGCAAAGTTTGTGAATGCGATGATGGAAGGAAATACAACGGGTGTGGCTGTTACAAAAGTGACTAGAGATATTGTCGATTGGATAAGGGGGTTGAGGCTATTATGCTGTCCAGCCAACAGCAACATCACTTTGGTGGAGCCAGGTGATATTGCGGAACTAAAAGATTACATTAGCTTTCCTTCGGGTACTCGTACTGTAATATTTGAATACAATAGCAGTGTGAATTCAGGGGATAGATTGGAATCATATGGATCCGAAGTACCCATCTATGGCAATCTGAATGGAACAGTCTATACCATCTCGACATCTAGCAGCCAAATATATGCTCCAAGTAATTGCAGAATATTCTTATTAAATAATACAGAAAACATTGAAGAGATTGATTTCGGGGTTGGATTCAATACATCGAATGTGACAGTTCTGGCGGGTATGTTTGATGAATGTTCCAGCCTGACAAGCCTGAACCTGTCCGGGTGGAACACCGAGAATGTGACAGATATGAGTAGTATGTTTTGGGGCTGTTCCAGCCTGACAAGCCTGAACCTGTCCGGGTGGAACACCGAGAATGTGACAGATATGAGTAGTATGTTTTGGGGCTGTTCCAGCCTGACAAGCCTGAACCTGTCTGGATGGAACACC
>JAFWOP010000070.1 GCA_017545365.1 Bacteroidales bacterium
TCCCTGACTTGTTAGGCTTCTTGCGGATAAACATGATGCAAAGTTAGCACGGGTCACTCACTTTTCCAACTTTTCGGCACACAACTGCCTGATTTTTAGGATAGTTTAAAATTTGAGGCAAAGGGGCGCGGAAAACAGGAATGGGGTCTCGGGGTGTATCACGTTGTCGTACTTGCTGTAGTCATCGCCACCGCTGTTCCCATTCTTGCAGACTGGGCGCACGGGCTGGCCCACATAGCGGTAGAAATTGTAGTCTGAGGCAGCAGTGCCAGAGGCCACGTAGAGTATCTTGGCCGCATACTGCTCATTCTCCTGAAGTGTCGAAGACCAGTAGCAGCCCATGAGACCGACATTGCCCAGGCTTGAGCCGATGTAATAGCCGGTGGCAGGCAGGAAGATGCTGTTTCCGTTGGTCTTGCTTTTGAACCTGCATCCCGTGGCACCGTTTATCGTAACCCACTCGTTGGTGGTATTGTTGATCAGCTCCTCAATATCCCCAATAGTGGGCGTATGCCAGTCTCCGCCCCATGCTGCATGGGCAGCGTCGTCATCAAGGTCGAGCTGCGTCTTGCCGTCAACAGTGCCGTAGGTCGCAGAGGTGCAGTATTTTGTCATGCTTGTCTGGGTATTGCCCGACCACTTGTAGCTGTTCCATCCGTAGTAGCTGCTCACTGTGGTTTCACCCCATGCGAAATAGCTGCCGAAATCTTCTGCCGAGGTGGCCCCGACGTTCATGCTTGCCCATAGCGTACCGCTGGGCAGGCCCAGGTTCACGGCTTTGGGGTCGGTAGTGTCGCTGCCGCCTCCGGCCATGATGCTGATGATGGTGGCAATGTCGGCCACATCGACGGCGCCATCGCCGTTCACGTCGGCTATGGCCACTTGTGAGCCGTTTCCGCTATTGGCCATGATGCTTATGACGGTCGCGATGTCGGCCACATCTACCGCCATGTCTAAGTTCACGTCGCCCTTGGGGAATGTCGGTACATGTAGCACGATGGCGTTGCGGCTGGTGTCGAGCGTGACGCTGCAGCCCGTGGGCAGCCTGAAATCCATCAGTGCCATGTCGGCAGCTGTGAGCCTGTAGTCGCTGCTACCCTTCACTATTATTTGGCCGTCAACATACTCATTGGCCCTATGCCTGGTGAGGTCTATTACCCAACGGCTGGCCAGCTTGCTCGCCAGGATTAATATTCCCAGCGGGCCCTGCTTTATCTCGCTCACCGTCACGCCGCCGCCAAGAGTGAGCGTGGCATTGTTGTCGATGATGTTCACATTCGTAGTGCCCCAGATGTTAAAGATACCGCTGTTAAGGTTGTAGCTCGTGCCGGTGAGTTTGCCGCCCACTATGTCCACCGTGCCGCCGTCGTTATATATCGGGTAGAGCACGTTCTCCGTCCAGGCGTTCCGCCAGATGAGGTAGCCTCCCCTCTCAACAATGATGAACACGATGAAGTTGCGGGCACGCACGTTTCGTTCATAAGTGACTCTGCGGCGGATATACACGCGGTGACCTGAACTGTACGAGTCGAAAGTCACATCTCTGACGATGGTGGGATCGGCGACATCACGCCACGGGAAGAACACGCATCCACCCGGCAGCCATATCACTGGCGGTTCAGTCTCTGAGTTGTCGCAGCCGCCGCCATCGAGCAGCGTCTGAAGGTCAACGTTTACGTCCTGGCCGGCATCCACACCCGTGCATGGCACGTCCACCTCGCTGCCTCCACCGTCGAGCAGGCACTGTAGGCTGTTGTATTCTTTCAGCTTTATGCTGTTTGTGTAGCCATCGAAGTACTGTGTCCGGCCGTCACACTCTGCGGTGGGTAGGCCCGTGAATCGCATCTGCCAGTAGTCGGAGGCCTGCAGGGTATAGCCGTCGGAGCCTTCTATGAAGGGTGTCTCCAGTGGATATATATCCCAGTTGCCATTGATAGTCCATTGGGTTGTTTCGGGGATACTTGATAGAAGGTGGATCTTTCCCATAATTACAAATGACATAATATTCGGGTTACGATAATTATATATGCCGGCCCCATATTTGAAAAGGTCTCCTCGCATTTCTATATTACCCGTATTATTAACACCCATATTATGAACGACATTTCCTTTGATAGCAGGAATGTTGCCTCCACGCAGAACCACATGTCCATCATAATTGACATAGAATCCATAACTATAGCTGTCACTGTGCGTTTTGATTATGTCGCTTGAAATGTTATTGTATTCCACACCTTCAGCCATCTCAAGCTCACCATATACCCAGAAGCATGACGAAAGTAATTGTGCATTTCTGAAATCGAAACTGATATTGCCGAAGCCAAGGTATGCATCATAAGCAACATAGAACAAGACGTTATCGAAACCTTGCTTTACTGAAATAGGACCACCACTAATAGTTGCCTTGCAGTTTTCTCCTGCCCAGATGCTTTTTGTGAGCACAATGCCGGCATCTGCAATTTTCACCTCAACAGGCTCGCTAGGCTTCTGCGCTGCTATCTCGTCAAGGATTTTTTGAAGGTCATCCTCATTGGTGATATTATTTGGGTCTAATGAAGGAGCGGCTTCACGCACAAAGATTGCTCCATTAACATTATCAACAAGTTCCAATACATAGTTGTTGGTATTGTTTCCCAGCACAACTTTCTCCATATCGTCAGCAGTGACATGGTAATTGATACCTGGGTAGGACACAATTCCTTTTATCACCATCTGGTCTTTAGCATAGTTACTAAGATATAATGGGCTAATTAATGGGGAAGCAAGTGTAATACTTATATCCTGATTGTAAAAATAGACATTTGCTTGAACGATAGTTTGACTGAGCCGAAATCCTTTTGACGTAGAAATCCGTCCTACATAACCACTATTGAACTGCATTTCACCTCCCTTACTGTTCTCAACGCGACCTTGTATTCGGCTGGGTTGCATACCTGGATCATATGCCTGACCAAATACAGACTGACTTAAACTGGCCTTGTCACCACCTGATAACTCCACTGCTGTATTCATGTCTGAATTTGGAGTGGGATTAACTCCTCCATAGATATTTTCTATGCTGCCAAACACATTAAAAGTTCCGTCGGCAACATCTACAAGTGGATAATCAGATTTCTTGTTGTTTCCTGACAGTTTGGCCGTATATGCCAGTTCCAAAGTATAGCCGTTTTGTATCTGTATCAGCGGGCCGTTAAATGAAGCAGCCTGAGTGATGGTTCCGTTTACAAAGCGCACACTTCGATTTCGCACATAGAGCGTTGTCGTGTACGGTTCCGTGAAGCTGGAAATGTCAATTTCCGTAATGTCACTCTCAGCACGGGTGAGGTTGGCTGGGATTTCATCGAGCAGCTGTTGAAGGCTTTTCTGCCCCTGTGCGCTCACTGCTTGCATTGCTGCCAGCAATGCCATAATGGCCAAAAGGCGCAACCTACTTTTGAATGTTAATTGTTTCATAGTACATAAAATTTAAATGATTAATAAATAAAAAGGAATCTCATTTTCCTGCCATGATTGCTGATGACGGACGCAATATCCGCAACATCTACCACACCGTCGCCGTTCACATCAACGCTCTTCAGGTCGAGAGCTTTTGTGTCACCTGCCATGTAGCTGATGATAGTGGCGATGTCGGCCACATCAATCGTATTGTCATCGTTGGAGTCGCCTTTCTTGCTGATGACGATGGCGTGTATGGACGCATCGTATTTCCATTCGTATGCGGCTGGCAGGGCGATGCTGATGTGGGTGGCATCCTCTGCGGTGAGTGTGTAGTCGTTTCCTCCAGTGATGATGGGTATGCCCGTCTCTATATCGTTTTCGGAAATGCTGATGCTAACATTCTTAGTCATCGGACTAGTGATATATATGCGCCCACCAAGTCTGTTCGTCATGCTACCTACCGCCGTTGCGCCGTCGATATAGATGCTACCGTAGTTCGTAATCAGACCGTCGGCCACCGTGCAGCCCGTCAGCAAGAGCTTGCCACCATTGTCGATGCCGCCACAGTTAGCTGTTGCCGTTGTCATTATTACATTGTTGAATGATAGAGAGCTGTTCTTGTTGTTGACGCTAATGATACCACCATGGAAATCTATGCATAATGGTTCTCCAGTGCCGCCATTGAAGAGAAGATGCACCTCTTTGTCTATATCCACATTACCTCCCACAGTCATCCCACTGCTGGCAACGGGCACAATGAATGGATGTTCCTCCGTTCCACTTCCTTCATCAATTCCATCCAGGAGATCTTGGAGATCCACTTCATTACTCACTTTCTTGTCTTTTACATCTGTCAAATAACCAGGATTGCTTGGGCCACCGTCAATGTGGGCGTAGGCTTTATCAATATGGTTGGCATCATATCTTGTGCCTTTACCACCAACGAGGTTGGGACAGTTGGCGAACATTACTTTCGAATATGTGACTTTATCTGTAGTCCAACCTTCCCCTGCATAGATTGTTTTAAGATTTATGCAACCTTCGAACATACCATTAGCTTCTTCAAAATTATACCCATCATGACCTCTTTCATTCATATAGATGACATTGCTTGTGTTAAAACTACTCAAGTCAAGGTTTGTCAGACCGCTGCAACCAAAGAACATTCCTTGCATATCCGTAACCTTGTTTGTGTCGAAGTGGCTCACGTCAAGGCTTGTCAGACCGCTGCAGCCACAGAACATATAACCCATATTCGTTACATTGCTTGTATTGAAGTTGCTCACATCAAGGCTTGTTAAACCGCTGCAACCACAGAACATAGAGTACATGGAGTACATACTCGAAACCTTGCTTGTGTCGAAGTGGCTCACGTCAAGGCTTGTCAAACCGCTACAGTCCCAGAACATATAACCCATATTTGTTACATTGCTTGTATCGAAATGGCTCACGTCAAGACTTGTCAAACCGCTGCAACCACGGAACATAAAGTCCATACCCGTGACTTTGCTTGTATCGAAATGGCTCACGTCAAGGCTTGTCAGACCTCTGCAGCTATCGAACATTCCACTCATATTCGTCACCTTGCTCGTGTTGAAATGGCTTACGTCAAGGCTTGTCAGACCGCTACAGCCTAAGAACATATAAACCATTCTCGTCACATTACTTGTGTCGAAGTGGCTAACGTCAAGGCTTGTCAGACCGCTGCAACCTTGGAAAACGCCACTCATCTCCGTAACTTTACTTGTATCGAAGTTGCTAACGTCTAGGCTTTTCAGACCGCTGCAAAGACGGAACATATTGCCCATATCCGTGACTTTGCTTGTGTCGAAGTGGCTGACGTTAATGCTTGTCAGACCGTTGCAATCCTCGAACATTTTATTCATATCATTAACGTTACCTGTATTGAATTTGCTTGTATTAAGACTTGTCAGACTACTGCACCCAAAGAACATACCACTCATATTCGTAACCTTGCTTGTGTCGAAGTGGCTAACGTCAAGGCTTGTCAGACCTCTGCAGCCAAAGAACATTTCACCCATATCCGTTACATGGCTTGTGTCAAAATTACTTACATTAAGAGTGGTAATTTTATCGCAGCGATTGAACATATAACGCATACTCGTTACATTGCTTGTGTTAAAATATCTTACGTTAAGAGTGGTTAATTTTTTGCAATTATAGAACATACTGCCCATATACGTGACCTTGCTTGTGTCGAAGTTGCTTATATTAAGGGTAGTTAATGAACTGCAAGAACTAAACATCGAGCCCATATTTGTAACCTTTCTCGTGTTGAAGTTGGATAAATCAAGACTTGTCAGATGATCACAATAATAGAACATACTACTCATATCTGTAACATTGCTCGTATTAAATTTGCTTACATCAAGACTCGTTAGCTTTTCGCAACGATAGAACATATACTTCATTGTGGTCACCGAACTTGTATTCAAATACTGTAATCCTGTGATATTTGTGAGGCCTGAATTCTCGGGATAATCCTTGACAGCGAACCATCTGTACGTGCTTGTTGGTCTTGCATCTGCAAACGATGAGTTAAAGACAGCCTTTTTGATGTCCTTTCGATGGTCGGTGTACCATCCTGGGTCATTTGTTCCCGTGTTCAATGAATACTTGGTTCCTGTTCGTGAACTTTTCTGATTGTCGTAGTAGAACGTCAGCGTACCGTTATAATATACGGCATAGGCCTCTTTTGCCACGGCTGCAAATGGGATGAGCAATGACAGTAGCACTGTTAGTAGAGTATATTTCATTTTTTCCCTTTTCCTGCCTATCACACCCCAAGTTCGGCAATTAAAGTAAGGTCTTTAGTTCTGACATACACACAAAAAAGGCGTAGGTGTCTGTTTCTCTCGCCTACCCTGGAATAACAGGCTCTCGCATTGCCCAAACCACACAGGATAGACAACGCAGTTAGCCCACGCCAGTACGTTATATATAAAAGAGGTATATAAACGTACCACGCAGACGTTTCGGTTGTCATCTGCCTGTTGTGGTTTTACGGATTTGCGAGATTCGTTATTCACAACGACAGACGTTCGAAAACGTCTTTCTCATATATATGACCGCCCGCCGCCCACGGATGGGCTAACAAACGATGGGGCAAAGATACGAAGTATTTATGAAACAGCAAAATATTATGTCATTTTTCTTCCTTAATGACAGAATAATTACTGTTTTTTTACAAAAAGACAAACGAGGGTGTTACAGCATTACGATTCTTGTGGATGCCATTCTGGCAAGTTTTTTCCTGAATCGTATGATTTCTATGGGTTCTTCATTTGCTGTTACAATCTTTCCATCCATACGGAATACTATCTCTGCATGAGATGGCAGGCGTTTGCTCGCAGAAGAGATTACTTCGATTTCAATGTCGTGAGCAGATGGAACATGTATGCCTCTAACCTGCCCAACATTGAGGAGGGCATATCCACATTTGTAATCAGAGGAAGAACGGGGTGACAGCTTGGCAAGGTCGTGTGTAAAACTCTCAAGCATTGTACGCAATACTGAAATCGAGGATTCTGGCGTACCGCTTTTCAGAATCTGAAGTTTGAAAGCTGTTGGCGACAAGACCCCATCGCTATAAAGTGGAGAATCACCTCCACTAAAAAAAGAAGGATAGAAAAGGGCACGGGCTACATCCTCCGTGTTGTCAATCCGGTGGTTGTCTGTCATGCGGCAATTTTATTGATGCTTCGGAGAACCTGCAATAAAATGTCGGGGGAAAAAGGAATGTCCTTCTCGTCTTCGTCGTCAGTGAAATAGGAGAATGACTTGTCGGAAAGTATAATCCCCGCATCAACATCGTCTGATTTCAAATCAAGATAAAGATTGCCGTTGATATCAGGAAAAAGCGTCCATTGTTCAATGTCATTATCTTGACAACAGAGCAACACAGCCTGCATATTGTTGCAGACGCGAGTACTTACGGGCTGGGCATTGTTGCCATCCCATCCTTGACTTAATTTTGACAATTCACCAAGTCGAGCTTTCATCCGCTCAGTTTTGCTGTCAGCGTGTATGTTTTCATAAAGTCTGTCTGCCAGCCATTTCTTATTGTCATAGCTGAGAGGTAGGAGCATTCCCAGAATGGAGTCTATAGGTATTGTAGCTGTCATCGTTCAAAATGTCTTTACATATATATAACCGCTTGTGTGCGGGCTGGCACGGAGCCTGCCCCTACACGAACGATGGGGCAAAGATACGAAGATTTGGGGAAACGGCAAAGAAAAAAGCAAAGAATTTGCAGAAAAAGTGAATCCGGGTTTACGAATCCGAGTTTCTATTTGGTGGTGTCAGAAGGAATGATTACCTTTGCACCCGAAAAATATTAATCGGCTATGACAAAATTCATTGCTATCATTCCGGCACGTTACGCTTCGACGCGCTTCCCCGGCAAACCGCTGGCCATGCTCGGCGGCAAGACCGTGATACAGAGAGTCTACGAACAAGTGTCTGTTGTGCTCTCCACTCCCCTTCGGGGGGAGGGGTCGGGGGAGGAGGCCGTCTGGGTGGCCACCGACGATGACCGCATCCGTCAGGCCGTGGAGGCCTTCGGCGGCCGGGCCGTGATGACCCGCGCAGACCATAAGAGCGGCACCGACCGCATCGAGGAGGCAGCGGAGATAATCGGCACCACGGCCGATGTCATCATCAACGTGCAGGGCGACGAGCCCTTTATCCAGCCGTCGCAGCTGGAGACGGTGTGCCGTCTCTTTGACGACCCACGCACGCAGATTGCCACCCTGGGCAAACGCTTCGAGACGATGGAGGCCGTGGACACCCCCAACTCTCCGAAAATCGTGACTGACAACGATGGCTATGCCCTCTACTTCAGCCGAAGCGTAATCCCCTTCGTGCGCGGCAAGGAGCACGGCGATTGGCTCGCACAGTTCCCCTTCGTCAAGCACATCGGCCTCTACGCCTACCGCCGCGACATGCTGGCAGAGATTACCCGTCTGCCACAGAGTCCCCTGGAGCTGGCCGAGAGCCTGGAGCAGCTGCGCTGGCTACAGAACGGCTACAAGATTCGCGTAGGCCTGACCGACGTAGAAACCATCGGCATCGACACCCCCGAAGATCTGGCCCGAGCTGAGGCCAAACTGGCAAAAAGACCCTAACCAGCGACTAAATAAAAATTTATAAATAAGCTAATAACTATTACGACGAAAAGCCTGCGCCAGGGGCTTGCGCCTCCGTCGTAGGTTGCTCTTCAAAGTGTTTATAAGTGTTAACAGGGAGGGGTAAATGCGAGCCTCTCAGACACATACCCCCTGTGGAAGCATGACGGGCAGACACGCGTGGCGGACAAATACGAGGATATGTCCCTACGGGTGGTGGCGGTCGCAAACGGTGAATATGTGGGTGCGAGGTACGTCATTTGCGTGCAAATTTACAACTTTTCCCCGAAACAGCCAAATTTTTCTAACCTACATTATTCATTAACTTTTCTATTCTCAAGATTTTCATTAATTTATCACGAATTAGGAACTGTGATTTAATTAAGTAGTCAAATGGTTTTCACTTTTTGTTTTTTAGAAATACAGGAAAAAACAAGAAATACTGAGAAAAACAAGACGAATGGTTTTTATCTGTCTTTGTTGTATTTATCTGTTTTACTAAAAA
>JAFWOP010000077.1 GCA_017545365.1 Bacteroidales bacterium
CCTCGGCTAGTTTGTACTACAAACCCACCCTTTTTGTTAAAAACCGACTAAAACGAAACAGTTTTAAGGGGCAATCAGCCCATAGCTGAGCAGTAGCGTGAAAAACGCGGAAACGACCCCTCTCAAAACTGGCTCATACGCAAATCCACTAAGCACATCATTCAAAAAATCGAATTCTCAGAGGGGTCAATGTAAAGATTTTTCAGTACGACCTTTGTTTTCTAACCTGAATTATTCATGGTACCGCTTCGCGGTGTTAGGCAAAACTGTATACACCATAAAACAAAAAATAAAGCCAAATAAAACCTATCTTGGATTATTCATACCGCTTTGCGGTCTCCAGCAAAACAAAAGAAAACAAAAAAAAACAAGAAAAAACAATTTAATATAGGTTTTATTTGGTTTTGTTTGGTTTTATGGGGTTTTGCCTAACACCGCGAAGCGGTACCATGAATAATTCAGGCTATATTTAATTGTTCTGCTATAAATTCAACAGGCGATATTTCGCCTTTAAAATAACAATTTCCTGACAAAAAGGACAGATTCTGTGGACGAAATCACGTTAAAATTCTCAAAGCATGCGGTTTTTTGCCTGAAAATTGTTACCTTTGCAGCCGAAAGGCTGCTAAACCGCAGATTTAACGTGAATATTAAAACTACGACGAATATGGCAACAGCAATTTTTATAACATTCAAAAAACAGTTACTACAATGAAGAAAACGTACACGAAACCGACGGCGAGGGTGGTTGCCCTCCACGCACGGCAGCAGCTGCTCACGGTGAGCGGCGAGATTCCCGGCTACGGCAAGTCGGGAAGCGGATTCAGCCAGGACGAAGGCGGCAGCAGCAACGCCCGACAGAGCCGCGGCATCTGGGACAATGACTGAAGCAAGTAAAAAAACAACGAAAACGTTAATCCATTATGAGAACGAAAGAACAATTTCTGATGCTTTTTGTGCTCGGCGGCATGATGCTGGCCGGGCTGACGGCCTGTTCGGGCGACGACGACACGGCCACAAACGACAACGCGCCGCAGACGGCTGACGACGGCGTGAAGATGCGCCGCCTCACCATCACGGAGGCGGACGACGGTGCGGCGGAGGCACGCCAGGCGCTGACACGTGCCTCGCTTGCTGAGGGTGACGGCATCCTCAATGCCTCGTGGACGGTGGGCGACGGGCTGACGTACTGCAATTTGAGCAGAGTGGATTATGGTAATAGCGATGCACCATACAGTGGCTCGCTAACGGCGGCCTCCACCGCCGCCACCTCGCAGTTCACGGGCAACGTGACGTGCAGCAAGGGCGACGACTACCTCGCCGTGGTCTATCCCGCCACAACGTTTGAGACGAACGAGAGCTATACGATTTCGCTGGCTGGACAGGACGGCACGCTCGCCACGCTTGCCACAAACTTCCACTATGTCTATGGCAGGGCTCATGTTACATCGGTGACGGAAACGACGGCCAACGCCACGATGGAGAAGATGAAGAGCCTACTTACGGTGTGCAAATTCTCGTTCGTCAACAAGGACGGCGGGGCTGTCATCCCCATCAAGACGCTCACCATCAGCTATGGCGGCAATCCCGAAATCGACAGCTGGGCAGGCAAGTACCCACAGGCGGCCACGGTGGCCATCGGTGCCAACACGGAGCAGGCCGACGTGCATGCTGAGGGCGTTGAGGGCGATGGTGCCCTCACCGTCACCTGCCCCTCGGTGCAGGATGCGGTCTATGTCGCCCTGCTGCCCACCGCTGCAGCGCGCACCTTCAGCTTCTCCGTCAGCGGCGGCAGCGGCAGCACCTACACCGGCACGGCCAAGGGCAGCGGCAGCACCTACACCGGCACGGCCAAGGCCACGCTCGCCGAGGGTGAGTACGTGGAGGCCACGGGTCTGAAGCTGACGAAACAGCAATAGACACCGTCGCCGAGCACTCGGCGACGTGGTTTTGCAGAAGAATGTGCTCGGCGGACTTCGTTTATATCCGTCTGGTCTTGGAATGTCATGACGAGAGAAGAAGAGGAACAGTAGTGAAAAAACATTGAGAAAAATTCAATGAATAATAAACTGAAACTGAAAAGACAATGAAAACAAGTAAGCAACAACTTTTGGCGATGCTGCGGCACAGGCTTCTGCCTGAGCGCAGCCGCCGGGCCACGGGCTGGCACGTGCTCATGCTCATGCTCGCCCTGCTCATCGGGGGCAGCCCGCAGGCGTGGGCGGAGGAAGAACATTTCACCTGGGACCACACCAACGTCAGTGACGACGGCGGCGGCGTCTATCGGTTCAGAGGTGAGGCAAACGAAGTAATAGACTACAGAGGAAGAATATGGAAACCAGAAAACCATGGCTACTTTAAGACGCTGCAGCACTTCGATGCCGACAAAAACCAGTTCTGGTGGAATTTTGAAGTCCAGGTGGATTATTTCGGCGGTTACTATTCCAGTGTCGGTGTCCCTCTTGACATATATGCTCAGAAATATACAGGTGTGATCTATGTGGTTACGGCCGACGATGTGCTCCACCAGATTGCCACATGGAGTAAAGCTTCAGGTGAAAACCGGTCAACTCCATACACCAGAACGAATGAGAAGTGGGGCACGGTTCATGTCTCGGATGTGCATAATCCGAATTCTATCGGCTGTGGCTATGTAACGATAGACTACACCCCTTCGGACAAGGCCATCGAGGATGGCGTGAAGCGTATCGTGATGAGACAGGACATCGTTGCCTGGCCCACTGATATATCTTTGACAACTTTAACCGGCTGGGTGCAGTACGAGAAAGACCTCCCCTTCTCCGGCATTGCTGCGGACAAGCCGATGCCCGAGCTCACCGTGGAGTGGAACGACAACGGGCAGCTGAGCGCCAAGGCCACCGGCGTGCCCGACAAGCGCAAGGACGACCAATGGCAAGACCAGCGCTACACGGTGAAGACCTTCTACTACACGGGCACTGGGCAGAGTTACGAGCGCACCTTCGGCACCAAGAACAAGGCGGCTGACTGCGCCGACGGCAACAACGGCAAGATGGACATGAGCTTCTCCTTCCTGCCGTCGGCACTGGCCGACAGGGTCTATACCGTGCCGACCTACATTAAATACTCAGGCGGCATGACCGTGAATCCGGCCAGCCCTACCATCAATAAGTTCATCGACCTGATCCAGCCCGAGGCCGGCGTCGTGGAGATCCAGCCCTTCACCCGCCCCATCAAGGTATGGGTGGAGCACGACCAGTGGAAGAAGAAGAACGTCATACAGTGGGACCGCCAGAAGAAGGAGGCAGGCCACAACGGTTCGCGCCAGACCAGCGTCGAATGTCGCACGAATGGCAAGTGGTACGTCATCCGTTACACGAAAGGCGGCTCCGCCACCGACTATACGCTGGTGAATACGCTCAATGGCAACGCCACGACGCTGGAGGTGACCGACGACCAGATTGACTACGACAAGAGCTACGTCTATCGCGTCATCTTCCTGCCCTCGCTGTTGGAGAGCAAGTGCAAGGACCGGCTGGCCAGCCTGCCCGGCAGCCAGAGCGCGGGCGACTACAACCTGTGGAAGGAGGCGGAGATCAGCACCAACTTCACCGCCCAGGTGAAGTTGAGCCACGACAAGACATATAACAACGGCGTGCGCCTGGTGTGGGAGTACGACATCCAGGCTACCGGACTGGAGTGGAGTATCGACTACCGCAGTGCCGACTCCGAGGACGGCACGTGGCTCACCAAGTCGGAAACCATCGCCATCGACCCCAAGAAGACCACCGCCGAGGTGGTGTATGACGGCTCGGTGTGCGAGCGGATAGACTATCGCATACGCACGACGGTGAACGGCCGCGAGGTATGCTCCAACATCCTCAGCGCCAACCTGCCCGCCGGCAGCTATATCAGCCAGGTGAAGGCCACCACCGGCACCGAGGAGAGCACCGTCGTGGTGAAGTGGAAGGTGGTGCGCCCGGACAAGAGCCACGACATCTACTACCGTGTGCGCCGCCGCATCGTGGGCGAGGATGATACCAAGTGGGTGACGCTCACCGACGAGATTCACGGCACCGCCTCAGACTATGAATACATTGACACGCGACCCCTGGCCGGCACCTACTACGAATACTGCGTGGAGGCCTTCGGCGCCCTGTGCGACGAGCAGACGCGGCAGAGCGACAGCGAGGTGGCACCGGGCTTCTCGCAGGCCCGCGGCACCATCACCGGCCACATCTCCTTCGGCTCGGGCACGGCGGTGCAGGGCGTGCGCGTAGATTTGGTGAAAACATCGAGCGACGATGAAACCAGTGCAGCGCAATACCTCTCGCGCGCCATCAGCGGCGACGGCCAGGGCCTGCACTGGACGGCCGACTCGGCACGCTATGTGCATACGCTCAACGGCAGCAGTCCCCTCACCCTGCAGCTGTGGGCCAAGCCGAAGAGCATCGCCACCGGCGGCCAAGACCTGCATCAGTTGCTGTCGTTGGCGGGCACCCTGGAGTTAGGCGTGAAGAGCGGCAGCGACGGCAGCTACCACCTCTATGCCATCGACCGCTCACAGGGCGGCACGACGCGCAAGGAGTTCCCGCGGCTGGTGTTCGACCCGCTCGACTTCACCCACATCACCGCCGTCTATGACAAGATGAAGTGGAAGTTCTACGTGGGCAGCGACAGCCTGCTGACCGACTCCATGACCGTGGCCGCACAGGGGTGGAACGCCGTCGCGGCCAGCCACGGCACCAACGCCGCCACGCCGACCCTGAGCTTCGGCGGCGACAACCGCGTCAGCGGCAGCAATGCCTACGATGGCTACGTCGATGACGTCCGCCTGTGGCTGCGCGCCCTCACCCGGCAGGAGATAGAGGGCAACTACACCCGCATCCTGGGCGGCACGGAGAAGGGGCTGACGCTCTACTGGCCGCTCGACGAGGGCGAGGCGGTGAACAAATATGCCTTCGACATTGCCCGCCAGGACGGCATCTATCAGGAGAACCACCCCGTGGTGGGTGCCAATGTCAATCCGAAGACGGAAACACCGTCGCTGCTGAAGCTCTACGGCGTGACCGACAGCGAGGGCGACTACATCATCCGCGGCATACCCTTCCAGCAGGGCGGCACCAACTACAAGATTGTGCCCATGATGGGCGTGCATGAGTTCTCGCCCGGCACGCGCTCGATGTTTGTCAGCCCCACGAGCCTGACGGCCAACAACATCGACTTCGAGGACGTGTCGTCGTTCCCCATGCAGGGCCACATCTACTATGCCGGCACCAACATCCCCGCCGAGGGCATCCTGCTGAAAGTAGATGGAATGCCGCAGTCGGTCGATGGTAAGCCGGTGAAGACCGATGCCGAAGGCCGCTACATCATCAGCGTACCCATTGGTGAGCACTTCGTGGAGGCATACCTCGACGACCACACGATGGTGGACGGCGGCCGCTACCCCACTTCGGGCAAGACCCACTTCGACCGCCCCGTGCAGCACGACTTCATCGACTCCACACTGGTGAACCTCGTGGGCCGCATCGGTGGCGGCGAGCGCAACGACACCTTAGCCGTGGGCTTCGGCGCGTCGAAGAACAACATCGGCATGGCGACTATCACGCTGAAAATCAACAACGAGTCGAAGTCGTTCAACTGCCAGGACGACCGCCACACCACCGCCACCACCTACCGCACGTGGCAGAGCGACACCACCAGCATCAATAGCCGTGCCTGGACAGGCTGCGACAACAACTTCAAGGAGAACTACATCTACATACGCACCGACTCGCTGACGGGCGAGTTCTCGGCCAAGATTCCACCGCTGAAATACACAGTGAAGAGCATCGTGGTGGATTCGAACAGGGACAAGATACAGTTCACCGAGCTGCCAGAGCTGGACCTCAGCGTGGCCACGGAGATGGGCAAGGACTCGCTGCGCGTTCCTGTTGATGGCGGCAACGACAGCACGTGGGTAAAGTACGGCTACCACACGAAGATGGTGCGCACCTACTACGCACAGCCCCAGATGGACGTGGTGGAGAAGGACCACCCCAGGGGCGTCTATGGCCTGAAAGAGATTACCTATCCGGCACAGGAGCAAGGCGGCACGGACATCGTCATCAGCAACCTGTATAAGGAAGACAGCGATACGCTCTACTTGGTGGGCTATCCTATCTACAAGATGGGACAGACGGTGAAATACCACCTGCGGGGCTATGAAGCCTACGAGAACCGCGACGGAAAGACCGTGGTCTGCGACACCATCGGCCTGAACCACCAGAACATCACCATCACCAACGAGATGAGCAGCGAGCAGCGAGTGGTCTATAAGGTGATGGACGAGAGCACGGGCTACAAGGAGGGACAGGTGTACGACGTGCAGCAGCAGCAGATACCCTTAGACGACAACGGCGAGGCAGAGCTGACGTGGATGGCGGGCCCGCCCAACATCACGGCCCCCTACACCCGCAAGTTCAACGTCCTCATGGAGCATAAGGACCGCACCTACAACGTGGCCAACATCGATGCCGTCGTGCTGGGACAGCTCACCAACGGCAACAACTTCGTGACGCAAGGCCCCGATGTGGTCGATTTCGTGCTGCGCGACCCGCAGGGCGCCAATTCGACCACCAAGCTGACGAAAGGAACGACCATCACCAAGACCTTCTACGACACACGCCGTGCCTACGGAGAATACAGTCTGGTCGGAAGCTTCGGTTTTGGTGTTGAAGATGAAGATGGAATAGGAACTGGATTTATAGTCATGTCGAAGGTGGATGCGAAAAAATTCCTTGATGTGGGTATCACGACCTCTTGGGAGAAGACGTGGAACAGGGACAGCGTGCATGTGGAGACCACGGTAGAGGATGTCTCCACCAGCGGCAACAAGCCTTACGTGGGTGCCCCGGGCGATGTCTATGTTGGTAAATCCACGAATTTCCTCATCGGCGGTTGCCGCCACCTGTTCATCGGCCGCAACATAGAAACGAAGAAATATGAGGTGAAATTAGAGGAGGCTATTTCCATCGGCGACACCATCTCCACGGCGTTCAAGTTCACCCAGTATGAGCTGGAGACGGTCATGATACCCAAGTGGAAGGACACGCGCCGCAGCTTCCTCACGGAGGTAGCCACAGCGGAAGAGGCCCGAAACTATGTCAACCATGGCAGCAGCTCGGTCTATCTGACGTGGGTGGGCCTGGACCTCGACGACTATAGCGAGGGCATCAACTATGTGTGGGCCAGACCCGAGAGTTGGAAGACGGCAGGGCCTCCCAACGGAGTGGCCGTCGACAGCGTGGCCTGGTGCAACAACCAGATCATAGCCTGGGAGAACGCCATCGCTGACAACGAGAAGGACAAACTGGACCTGATGGCCAGTACCACGCCCCAGAACATCTCCATCGACGGCGGTTCCAACTACAGCTACTCGCATGAAACAAACGACTCGAAAAACGACGAGACAACCATCGACTGGAAGATGGGGGTCATACTGGGCGGTAAGCTGAATTTCGGACATAGCCTTGCGGTTTTTTGTGTAACTACTGTCGAGGCCAAGTCTGAGGACGGTGGCGGATATACCAAGGGCGACGGCACCAAGACGGAGAACTTTTCCAAGTGGGAGTACAACATCGAGGACGGCAACCGCGATACCGACCTGTCCATCAGCATCTATAAGTCGAAGAGCAACAAGTACAGCGACTTCTTCAGCGTCTTCGGCGGACAGACCTACAACCCCTACCAGCCGCAGGAGGTGACGCACTACTACAAGCCGGGCACGCCCCTTGGCAACAGCACGGAGCAGATGGAGCAGCCCGACCTGCGCATCGGCCTGCCGGGCGAGAACACGGCGAAGAGCGTCACCGTGAACGACATCCCCGCCGGCGGCGAAGCCAACGTGGTGCTGCAATGCACCAACCTGGGCAACGCCCATCAGGGCATCATGTTCAGCTACGGCCTCGAAGTGCTCGACGAGACGAACACCAACGGCCTGCAGATACTCATGGACGGTGTGCCCATCAACGGACGCTCACTCTACTTGGAGCACGGCGAGTCGGTGACCAAGGTGCTCACCATCCGCCAGAGTGACCAGAGCATCCTGGACTACGAGGGCATCAAGCTGTGGTTTGAATCGCAGTACCAGCCCAACCTGATTCACAGCGAGGTGACGCTCAACGCGCACTTCGTGCCGTCGTCATCGCCCGTCATGCTGGCCATCGACGAGCCGGTGGTGAACAGCGGCACGCCGGGTGCCAAGCTGCAGATGACGCTGAAGGGCTTCAACCGCCAGTTCCTCCACCTGAAGGAGATAGGCGTGCAGTACCGCTTCCAGGGCAACACGCAGTGGACCAACCTGCGGAAGTGGTTCGTCAACGCTGCCGACACCGTAGGCACCGGCATGAAGATGGTGCCCGAGTCGGGCGACATTCATTACGAGCTCGACATGATGAGCAACCTGGCCTATCCCGAGGGCAACTACGAGTTCCGCGCCTTCACCACCACGCCCTACGGCACGGACATGGTGCATGTGTATAGCGACGTGGCCGCCGTCATCAAGGACCGCAAGCGGCCCATCAACCTCTACACGCCGGCGCCCGCCAACGGCATACTGGGCTACGGCGACCAGATGGCCATCGAGTTCAACGAGGACATCGTGCCGGGCTACGTGGGCGGCGACAACGTCGTCGTCACGGCGAAGCTGAACAGCAGCGAGGTACATCACGACGTGGCCTACCAGCTGGTGCCCTTCGAGGAGATGATGCCGCGCACGGTGAACCCCGTGTTCCTGACGAGCAGCTTCGCCATGGACTTCTGGCTGAACTGGCACGAGGCGGGCACCATCCTGCACCTGGGCAAGGACACCGACAACTTCGCCCTGAGCATCGGTGACGACGGCTACGTCACCGTGACGATGTCGCAGAACACCTACAGGAGCAAGGCCGCCGTGCCGAAGGACAGCTGGACGTTCTTCGCCCTGAACTACGACACGGAGAAGAAGGTGTTCAACATGCTGGCCCTGCAGGGCACGGACAACATCTACCTGTTCACCGACGAACCTGTGTCTATGGAGAATGTGCAGGCCGTACACTACCTGACGGACAACAGCCTGTACCTCGGCCCTCTGGAGGCCGACATACACTCGCTGGGCCTCTACAACTACTGCCGCGACCTGTCGTTGGCCTCCGAGGACAAGTACAATGCCAAGGACGGCTACGTCTATGGACTGGCCAACTTCTGGCCCATGGACGAGGGCCACGGCACCGTGGCCGGCGACCTGCGCCACACGCACGACTTCGTGGTGAAGGACATGTGGAAGCTGGAGAACGTGAACTACGGGCTGATGATCAACAAGCCGGAGGGCATCATGGCCGACATCTCGCAGGTGGGCACCGGCCCGGGCGAGAGCTACGCCATAGAGATGTGGTTCAACAAGAGCGGCAACCCGAAGGGCGAGACGGTGTTCGAAACCGCCACGCCCGACCCGTACAGCCCGATGACGAACCTGAACAAGGTGACGAACCTGCACCTGCGCTTCGACAGCCTGCAGAACCTGGTGCTGGACTACGGCGGGAAGTCGCAGGTGGTGGCCAGCCATGAGGCCTTCCCCGACCTGCGCCGCTACCACCACTACGCGCTGAACGTGGTGCGCGGACAGGCCGCCTCGTTCTACCTCGACGGACAGCGCACGGCGGTCATCCCCGAGGCCGACGTGCCGCCCATGCAGGGCACAAGCCTCGTCGTGGGCAGGAACAATCAGTCGCTGGCCCTCGTCGATGAGATACGCATCTGGCACGCCGCGCTCAGCGAGAGCCGCCTGCTCAGCAACATGTACAACACGCTTGACACCGCCGACGTCTATTCGCGCGGACTCGCGGCCTACTATCCCTTCGAGAAGACGGGCAAGGAGAACGGCGTCACGACGAAGGTGATTGCGCTGGAGAACATGGCTCCGAAGGCCGCTGCCATGGTGCTGCCCGCCGACACGGCGAGCCTGGTCGCCCTCACGCCGCCGCTGAAGAACGCGCCCGACGAGACGGTGCTCACCGCCACGCCGGTGGCTTCGGACCGCAAGGTGGTCATCAACCTGTCGATGGTCGGACTCACGGCGCGGCAGCTGGAGGGCACCACGCTCAACATCACCGTCGATAAGGTGCGCGACCTGCACGGCAACGAGTCGCAGCCCATCCGCTGGACGGCCTACGTGCAGCAGAACACGCTGAAGTGGACCCGCGACTCGGTGAACGTCATCAAGAAGTACGGCGAGGACTATACCTTCGACGTCGATATCGAGAACAAGAGCGGCAGCACGGAGTACTATACATTATATAATATGCCGCAGTGGCTCACAGTGGTCGGAAGTTCCACTTCCGACGACATCGCCCCGCTACGGACAAAGACGCTGCGCTTCCGGGTGAACCCGCTGGTGCCCGTGGGCAACTACGACGCGACCATCGGTCTGCAGGGCAACAACGGCATACTGGAGCCGCTGCGTATCTTGATGAAGGTGCGCGGCGAACGGCCGCAGTGGGCCGTTGACCCGACGAAGTACGAGCACCAGATGAGCATCGTCGGTCAGGTGTACATCAACGGCATACTGATGGAGAACGCGGAGAGCATGGTGGCCGCCTTCATCGGCGACGAGTGCCGAGGCGTGGCCTCGCCGGAGAGGGTGCGCGGAGCAGCCTACGTGACGATGACCGTCTATGGCAAGGACACGCGCACTGCCGACATGGGCAAGACGCTGAGCTTCCGCATCTGGGACGCCACGCAGGGCGTGGCCTACACCGACGCGCAGATAGCGGTCGATGGCTCCCCCATCGACATCGTCTTCGGCCAGGACAAGCTGATAGGCAACTTCGACCATCCCGCCATCTGGACGAAGAGCGAGAACGTGGAGCAGCTCATACCCGTACACCTGAACTGGAACTGGATAGCCTTCGGCGTGGTGCCGAAATCGCCCTACCTCGACCACATCTTCGCCGA
>JAFWOP010000137.1 GCA_017545365.1 Bacteroidales bacterium
CTACCTCGCTGGGCTGCCCTACATCGAGGGCTTCAAGAAGAAATTGGAGGAGATGGCCAACGTGGAGGGCTTCTATGAGTACACTTTCTACCTCATCTTCTCTATGCTCAACGTTTATGCCCGCACGCAGGTGAAGTGCCATGGCGGCAGGATAGACATGGTGGTGCTGATGCCCACAACGACCTACGTCTTCGAACTGAAGATGCATGAGACGGCACAGAAGGCCCTGGAGCAGATAGACTCGAAAGGTTACGCACTTCCCTACGATACCGAGGGCCGCCGCGTGGTGAAGTGCGGTCTCCACTTCGACCTCGACAGCCGCACCCTCGACGAGTGGGTGATGACTGGTCAATATTCAACTAACGAATAAACGACAATGAAAACAATCAAACTTCTGATGACACTTGCCCTGCCGATCGTGCTGGGCCTTACATCGTGTTCCGACAAGGACGACAACCCCGTTGAACCGGCAAAGCAATCTACTGGCATCGACATCAATAACCTGGACACGTCGGTGCGCCCCGCCGACGATTTCTACCAGTATGCCGATGGTGGATGGATGAAGAGCCACCCGCTGCCCGCCGCCTACGCGCGTTATGGCAGCTTCGAGCAGCTCATCGAGGAGAACACCACGCGCATCAAGGGTATTCTGGACGACTTGCAGGGCAGCAGCTTCGCTGCCGGAACGACGGAGCAGAAGCTGAACGACCTGTACAGTCTGGCCATGGACAACGACCGCCGCAACAGGGAGGGCGTACAGCCCCTGATGGGCATCATTCAGCAGATGGAGGAGGCTACGACCAGCGAGGAGCTGTTCCAGATACACCTGCAGCTGGCACCGCAGGGCTACTCAGGGTTTATGAAAACCACCATCTATGCCGATGAGAAGAATGCCACGCAGAACATCCTGCATGTGAAGCAGGGAGGAATAACACTCGAGCAGAAGGAGTATTACCTCGACACCGACGCGGCAACGACCAAGATTCGCGAGGCCTATAAGGACAATATCGTCAAGATGCTGCAGCTCTTTGGATTCACTGCTGAGCAGGCCACCCAGAAGATGACGAACATCCTGCGTCTGGAGACCGAACTGGCCAAGGTGAGCCGCTCCCAAACCGAACAGCGCGACCCGGAGGCGAACTACAACAAGACGACGCTCGCCCAGTTTAATGCCAATTACCCGAACGTGCAGTTGGAAGCGGTGTTGAACGCGAAGGGTGTCAAGTCGGCCTACATACAGGAGTTGGTGGTCGGTCAGCCGGAGTTCTTCGCCGGTGTAAACAATCTCATCGCCACGATGACCGCCGATGAATACCGCGACTACATGGAGTGGGGACAGATCACGGCGGCTGCCCAATACCTTGACGACAAGACGGAAGCCACCTATTTCGAATTCTTCGGCAAGGTGCTGTCGGGCCGCCAAGAGGACTATCCCCTGTGGCAGCGCTCCACGCAACAGATTGAGGACCAGATGGGCGAGGCACTGGGCAAGCTGTACGTGGAGAGATACTTCCCCGCCGCCGCCAAGGAGCGTATGCTCCAGCTCATCAGGAACCTGCAGACGGCGCTCAGCGAGCGCTTCGACGCGCAGGACTGGATGAGCAGTGCCACCAAGGCCGCCGCGAAGGATAAGCTGAATGCCTTCATCGTGAAGGTAGGCTATCCCGACAAGTGGACGGACATGAGTGCACTCAGCATAGACAAGCAGAAGTCGTACTACGAGAACATCGTGGAGTGCAAACGTTTCTGGAATACCTATACCATAGAGCATAACGCCGGAAAGTCCGTGGACCGCAACGTCTGGCAGATGACGCCGCAGACGGTGAACGCCTACTACGACCCCACGACCAACGAGATATGCTTCCCCGCCGGCATCCTGCAGTACCCCTTCTTCGACATGGAGGCCGATGATGCCTTCAACTACGGTGGCATCGGCGTGGTGATAGGCCACGAGATGACCCACGGCTTCGACGATGAGGGCCATCTGTACGACAAGGACGGCAACCTGAAGAACTGGTGGACGCCGGAGGACGAGGCGAAGTTCAAGGAGAAAGCCGACATGTATGCCGCCTTCTTCGATGCCATCCTCGTGCTGCCCGACCTCCATGCCAACGGACGCATGACCTTGGGCGAAAACCTGGCCGACCACGGCGGACTGCAGGTGGCTTGGACGGCTTACAAGAACGCCACCGCAGACCGCACGCTGCCCACCGTCGACGGACTCACTGCCGACCAGCGCTTCTTCATAGCCAATTCCGGTGTATGGGCCCAGAACATCACCGAGGCGGAGATACGCCGCCGCACGATGAACGATGTCCACTCCTTAGGCTGCTGGCGCGTGAACGGAGCTTACCCCCACATCGATGCCTGGTACGAGACCTACGGTGTGAAGGAGGGCGACAAGATGTACCTCCCCAAGGCCCAGCGCCTCGACCTCTGGTAAGATTATGCAGGCTCTCAACACTCTGACCGAAGCCTCTGCCATCGAACTGAGCAAACGATATTTTTTCGGGTAAAATGTACGTAGTTCCTGAATTTTTTTTGTACCTTTGCAGCATCAAATCGTAAATCGAAAATTTGTAAATCGTAAATTACCATGGTGGCAACAAGGAGAAAATACCCCGTAGGCATACAGACCTTCTCGCGGCTCCGTCGCGAGGGCTACGTGTATGTGGACAAGACAGACATGGTGTGGCTCCTGGCGCAGGAGAATAACCCGTTCCTTTTCTTCGCGCGTCCGCGCCGCTTCGGTAAGTCGCTGCTGGCCTCCACGCTCCACTCGTTCTTCGCCGGCGAGCGCGAATTGTTCAAGGGCTTGAAGGCCGACGAGCTGGAATGGGACTGGAAGCAGTACCCCGTGCTGCACATTGACCTGAGCGAAGCCAAGGACATGCAGACAGCCGAGAAACTGGAAGAGAAACTGATGCTTATCTTACAGCCGTTGACCGAGGTCTACGGAGCCAATCCGATGGAGACCACTCCCGGCGGCGTGCTCTCCGGCCTCATCAAGCGGGCCTACAAGCAGACGGGTCTGCAGGTGGTCATCATCATCGACGAGTACGATGCGCCCCTACTGAAATGGCTCCACGACGAAACGGTGCTGGAGCAGAAGCGCAACGTGATGCAGGAACTCTATTCGCCCCTGAAAGCCAACGAACCCTACATCAAGCGCTGCTTCATCACCGGCATCACGAAGTTCTTGGACGGGCCAAGCGGCAAAGCCGAGCGCTCGCAACTAAGCATTTTTTCCACCATCAACAACATTACGGTCATCTCGATGCTCCCCAAGTACGCCGCCCTCTGCGGAATCACTGAGGAGGAGTTGACCACGACGCTGGCCCCCGACATCGCCCTGCTGGCCGAGGCCAACGACTGCACGCCGGAAGAGATGCATCAGAAACTGAAGACACGCTACGACGGCTATATGTTTTCGGAGCGTGCCCCTGAGGTGTACAATCCCTTCAGCCTGTTCAAGGCATTCGACACGGGCAAGGTGGGCTACTACTGGTTCGACAGCGGCACGCCTACTTACCTCATCCGGCAGATGCAGAAGTTCCAAACCGACATCACGAAGCTCGACCGCATGGAGGCTGCGGCTTCGGATTTCGACAAGCCTACGGAGGCCATGGAGGATGCCCTACCGCTCCTCTACCAGAGCGGCTACCTCACCATCAAGGACTACGACCGCGAGGCAGAGATGTACACGCTCGCTATCCCCAACCAGGAGGTGCAGACGGGCTATGCCGAGGGATTGCTGCCCACTTATACAGGCATCAGGAGCAACGATGTCAAGACAGGCTTTGCCCTGAAGTTCTGGCGCGCCCTGAAGAAGGACGACCTCGAACTGGCCCTGCGCGAGATGCAGGCCTACCTCGCTGGGCTGCCCTACATCGAGGGCTTCAAGAAGAAATTGGAGGAGATGGCCAACGTGGAGGGCTTCTATGAGTACACTTTCTACCTCATCTTCTCTATGCTCAACGTTTATGCCCGC
>JAFWOP010000071.1 GCA_017545365.1 Bacteroidales bacterium
GTTGACGTCTTAACTATAAGTCCCGCGTGTAGAGAGCCCTGTATTCGGCAGGGGTGAGTCCCAGGGCATCGACCAGTTTGCGCTGCATGGTGCGCACGTGCTTGAAGCCTGAATCCTCGGCAATGGAAGCGATGTTGTAGTTCGGCTTTTCACGAAGCAGGCGCATAGCCGACAGCAAACGGAAATTGTCGATATAAGCCTCGGGGGTGCGGTACATCGACTTGTTGCGGAAAAGCTTGTCGAGGCGCTCCTTGCTGACGCCTACCAACTTGGCAAGGGCCGCAGCGTCGAAATCTGGGTCGAGATGAAGGCGCTCTCCCTCCACTTTCGTCTCGACGATGGCCATCAGCTGCCCGTCGTCGCGGAGGTCGGCATTCTGTATTCGTTCTAAATTCATGTCGATGAGCTCGCGTGCCACCTCGACACGCTGGCGGAACTGCATGTAGTCCTCGATACGGTCTGTGAGGTCGAGATTGCGATGCATCAGGCGCACGAATTGCTCCCGCGTATAGTCGAGCTGCTTCCTAAGCTCGGCATTCTCAGCTCGCAACTGCTCGTTTTCCGCCTGCAACTGTTTCTGGTTGTCTGCCATGATCAGCCCTCCTGTTCAAAAAGCACAAAAAATCCGCCGACCTCAAACACATCGTTCAACTTTTCGCTGACATGGGTCATGATACACCGCCGTCCGATGTCGTGCTGGTGCTTGTAGATACCTATAAAGAGGCGAAGCCCGCTCGACGAGATATACTCCAGTCCGCTACAGTCGATCTCTACGTCGTGGTCAGTCTGCTGGGTCAGCGGAGCCAAGGCCTTCTTTGCTTCGATGCAGGCGGTATTGTCGAGCTCGCCAATGAGCAATGCTACCAGCCGGTCGTTCTTTTCTGTTATTTTTATCTCCATACCTTAATGTATTTTTATGTTACTATGGTTTCCTAATGCTTTCCAGACGGTCAGGATGTTCTTTCCGTCCTCTCGGCGATAGGCCACGCCGTCACTCATCTTGCGGATGTAGAGGATGCCAAGACCACCGATGGCGCGCGTCGCTATGGGCTGAGTCAGGTCGGGCTCGGGATGCCGGGTAGGGTCGAAGGGGATGCCGTCGTCGGTGAAAGATACATAGAGTCTGCCGTCCTCCTGCCAGGCGCGGAGCTCCATCATGGTAGCTCCGCTGTAGTTCACAATATTTGCCACAGCCTCTTCGATGACCAGGTGCAGGTTCTGCGTCTGACGCTCACTGAATCCTGCGTCATCGGCTATGGAGAGGGCAAACGCTCTGGCGCGCCTCACCTCGTCCATATCCACTTTTAGTTCAAGCCTCGTCATCGTCGTACAAAATGCTGATTCTGACTGCAAAGGTAGTTTTTTTTTTTGAATCATACAAATAAATGGAAATAAATTTACCAGTTCCCGATCCTTACATTCGACATCCATTTGATACAGGTCATCAGATGGCCGTCGGTTCCTGCCATGGAGATGTCGAGCGTGGCCATGTCGGGGAAGGCTGCCATCACTGCCTCCGAGTTGGCAAAGCCCACGTAGGTATCGTTCTTGCCGTGATAGAGGTGGATGGGGTGAACGGGCTTCCAGCCTTTGGTCAGGTCGTTCTTGTCGAGACACTCGAAGAGGGCCTTGCTCATAGCCGACTCTGGATTGATCACTTCGGGATTCAGGATATCCGTCAGCCAGATCTGCTCGCCGTCCTTGATGCCTGCCTCGCCCTTGTGGGGGAAGATCTTGAATATCTCTTTGTTGATGGGACCGGAGGCGTACTCCTTGCTGCTGATCATGTAGTCCACCACGCTTTTATGCTTCAGATAGGCCTCACTGTAGAAGTCCTCTTCCTTCCACTTCCCCAGGATCTCTGGATAGGCGGCAAACATAGCCTTCAGCGTGAGCGGGAGCACAATGGGATAGTCGAGCTTCTTCTGCTTGAAATACTCCTGGAAGGTCACCACGGGGCTGTAGGGGCCACAGGCACAATAGCTGTACTCGAAGCGCCAGCGCTGGGCGAAGTCGAGATGGGTGTCGAGCCACTTGTGGATGGCCAGTGCGTTGGCACCGCCCTGCGAGCATCCTGTCACATAGAGCCTCCAGTCTGGATCCATGGACACCTTGCTCATGTCGGCAAACACCTTGTAGCCGGCCTTCAGCGCATCGATGCTGTTGCTGGTGCAGAGGTCGTGGTTGATATAGGGGTGTACGCGGTCCTTGCTGGCGCCATAGCCCAGATAGTCGGGCATGATGAGCAGCCTGTCGCCCTGCAGCAGGGCGTTCTCCAGCGAGGCGTTCCTGGTGGGAGTCTCGTAGTCGCCGGCAATCGTGGAGTGGGGGCAGAGCGCCATGTACTTAGGACTGATCTCTCTGCCCATGATGTCCATGCCCCAGCAGACGCGTGCCGACAGGGTGACGGGCTTGCCCTGCTCGTCGATGCTCTCGTAGTTGAAGTCGATGTAACGGTAGCCCCAGGTGGCCTTGGGTGTGGCCGTGCGGGTCATGGCACCGCGCTGCTGCTGTTCTGCCTCGCTGCGCAACTGATTGACGTAGGCTTCCACGTCGGGATCGCACTCCGAGCCATTCACGAAATTCCTCAATACCTCTTCCAGCCCGGCTTCCTGGTCGTTCGTCACCTGATACTTCACGTTGGCTACATCCACTGCCAGTTCTTCGCAGTTGGCAGCACTTCTGGTCAGAGCCTGTTCGGTCTCAACGCCTGAATTGTTTTCCGTGAGGAGGTCATCATCCTGCGAGCAAGATGCGAAACTGAAAGTAACTGCGGTAAGCATGCTCATGAGCATTGTCTTTACCAAAAATGAATTCTTTTTCATTGTTCTTTTTATTTTTTATTGTTTATACTTATTTTCTGTTTGACGATGCAAGTGAAGTGCAAGGCGAACGCAGAGGCGAACTTGTTCGAGCTTTGCTGAGCCGCAGCCTTCACTCGCCGTTGCAACTTGTTTGCGACGGCAAAGGTACGGCGATTTTGGCCCCGTTCCAACGAAAAAGATGTTTTCCGGCGGAGAAGCCTATGGCGCATATACGAAATTTGCGACAGAAACGGCAAACCTTGCCATAACTGTCGCAAAATCCCTTTTGAAGATTGTCTGTTGATTAGTCAGCCAGCACGTAGCGCACTGCCATACGGTCGATGCCGAGATAGCTCTTGTGGATGTTGATGGCACCGCTGGACTTGATATCTACGTAGCCGTAGGAGTCGTTCTTGCCCTCAATCTGTATCAGGTACTGCATCTGCTGGCCGCTGCCCTCCACTGAGCCGTTGCGCATGTAGCCGTCCCACTTCAGGTCGAAGCCTGTCTCCTTGGCGCGTCCGTAGTTCTGCAGCAGCAGTATGGGGAATGAGTTGGTGCCGCTGGCGCTGATGCCCTGCTTGAGCAGCTCGAAGTCGCGGTCGGATGCGATCTCCCATCCCTGGATGCCGCTGCGGGCGATGCTCTTGTTGGAGTAGTAGCGTGAGCACCTTGAGAGTCCGTCTTCCACTTCGCCCTGATAGTCCTCACGGGTCCAGATGCGGTTGAAGATCTTCACCAGCGGATAGTCCTTCTGGGTGCTGATGCCGCCTGCGCATGTCATTCCCTCCATGTAGGCATCCTGGAGCTTGGCCCTGCGTACCTCCTGTCCCTGAGCCAGCTTGGTGCTGACGGAAGTGCCTTGCAGGTAGATCTTGGTGGGCGTGCCGTAGTCGAGCTGCACGTATGGGGTGATCTTGGGCTCGGCACTGTCCTTACGCCAGTTGACGCGGCTGGGCTTGTGCTCCTCATCGCCGAGGAATACGCCCTGGTTGAGTGCCAGCTTGCCGTTGACGACGGGGTAGATGACGGTGACGCGCTCGTCCTTGTTCAGCTGTGGGATGTACTCGTTGCATGCGATGCCCACTCGCTCGCCAGAGAGCATGATGTTCTTCACCAGTGTCTTGCTGTAGGCATCAAATGAGGGAACCTCGATCTCCGTCACGGTGCCGGTCTGGGCGGGGGCATAGTCTGCGCTCATCGTGCCGGGGCCCTGGCCCTCCATGTAGTTGCGGATCTCCTGCTTGCGGGCCTCGGTGCTTGCCAGTTCGTAGATGGGGATGAGGTCGCCTTCTTCGAAGCCTACCATGACCATTGCCGTATCCTGGATGGATGTCTTCCACTGGTCGAGGGTTGACGGAGTCACCTCGTAGGTCATCTTGTCCACGCTCTCCTGCGTGCCGCCCACCACGTTGAGCTTATGCCGGCAATAGCCCATGTCTTTCTTATAGCTCTTCTTGAACTGATCGCTGCATTTCAGCAGGTCTTTCTCGCCGATGGCGATGCGGGCATAGAGGTCCAGGTCGTAGGTGTCGCTGACGCTGTCGGTCTTGATGTCGAGGGTGGAGCGTATGCGGCCGCCGATGCGTGCTCCCTTGACCATATGGGTGCCGAAGTCGCGGATGAGGTTCTTCACGCCCTCCTTGCCTTTATACTCCTCCATCTCGCCGTTGATGGCCATGGCGGCATCCTCGTTGATGTACTTTCTCAGCAGGCCTATGCCCGGCTCAATCTGCATACGGCGCACGCCATAGTTCAGATAGCTGATGGCATAGTCGTGGCACTCTGTCTGATTGTTGTCCATGCCGAAGGCGGCTCCTACCTCGAAGGTGAATGGCAATGTCAGCTTCTTGGCGTCCTTTTGTTTCGGGGTGTCGCTCGACACTTGTTCCTTGGTGTCGCTCGACTCTTGTTTCGGGATGTAGCTCAACATGTGTCCCAGGCTGTCGCACATCGCGTTGACCAGACCGTCGCGACTGTTGGCTGTATAGTGCTCGTAGGTGATCTCAGCGTTGAGGTTGCTCTGTGTGAATTTTTCCTGATCGAGCAGCTTGTTGACATCCAGGATCTTGGATGTGATGGCGTTGTGGTTGTTGTAGCCCTTCAGCGTGCTGTAGCCGTAGCCGATGCTATACACGCGGTTGGAGGTGGGCACCAGGCTGATGGCGCGGGTCACGCTCTCACTGCAGCCCTTCTGCACGATCTCCAGCACCTGGCGTTGCTCGCGTCCCTGCCCGTCGGTCGTGATGATGGTCATGTGGCCCTGCTTGCGCTCGTCGTAGCGGTTGTCCTGCACGTAGATCTTGATTACCTTCGGACCGATGCCCTCTTCCTCGCTCAGGGTGAAGAAGTAGCGGTCTTGCTCGATGCGCCACTTGCCGTTGGCCTTCACCGTGAAGGGCATGGTGTAGGCGTGGCCTTCCACCAGGATGTCGCCGTCGCCGATGGTCTGGCTGGCGTTAGTGTTCTCTACCATAGCATCTGTATCCATGAAGTCGTCGTCCTGGCAAGATGCGAAACTGAAAGTAACTGCGGTAAGCATGCTCATGAGCACTGTCTTTACCAAAAATGAATTCTTTTTCATTGTTCTTTTATATTTTTATTGTTTATACTTTATTTCTGAATCACGATGCAAAGGTACGGTGATTTACGGCACAAAAAGCAAAAAAAAATGATTTCCGGCAGAGAAGCCTATGGCGCATATACGAAATTTGCGACAGAAACGGCAAACCTTGCCATAACTGTCGCAAAGGGCAGAGGAACCGTGGGAATGATGGCGTTTTTTTACATTTTTATCTCAACTGGCTTATAATCTCGGAAATTTTATCTATCTTTGCAGACGGTTTTGAACAGAACAAGGATATGAGACATCATATATATATAATGGTCGTCGTTGCCATCGTGCTGGTGTTGGCGGGCTGCAAGGGGGGAGGCGCCGATAACAAGCGTGCGGCGCAGGCTGTAGAAAGGCTACGGGTAGGCGAGTCGAGTGACTCGGCAATTTCGCACTACACGGCGGCGTATGCCATGACGTTTGTGGACACAGAGCCTGAGCGTGCCCTACAGCTCATCGACTCAGCCCGGTTGGCGGGCAATCTGTCGGATGTCCGTGCCGATATTCAGCGGGCCAGAGTCTATGGACGGTCGCATGCGGAAATCAGAACCGACTCTGCCATCCTGATTGGCGAGCGCCTCATGCGCCACGACTCTGTCATGGCCGACTACGACCTTCAGATAGACGTGCTCGAGATCCTGCTCGATGCTTACCGGCTGGAGAGGGACTATGAGCAGGCCCTGCACTGGGCCACCCGGCTGAGCGACGTCTATCGTGAGCACGACATGCGCCACCTGCAGTCATACAGCAATGCCGAGATCGGCGCCCTGATGGTTCGCATCGGGCAGCAGCAGGAGGGACTGGCCCGCATCGACAGCGCGGTACAGCAGCTGGCAGGGCACCGGCACTACACAGAGATGAACCTCGCCCTGCTTGCATTGAAGCGCAAGGCGGACGTCGCCGCAGAGACAGGGCGCTACCAGGCGACGACAGATGCCGCACAGCAGATGCTCGCCATGCTGGACGACTTCGAGCAGCACCCTGCCGACTACTATGACCAGGGCAACAGCTACAGCGGCATCACCGTCGAGGAACGTCCGCGCTACATCGACTTCTACCGTAGCCGGGCATACTCATTCCTCGCCTTGGCAGCGGCATCACAACATCAGCCGCAGCAGGCCATCCACTATCTCGACCTCTACGGACAGACGGATGCGAGCCAGACCCTTCATGGGCGCTATGTGACGACACCGACACTCTGTCGACTGGGACGCTACGACCGTATGCTGGCCATCTATGACGAGGTGGAGCAATCGATGGCCGACGACACGCTGAACGCCAACTACGCCGACATCCTGCGCGGCAGGGCCGAAGTGGCCCAGTCGCAAGGGCACCCCGTAGCCGCCAACGGCTACTGGCGGCGCTATGCCGACCTGAGCCAGCAACTGAGCGACTCGCTCCTCAGGGGCAAGGCCCACCTCTTTGCCGCCCGCTACCACGCCCAGGAACAGCAACGCGAGATAGAGCAGCAGCGAGCCGGCAAGCGCATCGCCGATACCATCAGCATTGCCACTGGCAGCCTCGCCCTGCTGATTCTTGCCTTTGCCCTGTATGCCTTCCGCCAGTGGCGTATCACTCAGCAACGCAATCGCATCCTTGCCCAGCAGATTACCGAGGCGGTGGAGTATAAGGAGAAATACCGTAAATTGAGCGTTTCAGCCGAACCGTCAGTTCACTCGGCTAAACCTGAGTTAGCCATCTCCGATTTCACCGAACTCTCCGACGAGCAACTCTTCCTCTGCCTACGCGACCTGATAGAGAACGAGCAACTCTTCCTCCAACCCGACTTCGGCCGGCAGTCGTTGATTGACCGCACCGGTCTCTCGAAGGAGCGCATCGGTGCCGCCTTCGCGCAGGGCAGTGACAGTGTTTCACTGCCGGCATACGTCCGCGAACTGCGCCTCGACTATGCCATCCGCTTGCTGAACGACCAGCCCGACCTCACTGTCGAGCAGGTCAGTCAGGCCAGCGGCTTCACCAGTGCCGACACCTTCACCCGCAACTTCCGCGCCAAG
>JAFWOP010000072.1 GCA_017545365.1 Bacteroidales bacterium
CTTCTCTGATACCGAGGCTGTAGTCTTTGCCTGCTATGCGATTCGCCCTCATCGATCCTGGCTTAGCAGCGACGTCGTATTCCTCACGGGTAAGCGTGAGATATGTCTTCCCGTTCTTTTCAATACTATCCGACAACGAATAGTGTATCTCTGCATTTGTATAACCTATCGGCATCGGATATGTCACCCTGTCATACACTCGTGAGTGGTATGTCCATGATGGGCTATTAGATAGCATGGCCGGCACATCCTTTTCTTCTGACTCAATGCCGACTATCAGCGCAAAGTTCTTCCATGGCTCCGTTTCCTGATAGCTATGCAATGCCGAGTCAGGAACATGCAAGACTGCCGTCTCAAACGGTACACCTTGGAATGTCTGTTGATCACAATAGGGCGCTGCTGTGGCATAACAATATACATCCTCAACCGAATGACAATATCCAAATGTATCATAGTACATAAACTTAAGCCCCGAACCCAATGAAATAGTTTTCAACGCAGTACAGCCAGCGAATGCCGACTGTTCAATATCCCAAACATTATCAGGAATAGAAATAGAAGACAGAGAACTACATTCAGCAAAGGCTGCCCCACCTATCGAAATTAATGTTTTTGGTAACTTTATGGAACATAATGAGGAGCATCTATAGAAAGCAGCAGCATAGATTCTCGTCAGCTGATCAGGCAAAGTGACCTTGTTCAGACTGGAACAGTCAGCAAACGTATAACTCTTGATGATATCAACACTATCCGGAACAACTACCGACTGCAAAGACCTGCACCCATAGAAAGCCCTATCTTCGATAACGGTCACACTCTGAGGAATGTCTACGCTTTCCAAACTCTCACAAGCACGGCAAAACTCATAGGGAATCACTTCAACACCCTGAGGTATAACCAATGATTCTAATGCCCTGCATTCTGCAAAAGCACACTTTTCAATTCTCTGCAGACCTTCGTGCAACTGAATGTTCTTGAGGCTGGAACAAGTCATGAATGCTCCATACCCTATCACTTTTACAGTTGGTGGCAACACGATATCGGTTAATCTTTCACAACTGTTAAAAGCCCCTTCGCCAATTTCCTCAAGTGTGTTGTTGAGGGTCAAGGTCTTCATACTATTACAACCACTGAAAACGTATTCCCCTATCTTTGTCAAACCATCAGGAATCACTACTTCTTCCAAGCCAAAACACATCGAAAAAGCTTTTTTCCCGATTGTCCTGATACTCTTAGGAAATACCAAAGACCGTAAGTATTCACAATGAGCAAAAGCGGTTTCACCAATGGTCGTCAAACCTTCAGAGAAAGATACTGAGCGTAGAGCATAACAAGATCTGAAAGCATTCTTAGGAATGACTTTCAGGCCCTCCCCTATAACAATCTCTATGACTTGCGACGAAGAGAAGGATTCCTCGCCCAGCGAAGTCAATGAGTTGGGAAGCTCTAGTCGCTTCACGAAGCCACAGTCGAAGAAGGCTTTGTCCCCTATCGTCTCCAAACCCTCATGCAAAATAATGCCATTCAAACACGAACAAGACATGAATGCCTGGTTACCGATAGTTGTAACGCTAGACGGGATTTCCACGGCGCTTAAGGACCCGCATTTGATAAATGCGTCATCCTCTATTACCTGCACCCCCTCAGGAATAGCAATTGCACTTAATTCCGAGCAATGCGAGAATGCTCCTTTGGCTATTTTCATCAGCCCTTTTCCAAGAACCACGTTCCGTAGGTTCACACAATTCGAAAAGGCATAATCTTTTAACTGACTGACAGAATCAGGAATCACTACTTTCCTCAGATTTCTACATTCTGCAAAAGCATAGATACCGATAGTCTTCAGATTCTCCCCTAATGTAACTTTAACCAATTGGTCGCAATGGCTGAAAGCATATCCTCCAATACTTAACACACCGTTCGGAATATTGACCTCTCTCAAGGTAGTACATTTTTGGAAAGATGAACTGCCAATTCGTTCTATTTGTTTGCCTATCTTAACTGATGATAGAGCATCGCAGTTATAAAAGGCTTCATCGCCTACTGAAGTAACATGATATGTCTTACCTTCTATAACGATAGAGTCGGGGATAACAACAGAACCTGTATAGGGAGAGTCTCCAGCCACAACCTCTGCTGTCATCGTATTGGTGTTGATTTCATAAAAGATTTCATCATGACAAATTGTCTGTGCCCATATTGCCTGACAACTCATTCCAGAAAGCAACACAGCATAAAAAAGAATCATTCTTCTCATAGTCTTTGTCCTTTTACTATTATCGTTTAATATGATTTTTATTGGTATGCAAAGATAAGCATAAACGAAGGTTGCGCTTACTTTACCACGACCTTCTTCCCGTTTTGTATATATACCCCCTTGGGAAGTTTGTTAGAACCTTGAAACTCGGAACTATTTGCGACTCGTCGGCCCGAGAGGTCGTAGATGGCGGTTTCGGATGAACGGTAGCGCTTCTGCGATACGATGCCTGTGACGGGATTCGCATTGAAATCAGTGTTACTGAAAATGCATTCCCCATCCTCATAGCAGGCAAGGAATTGTCGTCTCTCTATCAGCCAGTGACCATTGGAATACCTATAGCCTGTTCCCGTAGCGTTGTAAAACGGGCCGTAAACACCTTCATTACGATTTCCTATACCGCGTATCCAGACATCCATGATGTAATCAGGATCTGCAGGATAGAATTGGGACCCATTGTCTTTATAGCTAAAAGAAAGGCGCTCGAAGTAACGGTCTCCCACCTGTATGGTGTCTTTCGATTTCACATACAGCAAAGGATTATCAGGATTTCCCGAGAACTGGTTGGAATAGGGCGTGTTCTTGTCGCCGACCTCCAAATCAAAATTATAACTCACATGAGAACCACCTCCTTCGTTATAGATGTAGTATAAACCGCGCCTCTCGCCGATAGTGGCTATCAGATAGGTGGTGTCGCGATAGGAGTCGGTGTAGTACAGTTTCTTATACGTGTCTTTGCCCCTTACAGTATCTCCCATCACAGTAAAATACGACTGCAAATACAATTCCTTTTCCTCCCAATTACCCAATGCAAAAGCGTCATGATCGGGATTTGTGCATTCAGACTCTGTAACATGGTGCTTATACACCCACTGCTTACCGTCTTTCAGATAGGTGCCGTAAATCTCTTGTGCCACCAGCAGCTGTGGCAGCAGCAATATTGCGAATAGTAGAACTTTCTTCATAGCGAACACCTTTTATTATATTAATTACAAAGTTTCTTTTTCCGCTGCAAATTTAAGTATTAATGATGAAAAAACCAAGGAAATCACTTAACAACTACTTAACAGTTTTGGTTGACGCCCGTTTTGTCACATAGAGAAAAATGGAAGAAATGCGTCATAATTCCCGATGAAATGGGCGATTTTTGTATTCATTCGTGTGATTTGTGTTCGAAAAAAAAGAATCCCAGATGTTCTGCTACACATGCTACAATTGCATCACATGTTTCCATATCGCCCAAAAGCAATGCTTTTCACCTCTAAAAGCATTACTCCCAGACTCCAAAAGCATTGCTTTCAGACTGTCAGAACAATGCTCTTGGCCTCCAAAAGCAATGCTCCTTGCCTCCGAAAGCAATGCTTTGGGCGTTACGGAGCAATGCTTTGGAGGTTACAGAGCTATGTTCTGTATGGAACGGAGCTATGTTCTGTATGGTACGGAGCTATGCTCTGTATGGCACGGAGCTATGCTCTGTATAGTTTGGAGCAGTGCTCTAGATGGACACATGCGTTGTCGTCGTTGATGAAACAATTTGTACCAACAGAAAGCCCTCTGCACAACACGACGGTTGGGCAGGGGGCATGCTTTGCTAAAACCTATTTATGACTTCTTCGAAAGAAGTGATGGCGGCGCCGGGGTTTATTTTACAACCACCTTGCGAGTCTCGCCATTGCTCATCTTCACGACGTTCAGGCCCTTCTGCATGGCAGGCAGCTGGCGACCATTGATGTCGTAGATGCCCTTCAATGTGACCTGTTCTGTAGCCTGCTGGATGTTGGCAGTCTCGATGTTGTCCATTTCCGAGATCTTACCGAACTCCTTCCAGACGTCAGCACTCTGATAGGCGCTCTTCGAACCCGTAGGAACCACAAGGCTTATTTTGGATAAATCCAGCTGATAGAACACGTTGGTGCCTAGGGTGGCAGGTTTTGCAGGAGCGGCGTAAACGGTCTTCAGGTTTTTGCAGGCTGCGAAAGCCAGCTTCTCGATGCTGGTGACGCCCTTGCCGATATAGACTGTTTCGACACCCGCTTTGGAGAAGGCTTTATTGCCGATGGTCTTCACGTGGTCGGGCACGGTGATGCTCTTCAGTGCCGAGCAGGAGGCGAACATCTCGTCCCCGATGGTAGTCAGGCCCTTGCCAATCGTTGCCGATGCAAGTTCACTGCATGACATGAAGGCGGCTCTGCCTACAGTGGTCACCTTGTCGGGAATGGCAATCCAGGTGATCGATGTGGCCGAGAAAGCACACTCGCCTATCTCAACAAGACTTTCAGGCAATTGCATGCCGGTGAGTTTATCACACGAGTCAAAAGCATAGGCCATGATTTTTTCGACACTTTTACCCAAGACTACCTTCTTCATGTTCCTCGACTGATAGAACGATTTCTCGTCGAGCGTCTTCACGTTGTTGCCGAGAGTGACCGATGTGATTCTCGAGTTATTGCCAAAAGCCCATTGGGAGACACCCGTCACCTTATAGGTAACGCCTTCGTAAACCACTTCATCGGGAACGACGATGTCGCCCTCGTAGTTCACAGAAGAAGCGTATTCTGAATACTTAGCCACCCAAACCTCGTTGGCCGACTTTTTGCTATAACGCAGGCCGTCAACAATGAAATCGTAAGCCCACATACTGCTGCTTGCCATGAGCATCGTTGCCAGGAGCAGCATCTTTGTCATATTCTTTTTCATCTTCGTGTATTGTTTATAAATTGACTTTTCGTAAAAAGAGGGGCATCTTCTTCATAAAGTTAATTCGTTGGATAAACAACGGTAACCGAATTGGTAGACTGCGGAACAGTATAGTTGTCATACTTCTCAATGTTCTTCTCCCACATGCCCTTGTCGTAAATGCCAAAGTTGAAATCGAAGGGTTTGAGCGGATGCACTTGACCATCAGCAGTAACATAGGTCACCATGACGGTAGCCATGAGGAATTTGTTGCCTTTCTCTTCAGGCTGGAAGCTCCTCACAAGGTGTGAGACGGTCTTGTAATCGATCTTTGCCCCGTTCGGCACATTCTTGAAGACATAGTGGTGCATGACGACATTCTCGAAGAAGCTCGTTGCGCCGGGGTAGAAGAGGTAAGGCATGCAAGCTACCTGGAAGGTGTTGGCCTCTGCCTCATAGAACTTATCGTCGTTCTTGTCACTGGAATCGAACTTATAAGTGTTGGTCTTGCCATCAGGACCGGTGAGAGTGAAATCGAAGGTGAACATCTTGTAGGTGTCACGCTGGGTCACCACTGCCACGCGAACTTCAACATTTCCCTTTCCTTCGTCCTTGGGGTCGTCATCGTCGTCGCTACATGCTGTCAGCATTGTTGAGCTCAAGCTGCAGAATAGGATGGCAACCATCATCCAAAGAGTCTTTTTCATCATAATTGATTTTGTTTTGTTTGAATGTTATTGAATAAATAATTAAATCATGTGTGTGTAGAGTTTTATAGCTGACTATCGTGTCTTCACATCGGTGAACTTCCAGTAGCCACGTCCGTCGGCAACCTCAAAGGAAGTGGCTTCGGCAGGCAGCGGCGGGAAGATGAGTGCATAGCGAAGCTTCTGATAAGGGAAGGGCACGATGACCTTGCCCGGTGCGAGCACGACGTTGTCGGTGCCGACAATGCTCAGCTTGCCACCCTTGTTGCCTTTGATGTAGGTCTTG
>JAFWOP010000138.1 GCA_017545365.1 Bacteroidales bacterium
CAACAGCAGGGAGGCCAATATCTCTTCTATCTTTGCTGCCATGCTGCAAATTTACGAAGATTCTCTCAATCGGAAGCATATTCATATGTTAATAATCTTAACGAATGGAAATGTTAACTCACACTAAATCCTGTAGAACCAGTTTTTATGATGAAGAAAGCAATGATATGTTTGCTGCTCCTGATGCCGATAGTGGGCTATGCAGCGAAGAATGACTTGAAACCACGATTGGTGGTGTGTACGGACATTGCGCCGGCCGATGTGGAGCCCGACGACATGGAGTCGATGGTGCGCCTGATGGCGTATGCCGATTGTTTTGAGATCGAGGCGCTGATTACGTCCGTAGGTTGGAACTGTGACCCGTATCCGAAAGAGTGGGGCGAATATTTGCAACGCGTCATCGAGGCCTATCGCCAGGATGTGCCAAACCTGATGCGGCGCTCTGGTCAGCAGGGCTTCCTGATAGATTCCGAGAGTGGGGTGCAGCACATCGGCTATTGGCCGAGTGCCGACTATTTGAAGAGTCGTGCCGTGATGGGTAGCATACATGGCGGTATCAAGGCCATTGGCGAGGACAACGATTCGTCAGGCAGCGAACTGCTCATCCGTTTGGCCGATGAGGACGACCCGCGCCCCATCTATGTCGTTGCCTGGGGCGGTGCCAACACGCTGGCACAGGCCATCTGGCGGGTGAAACAGACGCGAAGTATGGACAAAGTAAAAGACTTCGTCCGCAAGTTCCGCCTCTTTACCATTACCGACCAGGACATGCAGTACAACATGCGCATGAACCGCGCCTATAGTTCGCACATGTGGCTGCGAAAGGACTTTGCCGACGACTTGCAGTTCATCTGGGATGAGGGCGCTTGGCAGGAGCAGTGTGAGCTGGGCAAGCGTCACTGGCAGCAACATCAGGACATGATTCAAGGCAAGGGTGCGCTGGGCAAGGAATATCCCACCTACAAATGGGGCGTCGAGGGCGATACGCCAAGTTTCCTCTACGTGATGCCCAACGGACTGAACGACCCAGAGGACCCGCATCAGGCAGGTTGGGCTGGCTATCACGAGCGCGGTCTTTGTGCCGACTCGCTTACTACGGCTTGGACCTCCTGGCAGGAACCTGTGCGCACCATCTCCGTAGGCTACAAACAGCGCTTCTATCCTGACGAACTTAACGATTTCTGTGCCCGTATGCAATGGGCCGCCGAGGGCCGCGGCAATCTTAATCCATATATTGTAATGTCTCCGCAGGTGCAATTCGTTCACCCGCTTACCCTTGAGGGAGCCTCGATAGCCATGCCCCATGATACGATTACCATCACCGTCCCTCCTGGTGTCGCAAAGGACGATGTCTTCACCATCCGTATGGACGCCTCGAAATCCTTCGACCCTGATGGTGACGGCCTCAGCTTCCTTTGGTGGCAACAGCCGGAGATTGGCCATACCCGCATGAATATCGAGGCCGCTGACCAGCCCGTCGCCACCATCCGCATCCCCGCCGACATAAAGAGCGACACCATCCACCTCATCTGCGAGGTCCACGACGATGGCCCCTTCCACCTCGTCGCCTACCGCCGCGTCATTATCGCTATCGAGCGGTAGTCTTGCGGGGAATCTTAGTGTATCATGGTTCTATCCTAAACACGGCAGCAGTCTTCAGGTCGGTTCCGTTCTTCGGATAGGTGATTGAGAGACCTTCGACGGTCTGCTTCCACTTCAGCATGCCGGAGTAGCCTAAGAGCGACACACGCTTGGGCTTCGAGCTGACGGAGTGGATGGTGACGGTCTGACCTGCTTCGGGCACGTTCATGCAGAAGGCATAGAGATTGCCGTCCTTGCCTACGGTGAAGCGGATGTCCTGAGCGTTGAACTGGAACTCGGCATGTTTCTTTTCCAGACGACCACCGGGTAGCGTCTTTAACTTGCCATTTTTCATTTCGCCCTCGCCAATCTTCGTCCACGCCTTGCTGCCGTAGATGGCTTCACCGTTCGTGCGCATCCAGTCGCCGACGCCCTCCAACATACGTACGGCCTCGTCCTCGATGCTGCCGTCAGGACGCAGACAGATATTGATGCACACATTGCCGTCGCGGCTTGCAAGCCCTAAAGGACTGGATGCTGGAGATTGGTCTGCCACTCACCATCAGTGAACTCGGTGCCACCGCCGACATGATTCCCGGCATCACTGAGACAACCGTTGTCTATCCCGCAGGATATCTAAATCTGACGAAAGAGGATGTGGCGGAGATACTGAAAGATTCAATTAAGTAAGAGCAGAGCCCAAACGATTGTTCGCCTATACCCAAACGATTGTTTGCCTATACGCAAACGACCGTTCGCCTATACGCAATTTGAAACTCATTTCAAAACAATGAACATTATTTACTCGCTTCATCACACCATTGACTATCGTCTTTGTCCGTCCATTCGTCACAAATTAGCGCAGATTATCCCAGAAATTTGGTTCTTTCCGCAATAATTCGTAATTTTGTATCGTCAAAAGAATAAATTTCGAAAATATGAAACAAGAAGTAATTGCAGCAATGGAATCAAATCGTATCATATTGCGTCCTTGGCGAGACAGTGATGCGGAGGTGCTGTTCAAATGGGCATCTGACCCTGACGTTGGGCCTCGTGCAGGATGGGCACCACATAAGAGTGTAGAGGAGAGTCGCGAGATTATCCGCACCGTATTCCACGATGAGCTGCATACTTGGGCTATTGAGTTGAAGAAAACTGGCGAACCAATTGGCGCTATGGGCTATGGTCCATCGTGCGAGTGCGACCTGCCGGCTCGAGATGGTGAACCGCTCATTGGTTATTGGGTGGCAAAGCCCTATTGGAATCAGGGCATCTGCACGGAGGCCTTAAAGCTGATGTTAGACCACATCCGACAGTCGACGGACATCAAATCACTCATCAGCGGCCACTTCGTAGACAATCCTGCTTCAGGCAGAGTGATGGAGAAATGCGGTTTCGTTCCCACGGGAGAGACCTGCATTGATGCGAACCAATATCAAGGCGCAAACAGGCCAATCAGAGTGTTGAGATTAGAATTAAAATAAATAGGGAGCGAACGTTGTACATTCCAAATAACAAGGCATGAAGATATGGGAGAATAACAGTATATGAAGAAGGTAGTTTTTATATTGCTAGCTTTGTGGGGAGTGGTTACGTTAGGCAGTCGCGCACAGACCTCTTTGCCACGCGTCATGCTTGAAGTGGCGGAAGAAGTGAGTCATGATCATAAGGTCAATGCTACTTTTACGTTGAAACAGTCCAACGAAGCTATTGGATCGGTGACGACAGAAACGTACAACTGTCTGGTGAGTTTCAGTGGTGAGTCGTCATCGTCATACGACAAGAAATCATTGAACGTTCATTTCATTGACGAAAACAGCGAGGAACTGTATGTGAACCTGCTGGGCTTGCGTGCGGACTGTAGCAAGTGGATACTCGATGCAGCAGCGGGAGACCGTTCGCGAATGCGCAATCGTGTAGCCATGGATGTCTTCGCCCGTTATGCACGCTTGCCGTATGAGACCGACAACGCCGGGCGCTACAGCAGCCTGGGGCGTTATGTAGAACTGTGGGTCAACGGGGCGTATCAGGGTTTGTTCTGCCTGACAGACAGGATTAACCGCGAGTTGCTTGGTGGTACGGCTACAACGGACGGCCAGACGCATTGTGTAATCTACAACTGCAAAAACTATGGTTCGGGCAACTACCTGAACCCCTACGAGGAAGGGCCTGCCGACGGGGATGAGGAATGGAACTCATGGGAGATGAAATATCCCGATGAGCCGACGGCAGCTGCCTGGCAGACGTTATTGGATTTGTTTGACGTGGCCTGGGATGACACACCCGACGATGAATACGATACCACCGTTCGACGTTACTTCTACTGGGACAATTTGGTGGATGTGTATCTGCTTACCATGGTTTGCGGACTGGCTGACATGGGGTATAAAAACTGTTATCTGGTCTGGCCCGACATCACGGTGGACGGTCGCTGCGTGCTAGTGCCGGTGGATATGGACTATACCTTCGGTTGCACTTGGAATGGTTGTTATTGGGATGAAAAGCCGCAACTGAGAGGGGGTAACACGCTGCATTTCGTACGACCGTTCAGCCATTTGATGAGGAATGACGACCTCGGTTTTATTGCAGCACTGGCTGCAAGATGGGCTGCGTTGCGTGACGACGTACTCTCCGTAGCATCCGTCACGGCACTCATCAATGGCTATGCGCAGCTGCTCGATGAGTCAGGCGCCTGGCAGCGCGAGCGCGAAATGTGGAACTACAATCCTGTGGCTAACGAGGAGACTGCCGCTGAGGCTGCAAAATACATGACAGAATGGTATGCCAGCAGTCATGAGGCCATCAGCCAGTTGTTGGAACCTTACCTCCCTACGGCGGTGAAGGACATCCATGAAAGTGCAGATGGCAAATCGTCAAATGGTAAATCCAATGGGGTTTGCTATGACCTACAAGGACGCCACTTGCCGTCGCCAAGTAGCTATGAAGGTGTCTATATCAAGAACAATCAGAAACACATCGAAAAATGAGAAGATATATCATAACACTCCTAACACTCATAGGGCAGCTGCCCTGCCTGGCACAACAGGCCATCGACCTGGGACTGAGCGTGTCGTGGGCAGACTGTAACCTCGGTGCCGAACGCCCCAAAGCCGTGGGTAATATGTTGGCATGGGGTGAACTGGAACCTAAAAGCGAGTACACACTCGGCACCTATCGTTTAGGCACAGGGAAATATTGGCACCCAACGAAGTACATCTGTGACTCGCAAGCATCTGACGCTGCCACGCCCGACGGCAAGTCGCACCTCGAACCCGAGGACGATGCCGCCACCCAGATGCTGGGCGATGACTGGCGCATACCCACACGCGATGAACTGACGGAGCTAGTGGAGAAATGCGAGTGGCAATGGGTCGCCAATGCCGACTCCATCGGCTACCACATCACCGGTCCCAGCGGTCGCTCCCTCTTCCTGCCTGCCACAGGCATCCGTACAGGCAAGCGCCATCTCTCGTCCCGTGCCGAAGGTTTCTACTGGTCGAGCGATGCTATCACCTACTTGCTTGATGTGGCTTTCGCACTCCGCTTCACGCCACGCCTCATCAACCACGACAACTACAAGGAAACCCCTCGCTCCAACGGCTGCGCCATCCGTGCTGTGAAGGATAAGTAACTCACAAAACACTCGCATTCGAATTAGGGCAACAAAAAAATGAAAATAGAATTAGCAACTATACAGGATGTTCCTGAACTCCAGGAACTGCAACACAAGGCTTTTGGCCCCCAATGCATTGAGCTGGGCTGGGAAGATGCACCGCCAATGACGGAATCATTGGAACATGCATACGAGGATTTTGCACAATGTACGACGCTGAAAGTGCTGGACGACAAAGGACGTATCATCGGTTCCATACATGGTAAGGAAACTGACGGGTCTCTTTACATGGGTCGTCTGATGGTATTGCCCGAATATCGACAGCAAGGCATCGGAAAGCAGTTGTTCAAGGAGATTCAGCGACTCCTTCCGCATAATCGGGCTTGGCTCTGCACCTGCAAGCAAGTACCGGCACCTTACGAATTCTATCTTCGCGAAGGTTTCAAACCTTTCAAGACAGAGGTTGTCGGCCCAGGATTGACCTGGGTATATATGGAGAAATCCCAAATATCCCTTCGGCCATTCAACATCAACGATGCTCCGACGATTCTGAGCTGGTGCAAGGATCGGCACGCCTTCCGGCTTTGGAGTGCCGACAGGTATAAAGAATTCCCTGCTCAGCCAAATGATATGATGGAGCAATACAATGGCGATAACACGTATCCGCTCACGGCAGTTGTAAATGATATAATTGTCGGACATATTCTTTTGAGATATCCGACGGAGGACAAAACGCACATCCGTTTTGGCTTCGTCATCGTGGACGATTCGAAACGAGGTATGGGCTATGGCAAGCAGATGCTACGCCTAGCCATTGATTTTGCACAGCGAGAACTAGGTGCTCAGATGGTTTCCCTTGGTGTGTTTTGCGACAATCTCTCTGCCATCGAATGCTACAAGTCCGTCGGCTTCCGCATCACAGGAGAAGATGCTTATTCGATTGACGGGGAGGATTTGAAAGGTTTTGAGATGGAAATGGAATTGGAAAAGATATGAATATACTGATAATAAACGGAAGCCCGCGGAAGAAGGGACTGATTTCGCAGATGCTCGGCATCATGCAGGAAGAGGCGGAGAAGAGAGGCAACACGGTGGAGATGGTCTATACCAACGACCTGACTGTGAAGCCCTGCACAGGCTGTATGGCCTGCCGCACGAAGGTAAAATGTGTTCTCGCTGAGGATGATTCTCAGCGGGTGCTGAAGATGATGCAGCAGGCCGATACCATCATCATGGGTGCGCCCTGCTACTGGGGCAATATTCCTGGACAAATGAAGCTGATGTTCGACCGTCAGGTCTATGGTATGATACGCGACACGACACGATTCCCAGAGCCACTGATGAAAGGCAAGAAATGCATCCTCGTCAGCACCTGTACCACGCCTTGGCCTTGGAACATCTTGTTCAAACAGTCGCGTGGAGCCATCCGTGCCATGCGTGAAATCGCCCGCTATGCAGGATTCAAAATAGTGAAGACCATCGAGCGCGGTGGCACAGCAATGCATCCAGAACTCATAGAGAAAGACAAACAGAAGTGCAGAAAAGCAATTGAAAGACTATGCACAGAAGGGTCTTTTGTGTAAAAACAAAACCAGATTGAATCATCGTCCGATTCCTAAGTTTGTGCGTACTTTCGGCTTCCGGCTATTCATGGTGTTCTTCATCTTCGGCATGTTCGGCATTCAGCTGAGTTTTGTGCCTTGGAGCGAGGGAGGACTGCCCATGTGGGCAGGCATAGGCAAAGTTTTCTGGACGATTATCGTCATGACCACCATCGTTGGTGTCACGCTCTCGTTCATCTATGCACCACGCACATGGTGCTCGTTCTGCCCTATGGGGACCATCTCTAACTGGGTAGCTCCCAAAAAGGCTCCACTGCCCAAGGCGTTCACGAACATCCACTTGTCGAGTGCCTGTCAGATGAAGTGCAAGCAGTGCGCCCGCGTCTGCCCGATGCAGCTCACACCCTACGACTCTCGCGGCGAGGCTATCGGCTATCTGCATCCTGACTGCCTGAAATGCGGTAAATGCGTACTGGCCTGTCCCACGAAGATAATGAATTTAAAGCAATAAGATTATGGGGAACGGGTGACATCATCTGTTAACCATAGAGCTTTATCAAACTTCAACCTCATAAACTATCCTAAATGTGGGTGCAATATTATGAAAACTGAGGTTTTTTGAGTACTTTTGCAAATAAATTTGCGAAAACGGGCTGCACCAAGGAACGGAACAAGGCTACCAGCCTGCGATAGACTATTGCAAGGAGCATGGTTACAAGTGGTATGATTATACACCCCTGACGGCCAGGGATTAATATGATTAAAGACGATGAAGAAGACTTTTGCTTTGCTGCTGACAGTAGCGTCGCTGTCAGTTAGCGCACAGACAAACACAGACGGACTACCCGCCACGTTACCACCCATTCCTGAGATTCCGGCAAAGGAGCCAGTGGGCACAGTGAAGATGGGCGACTGGCAGACATTCCAAGAGGTGCAGTTGGACTTGCCGCTGACCGCAGGACCCTTCCAGCCGAACTGGGTATCAATAGAACAGAACTATCCCGGCACGCCGCAGTGGCTGCGCGATGCAAAGTTCGGCATCTGGGTACACTTCGGCCCGCAGGCCGCTGGTGAAAGCGGTGACTGGTACGCCCGCAACCTGTACAAGCAGGGACACAGGGCCTACGAAAACCACCTGAAGCGCTACGGTCACCCGTCGGATGTAGGCTACAAGGACGTGCTGAGGACTTGGAACCCTACGAAACTCGACCCAGAGTATCTGACGGCGCTCTATCAAAAAGCCGGTGCACGATTTCTGATGATTCAAGGCGTACACCACGACAACTACGACCTGTGGAACTCGAAGTACCAGCCCTGGAACTCCGTAAATATCGGGCCGAAGCGCGACCTGCTGCGCGAGTGGGTGGGTGCATGCCACAAGCACGGTATGCGCTATGGTGTGACCTTCCATCACGAATACACTTGGTGGTGGTGGCAGACGGCGTTCTGTTGCGATAAGGCTGCGATTGAGCAAGAGCAGAGCGATGCTCGCATCAGCTCTGCCGAGCGTGAGCAGTCTCGACCGAAGGTCAAAGAGGGTGACAAGAAAGGCGTACCCTACGACGGCAACCTGACACTCGCCGACGGCAAGGGCAAGTGGTGGGAAGGTTACGACCCGCGTCTGCTCTACGGCATCGACCTGCGCGAGTACGAAAGTGTCGAAGAGAAAGCCTATACAGGCTGGTCGCCGCCCAACGCCGGCATCTTCAGCCGTCATCAGGACTATGCCAAATGGTTTGCCACGCAATGGGCACTACGCATGATGGATGTTACGGCACACTACGACCCCGATTTCATCTATACCGACGGCACGGTGCAAGGCCCCTTCACCGGCAACGGCACGGGCACTGGCTATAAGTGCAACGCCATGCAGGCCGTGATGGCCGATTTCTATAACCGTCAGCTGAAGACACACGGCAAGGTCGATGCGTTCACCATTGTGAAGTTCCGCAATCCTACCAACGGCACGGTGAACACCGCTGAGTTCAACTTCCCCGACACTATCAACACCTCGCAGGCCTGGATTTGTGAGATGCCCGTCGGCGACTGGTTCTACGCCCCAGGTTTCACATATGATTCAGGCATGATGATCCGCGCCATCATCGAGAGTGTCGACCCTTTTCGGCAATCTGCTGGTCTGTCAGGCCATCACCGCTGATGTTCCATACATTCTTGGCGAAGCGCACAAACTTGGGTAGACCGTATTCCATAGCCCTACGATAGTACGCCATCGAGACAGAGGCCAGCGCATAGCCGTGAGGAGCATGTGTCCAGGCACCTACGCTGTGACCAATCATGTGTACCATCCAGTCCTCCTTCTTGCCTAGTCCGATAAGCGTGTTCAAGGCCCAAGTAGCCGTCCACATGATGTTCGAGCGGGCCTCGTAGTCCTGCGGATTCTTCACGGCGATGCGACTGCTGTGGATGACAGAGCGCATTAAACCCTCGGCGAGGTAGTCGCTGGTGTTATCGTCGAAGTCTGAGAAGTACTGCTCCATGATGTGGTTCATGATGTCGTAGATTCCGGCCTTCATCTGATTCTCGGGCACTGTCATTGTGAACTTCGGGTTCAGGATAGAGAACTTCGGCATCAGTCGGCTATCGAACACGTGTCCCACCTTGAACGTGTGCTCTGCATCGGTAATCACCGTGCCTGCATTCATCTCCGATCCCGTTCCTGCCATTGTCAGGATGCAAGCTACGGGCAGTAATTTCTGGTCGGCATCGGGCTGTTCTTGTTTCAGCCAGAACTTATCCCAGTAATCGCCCTCGAAATACACCGATGCTGCCACTGCCTTTGAGTAGTCGCATACGCTGCCACCACCGAGAGCCAGAATCAGATCCACCTCGTTCTCGCGGGCAATCTTCACACCCTCGTTCAGTTTCTCCAACGTGGGGTTGGTCATCACACCAGGGTTCTCCACGATGGTCTTGCCAGCCTCTTTCAAGATGGCTACCACCTGCTCGTAGATACCGTTGCGTTTCACACTGCCGTTGCCGTAGTTCAGCAGCACCACGGGGCCGTAGCCCTTCAGCTCGTCCTTGAGGAAGTTCAAAGACTCATCACCAAAATACAACTTGGTGGGATTGTAGTAAGAAAAGTTTCCTAACATAACATTATTGTTTGCTATTTAATTGGTTCTACAGGATTTAGTGTGAGTTAACATTTCCATTCGTTAAGATTATTAACATATGAATATGCTTCCGATTGAGAGAATCTTCGTAAATTTGCAGCATGGCAGCAAAGATAGAAGAGATATTGGCCTCCCTGCTG
>JAFWOP010000139.1 GCA_017545365.1 Bacteroidales bacterium
CCGTGAAGCGCGAGATGCAGCGCATTGCTGGTGACGACTTCTACGTCAAGGACCGCTTCGAACAGCAGGACGAGACGTTCAAGATCATGAAGATAGAGAAGCTCATTGCCTACATCTTCCTGACGTTCATCCTCATCGTGGCCTGCTTCAACATCATTGGGTCGCTGTCAATGCTCATCATCGACAAGAAGGACGACGTCGTCACCCTGCGCAACCTCGGTGCCAGCGACAAGCAGATTACCCGCATCTTCCTCTTCGAAGGACGACTCATATCGGCCATCGGTGCCGTCATAGGCATTGGCATCGGCCTGTTGCTCTGCTGGCTCCAGCAGACCTACGGCATCGTCAAGCTCGGCTCTTCGTCGAACGCCTTCGTCATCAATGCCTACCCCGTCAGCGTCCATCCCGAAGACATCCTGCTGATTTTCGTCACGGTATTTGTCGTCGGCTTCCTCGCCGTGTGGTATCCCGTACGCTATTTCTCACGGCGCCTCTTAAGTTAACGATAACAACTATAACACTACTATAATAATAAAAAAAAACGCATGAAAAGGTTAATTACATTCATCGCCCTCGTGCTGCCTTCGCTGGCCTTTGCCCAGTGGCGCGTGGGTGTCAACGGTGGAGCTACCTACAACCACTCCACCATCAGCAAACACTACATGACTGACTATCAGTGGAAGGACCGCTGGGGAGTCACCCTCGGCGTCATGGGTCAGTATGACGTCAACAACTGGCTGGGCGTGCGCGCCGAGCTGGACTGGACTCAGAAGAACTACCGGCTGACGCGCCAGATCCTCAGCAATTTAGACTACAAGTATGTCAACAACTACCTGCAGCTGCCGGTGATGGCCTCGTTCAGCTTTGGCGGCAAGCAGCTGCGCGGTTTCTGCAACGCTGGTGTCTACGGCGGCTACTGGCTCACCAGCGGGCGCGAAGGCACGGATTTCAACAACTCCAGCGAGAAAGTCTACGAGTTCAGCGAAGACATTAAATTCAACAGCGAGCGCGACCAGCGCTTCGACTTCGGCTTCGTGGGCGGCATCGGTCTGGAGTACCGTTTCTGCCAGCGCTGGGCCGCACAGGTCGAGATGCGCTACTACTACAGCACCGTGAGCACGCAGAAAGACTACATGCGCCTGAGCGACCCCCGCTACAACTCCACGCTGGGCGTGCAGGCCGGCCTGTGGTACAGCTTCTAAACAAGGTAAACAGGAATAACATAGGAATAACATAAAAATCGTAACACAACAATGAGAAACAAGATATTTATCTTAGGCGCTCTGCTGCTGACGCTGGCTTTCAGCGGCTGCCGCGATGAGGCCGACTTGCAATACAACTACTCTGTCAACGACAACACGCTGTTTGCAGAGGCTCAAAACAGCTTCGCCGGCAAGTACCGCGTGTTCTGGAACGCCATGAACAGCAACTACGGCCTGTGGGACTATGAGAAGGAGTTCGGTCTCGACTGGGACGAGCATTACGAGCAGTTCCTGCCCAAGTTTGAAGCCCTCGACGCATCCACCGAGGCCGTCACCGACTCCATGCTTCAAGCTCTTATGAACGAGATGGTAGCCCCGCTCCACGACGGCCACTTCGCCGTTACCTTCACCAACCACAAGACTCAGAAACCCGTCATGGCCATCCCGTCGGCACTCCGCAACGCCACCCGCGACGACATCACAATCAGCGAGCGCTACAAGCCCAACCTCACCCGCTTCTATTACAATGGTGAGCTGAAGGAATACAAGGAGGCCGACACCCGCTTTGCCACCCTGTTAGCCGAGATGACCAAAGTCAAAGGCCGCGGACTGATGTGGGCTGAGGACCGTTACAACACCCTGACGCAGAAAGAAATGCCCACCCAGGCCGAGGCTATGGAGATGAAAGGCCTGAAAGAGTTTATCGACGCCATGGAGAATTTTCTCGACAAGGGGGGCTCAGCCTCTGATTTCAACGAAATCGCCAAAAAGTACTCCTACCTCAACATCCCCTTCCTGGAGCCCATCAACGTCGGCTTCGAAAAAGACGGCATCAGCGTGAAGTATGGCCTGTTCAACGACAACATCGCCTATTTCTACCTCAGCGACTTCAACCTCATCGGCCACATGGACGAGAGGGCTATAAAACAGTCCTTCCCGGGTGCTACTGACTTTACCTATGAGCGCATAGCCCGCGTCGTCGACGTGTGGAAAAGCTGGTTCTCCACCATACAGGCATTCCACAAGGCCGGACAGCTCAAGGGCATCATCCTCGACCTGCGCGGCAACGGCGGCGGAGCGCTCACTGACGAGCAGTATCTGCTGGGCGGCATGCTGCCGGCCGGCGGTTTCCAGATTGGCTGGTCGCGCTTGAAGCGCGGCGTAGGGCGATACGACTACTCCCCCATGATGCCCGAGTCTGTTCCCACGATGGAAGCCGACCACGAGATTATCACCGACGTACCCATTGTCGTGCTGGTCAACAGCGGCTCTGTCAGCATGTCGGAGATTACCGCCCTGACGGCTAAGAACATGCCCAACGCCCGCGTCATAGGCAAGCGCACCCACGGTGGCCTGTGCGGACTCACCGGCAACGAATTTTACACAGAAAACTACGCCGGCCACATTGGCGTCGAAGGAGCCACACCCGTCTCCTGCTACTTGCCCAACCAGATCCTCTTCGACAACAACAAGCGCCCCCTGGAGAGCATTGGCATCACCCCCGACTTCGAGGTTGACTTAGACACCATTGCCTTCAAGCGTGACTTTACCGACACGCAGCTTAACCGTGCCCTGCAGTATGTGAGAACAGGTAACTAATCATCAACATAACCAAATTACAACAGCTCAAAATGAGACACATGAATATATTACATCTGCTGGCAGGCGTGGCCCTTACGGGCGCCCTGTTCACCAGCTGTGCCAAGGACGACAGTCTGACCGAGATTATTCCCACACCGGAGCCTACTACCGCTACCACCAATGAGGTGATAGAAGCCCTGAAGACAGTGCCCATCGTCAGCGACGTGGAAGTGAAATACAACGAAGACCACACCGACAGTGTGTATTTCATCGCCTTCACCCAGCCCATCGACCACTTCCACCCCGAGCTAGGCTCCTTCGAACAGCTCGCCGCCCTGAGATTCAAGGGCTGGGACAAGAACGTCGTCATCAACACCCACGGCTACGAAATGGGGCAGACACCCGAGATGATTCTCAAGACCGACCTGGCCGCTCATCTCGACGCCAACCAGCTCAACATCGAGCACCGCTATTTCGGACTGTCGCAGCCCGAGCCCTACGACGAGATGAAGTTCACCTATTTCAACGCCGAGCAGGAGTCATACGACCTGCACGCCATCGTCACGGCACTGAAGAGCACCCTCTTCAAAACCGGCAAGTGGGCCAGCACCGGCACCAGCAAGGACGGCATCACCACCGCCCTCTATGCCTACTACAGCGACCAGGAGGGGTGGAAAGACATCGATGTCTTCGTGCCCTTCTGCGCTCCGTTCATGGTGGGCACCACCGACAGCTACGGCTACTATTCATGCAGCAACTACCTGACGAGCGATTATCTCGACCAGGTCTGCGGTACGGGCTATGCCGCCGGCTCCACAGAGGCCATCGCCCGCGAACGCCTCAACCAGATGCCCTACTACGTATGCACCACGCCCGAGCTGCGCCGTGCCTGTATCGCCAAGATGGCCGCCACTGACCCTGACACCTACAGCAAAGTGGCCCAGCAGTATAACAACAAGGACCTGGCCAGCACCGGCGACCTGGAGAAAGACCTGACAGCCCTATTCCTGTGGGAGTACTACAACATGCTCTTCTCCAAGTTCTCCTACGTGCAGTTCATCAAGTGGAGCTACATGGTGCCCGACCCCGCCAAGGTGGCCGCCAAACTCGATGCAGAAGAGATGGACGAGTTTGCCGAGTTCCTGCTCATGGACAGGGACAGCCTATTGGTGCGTATCGCAGCAGCTGAGGCCGAGAGCCGCACCACTCGCGCCACCACCGACGAGACTCTGTGGCAACTGCTCACCGACCTACGCAGAGAAAAAAGCACCCCCTACGAGGTACAGTCGTTTACGGAGCTGGGCTTTGCTGACAACACTTATAATCAGGTCAACAACAGCTATCTCACGCCAGCAGAGGTTACCAATGTGTTGCGTTTCCTTGGCCGTCAAACCAAGTTCGAGGGTATCTACAAGCAGGATGGCGGTGCGCTGATGAAGGCTTTCCGCGAGTGGTGCTACACCGAGCGGTCGCAGCCTATTATCTTCGTCTACGGCAAGAACGACCCGTGGACGGGTGCCGCCCCCGACGCTGCCGCCATCGAGCAGAACGATATGCTCGAGATGGTCGTCGACCCGAAGGCCACCCATCAGGACTTTTTCCTCCACAGTGCGCAATATGAACTGTCGTCGCGCCAGGCCATCATCGCCGCCCTCGACAAATTCCTGAAATAAGCCTACTACCGCGAGTAGACTTCACATTTATCCGCCTACCCTACACCCGATTCTCATCATCAGTAGGATAGGCGGATTTTTACATGCGCCTGTCGGACGGGCTGTTAGCCGAGTGTAATCTTCTCTACGTCGACGGGTTCGTGTAGGAATATCTGTGCCTGCTCCTTGAATTTGTCGGGATTCTCCGTAGTCAGATAACGGACGGTGTGCCCCTTGGAGCATTTCCGCTCAAAGGCGGTGTTACGCACGAAATAGTCCTTCAGGCTCTCAGCCACATATTCGCCCTGAGGCACCACACGGACGCCAGCCGGCAGGTACTTCAGAATCTTGGGCATCAGTAGGGGATAGTGTGTGCAGCCCAGGATGATGCAGTCGATCAATGGGTCGAGGTGCATAATCTGGTCGAGGCGTTTTTTCACAAAGTAGTCGGCACCGGGGGAGTCGGCCTCGTTATACTCTACCAACGGCACCCAGAAGGGACAAGCCACACCGCTGACGGTGATGCCGGGCCAGAGTTTCTGAATCTCCAGCGTGTAGCTCTCGGTATTGATGGTACCCTCGGTAGCGAGCACACCCACGTGGCGCGAGGTGGTGAGTGTGCCGATAACCTCGGCCGTAGGGCGGATGACGCCAAGGACGCGGCGGTCGGGATCCCATCCTGGCAGGTCGTTCTGCTGGATGGTGC
>JAFWOP010000007.1 GCA_017545365.1 Bacteroidales bacterium
ACTATGATTGTACAAGCTTCAGCAGCTACGATGGCTATTACTTTGATGCTATTTGGTATGAATATTCCCGGCTTTGGATTTGAACAGGCTGCCGCCTTGGCAATGGGGCAGAATATCGGTACAACCATTACGGCATTTATGGCTTCGCTCACCGCTAACACACAGGCACGCCGTGCCGCACTGGCCCACATGTTCTTCAATGTCTTTGGTGTCGTGGTGTTCCTTATCGTATTCTATCCTGCCTGTAACGCCGTCAGTTGGTTTGTTGATAGCGTGATGGGCGGCGGAAACGAGCTCTATAAACTTTCAACCTTCCACACAGCCTTTAACATCATCAACACGCTTTTGCTTATTGGTTTTGTCCGCCAGATTGAGATGTTTGTCTGCAAGGTACTGCCGATGAAGGCTCAGGAAGAGGATTATCGTTTGCGGTTCATCAGTGGTGGTTTGCTCTCTACAGCCGAACTCAGCATTATGGAGGCACAGAAGGAGATTCGCAGTTTCGCTGAGCGTTGTCAGCGCATGGCAGGTTTCGTGCCCACGCTTCTGGAAACGAAAGACGAGATGGAGTTTAATAAACTCTTTGCCCGTATTGAGAAATACGAGAACATCACCGACTCGATGGAGATGGAGATTGCCAGCTATCTGAACAAGGTGAGTGAAGGTCGCTTGTCGGATGCTTCGAAAACCCAGATACAAAAGATGCTTCGCCAGATATCGGAATTAGAGTCTATTGGAGATTCAGTCTATAACCTCGGTCGCACTCTGAATCGCCATCGCATGCACTGTCAGGAGAATTTTACAGACAATCAGAAGCAACACATGTTGACAATGATGCAACTTGTAGATGCAGCACTGACAGAGATGCTGAAACGCATTGACCAACCCACTACCAAGAATGGTGTGAAGACCTCGCTTAACATCGAGCATGAAATCAATAACTATCGTACACAACTGAAGAACCAGAACCTGCACGATGTAAATGCTGGACTCTACGACTATCAGTTGGGTGTGTTCTATGTCGATTTCATCTCAGAGTGCGAGAAACTTGGGGACTATGTAATGAATGTTGTGCAGGCAGGTAAGGGCTTGAACAATGACTTTGGCGACGGTCCTATCAACGGACAGGGCTAAAACCTTGCGAGTGTGAACCTGATGGTAAGCCCGCCACCAGACGTAGAAAGTGCAATTGCTTGTCCACCATGGGCGGCAACTGCATTTTTCACGATGGCAAGCCCTAGACCTGTGCCACCAAGTTTGCGCGAGCGCCCTTTGTCTACACGGTAGAAACGTTCAAACAGGTGCTCACGGTGCTGCGCCTCTACGCCTTGGCCATTGTCGCTTACATTAAATTCGTAGAAGTGGCGTCCTTCTATTTCAATCTCTTGGCAGGCGATGATTAACCGTGTGGCCCCGTAGGCATAGGAAATAGTATTGTCTATCAGATTTCGGAAAATGCTGTATAGCAGGCTCGAATCACCCTGTACTTCTATATTCTGTGGTAATTGGAGTTTTAGTTCGATACCTTTCTCTTGTAATTGCAAGTCTGTGTCATCTATCACATTTGTGATAATCTGCAAGACATCAACTTGACGATACTCATGCTGAGCATTAGATGAACTATCATCAATCTCGTCTAGTTTAGTAAGCACACTCATATCTAGCAGAAGCTTGTTCATGCGTTCACTTTGAGCATAACAGCGTTCCAGAAAATGTTGTTTCTTATCATTTGGCATATCGGGATTGTCGATGATGCTCTCTAAATAACCATGAATGCTGGCAGCAGGTGTTTTCAGCTCATGAGCGGCATTCTGGGTAAGCTGACGTTTGATACGCACTTTTTCTTCTTCCGAATGACGTAGTTTCCAATACAACATGATGATAGTGTGGCTGATATCACCCAATTCGTCATCTGGCAGCCGACGCTCCAATTCGTGGTCAAGTTCCTCACCTTCCTCGGCTTTCACGGCAAATTCACGTAAGTAACCAATGTGTCGGCTGATACGGTGAGTGATATAGTAGAGCACGATGCCCAGCAACAGGGTGAGAACGCCTGAAAAATAAATGAAAGTATAGTCTGCCTGCAATGATCGGGTCAGCTCTGCAGAATAGGGTACGGCAGCACGAACAATCATATCGCCGAAACGAGTTGCAGAATAGAAGTAGGTCTCGTGAGTAGACTGTGACATACGTTTGATATCGTAGCCACTGCCCTCTCGCAAAGCCTGTTGTATCTCCGTTCTCTGTAGATGGTTCCCCAATGCTTCCACATCAGTATCATAGCTATCAAGGATGACCCGTCCTTCCTTGTCTATCACAGACACTCGAAGTCCCTCCATCTGATGATGTATAACATAATCGCGAAATAGCCGACTACAGCTCATACTATCCTTGCCTACCGTCTGCACCATCTCATAGTTGTACATCTGCAGTCGTGAATGAAGAATATCAATTTTATACTCCTTTTCACGCTTATACTGATATACGCTAAAGCATATAGCAAAGAGCAGAAACACACCACCGATGCTTAGCAGTAAATTACGTTGAAAGGATTTACTTTTCAAAGCAGTAACCATATCCCACACGTGTTTTTATCTGTTTGCCATAATGGCCTATCTTCTTACGTAATCTGGTGATGTTCACGTCCACCGTGCGGTCAAGAACCAGCACATCCTGTGGCCAACAATACTTCAATAAGTCTTCCCGAGAAAACACCTTGTTAGGATGTTGGAGAAAGAAAGACAACAATTCAAATTCCAGTTTGGTGAATTCTAGTTCCTTTCCGTCGCATATTACAGTCTTGGCATTCAAATCAACCATAATTCCTTCGTAAGCAATCTTATTATCAACAGCAGTAGAAACCGTTTGCTGCAATTGAGTACGTCTGAGTACAGCCTTAACCCTAGCCTTCACTTCTTTCATACCCAATGGCTTGGCAATATAGTCGTCAGCACCGATATTCAATCCTTTTACCAAATTGTCCTCACTGTCGAGTGCCGTAATGAAGATAATGGGAATCTGTGTCGTAGCGGGATCGTTCTTTAGTCTGCGCGCCATCTGGAACCCCGACATTTCTCCCATCATAACATCTAGCAGAATAAGCGAATAATCTTGTAGGGGTAGTTCCAGTGCCTCCTCTGCTGAATTGGCTGTAACCACCTCAAAACCTTCATTCTCGAGGTTATATTGCAGTATTTCACAGATATCCTGCTCATCATCTACAACAAGTATCTTCATAATTCTTCTGAATTTCAAGGCGCAAAGTTATATACTTTTTCCGAAAAATAGAAAGGATTTATATTACAATGTTATTAAATCTCAATATAGCAGGTGCTTTTGCATGATAATTATTGATTTACGTAAGTGTTCAGCCGCCTTTTCAAATTCGAGGGAATGATCTAGATGGTGCATCAGCTACTTTCTTCACACGCTGTGCTGTGCTTGCTCTGGTTACCCTATAAATCAGTTTGATACTCTATATAATGCTTGCCAAAGTGTCTCTGAATGTCATGATTTTATATGAGGTGATACTTAAAAAAACGTAAATAGATAACCAAAATTTGTTCAGACGGAAAAGAAAAAGGAGTTGCGATTTCTCGTAACTCCTTGATTTTTAAGGCGCTTCAGGATGGGCTTGAACCAACGACCCCCTGATTAACAGTCAGGTGCTCTAACCAACTGAGCTACTGAAGCAGGTGTTTGTTTGCGCATCATTTCTGAATTGCGGGTGCAAAGGTACGGACTTTTTTTGAACCGTGCAAATTTTTTCTCACTTTTTTTGGAAAAATTTGTAATATGCAGGTTATTTGCCTGTATTTTGTCACTTTTTGGGGTATTTAGGGGATGCCAAGAAAAACTTTTGCGAAAATTTTTGGTGGTATGGAATAAAAGTTGTACTTTTGCAGCATGAATATGTTAAAGAAAATCTATAACAGTATGCCCCACTTTCACAGCGTGAAGTATATTCTTGCGTTGGCAGTAGCGGTGGCCGTCATCGGTTTTGGCGGTAGTAGTAGTGTTTGGGCGCATTTCGCCTACCTGAACCGGATTAGTGAGTTGCACGAGGAAATCGACCACTACGACAGTGAGTATCGCCGTGACCAGGCTCAGATACGCCAGCTGACGAACAACCCGAAGTCGATGGAGCGCATAGCCCGTGAGCAGTATTTCATGAAGAAGGCCGATGAGGACATCTTCGTGCTCAGCGATGACGAGGGCAAGCCCAAGACCAAAGCCCCTGCTGATGAAACAATTGAATAGGTGGCAGACTGCCCTTTTCATTACCGGCGCTGTGCTTATGGTCATCGGTGCCGGTACGAGTTTGCTGCGCTGGGATGCGGCTCCGTGGCTTTTTGCAGCTGGGGCGTTGGCCTATACCACCATGCAGATGCAGCAGACTTACGAAGGGCGCAACTTCACCGTGCGCCGTTTGCGCCGCATCATGGCTTTCAGCGATTTCCTGCTTCTTCTTACTGCCGTACTGATGTTTATCAGCCGCTGGCCACAACTTGGCGGGCTTGACTGGCTGACCTATGTGAATTACGTGCACAACAACTGGGTGGTAACACTTCTGATTGCTGCCATTCTACAGCTCTACACCACCTACCGCATTGACAATGAGCTAGCTCATAGTTAAATCCTACAAACAGAAAATGAAACCTACAGCCATTCTTCTCCTCCACTGCCCCGACCAGCAGGGCATTATCTCGGAGGTTACCAAGTTTATCACTGACAACAAGGGTAACATCGTTGACCTAGACCAGTATGTAGACCATCAGGACGGTATGTTCTTCATGCGTTTACAGTGGGAGCTAGACGGGTTCCTCATCCCACGTGAGAAAATCAGTGAGTACATCGAAACGCTCTATGCGCAGCGATACCAGATGGAATTCAGTCTTTACTTCAGTGACCGGCGACCCCGCATGGCTATCTTCGTGTCGAAGATGAGCCACTGCCTGTACGACCTACTGGCACGGTGGAAGGCTGGCGAATACGACGTGGACATACCCTGCATCGTGTCGAACCACGAGGACCTGCGCTATGTGGCCGAGCAGTTCGACATTCCCTACTACGTGTGGAGCATCAAGAAAGACCACTCGAACAAGGCAGAGGTGGAGGAGGCTGAGATGCAACTACTGCGCGAGAAGGGCGTGACATTCATCGTCCTGGCTCGCTACATGCAGATTATCAGCGATGAGATGATTGCCGCTTATCCCCACCACATTATTAATATACACCACTCGTTCTTGCCCGCTTTCGTGGGTGCCAAGCCCTATCACCAGGCCTGGGAGCGTGGTGTGAAGATTATCGGAGCCACGAGCCACTATGTTACAGCCGAGCTTGACGCCGGCCCCATTATCGAACAGGACGTGGCGCGCATCACCCATAAGGACACGCCGGAAAGCCTTGTGCTCAAGGGAAAGGACCTAGAGAAAATCGTGCTCTCGAGGGCCGTGTCGAAACATATACAGCGGAAGATACTCACGTACAAGAATAAGACAATAATATTCAGTTAACTTTGGGTTGGAAGGTCGTTCAGACCCCCAACCCCCTAACTTAGGGGGCTTATGCAAGTAGCAGTAGTAAAATATAATGCGGGAAATGTGTACTCGGTGCTCAGTGCGCTGAGACGTCTGGGCGTGGAGCCACTGCTGACGGACGACCCTGAGAAGCTGCGCGGTGCTGACCGTGTGCTGTTTCCTGGACAGGGTGAGGCACGAGGAGCAATGGAGTATCTGAGGGCAAGAGGGCTGGACGAGGTGATACGCTCGCTGACGCAGCCAGTGCTGGGCATCTGCATAGGACAGCAACTGATGTGCCGGCACTCTGAGGAGGGCGACACGGATTGCCTGGGAATCTTCGCCGTGGACGTGAAGCGGTTCCAGCCGGTGAGGCATGAGGACAAGGTGCCGTGCATGGGGTGGAACGCGCTGTATGATCTGAGGTCGGTGATATTTGATGGGTTGAATGGGTTGAATGGGCTGGATGGGTCTGATGGGGCTAATGGGGCTAATGGGGTGAATGGGTCTAATGGGAATTCTGAGCCTTACGTGTACTTTGTTCACAGCTACTATGTGCCGCTTTGCGAAGAGACAATAGCCACTGCCAACTACATACAACCCTACAGTGCTGCCTTGCAGAAGGACAATTTCTTCGCCACGCAGTTTCACCCCGAGAAAAGTGGGAGCGTGGGCGAGAGGATTATCAGGAATTTCCTCATAGCCCCCTAAGTTAGGGGGTTGGGGGTCTGATCAAGGAGCATAAACATAAATGCCTATAATATGGAAGAGAAAGAGAAAGAGAAATATAACAATGTAGGTCGTTCAGACCCCCAACCCCCTAACTTAG
>JAFWOP010000140.1 GCA_017545365.1 Bacteroidales bacterium
ATCGAAGATGCTGAATTTCAATAACCCCACACAAGGAACGCAGTGTGGGGTCAACGAAAACCCTACTACTCAGCGTCCCGGAGGGACGCGACAATGGGAAAGATTGGAAAAAAATCAGTCATACTTTATACTAGAGCGATATGTCAAATCATAGTTAAAGTTCTCTCTAAAGTGCAAATTTTCGGCATCATTGGGGAGGAACAACTAACTGACAAAAGAGAGCCCCGCACAGCAGTGTGGAGGCATGTTTCAGTCATCGTAGGGAGAAACACTTACCCCCGTCCATAAGTCCGAGGTGTAGAAAGGTCTGTGGGCAAAATGCTGATGAGCGACGAACTGCGAAGGTGATGCTGGTTCCTTAGTGGGTTCGACGGGTTGTTTCCGAACAGATTATTCGGTTTGCTCATCAATGGTTGTTGGGAGAGACGGCGTCTTCGATGTGGGGCGGGATAAGGCCTTGCTCTTGGAGTTTCTTGTAGGTCTTTTCGGCTGCCAGTTGTTCGGCTGCCTTAATGGAGAACTCGATAGCGTGTTCGTTGGGGGTGCCGTCTATTTTAACGCGGACATCATATTGTCGGCGACTTTCTTTCCCTTGATAGAAGGTGCGCTCGACTTCGAAGCTGATTTTCTTGCGGCTTTTCTGCCCCCAATCGATGAGTTTGCTTTTGAAGTTCCATTCGGTATGTGCCATGGCATCGACATCGAGGTAGAGGCCAATTATCTTCTTGATGATGACGCGGCGTGTGAAGCGATAACCTTTTTCGAGATAGATGGCACCCACCAGGGCTTCAAAAGCGTCGCCGTCGACAGATTTGAAGATGCCTTGCGACTCGCGGTTGTACTGGATGAGTTGGGATAGACCTATTTTTTGTGCCAGTTTGTTGAGATTGGCACGGCTGACGAGTTTGGATCGCATCTCGGTCAGATAGCCTTCGCCTTGGTAGGGGTATTTTTTGTAGAGGAATTCTGCCACTACGGCACTCAGAACTGCGTCGCCGAGGTATTCGAGGCGTTCGTTGTTGATGCGCCATCCTTGTCCCATTTCAAGGGATTTGGAGCGGTGGATGAAAGCAATCTGGTAGAGTTTGGTGTTGCGCGGGGTGAATCCCAACACGTTTTTGAAAAATAGGTAGAACTCTTTGTTCTCGCCTTTATAACGACAGAAGTTGAACATACTTTAGTACTTGCGGAAAGCCAAACAGGCATTGTGTCCGCCGAAACCGAAAGTATTGCTTAGGGCAAAGTCTACGCGCCGATAGGTAGGCTTGTTGAAAGAGAAGTCGAGCGGCTCAATATTGGGGTCGTCGGTGAAGTGGTTGATGGTGGGATGGACGACATCGTTCTTCACGGACAAGATAGTGGCGACAGCTTCTACAGCACCAGCAGCCCCAAGAAGGTGCCCTATCATGGATTTGGTAGAGTTAATGGTGATTTTGTGGGCATGTTCTCCGAAAAGGGAGACGATGGCCTTGGGTTCGGAGATATCACCGATGGGGGTGGAGGTGCCGTGGGAATTGATGTGGTCGACGTCGGACAGCTGCATTCCCGAGTCTTCTACGGCCATGCGCATGGCATTCAACGCCCCGATGCCTTCGGGATGGGAGGCGGCGATGTGATAGGCATCGGCACTGAGACCTGTGCCTGTTATCTCGGCATATATTTTGGCGCCACGTGCTTTGGCATGCTCCAATTCTTCGAGGATAAGGGCGCCTGCTCCTTCGCCGAGGACGAAGCCGTCGCGGTCCTTGTCGAAAGGACGAGAGGCTGTGAGGGGGTCGTCGTTGCGGAGAGAAAGAGCCTGCATGGAGGAGAATCCTCCGATTCCTGCTTCGATGATGGCAGCCTCGCTACCACCAGTGACAAAGATGTCGGCCTTGCCCATACGGATGAGCATGAACGCATCGTTTATGGCCATGGCTGATGAGGCACAGGCTGCGGAGGTGGAGTAGTTGGGCCCGCGGAACCCATATTTGATGGATATTTGACCAGCACAGATGTCGGTGATGGTCTTCGTGACAAAGAAAGGACTGAACCGTGGAACAGAGTGAGAGTTGGCAAAAGCCACCAACTCGTCCTGAAAGGTTTTGCATCCCCCCATACCGGTGCCGAAGATAACGCCGATACGGTCTTTGTTGAGGTGTTCTATGTCAAGACCCGCATCGCTGATGGCTTCGTCGGCTGCCACCATCCCATACTGGGTGAAAGGGTCAAGTTTGCGGATTTCTTTCTTGTCAAAATGCTCGTCGGGGTTGAATCCTTTGAGCTCGGCCGCGATGCGGCATTTAAAGTTGGAGGAATCAAAGCGCGAAATCAGGCTTGCGCCACTTACTCCTCGCAATAATGCATCCCAATACTGGGGGACATTATTACCAATAGGAGTAAGTGTGCCTAGCCCTGTGACTACAACTCGTTTTAAATTCATCAAGTTGGAGCAGAAATTTATTTCTGTGCTTTTTCGATGAAATTGACGGCATCGCCAACGGTTACAATCTTTTCAGCTTCCTCATCGGGGATTTGGATATCGAATTCTTTTTCGAGTTCCATAATCAATTCGACAGTGTCCAAAGAGTCAGCGCCAAGATCATTAGTGAAGCTGGCTTCAAGCGTAACATCTTTTTCATCAACACCGAGCTTATCAACAATGATAGCTTTTACTTTCGTTGCAATTTCAGACATGTTTATTTAATTTTTTAAGTTTAACAAGGTGCAAAGAAACGAAAAAAAACTCATATAATGATATTTTTTAACTATTTTTCTTCAATGCTATATCGGTAATTACAATATTTTGAAGAGATTACGATTATAAAAAAACGGCTTTATTCCGATTTCATATAGTGGAAAATGATGCAATACGTGCTGTTTCTGAGAGTGAAATTTGTTAATTTTGGCTAGTTTGCTGATGCCAGAAATGTTAAATTTTGTGGAAATACAACAAATTGAGACATTTAGCGTTATTTGGAATAAAAAGAAACAGTAATAATGATAAAGTTAGCAATTTTGGCCTCGGGCAATGGCACAAATGCTCAGCGCATTAGCGAATATTTTGCCGATAATGCAGACATCAAAGTGGAATGCATCATTTATAACCGTAAAGATGCTTTTGTTGCGGTGAGAGCAGCAAAACTGGGTATTCCAGCCATATATTTTAATAGGAAGGACTTCTATGAGAATGGAAATGTTTTGTCATTCTTACAGGAGCACCAGATAGATTGGGTGATATTGGCGGGCTTTCTTTGGCTTGTACCCGAAGATATATTGAACGCGTTCCCCAACCATATTATTAATATACACCCTGCGTTGCTCCCAAATTATGGCGGCAAGGGGATGTATGGTCATCATGTTCATGAAGCTGTGATTGCCCACCATGAAAAGGAAAGCGGCATAACTATTCATATTGTAGATAACAATTATGACAGGGGCACTATCTTGTTCCAGACCAAATGCCAGCTGACCGATGCGGATACGCCGGATACGCTGGCAGAGAAGATTCACCTACTAGAGCAAGAATATTTCCCAATAGTTATTGAGAAAACCGTAACGAGATGAATATAGGTGTAAACACCAGGCTGTTGCTTGCTGGCAAGATGGATGGTATTGGCTGGTTTACAGCCGAAACATTGAGACGCATTGTAGTCAACCATCCGGAGGATGAGTTCTACTTCTTTTTTGACAGGAAGCCGGATGCGCGCTTTGTGTATGCATCTAATGTGCATCCTGTGGTATTATGTCCTCAGGCACGCCATCCCATATTGTGGTATCTTTTCTTCCAATGCAGCATACCGTATGCGCTGAAACGGCACAAGATTGACCTTTTCCTTTCCCCCGATGGTTATACTTCGCTCGATGTCAAGACGCCTACCTTGACGGTTATTCATGATATCAATTTTGAACATGGGGCGGATTATTTGAAGCCGTCGCATCAGCGATATATGACTTATTTCTCCCCACAATTCGCACGTTATAGCACACGCCTGGCAACGGTTTCGCAGTTTTCAAAAAAGGATATAGTAGAGACTTACCATATCGACCCGAAGAAGATTGATGTGGTGTATGACGGTGCGCATGAGGGATATCGGCCCCTTACGGCACAGGAGAAAAAAGAGACGCGAGAGCAGTATTCTGATGGTTGCCGCTACTTTATTTTTATCAGCACCATCTTGAAAAGAAAGAATCTGGCGACCTTGCTTACTGCTTTTGATTGCTTCAAGAAAGATGATGCGGAGGATACCAAATTAGTCGTTGTAGGGCACAAGGTATGGTGGCAGGACGAGCTGGCAAAAGCCTATCAGCAGATGAGTCACAAGGAGGATGTCATCTTTATTGGGAGGGCTGAACCGGAGGTCTTGGCGCGGTTGTTAGGGGCTGCTGAGGCTTTGGTGTACCCTTCTCTGTATGAAGGATTCGGTATCCCAATCTTGGAGGCGTTTGAGGCAGAGGTTCCGGTTATCACATCTAACTGCACATCCATGCCAGAGGTGGCAGGGGACGCAGCGATACTTGTTGAACCTACTCATGTGGAAGCACTGACCAAAGCCCTTTCTGATGTCGTGAGTGACCCGTCGCTGGCCGGGCAGTTGGTGGCACGAGGCCGCGTTCAACGCACGCAGTTCAGCTGGGACATCACTGCAGAGAGGTTATGGGAGAGCATGATGAAAACGCTCGAACCAACAGCATGAGGAGGCACTGGATTACATTGGGGTTGATGTTGGCTCTTACAAGATTTGTGGGAGCCCAGGGGGACGTGGCTCCCGACAGCTCTAGGTATGTTAATCTCGTTTATAACGGTTCCTTTGAGGAGTATAGGCATTGTCCAAAGCGTGTTGACGCTGTCGGGATTCTGACATTGGTGGAAGGATGGTATCAGCCCACCCGCGGAAGTGCCGATTATTTCAACGTTTGTGGTAGCCGCGAGTGTGGAGTTCCGAACAATAAATTGGGCCAGCAGATGCCCCATGATGGGGATGGATACTGCGGCATTTATTGCAGCAAGAACGACTACAGAGAATACCTTCAAACCAAGCTACGCCGAAAACTACATAAGGGCGACAGCATACAGCTCTCTTTCTGGGTCAGCCTTTCGGAAGAATCAACAGGGAGTGTGGCCACTTTGGGAGGGTTGTTTACACGAGAGAGCATCAGCGATACGGTAAGGACTCTTTTCTTGAAGAAAGAATACGTCAAGATAACAGATGAGATAACGCAGACAATCGCCCAGCCTTTCGTTCCTCAAGTGGTTAATGATATCGGTGCCCCATTGCTGGACACAAAAGGGTGGCAATGCGTCACCGGTGTCTTTGTGGCCGAGGGAGGGGAGCAGTACATTACTTTGGGCAATTTCAATACGGCAGAGCTGTCGGGTTATATGGACCCCGATTCGCTCACAAAACTCCTCCCAGGGGCTTATTATTATATCGACGATGTGACAGTAACATGCCTGAACTGTAAGCCGCCTGTTGCCGATGACATGAATGTTGACTCTTCGTATCTCACCAAGGAACAGCCGGAGTTTGCGGTAGGCAGCACATTCGTATTAAAAGACATCTTTTTCGAGTTTGATAAAAGCACGATACTTCAGCAGTCGTATTTCGAGCTGATGAGGCTTATTTCATTATTGAACACCTATCCCGAGATGCGCATCGAGATAGGGGGGCACACGGACGGAAAGGGTTCGGACAGCTATAACCAGCGGCTTTCGGAGAATAGAGCAAAGGCAGTGTCGGACTACTTGATTTCGAAAGGTGTGAGCGAAAAACGTTTACAATATAAAGGATATGGGAAGAATCGTCCGATTGATACGAACGATACCGAGGAGGGCAGGGCAAATAACCGGCGTGTTGAATTCAAGATTCTAGGCATCTAAATTAGTCTCTTCACGATTAGAAGGAGTTCTACAAATTGCCTCGAAGGCATGCCCAATAACCCTTACTTATAGTGTGGGGTAAGTCCGGCAGCGTGTTGGCGATACGCGCTTTCAATAATGAATTAATAGAAATCCACCCGTCATAAGAAAAGCAAGAGGCGACTCATTTGATGAGCCGCCTCTTGAGGTTAAGTATTATTATTAACTATTCAATAACGCGATAGAAGGAAACACGACGGTTGAGTTCGTAGTGGATGTCGCCAAAGGCAACGGTCTTACCCTTCCAGTCAACAGTGAGGCGGTCGGGATCGATACCATACTTCTTAACCATGATGCGCTTGACTTCTTCAGCACGCTTCTGGGAGAGCTTCATGTTGTACTCGTCGGAAGCAGTGTAGTCGCAGAAACCAACAATGGTCAGTTTCACATCGGGGTTGTCCTTCATGATACGAGAGATGGCTTTAACCTTGATCATTTCGGAATCGGTCACGTGCCAAGAATCGTTAGGATAGAGGACCGAGAAAGGAATAGCGTAGTAAGTCAGCTGGTCATTCTTAAGCTGGTCAAGAACACCGCTCAAGCTGTCGGAAACGCGCTGAGCTTTGGCCAAAGCCTCACGTCTGATTCTCTCATTCTCTTCATTGAGCTGGTTAATCTGATCTCTGAGTTTCTGCTCGTCGTTCTTCACAACGGTAACTTCTTTCTTCAGATTGTCGTTCTCCTCTTCGAGGGCATCCATCTGCTCCTTGGTAACAAGAGCGCGCTGGGCGAGAAGCTCCTGGTCAGCAGCGGTAACGCCGAAGTTGAAGATGTAGCCAACAGTGGCAAGGAAGTCGGTGTGGTGGAAACCAACGCGAGTACCGTCATTATTTTTCTTCCAAAATGCAGGAGCATCGGCAATGACATCGGACTCAAGTTCGCAGAAAATGGAACTTCTGTCGGTAACTTTATAGCTGAAACCAAGACCACCGTCAAGTTGAATACCAGCTCTATACATAGCACGAGCCTCATTACCACTAAAAGCAATTCCACCACCAGCGAACAAATATAGGTTACCACGACGTTCGGGATTCCAGTTGTGGAAGCTGTTGTTCAACGACAGAAGGAACTCAGCAGTTAGGGCGCTGTGTTGGTCCATTGACTGATATAAGGTCTCTTTTATGGTACCGTCATCATTCTTTTTTATAATAGGAGCCACACCCCACGTACCTCTTGCAAGTGTTGCTGCATCATTGTTATTGCAGCCCCAGAATAGGCTAGGATACACATAGCGGAAACGCAGATATGCACCGCGGTCAACCTCTTTCTGCAAAATAATACCGAGACCGGCGTTAAAGCCACTACCAAAAGCGGGATTCTCGATACCATTGAACTGATAGGCATCCGGCTGAGCCATGAACGACCCACTGATACCGATGCCCCAATTGCTCCAAAAACCATACTGAGGATATTCGGCAACCTCGTTTTGAGCAAATGTATTGCCTGCAAAAGTGAACAGGCAGAGCAATACTGCGATTTTTGATACTTTTTTCAACATATTGGTATACTTTTTGTTATAATTAATATTTCCTTGTGTTTCAAATTGCAAAATTACACATTTTTTTTTACTCACCAAACTTTTTTTTTCAAAATCACTTTTTCGGTCACACAAAAACTTATAAACAAGTTATCAACTGGCCTCTTTGTGAAGAAATAACGGCGCACGAATAGGATGATAGACAATGTGATGTGGTGCTCAATATATATACATTTTAATATTTATTATTGCTGAATGTTTTTTTTTTCGTATCTTTGCAAGCAGAAATGTTGTTAATAACTTAACTCAATCGAAAATGGAAACAATAAAATTGAATACCGAGTATTTACATCGGTTTGTGAGTGATTCTGAGCTGAGCAGCATCCAAGAAGAAGTCCTTCGTGCCAAAAAGGTGCTGCTTTCCGGGAGTGGACGCGGTAACGACTTCCTAGGATGGATTGATTTGCCAGAAGCCATTTCTCAGGAGATTCTTGACGACATCAAATCTGATGTTCAACGATTGGCTGCTAAGGCTCGCATATTCGTCGTCATAGGCATTGGGGGTAGCTATCTTGGCGCACGTGCAGTCATTGAAGCCTTACAGTCAGAATTTGCATCCATGCAACATGGCGGCTCACATCCGTTTATCATATATGCCGGCCATACGCTTAGCGAGGACTACTATTCTCAACTGATGCAGGTCCTCGATAACAACGACTATGCCGTTGCTGTGATTTCCAAGTCGGGCACCACCACAGAACCTGCCGTTGCCTTCCGTATCATCAAATCTCATCTGGAGAACAAATATGGCCATGCAGAAGCAACAAAACGCATCATTGCCATCACCGATGCACACAAAGGTGCCCTACATGACATCGCCTGTCAGGAGGGTTATAGTTCTTATGTGATACCCGACAATGTCGGCGGTCGTTTTTCCGTACTCACTCCTGTCGGACTGCTCCCCATCGCGATGGGTGGTTATAATATCGACCAGCTATTGCAAGGTGCACGCGACATGCGCAAGGTGTGTATTGATAACGACAACCTCAACGATAACCCGGCGTTACTATATGCCGCAGTCCGCAACACCCTCTACCGTAAGGGCTATAAAGTGGAAATCCTCGAAAACTTTGTCCCCCAGTTAAAATATATCAGCGAATGGTGGAAGCAGCTCTATGGAGAGAGCGAGGGTAAAGAGGGTAAGGGCATCCTGCCCCACAGCCTCAGTTTCACTACCGACCTACACTCCATGGGCCAATATGTGCAGGAAGGCGAGCGCCTGATGTTCGAAACGGTTCTAAGCCTAGAGCAACCCCAAGGCAGAGTGGTCATACCCGCCGACGACAAAAATCTCGATGGCATCAACTACCTATTGGGCAAGAGCCTTACTGAAATCAACCACAATGCCGAACTTGGCACCATTATGGCTCATAATGACGGGGGAGTGCCTGTACTCAGGTTGCTGCTCCCCAACATCACAGAATATACTCTTGGCCAACTGATTTATTTCTTCGAATTTGCCTGCGGAGTCAGCGGATACACACTAGATGTAAACCCATTCGACCAACCTGGCGTGGAGGCATACAAAAAGAATATGTTCCGCCTCTTAGGCAAGCCTGGTTATGAGAATAAGTAATCAGTCGATTATGCTCAATCAAAAAAGGCTGGACACTTTCGAGCGTCCAGCCTTTTTGGTGTTAGAAGGGCAAATCCCCAAGAGGCTCTGTGTCGCTGTTTAATATAGTCGATAGAGGGTCTTGTTCTTTGTCGGAATGCTCGTCTTGGCGATTCTTGTTGGCCAAGACGGTGAAATTTTCTGCCACCACTTCGGTAATGGTGCGGCGGTTGCCTTCTTTATCTTCCCACGAGCGGGTCTGTAGTTTCCCTTCAACATATAGCTGCGTTCCTTTGCGAAGTATCTTTTCAGCGATTTCTGCCAACGCACGCCAGCATACTACATTGTGCCACTCGGTCTGTTCCACACGTTCGCCATCGCGGTTACGCCTAAACTCTGTTGTGGCCAAAGGGAATGATGCCTTCTTTACTACACTCGAAACGTCATCGTTCCGGTCCTGAGGAAATGCTACAACATCGGGGTTTCTACCCAAATTACCAATTAGAATTACTTTGTTTACTCCTACCATTGTCAAATAGTTTTACCTGAATTAATTATATTTCCTTAACTACAATTATTTGACACTTGCCAGATGGCAAATATCCTTTTGCAAAGATACCATTTTTTGAAAAACTGAAAACATAAAGATATTCACAATTCCGACAAATACCTGTCAATCAAACGCGAAATAGGAAGACTTTTTATTTCTTGGAACTTCAGAACCCGCATTCTCTTGGGTATTTTCGTAGGCCTATTTTCGAAAAAAGCACGTACAAATTGGGCTTTGATGGTGCGGTGCGTAAGTTTATGAGTCAGACAAGGCCCTATTTCCAGCCTTTTGGGCATCACTTCCAGCCAGTCATGCAGAACATCCTTCAGACGATTCTCCAAATCAGAATTCTCTATCGGGCTCTCGGTTTCGTATAGTGGCAATTCGTACAATCCTTGCCAGATATCTTTCGATTCCCGCTTTTGTATAAGCATCATCTGCCCTGGCTCACCCCATCGTATGTCCAAATAGTAAAAAAACCTTTCCTTCACCGGCGTTCGGCTGGCTTTTACGGGCAACAGGTTCACCGCACCCCTGCGGCTCGCCACACATTCGTAGGCAAAAATGCAACTCTCACAATCACATCCATGGGGTTTGCAATACAATGAGCCAAAATCCATTAACGCCTGATTGAAAAGGGCAGGGCGCTCCTTGTCGATAAGCCGTAGGAGCAAATCTTCGAACTCCTTATATGCCCTCCCTGAATCGATGGGGGTGGTAATACCATACAGCCGTGCAATAAATCGGTACACATTGCCATCAATCACAGGGTAAGGCAGTCCAAAAGCAAATGATGCCACCGCCGCAGCCGTATAACGCCCCACGCCTTTCAACGACAATATTCCCTCATACGTATTAGGGAACTGCCCGCCCAAATCAAATGCTATATGCCGTGCTGCAAGGTGCAGATTGCGGGCCCTCGAGTAATACCCCAAACCCTGCCAACTTTTCAAAACTTGCTGCTCTGAGGCATTGGCCAGATGCACCACGGTCGGGTACTCCTCCACAAATTGCTCATAGTAGGCTCTTCCTTGTTCAATCCTAGTCTGTTGGAGTATTATCTCCGACAACCATATATAGTACGGGTCGGTGGTCTCTCTCCACGGTAACTGCCTGCCATTCTCGACATACCACGATATTACTTTGTCAGCGAACATAAAATAAGGTCAAATTTCAGAAAAATGAGTGCGTAAAAGGAGTTTTGAACAAGCTATTATGCCATAACTACTTGAAAAACCTGTGTTAAAATCGTATTTTCCAATATTTGTAAATATCTGTATTCCATGTGTGTGTAGATAATGGTGTGTTAAAAAAATCAGAAAACCCTTTTCTGCGGGGCGAAAAGTTTTGCCAATTCAAAAAAAAGTCCGACTTTTGCACCCACTTTTTCGCAAAAAAAGTACTCGTAAATAACGTAAACAAACAATAAAAATTGTAGATAAAATGTCAAAGATTTGTGAAATTACTGGTAAGAAAGTGATCCGTGGTAACAACGTTTCCCACTCCCGCATCCACACCAAGCGTACGTTCTCTCCGAACCTCCAGACCAAGAAATTCTATATCCCCGAAGAGGATATGTGGATTACTTTGAAAGTGAGTGCCAAAGGCATGCGCATTATCAATAAGAAAGGCATCCTTGCCGCCCTTAACGATGCAGCTGCACAAGGTCACCTGCAATTCTAACAAAGAAGACAAAAAGAGTCTTAATAATCAATTATTTATCAATCCTTAACAAGAAAGAGGTATTAACAATGATCGTAGTTCCTATTAAAGAAGGTGAAAACATTGAAAGAGCACTCAAAAAGCTCAAAAGAAAATTCGAGAAAACTGGTGTAGTGAAAGAGCTTCGCGAACGTCAGAAATTTACTAAACCTTCCGTCATCAATCGGGAACGCAGACAGAAAGCTATCTATGTCCAGCACCTGCGTCAGCAGGAACTTGACAAATAGTCCAAGTTTGCACACGTCATCGAAGAGGATGCTCCATCTGCTTGGGGCATCCTCTTCTGTTTGCCTTTCCCGCTCTCTCGTGACAGGTGACGAGGCTGGAGAGGGCCGTATTGCATGCAGTCAGCCGCATAACAGAAACGGAGGGCACCACATCAGGGGGTGCCCTCCGTTTCCGCTATCCTTATGCAGGAGCTATTTGTAACGTTCCTTGTACTTGTCTATCTGATTCTTCATTGAGTCGACGCAGTCGGCAACGGCCTCTTCGAAACTGTCGGCTTGCTTGCTGTTGAAGAGGGTTTGTCCAGGGAGTTTGAGCGACAGCTCCGCAATCTTATTATTGTCAGACTCGGGTTTGTCTACTTTCAAAATCACTTCGCATTTGGTGGCGTTGTCGATCAGACGGTCAAGCTTGGCCACTTTTTCATTAATGTAGTTTTCCAGTTTGGGGTCAGCCTTGAACTTTACGGCGTTGATTGTTGTGTTCATTATTACCTCCTTATTTTTTATTTGCCCTAGGGTGGGCGTGTTTATAGGTTTCTTTCAAATGCTCCCGGGTCACATGGGTGTACACTTCTGTGGCTACCAGGTCGCTGTGTCCGAGCAGCTCCTTGATGGCGTCGATGTTTGCACCTTCGTTCAGCATGTGTGTTGCAAACGTGTGCCTAAACACATGCGGGCTTGTTCGTTCAGCGTTTGAGATACCGGACATGTAGCGTTCTACTATCAGGTATATCATTCCCTCGCTGACGGGTCGGCCCTTGCCATTGATGAGGAGCCTTGGGGTTGGCGAGTAATGCTCGTTTTGCATCCTCAACTCTTCCTCTCTTTTATTCCGTAACGCAAAATATCGTGAAATATTTTGTGCAAGTTCGTTTTCTATCGGAATTATTCTTTCCTTATTGCGCTTGCCTCTCACTTTTATGGTCAAAGCGGTAAGGTCGATATTGTCCATAGTGAGCGATGCCAACTCCGAACGGCGCATGCCAGTCTCATATAATATCCTTAGAACCAGCTTGTCCAGTTCCCCGTCAAAGGTGTTGGGGAATATGTCGGAGTAAATCTTCTCCACCTCCGATTCTCGGAAAAAGACCGGAAGGCGTTTGGGCATTTTCGGGGGAGTGATTTTCACCATGATGTCGCGCGAGCAGTATTTCTCCTTGCGCAAATACTTAAACCACGCCCGCAGGGCTGCCAATTGCTTGGTAATCGTGCCGGGCGATTCCCCATCCTCGAACAACCCCATCTGCCAATTGCGCACATGGTACGACTCGATGTCATCTACCTCCAGTATCTGCTGTGTCTGCAAATATCTGCCAAATCGCGTCACCTCACCAATATAATAGCGGCACGTGGCCGGGGCCAGGCGGCGTTCTACTGTGATGTGGTCGGCGAATAACTGTATGGCAACATCTATTTTCACATTTGCAAAGATACGCAAAAAATATGTGATAAATGTTAAATGCTATAAATTTTTTTCTCCTGCGCCTTCTCGGTAGCCCTACCACTGGGTGCTTTATGCCCTGCAACTTGGCCCGCCGCGCGAACCCTGTTCGCCTCTTTTGTCTCTGTTATAGAATCATTTCAAGGCGTTTTTAAGCTGCTGAAACCTATACATATCTTAGATTTATCCCACTTATATCCTAGTAAAAGCTAAGGCGTTCCTCAACTGGACCCAACCTATCGTGAAGGCGGTTTGAAATAAGAAATAGGTGCAAAATATTATAATTACAAAATAAATCGTATCTTTGCACGTTTTTTTAGTAAATAGAATAGTCACCTAACTGCATGAAAGCATTATTGTTCCTTGTCAGCCTCACCCTGCTGGTCGTAACCCACGAACTGGGTCATCTGCTGTTTGCCAAACTGTTTCACACCCGTGTGCTCCGTTTCTATGTCTTCTTTAATCCCAAATTCTCTATCCTGAAGGCAAAGAAATTCAACGGCAAATGGCACTTCCTCTTCTTCAATTCCACTACCCCCGATTCGTGGAAGGTGGAGAACCTGCGCCCCGAGGACCAGGACAACACCCTCTGGGGGCTTGGATGGGTGCCGCTGGGCGGCTATTGCGATATTGCGGGTATGGTCGACGAAACCAAGAGTACTGATGACCTTGAGGACACGCCCCAGCCATGGGAGTATCGCACCAAACCCCATTGGCAGCGCCTGTGCATCATCTCCGGGGGCGTGTTGGTCAACTTCCTCTCCGCCCTCATCATCTTTGCTGGCATTTTTGCCCACTGGGGCACCGACGAACTGCCTCTCCGCAATGCCAAGTTGGGCTACGAATACCACCAAATCTTTTTGGACGAGGGATTCCAAAACGGCGACATCATTTATGCCCTCGATGGCAAGGAGATGTACGATTTGAAGGAAGCCACCCGTGCGCTTCTTATCGACTCGCCAAAGAATGTCACCGTCATGCGCAGCGACAGTCTTGTGACGTTCGACTTGAGCAAGGATTTCATCTCGCGTCTGGTTTCTGAGAATCCCAAGCAGATTATGTCTCCCCGATGGCCTTTCGTAGTCAAGGATTTTGCCCCAGGTTCGGTGGGCAGACGGGCGGGTATGCTTGTGGGCGACAGCCTAGTTAGCGTCTGCGGTATCGCCACCCCCACGTCGGAAGACTTCGTCACCACGCTGGCCGACTATGCCGACGACAGCGTCGTCATAGGCCTCTACCGCAACGGACGTTATACCGAGGTGGCAGCCCTTTTGGGCAGTGATGGCAAACTGGGCATCTATGCCGTCGACGACTTAGGCAAACTCTTCGAGGTGGAGCATCAGGACTACACCCTCTGGCAGGCCATCCCCGCCGGCATCAGCCATGGGTGGGAGACGCTCGTCACCTATGTCTCTTCTCTCAAGTTGCTTTTTGCCAAGGGTGGGGTGAACAGCCTCGGCGGCTTTATCTCCATGGGCAGCCTCTTCCCCAACACATGGGAGTGGCATAGTTTCTGGAACATCACAGCCCTGCTGGCTATCGTGCTGGCTTTCATGAATATCATACCCATCCCCGGCCTCGACGGCGGCCACATAGTCATCACACTTTGGGAAATGATTACCCGCCGACCCGTCAACGACAAGGTACTTAATGTGATTCAGAACATCGGCCTTGCGCTGCTGATTCTGCTCCTTGTGGTCGCCAACGGAAATGATTTGGTGAGGGTCTTCAACGGCTGGTTTAAGTAAGACCGAATGTAACGCCTGACTTGATGAAAAAGCTCGACCGACTCATCCTTAAGTCCTTCCTCGGACCCCTGCTGCTGACGTTTGCCATTGCGGTGTTCGTCCTGCTGATGCAGTTTGTGTGGAAATATATCGATGACTTGGTCGGCAAAGGACTTGAATTCGGCGTCATTGCCGAGTTGCTGATGTATGCCTCAGCCACCTTCGTACCCATGGCTCTGCCTATCGCTGTGCTCTTTGCCTCCATCATGACGATGGGTAACTTTGGCGAGAAATACGAGCTGGTGGCCATGAAGGCCGGCGGCATTTCCGTCCGGCGTATCATGATGCCTATGGCCATAGTGTCCATACTCCTCATGGGCATCGCCTTCTATTTTGCCAACAATGTGCTGCCGGTGGCCATGTTCAACTACCGCACTACGCTCTACGACATCCAGCGCAAGAAGCCGGCCGTCAGCATCCGCCCCAGCGAATATTACAACGAAATCGACGGCTATGTTATCCGCGTCAATGCCAAAGACCCCGATGGCCGCACCATGCGCGACATCATCATCTACGACCACACCCAAGGCATCAGCCGCACCAACATCATTGTGGCCGACCACGGCTACATGCAGTCAACTCCCGACGACCGTTACCTCCTCTTCACTCTCTATAAGGGCTATTCTTACAGCGAGTTCACCGATGGAGAGAACTACGAAAAACGTCCTCTCACAAGCATTGGTTTCGACGAGCAGATTCTCACTTTCGACATCTCGTCGTTCGCCTTTGAGAAGTCCGATGCCCAGCTGTTCAGCAACCACTACCAGATGCTGAATGTCACCCAGCTTGACTCCACCATCGGCTCGCTCGAATCGTCGCTCGACGGCCGTTACGAGGAATTCAGCCATATGATGATTGGCAAGATGCGCGCGCTGGCTGTCCACGACGAGTATGAGAAAGATACTACGGCATATCTCGATGTGGCTCAATATATGGCCGACACCTCTGCCGAATTTCGTCAGAAGGTGCTCAATCAGGCTCGTTCCAATGCCTTCAATGCCCTCAGCGATGTCCAGCTCAACAAGCAGATGATTCTGTCGGACAAGGAATATATCAATCGGCACTACATCGAGCTTATGCGTAAATTCACCCTCTCCGTGGCCTGTCTGCTTCTTTTCCTTATCGGCGCACCCTTTGGCTCGATTGTTCGCAAAGGAGGGTTGGGAATGCCCTTGGTGGCGTCGGTTGTGTTCTTTGTTCTCTACTATGTCATCGGCATGATATACGAAAAGTCGGTTCGCGAAAGTGCCATGGGTCCTATCGGCATGTGGATGGCCACGTTCATCTTCATCCCCATTGGTGCACTGCTTACCTGGCAGGCCACTACTGACTCTAGCCTCTTCGACCTTTCATCATGGAAGAAATGGCTGAGAATCAAAGACAAGATACGTCCCGAAAAGGACAACCGCTAGTGTCGGAATCAACAACAAAATCAAGACCCTCAAACGCATGGGCTACGTATTCCGCGACCAACACTGTTTCAAACTGCGCCTACTCGCCCTACATGACTTCAAGGTGGCTTGACGACCTGTCCCACCTACGCAAAAATCTGAAGAGCCCCAATGACATGCAATAATAAACGAGAAGTCCCCTGCTAAGTAGGCAAAGGACTTCTTAAAGTAAAGAGCAATTCTGAAGTTGTTCTTTATAACTGGCGTTGAGGTTTAGAATTCAGCATAATGAGCTAACCGTACAGATGAACCCACATATTTCAGTTCAGTATGATTTGTCCACAATGCCTGTAATCCATCTTGGAGGATAATAAAATGCAAGGTCTTAGGATTAAGATCAGATGTCCAATAGCAACCTTCATACTCCACAGAATAGACACCCTGCCGTCCTAAACGCATTCCGCCTATGGGTAAAAAGACTGCCCCCCCATCATGTTGCATTATTCCCCATTGGGTTATGGTATAATTGTTAGCTGTTCCACTATTACCAGGAGTGAAACTGTATCCAGAGGGAAGTTCCCAATCGTCTGGCAATAGTATCAAACCTTTAATGCCATTCACTACCCCAATGCCCCATTTTTCTGCAGCATTAGGACGTTGGTTAAAGATATAATTCCATTCTTCACTACTTAATGTTTGCCAGTAATACCCCGTGCGAACTCCCCAGTCTACAAAGATTGGGAAATCGGAGTCACGGGTTGATGATATGTGTTGTACCGGATTATATCCTGTTCCCCAACTAAAGAGGTCAATCCAACCATCATACGTTGCACTGGCGTTGTTGTTGCCTATGCCAATAATATCATACATGTTATCAGCAAAGCGCCATGAATGAGTGCTTGGCTGATATTGTAGATTACCATTAGCGAAAATCACCTGTTGATTTTCACTTACCGAAAATCTTCTTTGGGTTGTCCAATAATGGTCAAATGTTATAAAGGTTTCAAAATCCATATCGTTCTCATCAAAGGAAATAGGGGTGTACTGGCTGCGGATTACAGGAATGGCAACATTGGCAGTTTTGATACAGTGAGTTCCGTCTGTTGTATGGATGTCTATCACCAGCTCGTTGTAGGTGCCGGCTGGCATGACAACATAGAAATCGTGTCCATTGTCAATCGGCTGTGGTGTGCTGCATGTTAGCGTCACATGGTTCACCCCTTTATTGGCATACGTTAGTGTAGGCTCTCCATTATTGTAATCAATGGTGTAGTTGCCGCTTATGTGTGCGTCTGCTGTTATAATAATCGAATTCACAGAGGTGTTAGCTTTAGTAAGGTGTAGCTTCAACGCTCCGCAGAGGTTTTTGAACTCTAAAGTGTTGTTGTTGCTTTCGGCATACATAGGCAGGCCGACCAAATTGCCGTCATCGCTTATTTGTGTTGAGGGAAGCGTGATGGTGTTCCCATCAGTGGTAATCGTAGCCGGATAGTAGGCACGGCAAGGGGCCATCACTGGGCTACCGCTCATTTGGCTGAATGTGGCTGTAGTGGGAGGTATACCGGGTGTGGCAGAATATATGCCGTCTCCACCCACACCATAGATGGATATTTGGTCATCATTCTCCCAGTTCAGAGAGGTGCCGTTAAGGGCGGTCTTGCCAAGTTCGTCATAGTAGTTCTCCATAGTGGCCACAAACTGGCTGCTGACCGACTGATTCTCTTTGTTACATGAAACAAAGGCTATTAAAGATGATATTGACAATGATGTCAATAATAATGTAATTGTTCTTTTCATTTGTATAAGTGTTTTATTTGCTGAAGTCATTGCCATCGAATTCTGAACTGCTACCGATGAAGTTCTCATTGCCACCCGATATGTTGTAATCCATCACTAGACGCACAGAGATTTCGGATTCGCGTCCAATTGTATACATGTCTACGTCACTAGTATTAAAAAAAGTGCAAAATGCCGATTCGTTGTCACTAGGTGTTGATGCCCAGTAATAACCATAGTTTTGTCCAAACCTATTAATTTTCATGTGCATACGATATCCATTGGCAACTAGAAATACCGCACCTGCTCGTGACATCTCTGCCCATTGGTCGAGGGTGTAGCTGTTGTGTGACCAACGGTTGTCTGTTTCCGATTCAGGCATAAATCCTGGAGTGAATGTACATCCAGAAGGGAGTGTCCAATTGTCGGGCAGTACCACCATGCCGTGCACTCCGTTCACATTGCCCGCTCCATATTTCGATGAGGCATCTGTGCGGGAGTTGAATAAGTGGTTCCACTCATCACTGGTCAGTGTACGCCATTGGCCACACTGGCTACCGCCATTGCTGATGGAGTTGACACCCCAGTCCGCAAAGGCGGCACCGCTAGTGAAATACCCAGGGTAGTTAGGGCTGTTGGCACTATGCCAGTAGAAGATGCTTTGCAAGTATGAGTTCCCATTATCGCCATCACGATATACATTTCGTGTGTCGAAAAGCCAGGTGCCAGGCATATTGTTGCCCTCTACACCAGCATGGGTGCCAATGGGGCTATACAGAAGGTTGCCGTTCGAGAAGAGTACCTGCTGCCCCTGTCCCACAGTAAATAATCCGGGCAATGCCCCTGCGTAAGGAGAAAAATCGAGGTTGTTACCAGTCAGTGTGATGGTGGTTATCATGCTACGGCGTACACGTACGCTGCTCCCAGTCCGCACAATCTTGGTACACACGCCTCCATCGCTACTATAGATTCGGATTTGCATTCCCTCGTACACCTTCTCTGGCAGATAGATGTAGAAGTCTTTTTGTGTGGCGATGCTCTGTGCTGTTGCGCAGGTCATCATCACCGAAGGCTCGTTCTTCATCTCTTCCTCGGTTTGGAATGTTTGTGGACTTCCCTCGGCACTTAATAGGGGGTGTCCATTGTTATAATTCACACTAAAGAGTCCGGAGATAAATTCGTTGGCAATAATTTCTATCCCCATTATGCTCACTCCGCTCTTCTGTAGTCGCAGCCTCAGTATACCGCAGAGGTTTTTAAAATCCAGTTGCGTGTTATCTGATTGTGCCATCATGGGGAGGTCTTTCAGCGAGCCATCCACCGTAGCCTGCACTACGGGCAGCCACACCTGATTTCTTCCTCGTTCAGCTGAGGCTGGATAGATGGCGCAATAGGGTCCGCTACCCGCATCGCCGCTGACAACGTTCAACGTTGTCGTGCCGACCGTGTGGTTGACTGCCTCGTACACTCCGCTTCCAGTTGTGCCGTATACCTTTATCTGATCGCCGTTCTCCCAATATATTACGTTGTTAGTCATTACTGTCTTCCCTTGCTCGTCCTTGCATTTTTCCATTGTGGCGGTGAATGTTTTGGCTGCGATTTCCTCCTTTTGGCACGAAGAGATAGTAAATACCATAACGGTCAGCATTAATATAAGTGATATTATTTTTTTCATTATGATAGATAAATTTAATGATTATACGTTTGTGGCTATTCTTTTTACGGTTACGATGCGGGCCAATCAGGTATATCTGGCACCCTCGTTGAAGATGTCGTTGCCATAGCTGTCACCCTCAGTTATCGGATCACCAACCGTACTGCCAGCGATAAAACTACCGGCAAAGCCCTTTTCCACGCGGGCGTTTAACATTTCTACTTGCGGAGCTTCATACTCCTGTTTCTTGATTTGTTCCATATTCTTTATTGTTAATGAGATTAAGTTATTGATTGTTGTTTTGTTGATAGTTATGGGATTGAAAATCCCTTTCTCCATTGTGGCGGATTGCAAATCCGCCACAATGGGTGGCTATTCCACATTTTGGACTAAGCGAACAGAGGCTCCATGAGTCCTTGATATCGAATTAAACGTTCCTAACATATTACCATAAAAAGTCATTATTCCTTGGCTATAG
>JAFWOP010000141.1 GCA_017545365.1 Bacteroidales bacterium
AAAATGTTACAACCTAAGAAAACAAGATATAGAAAGCAGCAGAAGGGTAAAATTAAAGGCAATGCTTTCCGTGGTCACGAGTTGGCTTTCGGTACCTTTGGTATCAAATCCCTGGAAACCTGTTTCATCACAGGCCGTCAAATAGAGGCTGCACGTCAAGCTGTAACGCGTCACATGAAACGTGAAGGTCAGATATGGATCCGCATCTTCCCCGACAAGCCCATCACCAAGAAACCTAACGAGGTGCGAATGGGTAAGGGTAAGGGTGCCCCCGAATACTTTGTTGCCCGCGTTATGCCTGGCACCATCCTGTTCGAATGCGAAGGCGTTCCTATGGACATCGCCAAGGAGGCTCTTCGTCTGGCAGCTCAGAAGCTCCCCATCTCGACCAAGTTTGTTGTTAAAAGAGATTATATCGAAGAATAAATAAGAAGATACAGTCATGAAAAACGAATTAGTTTTAAAAGAGCTTTCGACTGCTGAATTAAAAGAAAAGTTGGAAAACGAGCGCTCCATGTATCAGAAGATGCTTATGACGCATGCTGTCTCCCCGCTAGAGAACCCCAACAAAATAAAAGAAAGTAGAAAAACCATCGCCCGCTGCCTCACCGAACTCCGCGCCCGCGAAATCGCTGAGCAGAAGCAGAACTAACAGTAGATATGGAAAGAAACTTAAGAAAAGAAAGAGTCGGTGTTGTGGTGAGCAACAAGATGGACAAGTCCGTTGTCGTCATGGTAGAGCGCAAAGTGAAGCACCCCAAGTATGGCAAGTTCGTGAAGAAGTCCTCGAAATTTATGGCTCACGATGAAAAGAACGAATGCAACATTGGCGACACTGTCCGGATTATGGAAACTCGTCCTCTGAGCAAGAACAAATGCTGGCGCGTCGTTGAAATCGTTGAAAAAGCTAAGTAATTAGTCACAACTATCCAGACAAAAAGAACTAAAAGAAATGATACAACAAGAAACTAGAATGACCGTTGCCGATAACAGTGGGGCCAAGAGCGCTCTCTGTATCCGCGTCCTCGGCGGCACCAAGAAACGCTACGCCTCTATTGGCGATACCATCGTGGTGGCCATCAAAGACGCCATTCCTTCGGGCAACATTAAGAAGGGAGCTGTTTCTAAAGCAGTCGTGGTTCGCACCAAGAAGGAAATTCGTCGCAATGATGGTAGCTACATCCGCTTCGACGACAACGCATGTGTCCTGCTCACCGCTGCCGATGAGCTCCGTGGCACCCGTATCTTCGGCCCCGTGGCACGCGAACTCCGTGACAAACAATTCATGAAGATTGTCTCACTGGCTCCTGAAGTATTGTAAACATTAAAAAGAAGAAAAGAAATGAAATTGCACGTAAAAAAAGGGGATATCGTCATGGTGATTGCCGGCGATTTCAAAGATAAAGGCAAGACCGGCAAGGTGCTTAAGGTGTATCCCGAAAAGAATCGCGCCATCGTGGAAGGTCGCAATCTCGTTAAGAAACATACCAAGCCCAACGCTAAAAACACCCAGGGCGGTATCATCGAACAGGAGGCCCCTATCCACATCTCGAATCTGATGGTCATGGATGGTAAGACACCCACCCGTATCGGCCGTAGAATCAATGAGAAGACTGGTAAACTCGTACGTTATTCCAAAAAAACAGGGGAGGAGATTAAATAATGGCATACATTCCTACTTTGAAGACCAAATATAAAGAGGAGATTCTGCCCGCACTGATGAAAGAGTACGGCTACAAGACTGTCATGCAGGCTCCTCGTCTGAAGAAAATCACCCTCAACCAGGGACTCGGCAAGGCCGCCATCACCGACAAGAAGGTCATCGACAAAGGCATCGAGGAAATGACCCTTATCGCCGGCCAGAAGGCTGTTGCTACCAAGTCCCGTAAGGACATCTCCAACTTCAAACTGCGTCGTGGCATGCCCATCGGTGTCCGCGTAACCCTCCGTGGCGAGCGCATGTACGAGTTTCTGGAGCGTCTGATCACCGCCTCTATCCCCCGTATCCGCGACTTCCGCGGCATCAACGACAAGGGTTTCGACGGCAAGGGTAACTACACCTTCGGCATCTCTGAGCAAATTATCTTCCCTGAAATCGACATCGACAAAATCGACCGTATCCAGGGTATGGACATCACCTTCGTCACCTCTGCCAACACCGACAAAGAGGCCATGTCCTTGCTCAAGCAGTTCGGTATTCCTTTTAAGAATCAACAAAAATAAACGATAATGGCAAAAGAATCAATCAAGGCAAGAGAGCGCAAAAGAGCTAAGATGGTGGCCCGTTATGCTGCCAAGCGTGCTGCTTTAAAGGAAATTGTCCGCACTGGTGAACCCGAAGAGGTGGAGAAGGCCGTCATCGCCCTTCAGAAACTTCCCAAGAACGCCTCCCCCGTCCGTCTGCACAACCGTTGCCAGCTCACGGGCCGTCCCAAGGGTTACATGCGTCAGTTCGGTATCTCCCGTATCAATTTCCGCGAGATGGCTGTCAGCGGCCTCATCCCCGGCGTCAAGAAGTCCAGTTGGTAATAGTAATTAATTAATTGGTAGCTTTGCAAGTTGGCTAAACCAATACTACAAAACTTAAAATCAAGAAAAATAATATGGTAACAGATCCTATTGCAGATTATTTGACCCGTATGCGCAACGCTATCGCTGCCAAGCATAGAGTCGTTGAAATCCCTGCATCCAATTTGAAGAAAGAGATCACCAAGATCCTGTTTGAGAAGGGCTATATCCTCAACTATAAGTTTGAGAACGAAGGCTCCCATAATCAGAGCATCAAGATAGCGTTGAAATATCACCCTGTGACTAAGATTTCCGCCATCTCCGAACTCAAGCGCGTCAGCAGCCCCGGTCTCCGTCGTTACGTTTCCGTCGATGAGATGCCCCGTGTGCTCAATGGTCTTGGCATCGCCATCATCTCTACTTCCAAAGGTCTTATGACCGATAAAGAAGCCCGCACCCTCAATGTCGGTGGCGAGGTTATTTGTTACATCAGCTAATTAAAGAGAGGAGATTATTAGAAAATGTCAAGAATAGGTAAAATGCCCATCCACCTGCCCGCAGGTGTCGAAGTAAAGGTATCTCCCGAAAATGTTATTACCGTCAAGGGCCCCAAGGGTGAGCTCACCCAGCAGGTGAACCCCGCTATTACGGCCAAATTGGAAGACGGCGTCCTCACATTCGAGCGTCCGTCCGACAGCAAGGAGCACAAAGCCATGCACGGCTTATATCGTGCCCTTGTTGCCAACATGGTGAAAGGCGTTTCTGAAGGCTTCAAATGCGTCCAGGAAGTCATCGGTGTTGGTTACAAAGTGCAGGCCAACGGCAACGTGATGGAAATGGACCTCGGCTACAGTCACAAGATTTTCTTCGAACTTGCCCCCGAGATTCATGTCGAGACCGTTACTGAAAAAGGTAAAAACCCCATTATCACCATGACCTGCTGCGACAAGCAGATTCTAGGTCAGGCCGCAGCCAAGATCCGCTCGCTGCGCAAGCCCGAACCCTACAAGGGCAAAGGTATCCGCTTCCAGGGTGAAGAAATCCGCAAGAAGGCTGGTAAGGCTGCTGCTAAATAATAATAATTAGAACGCCAAAGCATTTAATAATATGGCTACAAAGAAAGACATAAGAAGAACTAAAATTAAATTCCGCATCCGTCATAAGGTCAGCGGCACTGCTGAAATGCCGCGTCTCTCTGTGTTCAGAAGCAATAAGGAAATTTATGCACAGGTGATTGACGATGTAAAAGGTGTGACACTGACCGCAGCTTCCTCCTTGGAGAAAGGTGTTGAAAAGAGTGGCACAAAGAGTGAGATGGCTGCCAAGGTCGGAAAACTCCTGGCCGAACGTGCTCTCGCAGCCGGTATCAATACTGTGGTGTTTGACCGCAACGGTTATCTCTACCACGGTCGTGTTAAATCGTTGGCCGATGGTGCCAGAGAAGGTGGTTTAAAATTCTAATAAGTCATGGCAGAAGTAAACGTAAAAAGAGTCAAATCAAGCGAAATCGAATTCAAAGATCGTCTTGTCGCAATTAATCGCGTAACTAAGGTTACCAAAGGTGGTCGTACTTTCACCTTTGCTGCCATCGTAGTTGTTGGAAATGAGAACGGTGTCGTGGGTTACGGACTTGGCAAGGCCAAGGAAGTCCAGGCCGCCATCCAGAAGGGTGTCGACGATGCCAAGAAGAACCTCATCAAAGTCCCTGTGCTTAAGGGTACCATCCCCCACGAACAGTGTGGCAAGTACAGTGGTGCTCGCGTCTTCCTGAAACCCGCTGCCCCTGGCACCGGTGTTATCGCTGGTGGTGCCATGCGTGCTGTTCTGGAAAGCGTCGGTGTGAAGGACGTTCTGGCCAAGTGCAAAGGCTCCTCTAACCCCCACAGCGTGGTCAAGGCCACCATCAATGCCCTGCTGCAGATGAAAGACCCCTACATGGTCGCCGAACTCCGCGGTATCACCCTTGACAAAGTGTTTAACGGTTAATCAAAGGAGAATTGAATCATGGCAGAAAAGACTTTAAAAATCAAACAGGTTAGAAGTATCATCGGTCGCCCCGCCCGTCAGAAACAGACGATTGCGGCCCTCGGTCTGAAGAGAATCAATCATGAGCGCACTGTCGTCGCCACTCCCCAGATTCTTGGTATGATTGAGAAAGTGAAACACTTAATCACTGTTGAGGAAATTTAATTAGTTAGACACTTTCTGGAACTACCCTTCCAGAAAATAAAAGGAGAATAAAGATATGAGTTTAAATAATCTCAAACCCGCAGAAGGTTCCATCAAGCATTCCAAACGCGTCGGCCGTGGTGCCGGTTCAGGCAAGGGCGGTACCTCCACCCGTGGTAACAAGGGCGCCAAGGCTCGTTCGGGTTATCACCAGAAGATTGGTTTCGAAGGTGGTCAGATGCCCATCTATCGTCGCTTACCCAAATTCGGTTTCAAGAACATCAACCGCATCGAGTATGTGGGCATCAATCTCGATACCCTCAACACTCTTGCCGAGGCCAAAAACATCACCGATTTCAACATCGAGGTCTTCAAGCAGAATGGTCTTATCTCTGGAAAAGACCGCATCAAGATTCTCGGACGCGGCGAACTCAACAAAACCATCAACGTCACTGCTCACGCCTTCTCGGCTACGGCCAAGCAGGCTATCGAGTCCAAAGGTGGTCAAGCCTCAGTTATCGAATAAAGTCAATGTTTTGGAGTTGGTGGGAGCTTAACCGTTTTCATCAACTTCAAAACTTCACCAACTCCAAAACGACAAAAAACTAACTATAATGAAGAGATTTATACAGACAATCAAAAACATCTGGTCGATTGAAGACCTGCGGAAAAGAATCCTCTATACCCTTGGGTTAGTCCTTATCTACCGCATTGGTTGCTATATCGTCCTCCCCGGTGTGGACCCCACTCAGTTGCAGAACTTGCAGAATCAGGGTTCCGAGGGTCTGATGGGTCTGTTGAACATGTTCTCAGGTGGTGCCTTCTCTAATGCTTCCATCTTCGCTCTGGGTATCATGCCCTACATCACTGCATCCATCGTGATTCAGCTGTTCGTCATGGTGATCCCCTACTTCCAGAAGATGCAGCGTGATGGCGAAAATGGCCGCAGAAAGATGAACCAGATTACCCGTCTGCTCACCGTGGCCATCACCGGCTTCCAGGCTCCTGCCTACATCACCAACATGATGTACCAGCTCGGCGCCTCCTCCACCGCCATTTATCCCTTCGATGGTTCTGCCCCTACATGGACTTTCTGGGCTTCAAGCATCATCATCCTGATTGCGGGAACCCTCTTCGTCATGTGGCTGGGTGAGCGCATCACCGAGAAAGGTGTCGGCAATGGTATCTCTTTGCTGATTATGATTGGTATCATAGCCCGTCTCCCCTTCGCTCTCTTTGGTGAGTTCGTCTCCCGTCTCTCCGAAGCTGGTGGTGGACTGGTGATGTTCCTCATTGAAATCATTGTCCTGTTGGCCGTCATCCTGCTTGTCATCCTGCTCGTCCAGGGTACCCGCCGTATCCCCGTGCAATATGCCAAGCGCATTGTGGGCAACAAACAATATGGTGGTGTCCGCCAGTACATCCCCCTCAAGGTGAATGCTGCCGGCGTTATGCCTATCATCTTTGCCCAGGCTATCATGTTCATCCCTATTACCCTCATGGGCTTCTCTGGCAATTCCGACTCCAAATTCTGGATGGCTTTTACCGACTTTAACGGTTTCTGGTATAACCTGGTCTTCTTCATCCTGGTGGTCCTCTTCACCTACTTCTACACTGCCATCGCCATCAACCCCAACCAGATGGCTGACGACATGAAGAAGAACGGAGGCTTCATCCCCGGTGTCAAACCCGGCAAGAAGACTGCAGAATACCTCGAGAACATCCTCTCGAAGATCACCCTTCCGGGCTCCATCTTCCTGGCTATCGTGGCTATCCTGCCCGCCATCATCCGTCTCTTTGGTGTCAACACCCAGTTTGCTCAGTTCTACGGTGGTACTTCCTTGCTGATTCTTGTCGGCGTTATCCTCGACACTCTTCAGCAGATCGAGAGCCACCTCCTCATGCGCCACTACGACGGTCTCACCAAGACTGGTCGTATCAAAGGCCGCACCTCTATGGCTATTTAGACTAATAACACTATAAAGATGATTCTCTTAAAGACACAGGAAGAAATCGAACTGATACGTGACAGTGCTCGCCTCCTCGGGAAAACCCTGGCGGAGGTGAGCCGTCATATTCATCCCGGTGTCACCACCGCCTTTCTCGACAAGATAGGCGACCAGCTCATCCGCGACAACGGGGGCATCCCCCTGTGCAAAGGCTATGAAGGCTTTCCTGCCGCCTTCTGCATCTCGGTCAACGACGTGGTGGTACATGGGATTCCCAGCGACGATGTCTTCATCAAAGAAGGCGACAATGTCTCGCTCGACTGTGTGATTGAGTACAACGGATACGTCAGCGATTCGGCGTACACTTTCATCTGTGGTGAAGGCACGCCCGAGATGCAGCGGCTTCTTAAGGTCACCAAGGAGGCACTTTATATTGGGCTTGAGAAATGCAAAGAAGGCAACCGTGTGGGCGACATCGGACACGCCGTCCAGCAGCACTGTGAGAAAAACGGCTACTCCATCGTCCGTGAGCTCTGCGGCCATGGTGTAGGCTTCAAAATGCACGAAAGCCCCAACGTCCCCAACTATGGAGTCCCCGGCACCGGCCCCCTGCTCAAAGAAGGCATGGTCATAGCCGTAGAACCCATGGTCTGTATGGGATCCAAGAATGTCAAGTTCTCCAAGGAAGACGGTTGGACATGCCGCACCAAAGACGGCAAGCCCGCTGCCCACTTCGAGCACACCGTCGCCATCGGCAAAAACGGCCCCGACATTCTCACCACATTCGATTTCATTGAAAATAAATAAAGCACGTATATATGGCAAAACAAGCATCCATACAGTTGGACGGAACAGTAATAGAATCGTTGGGAAACGCAATGTTTCGCGTCGAGTTGGAGAACGGGCATCAAATCATTGCCCACATCTCGGGCAAGATGCGTATGCACTACATCAAGATCCTCCCTGGCGACAAGGTATCTATCGAGATGTCACCCTACGATCTGACCAAAGGGCGTATCACCTACCGTCATAAATAATCACGTGCTGTTTATAGAATGTTGAAAAAGAATTAACAGATTAATATAATAAGTAATGAAAGTAAGAGTTTCTGTAAAGAAAAGATCCCCCGAATGCAAGGTGGTCCGCCGCCACGGGGTCGTCTATGTAATCAACAAGAAGAATCCTAAGTTCAAACAAAGACAAGGATGATTAACTAACAAAAAGAATAAAAAGAATCTATGGCAAGAATTGCAGGTATTGACTTACCCAAAAACAAGAGAGGAGTTATAGGTCTGACCTATATCTACGGCATTGGAAGAAGCCTTGCATCTGAGATTCTGGCAAAGGCCGGTATCGATGAAAACAAGAAGGTGCAGGACTGGACCGACGATGAACAGAACGCTCTGCGTACCATCATCAACGATGAGTACAAAGTCGAAGGCGCCCTCCGTTCAGAGGTTCAGATGAACATCAAACGACTGATGGACATTGGCTGCTATCGCGGCATCCGTCACCGTCTGGGTCTCCCCCTCCGTGGTCAGAGCACCAAGAACAATGCCCGTACTCGTAAGGGTAAGAAGAAAACTATCGCTAACAAGAAGAAAGCTACCAAGTAAATAGTAAATGAGTAGCGGCCAATTGCGGACCATATTCGACCAACGGAGCAATTGGTGAACAAATGTAAAATCAAGCACAAGTAAAAAAATTATGGCAAAAACTTCTAAACCGACCAAAAAAAGAGTCGTTAAAGTTGAACCTCTTGGAAGAGCATGCATCTTTGCTTCTTTCAACAACGTTATTATTTCGTTGACTAATAATGCCGGTCAAGTGATTTCTTGGTCGTCTGCTGGAAAAATGGGCTTCCGCGGATCGAAGAAAAACACTCCGTATGCCGCACAGATGGCTGCGGAAGATTGCGGCAAAGTTGCTTATGATTTGGGCCTAAGAAAAGTCAAGGTCTTTGTGAAGGGACCTGGTTCAGGACGTGAATCTGCAATCCGCGCAATCAACGGCTGTGGCATCGAGGTCACCGAAATCGTCGACATCACCCCTCTGCCCCACAATGGTTGCCGCCCCCCCAAGCGTCGCCGCGTGTAATTATTAACCCCTAATTATTGATTTTTGAACAATGGCAAGATATACAGGTCCTAAAACCAAGATCGCTAGAAAGTTCCACGAACCCATTTTCGGTCCCGACAAGAACTACGAAAAGAAACCTTACGCTCCCGGTATGCACGGCCAGAGCAAGCGCCGTGGCAAAACCTCGGAATACGGCATTCAGCTTCAGGAAAAGCAGAAAGCCAAATACACCTACGGAATCCTCGAACGTCAGTTCCGTAAACTCTATGCCGAAGCCTCCCGTCGTGGCGGTATCACCGGTGAAGAGCTTATGAAACTCATCGAAGCCCGTCTTGACAATGTCGTCTACCGCCTCGGCATCGCCTGCAGCCGTGCCCAGGCCCGTCAGCTCGTATCTCACCGCCACATCGCCGTCAACGGCAATGTCGTCAGCATTCCTTCCTACGAACTGAAAGTGGGTGATATCATCTCTGTTCGCGAGCGTTCCAAATCTTTGGAAATCATCTCCGACAACCTCGCCTCACGTGCCAGCAACTATTCCTGGCTCGAATGGGATGGCTCCAACCTCTCCGGCAAGTTCCTCAACTACCCTGAGCGTGCCGACATCCCCGAGAACATTAACGAGCAGCTCATCGTCGAACTCTACTCCAAGTAATTAGCTTGGGAGTTTAGGAGGTTGGAAGTTTGGAGGCATGTCGTCAACGTTTTCTTCTTAACTTCATACCTTCATATCTTTCACTTACTTAAATCAAGAAAGGAATCAAAATGGCAATATTATCTTTTCAGAAACCCGACAAGGTAGTCATGCTCGAAGCCGACGACTTCCGTGGCACTTTCGAATTCCGCCCTCTGGAACCTGGCTACGGCATCACCATCGGCAACGCTTTGCGCCGTGTCCTCCTCTCCTCTTTGGAAGGCTTCGCCATCACATCTGTCCGTATCGACGGTGTCGACCATGAATTCTCCTCCCTCCCCGGCGTGGTAGAAGACATGACCGACATCATTCTTAAGCTCAAGCAGATTCGATTCCGTCGCCAAATTGAGGACTTCGACAACGAGAAAGTAGCCTTTGATTTGGTTGGGCAGACAGTCTTCAAGGCTGGCGACCTCAACAATTACCTCAATGGTTTCCAAGTCCTCAACCCCGAACTTGAAATCTGTCACATGGAGTCCACCACCGAACTCAAAATCGAGCTCACCATCGAAAAAGGTCGTGGCTACATCCCTGCCGACGAAAACAAGAAACCGGGCGACGCTATTGGCGTTATAGCCATCGACTCTATCCACACTCCCATCAAGAATGTCAAATATGAAGTCAGCGACTACCGTGTCGAGCAACGCACCGACTACGAAAAGCTGACCTTCGACATCCAGACCGACGGCTCCATCCATCCCAAAGAGGCCTTGAAAGAGGCTGCCACCATCCTCATCCAGCATTTCATGCTCTTCAGCGATGAGCGCATCACCCTCGAAGCCGAACCCAAGCCCGTCCAGGAAGAGTTCGACGAAAGCACGATGCACATCCGTCAGTTGCTGAAAACCAAACTTGTCGACATGGACCTCTCCGTCCGTGCCCTCAACTGCCTCAAGGCTGCCGAAGTCGAAACACTGGGCGACCTGGTCTCCTTCAACAAAGCCGACCTGCTCAAGTTCCGCAACTTCGGCAAAAAATCACTCACCGAACTCGAAAACCTGGTTGCCTCCAAGAACCTCGAGTTCGGCATGAATATTTCAAAGTTTAAACTAGATAAAGAATAATAAGAAATGAGACACGGTTGTAAAGTAAATCATCTGTCAAGAACCCACGCACATCGCGTAGCTATGCTTTCCAACATGGCCACCTCTCTTATCCTTAGCAAGAGAATCGAAACCACGTTGGCCAAGGCTAAAGCGCTTAGAGTATATGTCGAGCCTCTTATCACCCGCTCGAAAGAAGACACCACCAACAATCGTCGTGTTGTCTTCAGCTACCTTCACAGCAAGGAAGCCGTCAACGAACTGTTCCGCGAAATTTCCCAGAAGGTCGCCAACCGCCCCGGTGGCTACACCCGCATTCTGAAGACCGGCATCCGCCACGGCGACAACTCTCAGATGGCTATCATCGAACTCGTCGACTACAACGAGAACATGCTGAAACAAGTCACCGAGAAGAAAGCCAAGAGCACCCGTCGTAGCCGCTCCAAGAAGACCGAAGCAGTTGAGGCTCCCGCCGTTGAAGCCCCCGCTACTGAAGAGGCTCCCAAGGCCGAATAACCTCGGCTCATTACGATTTCAAGGTATGCGGGGATGCGCAACATCTCTGCATACCTTTTTCTAGTTTGTCGCCCTCCCTTGCCTCAAACCGTTTTCGTTTAACAAACAAACCAAACAAAATCTATACACAATGTCACAAATTATAGCAATCAGGGGCCGCCAGATTCTCGACTCACGCGGCAATCCCACAGTCGAAGTCGAAGTATTTACCGAGCAAGGAGCCATGGGCCGCGCCGCCGTCCCCTCAGGAGCCTCCACCGGCGTCCACGAAGCCTGTGAACTCCGCGATGGCGACAAGTCCACCTACCTCGGCAAAGGCGTCCTCCAGGCCGTCAACAACGTCAACACCGTCCTCAACGACGAGCTCCGCGGCATGTTTGTCGACGAACAGCGCGCCCTCGACCAAAAGATGATCGAGCTCGACGGCACTGAAAACAAGAGTCGTCTCGGAGCCAATGCCATCCTCGGCGTCTCCCTCGCCGCGGCCAAAGCCGCAGCCATCGAAACCGGCCAGCAGCTCTTCCGCTACCTCGGCGGCTGTGGCGGCTACCTCCTCCCCGTCCCCATGATGAACATCCTCAACGGTGGCTCCCATGCCGACAACAGCATCGACTTCCAAGAGTTCATGATCATGCCCGTCGGTGCCCCCACCTTCACCGAAGCCCTCCGCATGGGTGCCGAGGTATTTCACAACCTGCGCAGCGTCCTCAAGAGCCGCAACATGTCCACCAACGTGGGCGACGAAGGAGGCTTCGCTCCCAACCTGGCTTCCAACGACGACGCCATCCAGGTCGTCTGCCAGGCCATCGAAAAAGCCGGCTACCGCCCCGGCGAGGACGTCTTCATCGCTCTCGATGCCGCAGCATCCGAATACTACAACGCCGAAACCGGCCTCTATGAAATGCGCTGGTCCACCGGCGAGAAATACAACGCCCAGGAGATGGTCGAATTCTGGAAACGTTGGGTCAACCAATACCCCGTCATCTCCATCGAAGACGGCATGGCCGAAGACGACTGGGACGGCTGGAAACTCCTCACCGACGCCATAGGCGACCGCTGCCAGCTCGTCGGCGACGACCTCTTCGTCACCAACGTCCAGCGCCTCCAGATGGGCCTCGACCGTAAAGTCGCCAACTCCATCCTCGTCAAACTCAACCAGATTGGCACCCTTACCGAAACCATCGACGCCGTCAACCTGGCCACCCGCAACGGCTACACCTCCATCATCTCACACCGCTCCGGCGAAACCGAGGACACCACCATCGCCGACCTCGTTGTGGCCCTCAACACCGGCCTCATCAAAACCGGCAGCGCCAGCCGCACCGACCGCATCTGCAAATACAACCAGCTTATGCGCATCGAAGAGTCCCTCGCCGACCAGGCCCAATACCTCGGCAAAGACTTCAAATTCATCAAGAAGTAACTTCAACAGCCTTGAAGGCTGAATCGCAATCCCCACACTGCGGAAGCTGTTAGCGTCCGCAGTGTGGGTTCTTGAAATGCCCTCCTATCCAGCGTCCCGGAAGGACGCGACAATGCGAAAGATTGGCAAAAATCAGTCATGCGTTGTACGAGAGCGAACATAAACAGCTTCTAAAGTCGGCCGAATGACCGATTAAGGTTAACAAAGGGGGCAGGCCGTCAGCGTCTGCCCCCTTTTTTTATCCCCTGTCTGATGCCTTGCACCCAGTACCTTACGCCTTGCCGGCAAAAAAAATTCATACCCCATGTCCTTTTTTGCACAAAACTTGCACCTTATATTATAAGTAATTTCGGCCTTACGACAGTACAAACACTGATGAGTCATGACTCCAACAGAACGAGAACAAGAATTCCGACAGATGGTGGAAAAGCATAAAGACATGCTGTGGCATATCTGTACCGACTACACCCTCAATGCGGCTTGGGAGCGGGACGACTGCTTCCAAGAAATCCTTATCTCCCTCTGGCAAAGCTTCGACTCCTTGCGCAACAGCGACTGCGAACGGCGGTACGTCTACCAAGTGGCCACCAACACCATGCTCATGCTCCGCCGCAAGAAGTCCAACCTCCCCAACCTCCCGATGATACAAGAAAACGAAGCCGACGCCGTTAGCGACTTCAACCTGCACGAGGACTACCGTTACTTTATGGAGCTGGTCGAGCAGCTGGGCGACACCAACAGCCTCATTGTCCGCCGTACCCTCGACGGCTACACCTTCCAGGAAACCGCCGTGGTCATGGACATGACCACCACTGCCGTATCCCACAGATATTCACGTGCCATCAAAAAAATAAAACAACAATATGAAAACTCCGTTTGAAACCCTGTTGGCCCGCCGTGCCGAAGCCATGCAGAACGCCCGTTGTCCTTACAGTCCCGAGGAGTTGGACAGCCTTATTAGCCGTGCCGTCCGACAGGCCACCTCTGCGCGTTCCTTGCCCTTCACACCCACCTACCGCTCTTGGCCTCGCCGTTTCCTGCCCGCCGCCAGTGTCGCCACGCTGCTGTTTGTAGCCACCTATACCCTTGCGCCACCCTCTTCCGATCCCCCTCTTCGTCCCATGGCCTCCTATGACTATAACCAAACACTCGACAGCGTTGCCATGGTCCTCAATACTCTAAGCAAAACTTATCTGGCATGAAAAAAACAGACCTATTAGTGTGGCTCTTACTGTGTGGCTTGGCTGTAGCTGCGGCCTTTGCGCTCAAGCAATGTCATCGCACGCTGCCCGAAAGCCAGTGCAGCGAGGTCTACCGCCGCTATGCCCATGTCGAAGGGGTGGAGGCCGCCTTTGTGAAAGGCTTCCCCATCAACGACACCCTAGGGGTCGACGTCACCCTCCTCCGCGCCACCGACAGCGCGGGCTGGGCTTTTATGATTGATGCGTTTGGTCTGCCAACCGAAGTTCTCGAAACCGTTAAAGAATCGTCAGAGTTTAACATCTGGGTGTGGCGGTCACCCAAGAATGAACCCGAAAAAAGAATTATTCTTTCATCTCAAAATAAAGATAGCATACTCGAAATAGTCGTTATCTCTTTCGCAGAACATCAGATAGGCATCTTCCACTCAGGCAGTAAAGAGGAAGAAGATGCAATTATGAATTACAATTTAGACAGAACAACAAACAAAATAACCTCAAATCTTTAAGGCTCTAGTTTGATAAAAGACTGATTTTTAACAGCATCGAAGATGCTGAATTTCAATAACCCCACACAAGGAACGCAGTGTGGGGTCAACGAAAACCCTACTACTCAGCGTCCCGCAGGGACGCGACAATGGGAAAGATTGGAAAAAAATGGTTCATCCGATTTTTGCTTAGGTGGACCAAGCCATCAAGCGACCTTGAAGTCATGTAAGGCGAGTAGCCGAAGTTTGAAATAGTGTTCGTCACGAAAACCGTAAGCCATGCGCTTGAGGGTTTTGATTTTGTTGTTGATG
>JAFWOP010000142.1 GCA_017545365.1 Bacteroidales bacterium
AACGGTGAAGATTCGCGAGGCCTACAAGGAGCACATCGCCCGTATGTTCCAGCTCTTCGGCTTCACGAAGGAGCAAGCAGAGGCAAAGCGCGATGCCATCTTCCGTTTTGAGACGTCGCTGGCCCTGATTTCGAAGAGCCGCACCGAGCTGCGCGACCCGCAGGCCAACTACAATAAGATGACGCTTGCTGAGCTGAAGGCCCTCGCCCCGAACATCCTTTTTGAGGAGATGGCGAATGCCCAGGGCGTGAAGAGCGAGTACCTGCAGGAGATCATCGTTGGTCAGCCTAAGTTCATGGAGGGCGTCGACAAGTTGCTCACTGCCATGACCGCCGACGACCTGCGCGCCTATATGGAGTGGGACGTCATCTCGGGTGCTGCCAATATGTTGAGCGACGAGATTCGCGAGGCCAACTTCGACTTCTTCGGTCGCACGATGACCGGTCGCCAGCAGGACTATCCGCTGTGGCGCCGCGCCACGAACGCCGTGCAGGGTGCCATGGGTGAGGCTCTTGGCAAGATGTACTGCGAGCGCTACTTCCCCGCCACATCGAAGAAACAGATGGAGACGCTGGTGCGCAATTTGCAGATTGCCCTCGGCGAACGCATCGATGCACAGAAGTGGATGGGTGACTCCACGAAGCAGAATGCCCATCAGAAGTTGAATACGTTCTATGTGAAGATTGGCTATCCTAACAAGTGGACCGACTATTCGAAGCTGGAGATCGACCCGTCGAAGTCGTACTATGAGAACATGCTGGCTGTGCGCCACTGGTATCTCATGAAGCACATCGACGAGAAGGCTGGCAAGCCCGTTGACCGTGATGAGTGGCACATGACACCGCAGACGGTGAACGCCTACTACAACCCCACGACCAATGAGATTTGCTTCCCCGCAGGCATCCTGCAATATCCGTTCTTCGACCCGAAGGCCGACGAGGCATTCAACTACGGTGCCATCGGCGTGGTCATCGGTCATGAGATGACACACGGATTCGACGACCAGGGCCGTCAGTTCGACTCCACGGGTAACATGCACGATTGGTGGACAGCCAGCGACGCAGCAGGCTTCAACGAGCGTGCCGACCTCTACGACCGCTTCTTCTCGGCCATCGAGGTACTGCCCGGCCTGAAGAGCAACGGCCGACTGACGCTGGGCGAAAACCTCGCCGACCACGGTGGTCTGCAGGTGGCTTGGTATGCTTACAAGAATGCAACGGCTAAGAAGCCGCTGAAGGTGAAGGACGGCTTTACTGCTGACCAGCGCTTCTTCATCGCCTATGCTGGCGTCTGGGGACAGAACATCACCGAGCAGGAGATTCGCCAGCGCGTGAAGAACGACCCACACTCACTCGGCGAGTGGCGCGTGAACGGTGCTCTGCCGCACATCGACATGTGGTACGAAGCCTTCGGCGTGAAGCCCGGCGACAAGATGTATCTGCCGAAGGAGCAGCGTCTGGACCTTTGGTAAGAATCTTGCCCCCTAACATAGGGGGTTGGGGGTTTCGAGTAATCACCCCCATCCCCTTGTGTTAGTAGGGCTTGAGTATATGATAGAAGTAACACAAGACCCCCTGTTATAGGGGGCGATAAAGACCCCCAACCCCCTTTTTTAGGGGGCATTGAAAACTATGCCACTTAGACTGCCTGACCGATTGCCGGCCATCGATCTGCTGAAGCAGGAAAACATCTTCGTGATGGATGCCACGCGAGCTCACTCGCAGGACATCCGACCCTTGCGCATTGTCATTTTGAACCTGATGCCGCTGAAGATCACCACCGAGACCGACCTCGTGCGTCTGCTCTCGAACACGCCGCTGCAGATGGACATTGCGTTCATGAAGCTGAAGAGCCACACGCCGAAGAACACGCCCATTGAGCACATGATGATGTTCTATAAGGACTTCGAGACACTCTCGCGTGAGAAGTTCGACGGAATGATTATCACCGGTGCGCCAGTGGAGCAAATGGACTTCGAGGAGGTGACGTATTGGGACGAGATCACGACCATCTTCGAATGGGCGAAGACGCACGTCACGTCGACGTTGTATATCTGTTGGGCGGCACAGGCAGGGCTTTACTATCACTACGGCATTCCGAAATACCCGCTTGCGAAGAAGATGTTCGGCATCTTCCCGCAGCGGGCCATCCCAGAGCCGGTGCCCATCTTCCGTGGCTTCGACGATGTGTTTATGATGCCTCATAGCCGCCATACGGAGATACGACGTGCTGACATCGTGGCCGATAGGCGGCTGACGTTGCTCGCCGAAGGTGACGACTGCGGCGTTTCGATGGTGATGGCGCGCGGCGGTCGTGAGTTCTTTATCACGGGACACTTGGAGTATGCCGCCGACACACTCGACAAGGAGTATCGGCGCGACATGGCGTTGGGACGCACCGACGTGGGAGTACCCAAGAACTACTACCGCCACGACGACCCCGCACAGGGGCCGCTGGTGTCGTGGCGCGCCCATGGCAACCTGCTGTTCTCCAATTGGATTAACTACTACGTCTATCAGGAGACCCCGTATAATATCGAGGAGATTAAGTAACACCCCGAATGGTCCGCGATGAACCGTAGGGGCAGACCCCCGTGTCTGCCCGAACACCAATCTATAGTATTTTCTCGGGCCGACACGGGGGTCTGCCCCTACGGTGGGAGGGACGCCAATAACATGATAGGTCGAAACACTCATCGCAAATAACGAAATGACGTCGCTTGAACTGTTGGCACCGGCCAAGAATCTGGAATGTGGCATCGCCGCCATCGAACATGGTGCAGATGCTGTCTACATCGGAGCTCCGCGCTTCGGTGCCCGTGCCGCTGCAGGTAATTCTGTTGACGACATCGCGACGCTTTGCCGCTACGCCCATCAGTTTGGCGCTAAAGTCTACGTCACCGTTAATACCATCATCTACGACTCGGAACTCGACGACACCTTCCAACTCATCAGCGACTTGCAGGCCGCCGGCGTCGATGCCCTGCTCGTACAGGATATGGGGCTAAGACCCACCCCCCAGCCCCTCCCTGTGAGGGAGGGGAGTGATTACCCTTTGCAGCAAGAAAAGCATATTACTCCCCTCCATACAGGGAGGGGTAGGGGGGTGGGTCTCTCGGGGGTGGGTCTTCACGCCTCCACGCAAACCGACAACCGCACTCCCGAGAAGGTGCGCTGGTTGCAATCACTTGGCTTCCGCCGTGTGGTTTTGGCACGTGAGCTTTCGTTGGAGGAGATTAGCGAGATTCATCGGCAGGTGCCCGATGTGGAGCTCGAGGTGTTTGTGCATGGAGCGTTGTGTGTGAGCTATAGCGGACAATGCTACATGTCGCAGTACTGTCTGGGTCGGTCGGCCAATCGTGGCGAATGTGCCCAGATGTGTCGGATGAAGTACGACCTGTTGGATGCCGACGGTCGTGAGATTGAGCATCAGCGCCATTTGCTGTCGCTGAAGGACATGTGTCGCATAGACTCGCTGGAAGAATTGGCCGATGCCGGAGCGGTGTCGTTCAAGATAGAGGGAAGGTTGAAGGATGTCGCCTATGTGAAAAACGTCGTCGCCGCTTATAGTCAGCGCCTCGACGCCCTTTGTGCCAAACGCCCCACCGACTACCGGCGCGTCTCACAAGGCCGCGTCACCTATGCTTTCAAACCCGACCTGCGCAAGACCTTCAATCGCGGTTTTACAGATTATTTCCTGCACGCCCATCGCGACGAACACGGCTCGCTGCAAGGTCGCCAACGCGACATCGCCTCCTTCGATACCCCCAAGGCCCTCGGCGAGTATGTGGGCAAGGTGAAAGAGGTGCGTTGCGACTCGTTCACCGTTGCAGGCACTGCCGCTTTCGCCAATGGCGATGGCCTGTGTTTCTTTAAGGAGGAAAGGAGTGTGGACCAAACTGCCGTCAAGGGTAATCAACGCTCGGCTATGCCGCTTTCAGAGCTACAGCGGGGAAAGAATTATAAATTATCCATTATTAATTATCAACTAACTGGCTTCCGCGTAAACCGTGCTGTGGGCAACCGCCTCTATCCCTTGCGCATGCCCGAGGGTTTGCGACCCGGCATGGCGCTCTATCGAAACAACGACGTGGTCTTCGAACGGCTCATGGCTGGCAAGACTGCCGAGCGGCGTATGCCTGTGCGGATGCAGCTGGCAACGTTTGCTGAAGAGGGTGGGGGACTGCAACTCACGGCCGATACGGGCTTTGCACAAGCATCGGTGCGGATGCCTGCCGACCTGGGCACACTGGCACAAAAGCCGCAGGGCGAATACATCGCCAAGGAGTTGTCGAAGCTGGGCAATACGCCTTTCGTTTGCGATGGTGTCGACATCCCTGAAGGCTTCAACGTCTTCGTCAGGGCAAGCCAGCTTTCGGAGCTGCGGCGACAAGTCGTAAGTAAACTCATGGAGCGGCAGACGGCCATGCAGACCGGCGTGTCGGAAGAACAGCCGGTGTCCGCTGAGTCCGTTCCCGTGCCGCCCTATTCGCGACCTTACTTATATAATATAGCCAACGAGCAGTCGAAGGAGTTCTATCAGTCGCAAGGCGTAAGGGACTTGGCTCCGGCGCTCGAGTTGTCGCGGCCCTCTGATGCGATGTTGATGCAATGCCGCTACTGCCTGCGCTACACGCTGGGCTATTGTGTGAAGCATGGCGGCCGGAAACCCACTTGGCGCGAGCCGCTCACCCTTCGCTTGGGCGACGGCCGCGAGTTCCGCCTGGAGTTCGATTGCCGACAATGCCAGATGAACATCTATGCAAAGTAACAAGGTAATTATATACTCTTATGATGTAGGGACGCGGCGTGCCGCGTTCTGGAGGGGAAAAGCTAAATCCAAGAACGCGGCAC